>NZ_BDQM01000016.1 GCF_002207865.1 Colwellia marinimaniae
CGAAATACTTTTGCTAAGTTATTCGCGTTAAACAGGTACGTTCCCGTTTTTTTCTTCCAACACTTGTGTTTTTTATCCAATATAACAGACACCCACCCAAAATAATCAATAAACAATATCGCAAAAAAACAGTGTTATTAATTAACATTGAACAAAACCATACTTTGATTGTGATCACGAACATTTGAGTGGGTGTCTGCTATATTCTTAAGATCCTCAATGGTTAATTGGTCCGGGCAGAGATCAAAGAACGACGCTGTTTGTCGAAGACATCGACTATAACACTCGATAGCTTTATCACTTTTTCCTTGTAAGGTCAGTTCGTTAAGGTAAGTACAGATGATTTTATTGTATTCTGCCGTAAAGCGGCTTCGTTCAACAAGCACTTCAAACGGAACAAAAACTGTTGGCCGCGCTCACTACGTTCACAATTATGGCCAACTATTACTTAGCCCGTTAATTGGGCGTTATAGCTCAATCATATCCCATCTTGTTTTCTATACGCGATTTGCGTATACTTTCCTCATGAAATGTATATTTGTAGAATCAAAAATATTTGAGAAATACCGAGATGACCACCTCAGTGATGAAGAGTTTAGACTGTTTCAAGCTGAGCTAATGTCAAACCCGAAGAAGGGTGATGTGATTCAAGGTACTGGTGGTTTGCGGAAGGTTCGAGTTGCAAGTAAGGGTAAAGGAAAACGTGGTGGTTCCCGTGTTATTTATTACTTCCTTGATAAAAAGCGACGTTGCTATTTACTTCCTATTTATGGAAAAAGTGAAATGTCGGATTTAACCGCAGATCAAAAGAAACAGTTAAAGGTTTTTATGGAGGTATGGCGTAATGAGCAATCGTGATTTATTTACAGAATTAAGTTCCGCTCTTGTTGAAGCAAAAGAACATTCAGAGGGGAAAATCACCCTTAAAACGCATCATGTCAACGATGTAAGTGAACTTGATATTTCACCTAATGAAATTGTACATATTAGAGAAAAATTTAATATGTCACGTGGTGTGTTTGCTAGTTTGCTTCATACATCTTCTCGTACGTTAGAGAACTGGGAGCAAGGACGCAGTGCTCCAAATGGGCAAGCAATAACACTTTTGAAATTAGTGCAACGTCATCCAGAAACTCTCACGCACATTGCAGAGCTATAACAAGCAATTCAACGTGACACGCAACAGTTGGCCGCGTTCACTCCGTTCACAAGTATGGCCAACTATTACTTAGCCCGTTAATTGGGCGTTATATGCCTAGGGAAATCTAATGCTTGATAGAAGTATTCTGCTGAAAGAATTAAAACGAGAATTCCCTGAATTGACGTCATTAATTAATGCAGAACAAGGATTACTTCACTTTGAGGTTGGCGCTTTCTACCAATTTACTCAATCACTCATAAATGACGGTGACTTAGATAAAGTAAAAACATGCTTCAGTATCGCTAATAACTATTTAGTTAATGGCGATAAAAAAGTTAAAAATGCTATTAGTGTTAGCTACGCAGAGTGTTTAGAGTTTAAGAATACAAAGAATAATAATCGAGAGTGGGCTTGGGAAATATATCCTGAGTTACTTAAAAAAGAATATGAAATTGTACGTGGTAAATTCGGCATATAATAAGCTGTTAGGTGTAAATCATGGATGATAAATATCGTTATATATTTCAATCTCTCATATATGGGTCATTAAGTACGATAGCAATTAACATTCCTCTGGGAGGTATGCTCGTAGTTTTTGGTGCTTTTCCGTTGTTGCTAATATTTCCTGATTTGGCAACGACAAGCGAGTGGGTTGAATACGGCCCTTTTTGGCTAACGATCAAAAAAGAAGAGGTTTGGCTTTTATTTTGGGGTTATTACATATTGGTCTGGGGCATGTTTTTTTATTTTAAGAATAAACGTAACAGTAAAAACACCTAATAAGCTGTTAGTTGGCTAATAAAAAAGATCGTCTAAGTGCTAAATAATTCAGTTTCACCAATTCACTGTTCGGTGCTTTACCGCGAATAAGTTAGTCACTTTTATCACGTTTCTGAAAGGTGTATTAGCGTAACTATTCGCTCTAAATAGTGAGTGTAATGGCTCAAATTCACGGTTTGGTATTTTCATTACGGTGCGTTTAAGTTATTGTTGTACTTGGTGAAAGTATGTTGCAACTAACAAGCAAATCAACTGGGACACGTAACACTTGCTCGGTTCCACTTCGTTTCACATTTTAGCAAGTATTACTTAGCCCGTTATTTGGGCGTTGAGGCTGTAGAATAACTAATTCCGCCAAAACTACTAAAATTTTGTGCTCCTGTATCGAACTGTAGAGGATTAACTCGATATAGGTAATGCATTTACCACCCCGATTTTAGGGGGTAATTCATAATAAACGAGTTATTCTACAAGCTCGTTAGGGCTTTCTCGTAACTTGAGTATATATGGATATTAAAAGTGAACTTTCGAAAAAAGGTTTTGTATTTATTCCCAAGTGGGAACCTGATGCCGAAATCGAATACTTAGCTAAAAAATTTGGAAAAATCGTAAAGGTTTCAGATTATGTTGGACATGAAATTATTCCTAACACTCAAAAAATTCGACCTAAAACACAAAGTAATTCTTCAAAGAATCAATACAGTGGAAAGTTTGGATTAGATGCTTTCCCTTTTCATACCGATTTAGCTCACTGGTCAAAACCTCCTAAATTTTTAATGCTACGATGTGTTCGAGGTTTTGAACAAGTTTCAACAAAAGTATTGCCACTGAAATATATTTTAGATCAGTTGTTTGAGTTAGGCTTACGTCGTGCAGTAGCGCAACCAAGAAGTAACGGAAGCAATACTAAAAGTTGTTTGCTGCCATTGTTATTCAAAATAAATAATCAAAGGTGTATTCGTTGGGACTCTTTATTTTTAGAAGCAGTAAATGATAATGTGAAACGAATTCAACATGTAATGTTAAAAAATGAAACTTGGGATATGGCAATCGACATCAAATTAGTAGATTCAGGTGATACCCTTATCCTAAATAATCACTCAAACTTTCATGCTCGTTCAAATATTCCAAAAGAATGTATCGATCGTGAACTTGAGCGTGTTTACTTTAATTAGAGAAATATAAATGACGAGTACAATAATAAATAATCCATGGGAATCAGATTCT
The DNA here is from genome assembly GCF_002207865.1 of Colwellia marinimaniae. GTDB lineage: Bacteria > Pseudomonadota > Gammaproteobacteria > Enterobacterales > Alteromonadaceae > Colwellia > Colwellia marinimaniae. The sequence goes on from NZ_BDQM01000016.1 coordinate 3,149, forward strand.
CTCTACGCTAAAGCTCTTATCTATATTCAGCAAATGGAAAACAGTATTGCTGAAGATTGGCAATATGGACTATGGTCTTCATTTGCCTTAGAGCTACTCGCTAGATCTGCATTATCAAATATATCACCAGTATTATTGGCTGACTCTAAGAATTGGAGAAATATAACATTTGCTTTAGGCAGCGCCCCAACAGCTAAAAAATTCAATCCTATTTCAGTGTCAACTAAAGAGGTATTAGCTAGGCTTACAGAACTTTTACCAGACTTCACCGAAGAAATGGCTGGATTTTGCTCAAAACACACAGATGACAGAAATGCAGAGTTGCATACTGGAGAAGTGATATTTGGAAAAAAAGGCACTGCAAATTGGTTACCAAGGTTTTATCAAGCTTGTAACGCATTATTGAAATCTATGGGGAAAACATTAGCAGACCTAGTATCTGACTCCGCTCACGCGGAATCTCTAATTCAGTCATTAAGCGATGTAGCAGCTAAAAGTGTTAAACAAGATATTTCGGCTCACTCAAAAGTTTGGTCAAATAAACCCGACACAGACAAAGAAGATGCTGCATTACAGGCTAAAACATGGGCGACCAGACAATCTGGACACAGAGTAGATTGTCCATCATGTTCCTCTACGGCGCTTGTATATGGTTCTCCTGTTGGAGCTGTCTCTACAGAAATTATTGAGGGTGATGACGAAGTAACCGAAAGACAATCAATGTTACCCTCTACTTTTGAATGTATCGCTTGTAGGCTTAAAATATCTGGCTTTTCAAAGTTATCGGCTTGTGGGTTAGGTGATACTTTCTCAGCAAAAACAATTTATACTGCGGCAGAATATTTTGAATTGTACACTGCTGACGAGCTGCAAGAAGCACGAGATGAAGTAGAAGCATCATTTACATACGAACCTGATTTTAATGAGTAGTAAAGCCCTATAAGAAATTCAACAAGGACAAAAAACAGTTGGCTTTTGCTCCTTCGTCGCTTATTTTAGCCAACAATTTTTTGCCTGTTAATTAGGCGTTAGTTGGCTAATAAAAAAGATCGTCTAAGTGCTAAATAATTCAGTTTCACCAATTCACTGTTTGGTGCTTTACCGCGAATAAGTTAGTCACTTTCATCACGTTTCTGAAAGGTGTATTAGCGTAACTATTCACTCTAAATAGTGAGTGTAATGGCTCAAATTAAGTTAGATAAAACAAAATATTATCAATGTTCATTACTGCTTAATAAAAAGTTTTTTTTCTAGGATTTTTCTATTTTTAGCAATAACTAGCTTTTTAATAGGACTTTTGCGGCTGTTTTTTTCATTGTGGTGGCCTCAATGGCTGATTTAGGGGCATGAAAAGGCAATTGGCCAAGGTGAGCGCAATTTGTTTAAATATATTTCCACTCGAAACTTAACAACTTTAGCCTAAAGGCTTGTCACAATAAATATAACTGGCATGATGTAGTCATCATTTTATCTTGCTTGCTTGGCTCTATAGCGCCATATCAGGCATTCAAAATAGCCTTATTCTAGCGGAGTCATCAATGTTTTCTAGTAGTAAACGCCTAACTTTAATGGTTATGGTGTTATGCCTGATGGGTTTGTTTTCACTCGATGCCATGGCACATGGCGTTGATGAGAGTACCCGACTGTTTTTACAAAATAATACCGGCGTACAATTTTTTGCCTTTATGTATATTGGCGCGAAACATATGGTGACCGGTTATGATCATTTACTGTTTTTAGCCGGCGTCATTTTCTTCTTATACAAGAGTAAAGATATTCTACTTTATGTCAGTATGTTTACTTTGGGCCATAGCCTAACCTTGTTATTTGGTGTGCTGTGGGACGTACAAGTTAATGCCTATATTATCGATGCAATTATTGGCTTGTCGGTTGTTTACAAAGGTTTTGATAACTTAGGTGGTTTTCAGCGTACCTTAGGTTTTACTCCTAATGCTAAAGCTGCGGTGTTGATCTTTGGCCTATTCCATGGCTTTGGCTTAGCGAGCAAATTACAAGAGTTTCAACTGCCACAAGATGGCCTTTTTACCAATTTAATCGCCTTTAATTTAGGTGTGGAACTAGGACAGTTTGCCGCCTTAACCTTTATCTTACTGGTTATTAGCTTTTGGCGGAAACACCCATCGTTTGTGCAGTTTTCAACGGTAAGTAATACTTTATTGATGAGCGCGGGTTTTATGCTGATAGGTTTTCAGTTAACCGGTTATTTTAGTAACCTCAATTAGAGTAAAAGTAGTAGCTATGAAGCGGTCTTATGAAGCAAAATTTATTATTCACGGACGAATAAGTAAAGTTTATAGGGATATATTTACAGCGTTTTTGAGTAATAATGACCGCAAAGGCTAAATAAAAACCAGATTAATGAACGAAATTACTCAATTTAAGTATTAAGAAATATTAAGAAATATAAAGAAGAGAAATAGATATGCAAGATACCTTATCAAACAAAGCTTTGCTCAAAGCCACCGTTATCGCGGTGTTTATTGCCGGCTTAGCGCTGGTAAGTTTTATATTACCGGCAGAATACAATATCGACCCAACAGGTATAGGCGCTAAATTGGGCTTAACGGCTTTAGCTAATCCTAAAGCTGCTGTGGTTAGCGGTGCTGAGACAAAGGCCACTATTGACGTTCCGAAAAGTGTTCAAGCTGCCGATATCATTGAGGTCATTATCCCTGCAGGGCGTGGCCTTGAATTTAAATTTGCCATGGAAAAGTTTAAAAAAATGGAATATCAATGGCAGACTGATGGCGCAGCGATTTTCTTTGATTTACACGGCGAGCCTGAAGGTGATACCACAGGTTATTATGAAAGTTATGCTATTGCCACGTTAGCGGATATGCAGGGTAGCTTTACCACACCTTTTGCTGGTGTGCATGGTTGGTATTGGAAAAATAAATCAGCTCAAGCGGTAGTGATCACACTTACCGTCAGTGGTGAATATAGTGTTATTGGCTTAAAAAAATAGTTATTACAAATTAGCTCGTGATCGAAAGAAAGCGCTTAACAATTTTATCTATATTAAGTGCATATGTTTTGACATTAACGCCTAGCATTGGCAAAGTAATTTTTTAAATGCAAAAAGATAATAATAATGAATCAAATAAGCAGTAAGTCAGTTAAAAATCATCCCTTTAAGCTATCGCCATTAATGGCTGGCATTGTTTTATCCTTGGGCGTAGTCGTCAGTGGTTGTCAAGATGCTAAAACCGTGACACCAAGCAGCGCCAATATAGCTGAATCGACCAGCAATACTGAACAAGTAGTTGCCGTAAATTATGCCGAATTAGCCCAAGAAATCGCTAAAAAATACATTATTACTGATGGCCATATTGATGTGCCATATCGTTTAGAAGATCAATTTGAAAATGTTGCTGAACATACTGAACATGGCGATTTCGATTTTCCAAGAGCAGTTGCTGGCGGTTTAGATGCGCCATTTATGTCGATTTATATTCCAGCCAGACTTGAGAAAAGCGGTGGCAGTAAAGCGCTTGCTGATAAATTGATCACTATGGTTGAAGATATAGTAAAAGCAGCGCCTGATAAATTTGCCTTAGCTTATTCAACGGCTGATGTTAAAGCTAACTTTGCTAAAGGTATCATTTCACTGCCTATGGGCATGGAAAATGGTAGCCCTATTGAAGGTGATTTAGCTAACCTTAAACACTTTTATGACCGCGGTATTCGTTACATTACTTTAACCCACTCAAAAGCGAATCATATCTCTGATTCCTCTTATGATGAAAATCGCCCCGCTGGCGGCTTAACTGATTTTGGTAAAACTTTAGTTGCAGAGATGAATAATATTGGCGTCATGGTTGATGTTGCTCATATCTCAGATGAGGCTTTTTATGATGTCATGGCGATAACTAAGACACCTGTTATCGCTTCACATTCTTCAGCACGTCATTTTACTCCAGGCTTTGAACGTAATATGAGTGATGAGATGATTAAGGCACTGGCGGTAAATGGTGGTGTTATTCAAATCAACTTCGGCTCTAGTTTTATCTCTCAAAAGGCTATTGATTACGGCACGTTACGTAAAGCAGCAATAAAAACTTTTATCACGGAAAACAACCTTGAAAAGGATAGTGATGAAGTTACCACCTTTAAAGCAGCATACAAGATTAGCAATCCATACCCTTTTTCTAGCCTAAGCGATGTGCTTGATCATTTTGACCATGTGGTGCAATTAGTTGGCATTGATTATGTTGGTATTGGCTCTGATTACGACGGAGTTGGTGATAGCTTGCCTAGTAACCTAAAAGATGTGGCTTCGTATCCTAACTTGATCGAAGGCTTGTTAAAGCGTGCCTATAGCGAGGCAGATATTGTAAAAATTCTTTCGGGTAACGTGCTGCGTGTTTGGCAAGCTGCTGAGGCTTATGCTGCACAGCATTAGGTTGTTTACTTAGCCATATTTACTTAATGATATGGTTACTGAGTACTTATTGGTTTCAATTGCTATTTAGTTAGCTGTTGGCAATCGATAGTGCTCATTAAAGCTGACCATGACAGTCAGCTAAGGTAACAACTCAATGGCGCGAACTTGTAATATTGCTTCGCCGCCGTCTTTGTCGGTCAAACTTGGTGTTAAATAAATAGCATCTATATGTTCGGGTAATAAGCCAATATCTGTTGAACTAGCAGGGGTCCATTCTGGTCGATAGAAGTCTTTTAAATCGACTTCTTGCGTAGTCCATTGTCGCGCGGGCGGCAATTTTATTTGATAATGGGCATAACTTTGATCACCATTTTTGCCATATTCTTGCTGTGATAACTTAATTAACAGTGGCGTATCACATTGATACGTTAGACGTATTTTTTTTATGCCCGTTAATGAAGCGCTAGGTAATTTATGAATCAATTCAATCCATGAATTGCGCTTTTCATCAATACGCGGTACACGCTTAAATTTTATCCAGATGCCACCATGTCTAATGAGTTTTTCATTAATGATAGCCTCACTGCCATAAGGGTCAGTGTCATAAGTCCATTGGTTTCTATCTAGTGCGGCATAAGTAGTCTCTGCTTGGACGGCAGTTGCTGCTAAAAGTAGTAAACTCACCATGCTAGTACGCAGTGTAGCGCTGAGAAAATTCATATTAATCCTGTAAAGTAAGGTGCGAACTGGGTGATAAAAATAAGCTGGTCTTGTACGTTATACTCTAGCAAAATACGGGCACATTGTTTTACTAGCACTCGCGTGATTTTTAGCCGCAGGCACGAGCAATGTGCGCGTTAATACTCTGCTATTGCCAGTCGGTGAGGCCATATTTTGCTAATATCTTCTTTAACCTGCCGCTTTGCCTCAGCGTTATTAAGCCGCTATCAAATATCTTTACTAGTTTTTTACTGAGCAAAGCTGAAAAGCCTAAATACAGCGGAGTAAAATCACCTTGGGTTCCGGCATAAATAATGCCTTTGTTTTCTCCTTTGGCTAGTTGGTATTGCACGGTAAATCGAGAGTCTAATAATATATCTAATCGGCCCATTTGTAGCATTTTTAACTGCTTTACTAGTGGCGAGTTACCACTGGCCGCAAAAACATGTTCGCTTTGTGCTTTGAGAAAACGGCTGAATTCTGCGCCATATTGATAACCATTAATGGTACCTAAAATAGCGTTACCTGTTAATGTCGCTGATAAGTGAGTCATACTCTGAAAGCGCCAAGGGTTATCTGCTCTGACATAAAAATCATTATATAAGCCAGCAAAGTTTAACTGACTTTGCTGAAGTTGATAACGTTCAATATGTTGTGGTGTTAAGGCGAGTACTATATCGACTTTGTTTTTTTGCGCTAGCTTTAATGCTCGAGCTAATGGCATTAAAGAAAAGGTTAACTTTATTTCGTTATCTCTAGCTATCTCCTTGACTATTTCCACCAAGAAACCCGGTAAATCTTGCTCGTCACAGACATAAGGGCACCATTCATCAGAGACAACTACTAAGGCCTTAGCTTGTACAGCAGCGTGCGACAAAGTTAGCCATAGCAAGCACAATATCAGGCAGCCCGGTAATGACTTGTTAATGATTTTAATCATGATGTTCTTTTCAAGCTAAAGTGTTGTCGTGCTATCAGTAACTACTAATGTTGCTGATAAAGATAAGTGATAGCCGTAAGTAGCCCCGAGGCCACTTACGGCTAATGAACTAAGCTGCCACTGTTTTTATACTGTTTGCACGCCATAAATAATAAAGCACAGGCAATACTAGCAAGGTTAATAACATAGCACTTGCCATGCCACCAACCATAGGAGCGGCAATACGACTCATCACTTCTGAGCCGGTACCTGAGCCATATAATATTGGTAATAAACCGACAATGACTGTGCCGCCGGTCATCATAATAGGTCTAATTCTTAACCCCGCACCACTCAGCACGGCTTGTAATATTTGCTCTTTGGTGGTGGTTTTTCCTTGGGCTGCATTGTCAGCCAATAAGGCGTGATAAGCTTGGTTTAAGTACACCAGCATGATGACACCAATTTCTACTGCTACGCCGGCCAAGGCGATAAAACCGACACCTACTGCAACCGAGAAATTGAAGCCTTGTAAATACATTAGCCAAATACTGCCGACCATAGCGAGGGGTAGTGTGCCTAAAATCATCGCCACTTCAATAACATTACGGAAGCTTAAATACAGCAATACTATGATAATGGCTAATGTTAACGGTACCACATAAGTGAGTTTAGCTTTTGCCCGTTGCATGTATTCATATTGACCCGCCCAAGTAATAGAGTAGCCAGCGGGTAATTTTAGCTGAGCATCAACCACTTTCTGAGCGTTTTCAACATAAGTGCCAACGTCTATGTCTTCTATATCAATAAAAGTCCAGCCATTTAAACGCGCATTTTCTGACTTGATACCTGGAGGACCATCTTCAATAAATATATGAGCAACATCACCAAGGGAAATCCGTTGGCCATTGGGGGTAACTATCGGCAATAGCGATAGCTGCTCAGGGGAATTACGATAATCTTGCGGGTAACGTAAATTGACTGGATAACGCTCTAAGCCTTCAACGGTAGTGGTAACATTCATGCCGCCAATTGCCGTCGCGATTACTTGCTGAATATCACTAATATTTAAGCCATAACGAGCCGCCTTGGCTCGTTGAATATCAACTTTAATATAGCGACCACCCGCGACACGTTCCGAGTAGACCGAAGCTGTGCCGGGTACGTCAGCTAAAATAACTTCCAGTTGCTGTCCTATTTCTTGAATAACCTTGAGTTTAGGCCCTGCTATTTTGATACCTACCGGAGTTTTGATGCCGGTTGCTAACATGTCTATACGCGTTTTTATCGGCATAACCCAAGCATTGGTGACTCCAGGTAACTTCACTAAGGAATCAAGCTCTTTTTTCAAGCTAGCGGTAGTAACGCCTTCTCGCCATTCACTTTTTGGCTTGAACTGGATAAAGGTTTCTATCATGGTTAAGGGCGCCGGATCCGTGGCCGTTTCAGCGCGGCCCACTTTGCCAAAAACAGTTTTTACTTCAGGTACGGTTTTAATCAGCTTATTGGTTTGTTGTAACAGCTGCCTTGCTTGGCCAATAGAAATACCCGGATAGGTAGTTGGCATATACATTAAGTCGCCTTCATCAAGGGGCGGAATAAATTCGCTACCTATTTTATCTAACGGATATAAACCTATGAGCAGCACCACAACGGCGGCTGATAAGGTAATCTTAGGCGAATGTAACACTGCTTTGAGCGCTGGCATGTAGAGTGATGTTAAAAATCTATTGACTGGGTTTTTATGCTCAGCGAGCACTTTGCCGCGAATAAAATAGCCCATCAATACCGGTACCAAAGTAATAGCTAAGGCCGCCGATGCCGCCATGGCATAAGTTTTGGTGTAGGCCAGGGGCGAAAACATTCGACCTTCTTGCGCCTCAAGAGTAAATACCGGCACAAAACTGACCGTGATAATCAACAAACTAAAAAACAGTGCTGGGCCTACTTCACAAGCGGCATCGGTGACAATTTGCCAACGATTCTCATCGGTTAATGGCGTCTTCTCTATATGTTTATGCATGTTTTCGATCATAACAATAGCGCCATCAACCATAGCGCCAATGGCAATAGCAATACCACCAAGAGACATGATGTTGGCGTTTAAACCTTGGGCATGCATGACAATAAAGGCCGTTAAAATACCGACAGGAATGCTAATTATCACCACTAAAGATGAGCGAAAATGAAAGAGAAAAATAACGCAGACTAAGGCAACGACAGCAAATTCTTCTAACAGTTTCATCGCTAGGTTTTCCACCGCACGCTCAATTAAGGCTGATCTGTCATAAACGGTGATAATTTCTACACCATCAGGTAGGCCTTTTTTTAGCTGCTCAAGCTTAGCTTTAACGCCTTTAATAACCTCTTGGGCATTTTCGCCAAAGCGCATTACCACAATACCACCGACGACTTCACCTTCACCATTGAGCTCGGCAATACCGCGGCGCATTTGTGGCCCTGTGCCAATTTGAGCGACATCTTTTAATAATAAAGGCGTACCATTTTCATTGACGCCAAGGGGAATGTTTTCCAGATCCTCAACACTTTTGATATAACCGGTGGCGCGCACCATATATTCGGCTTCGGCCATTTCCACTACCGAGGCACCAATTTCTTGGTTACCTTGTTGGATCGCCGTTTGGATCAGCGATAGAGGAATACCAAAGGCGCGTAATTTATCGGGATCAATTTGTACCTGATATTGCTTAACCATGCCACCGAGTGTGGCTATTTCAGAAACCCCTTTTACTGTTTGTAATTCAAACTTTAAAAACCAATCTTGTAAACTACGTAGTTGGCTTAGATCATGTTGACCCGTTTTATCAACCAGTGCATATAGGTAAACCCAGCCAACTCCTGTGGCATCAGGGCCTAGTTGTGGCCTAGCTTCGCTAGGTAAACTAGGGCCTACTTGGCTTAAATATTCTAAAACGCGAGAGCGTGCCCAATAAAGGTCGGTATCTTCGTCGAAAATAACATAAACGTAAGAATCGCCAAAAAAGGAGTAACCACGTACAGTTACCGCGCCAGGTACCGATAACATGGCAGTGGTTAATGGATAAGTTACTTGTTCTTCAACAACTTGTGGTGCTTGGCCAGGGTAGCTGGTTTTGATGATAACTTGCACATCAGATAAATCAGGCAGGGCATCAATCGGGGTGTTTTTTACTGAATATAAACCAACACCCACGAGTATCATGGTGGCCAGTATGACAAAGAAGCGATTGTTTACCGACCAGCGAATAATAGCTGTAATCATTACAGACCTCCTTTAAGCATGAGTGCCTGAGGCATTTCCTCAGGCATGTTATGTTTCATGCTTGAGTTCATTGCCATAGCGCTAACAATAATGAATTCACCATGATGAATTTCGAAGGTGAACATCAAATAAGCATCGACAGTAAAAAGTGTCATATCAACATTTTCTGCGACTATGAAGTCAACAGTCGCCGCTGCTCGACCCCATTTTTTAATGGCTTCACGGTGTAGAGTAACCATGCGGTGGGCTGACATAACCGAGCTTACTGTGCCATTTACCGTGGCACTGCTGACGGGTTTGTCACCATTTTGTTCAATATTAATAATGCGATAATCGTTGTCACTGACTTTTTCAATCTCAACACGGATAGTCATATCTGCTTTTAGTTGAGAAAAGTCGACTGAGTCTAAAGCGATAAAGTCCATGGTCATTGCTGGCCAGTCCCATGCCGGGATAGCCGGGTGAGCTAAAGTTAGCATCTTATGATCTGCCATTAGGCTAACTATGCTGGCATCGACCCACACTGTGCTGGGCACTGAATCATGGTTCATACGTTTAAAGTCAGAGGTTTTACTCGATTCAGAGTCGAGTAAAAATTGCGCCGAACTAACCACTTTTTCACCTGCGCTCAGGCCGGATAATATTTCCACATGATGGCTATCAAAACGTCCAACACTAACGGCGATAGATTTAAAGTTTCCTTCGCCCAGGGCTAATACCACACGGTCTTGATTGCCGGTGCGAATTAGCGCCTCTTTGGGTATTAATAGTGCTTTTTCATCACTGCTAGTATGAATGGTAATTTGCGCAAACATATTAGGCTTAAATTCACCATTTTCATTGTTAAAGCGCAACCTGACTTTTACCGTGCGGGTTTTTGCATCTAAGATGGGGTAAACGTAATCTATCTTACCTTGCCAGGTTTTACCCGGTAAATAATCTAGGCTCATGGTCACAGCTGTGCCTTGTACTACTTGATTTGCCTGGCGCTCAAATACCTCGGCAACCACCCAAACTTGTGATAAATCACCAATAGACATTAAGGTTGAACCAGGCTTAACAAAAAAACCTTCCCGTATTTCTAGGCTTTCAATGACGCCATTTTGTGGCGCATAAAAGGTAATGTTTTGTTGCACCTTATGCGTTTTTTTAAGCTTTTTAATCGCTGATTTTGGTAATTGTAGCGCCACTAAGCGGTTTTCTGCCGCGGTAATTAAACGGCTATTTTTTCGGTCTATGGCGAGTAAAAACTCTTCTTGGGCATTGACTAGCTCAGGAGAATAAATATCATATAGTGGCTGGCCTTTTTTTACTGCATCGCCAATGGCTTTAACATAAAGTTTTTCTATCCAGCCTTCTACTCTAGGATGAATATGTACTAAGGTATCTTCATCAAAGGTGACATAACCTACGGTATCAATTTGTGTATGTAATATTTTAACTTCGGCAATTACGGTACGAACACCTAAGTTATTAACGACATTGGGGGAAATACGAATAGTGCCGACACCTTCATCTGGCCCTGAACCATCGTCAGCATAATAGGGGATTAAATCCATACCCATAGGTGACTTTCCGGCTTTATCGCGACGATAATTAGCATCCATAGGGGCAACCCAATAAAGCGGCTCACTGCTGGCACTACTGTCGCTATTAGTTAGGTTACTTTGGGGCGTGAATATGGTGTAAGCCGTTACGGTAAGAGCTGCACCAAAAATTAAGCCAACTAGGCTGGCTTTAACTGTTGAGGTTTTAGTTGCTGTCATTATTGTTCTCCCGCTATGTTATTGGCGGTACTTAACGAGCCAACAAATAAGTAATTTAATTCTAAAATAAGCTTTTGCTCTGCGACCTGAATGCCTAAGTCGTCAATTTTGGCATTGAGCACAGCAATACGTGAACGCACTACTTCAGCAAAGTCACCGTAATCATTGGTGTAAGCGGTTAATGACGCTTCTGCCTGATCTTCAACTTGTGGTAAAAGTCGCGTTTGGTAGAGAATTTTTCGTTCTTCTAAGCGTAATAAACGGCCTTTGGCACTTGAAAAAGCACCCAGTAGTTGACGCAATAACAGTATTTTTTCTGTTTTCACCGCCTCAGTTTTTGAAATTGCGGATTTTACCACCATATCTTGGCGGTTTTCAGTAAACAGCGGCAAATCGAAGGTGATGCCAACAGAGAGGAAATCTGAGCGGCTATTACCCATAGGGTCATTACCACGATAACCATAACTGGCATTAACTCCCCACTCGGGTTGATATTGCTGCTCGGCTAAGTGAATGCCGGTTTTACTGGCAGATATTTTTTTATCCAGCGCAAATACGGCGGGATGATTAGCAAAGTGTTTTGCGAGCACTTCCACAGACAACCAAGTTTTACCATAAACAAGCTTGTTATTGAGTAAATCAAGTTGTGGTAATTGCTGGGCTAATTGTATGTTGTGCAGTTGGCTAATAGCGCTGATAGCATCTTGCTGGCTATTGGCACTGGTAGTAAAAGCCGTCGATAGCCATTGCGCCAACATACCCAAATAGGCATTTTTTTGTTGCGCTAATATATCTAACCTGTCATCGAGGCGAGTTAATTCAAGTTGCGCTCGAACAATATCTTGTTGGCTGGTCTTGCCTAAGGCAGAAGAGTAACTGGCTTGAGCGACATCAGCTAATTGTTCGAACAAAGAACGATTTTTTTCAATAAGGCTAATACTTTGCTGAACCCGAAAGGCATCAAGCCATAAGGTACCTACGGTCACGGCGATTTTAGCTTTTCGGTCGGCCCGTTGAAAAGGGTAAGCTTCACTTTCAATACGTAATTGTTGATTTTTAATGGCCAGGCTATCGCCACGTGGAAACATCTGGGTAATACCTACCTTAAGCTGGGTCATACCTTCTTGATAAAAATCAAAGCCATCGGTTGGTAAATTTGCCAGCCCAATGGACATTTTGGGATCTGGCATACTAGCCGCAGCATGGCTCATGGCCTCAACTGCTTGTTGTAGATGTTTATTTCCCGTTAGCCAAGGGTCATTTTTTTGCGCGGTTGTCACTGCGCTATTAAATGACAAAATTTGTTCATTGTTAGCCGCTTGACTCATTGGGCTAACACTAAAAAGGCAACTTAAGGCTATGGCACTGGCAACTGAGCTTATCTTGGTCTGACTTGGTTTATTGCTAATCATTAGAATTGCTCCTGATAATTATTAAGCTCGGCGTAAATACCATAACTACCGTCAGCGTTAAGTAAAATGACTTGGTAGGGCATAAATTTATCCCCTATTTCCATACCAGGTGTACCAATTGGCATAGCGGGTACCGATAAACCAAGGGCATTTTTGGGTGGCTGAGCTAAAAACTGATGAATGAATTTAGCCGGTACATGACCTTCAAAAACATAGCCGTCTTTTGACACTGCGGTATGACATGAACGATATTGCGGCGCTATGCCCTTAGCTTGCTTGAAGGCCGATAAATTTTCGTGGTTATGAGCTTTAGTGGTAAAACCGTGTTGCTCAATATGGTCTATCCATTTCTCACAACAACCACAAGTAGGGCTTTTATACACTGCAAGTATCGGGTGCAGTGTCGTAGTTTGTGTGATTGCTATTGTTGGTGTGACGACTACTGGCGTTGCCCGGTCAATTTTTGGCGGGGTAACTTTCTGCTTAGCTACGGGCGTTGCTTGCGTGTTTTGTTCTGAACAAGCACTAAGTAATAATAAGCTAGCGAAAAGGCTAATAGCTATAGTGGCTTTAGCGGGAAAAGAAAATGAAAACATAACTCCCTCCTTGGGGGAAAATTTAACAATATGAGTACTTAAGGTAATTACCGTACTTTGTCGTGATTGATTCTAAAATTTATATATTTTTTAATACGTTTAATGCTGGAACTGCTTAACGGCCAACCGATAAGGTGTGCTTTGTTAAATACTTTAGCAATAAACTTTAGACGTAATGAGGCTGTGTTTAGCTCAGAATAGGAGGTCGATAAAGGGAGGTAAGGGTATTACTGGCAATAAAAGCACTAGAGGAAACTATCTTATTCGCTATGGCAATTTCAGTGTGGTAATTAATAATGGCTGTAAATGCTGAGATGGTAGAGCAACCACTGGTTAAGCAGTCACATTCTTGCGCACAACATTCTTCTGTAGCTGTTATTTCGCAAGATGTTGTACTGAGTGTTGATTCATCGCACTCAGACATAGCGCTCATTTGGTGTTTTGAGTTAACTGCCATTGCCATATGCTGATGTGGACTTTTTGCCGATGACATACCAGGCATAGACTGCATACTGGTCATGCCATAAAACATGGTCATTGATGCCACTGATTGAGCAATAAAGATCAAACACAGTAATATCACCAGCAATGTTTTATTTAAAAATGTAGGCACAAGCACACTTAAATTATGAAATAACTATTATTATTCTAGCATTAATAAAAACATAATATCAATAACTAGCTATTTGTTATCTTGCCATTTTTACCTTGGCTCAGGTTATACCCATGCTAATTACAATGGCTACTAGTTAATAAATAAGGGCTTTTCGGCTATGGGCGGTAGTTACAGCATCACCAGTGGTATGGTGATGTTCCCGTTTATGTTTGGTGTTGGTATTTTTTTTATAACAGTAAAAATCCCATTGGCTGGGTCTTAGCTTTAGCACCATGACGTCATTTGATTTAATTGTTATCTTAGTTTTGGTAATGGGTGGCTTAGGTTTGTTTTTACGCTCGTTGAAGAAAATTGATGCCGCCTTGCCAGCTGAGTAATATTGATTAATTAGCAGTAATCGCAGCGATTAATGTCTCGCTGGGCAGTGAATTTTGAGGGTATAAATAATATTTTCAACTCCGCTATTGGATAACTGTTTAGCTGCTGTTTTGATTAGATTTAGTTATGATTTAGCTTTAATGAATTAGCGTTTATAAGCTATAAATTGACCTATTACCGAAAAAAGTTGCTTGAATGACGTGATTTTTTGTGTAACATAAAAGTGATTCTTATTCTTCGTGAGTTACCATGTTACCAACGTTCACTAAAGCCTTAATGGTATTACTACTGTGTTTGACCTTTATCGGTCAAGTCATGGCGTCTACCCTTATGCCTTATCATATGATGAATATGATGAATATGAATGAAGTGACAATGCAGCAACAATCTCATGATATGGCCATGATGGCTGACAATGCTGAGCAAATGGCGAGTGATAGTGCAACTGCAACGAATGATTGCTGCACCAATGACTGTGAATGTTTAATTGCTGGTTGCTCAACATTTGCAGCATTGAGCCAAACTGCTCAAACAGAGTTTAATATGGCCTCTGCTTCGAAGATTCACTGCATTACCACATCAGCTCTGAGCCAATACCTAACCTCCCTATACCGACCGCCAATATTGAGTTAAATAGAGCATAAATGTGTCCAGAATTTGGTTCATTTACTGCGCTAGCTCATACCAAACAGAGCAATATATTAGTCCGATTGGTATTACCTCAGGCACCTTGACGGCTACGTCAATTCAAAGTTTTTCTAAAGAAAACTCTGCTATTTTTAATAGTAGCTTTTGAAAAAATAGGTTATCAACCCATATTTGATAACTTGCCTTGTCGCCATGTTTTTTATTGCTCTTTAAAGCAATATTAGCACTGACATTACTTATAAAACTGCACGTTATGGCAGTACGTTTACCTTGTTAAACAACACCTAGGAACACACATGAATACCATTAAATTATTACTTACGATTACTTTATTATTTATTTCTTCATCGGTATTAGCACATGCCGGCTTAAAAACTTCATTACCAAAAGACGGCGCTATGTTAATGGCAAGTCCAAAAGTGTTGCAGTTGGTTTTTACTAAGGATGTTCGCTTAGTGAAACTTACCCTGGCCGATAAAAGTGGTGCTCTGCTGCCCATTGAGTTTAAACCTTCAACCACAGCAGCGAGCTCTTATAAGCTTGTTTTACCCAATTTACCGAGCAGCAACTACCAAGTTAATTGGACTGTTATGGGCATGGATGCTCATAAAATGAAAGGAAAATTTACCTTTATGGTTCATGGGGCAGCTACCAAGGTAATGAACAACCATAAAGAAAAGCCATCTAATGGTCAGCATAATCATTAGGAGCAGTTAACATGGAAATATCACCTTGGGACATCGCAATTATTATCAGTAAACTAATGATATACATTGGCATATCTGGTGCTGTTGGTGGTATTTTCATCTATTGGTTAGTTATCAAACGAGGTTACCCATTCAATTTACGGCGGCACTGTCAACTTCTGCTCTTACTCGGTGTTTTTGGCACAATTTTGAATTTCTTTATGCAAGTAGGGGCTTTTGCCGAAGCAGGGCTATCAGGTGTTTTTGACGCCTTTTATAACTCCTTGTTGTGGCAATCAAATGCTGGTGAGTCACTTTTATATCGCCTTGCCGGCTTTATACTGGCATTAATTTCAGTGTCTAAAGGCATAGCAACTGGGCAATATCGTCGGATATTTTTAGTTACTTTTATCTTAAGTGCTTTACTACTGGTGCGTTCGTTCAGTGTTATTGGTCATACCGCCGAGATGAATTTGGCTTGGCAATTGTTATTGAATTTACATGTGCTACTCGTTTTCTGCTGGCTAGGCTCACTTTGGCCGCTGTGGAAAGCCTGTGGAGCTTTATCTGCACCTGTTTTACATGATGTTATGCAGCAGTTTGGCTACTATGCCAGCTATATTGTTTCGCTCTTGATACTTTGTGGCTTGATGGTGGCTTATCAACTGTTTGGCTCAATAGCTAGCTTGTTTTTTACAAGTTATGGGCAAAGTTTTTTATTAAAACTTGCTTTAGTCATGGGCATATTGTTGATCGCTGCGCAGCATAAATTTAACTTGGTCGCTAAACTAATAAAAAATGAGCAGGGTAAACAAGCCCTAGCTCGCTCTATTCAATGGGAGATGATTTTAGCCTTGGGAATTTTACTGACCACCACTTGGCTTACTACTGTCGTTGGACCTGATTATTAAATAAAAATTAAAAATTCACACAAAAGAGAGAAGCTATGAAAAGTTATAAATTACTATGTTTCACCGTACTATTTTCGGCCCTGGTACCGACCGCTTATGCCCATGACGATGCTAAAAAAGCACAGACAAAGTCTAGTATGTTTATCGGCGTCGATACCATGGCGGCTAAGGTGGTTCAGCGTTTTCATCAGGCACTAAAGTCTGGCGATAAAGTTACTGCTCGGCAGTTACTGGCAGACGATGTACAAATATTTGAAGGGGGCGGAGTAGAGCGCTCGGCTGATGAATATGCCAGTCATCATATGTTGTCAGATATGAAATATCTAGCAGCAGTAAATAGCAAAACATTAGAGCATAATGTCAAGGTTATGGGTAACACCGCGGTATCAATGTTTCGTAGTCAAACTACAGGGATGTTCAAAGGAAAAGAGCGTAATTACCAAAGCATGGAGACGCTGGTCTTAGAAAAACAACAGGGTGAATGGAAAATAATTCGTATCCATTGGTCTAATTAAATAATCTGGGTAGATGTTACGCTAGCCGATTTTTGACTAACGGTTGCGTTTAATTCACCGGCAATAGACTTGCTATTGCCGGTGGATATCGGTTGAGTTAAATACAACGATTAAGCTAGCGATAGCAGCATAGTTAATTTAAAAAGGTTTGATAGGCAAGGTTATCGCTTTCTTCTTGCCATTGATAACCCAGTGCATCAAGGTGTTTAAAAAATGCCTCTTGCTGATTTTTATCTAGATCAAAGCCGGCAAGTACTTGCCCAAAAGCTGCGCCATGATTACGATAATGAAATAGCGTGATATTCCAATGTTCACCCATAGCATCTAAGAATTTCTCTAAGGCGCCTGGATGTTCAGGAAATTCAAAACTAAATAGTCGCTCTTTTTTACTGTCTTCTGCATTACTCGGATTTTTACCGCCTATCATATAGCGAACATGTAATTTGGCTAACTCATTATCGGTAAAGTCTCTCACTTGATAGTTAGCACTAACTAAACCTTGCAGTAACTCTTGGCGCTCTTGCACACTACCGTCTAAACGGACACCAACAAAAATTTCTGCGCTCGGTTTACCCGAATAGCGATAGTTAAACTCAGTAATTGTGCGGTTGCCTAATGCTTGGCAAAAACGTTTAAAACTGCCTTTTTCTTCTGGGATAGTCACCGCTAAAATGGCTTCTTTTTTCTCGCCGAGTTCACAACGCTCGGAGACATAGCGCAAGGTATGAAAGTTCATATTCGCGCCGGATAAAATCGCTGCTAGTTTTTCGTCGCCCTTGCTAGTTTGACAATATTTTTGTAAGCCAGCTAATGATAAAGCACCGGCAGGCTCAGCAATAACACGGGTTTGTTCAAAGATATCTTTTATTGAGGCACAAATTTCATCGGTAGAGACTGTCATGACTTCATCACAATAATGCTGGATTAACTCGAAAGTGTGTGCACCAATACGTTTAACCGCGACACCATCAGCAAATAAGCCAACATGTTCCAGGTCAACAGGCTTGCCAGCGTCAAGGGCAGCTTTTAAACAAGCTGAGTCCTGAGCTTCCACCCCGATGATTTTTGTACTTGGACTTAATTGTTTTAAATATACTGCCATGCCAGCAAGTAAGCCACCGCCGCCGACAGGAATAAAAACCACATCGGCATTGGGTAACTGCTGTAATAGTTCTTTAGCGACTGTGCCTTGACCGGCAATAACCTCAATATCATCAAAAGGATGAATAAGGGTTTTATTTTCGGCTTTGGCATACTCAATAGCAGCGGTTTGTGCTTCATTATAGCTATTACCAACTAAGCGTACTTCAGCGCCAAAACGTCGGACATTATCGACTTTAATCTCTGGGGTAGTCTTAGGCATAACTATGGTCGCTTTAATGCCTAACTTATTGGCCGCCAGTGCTAAGCCTTGCGCGTGATTACCGGCAGAGGCGGCAATCACACCATGAATACATTGCTCTTCACTTAGGCTATTGAGCTTATTGTAGGCACCGCGTAACTTAAACGAATGCACAGCTTGTTGATCTTCACGTTTTAAATAAATTTGGTTATTTAAGCGAGCAGATAATTTAGTGAGCTGCGTTAACTCGGTTTCAACCACAACATCATAAATTGGCGCTAATAGAATACGTCTAAGGTAATCTAGTTGCGTTGCATGTTTTGCTTCTTGTGCCGAGAGTAGTGCCTGTGTTTCTGTCATAGTATTGCCTAAAAAATATATCGCCATAGCGATCAATTGGAGTCGTTACGTATCAACTAAGCTCAAGTAGAACACGGTTAATTATTTGGCTTAAGCGCAGCTTTAGCAGCGCTCATAGCTAACATTGCTTCGCTACGATGAGCCATGTCTGTTTTTTGCGCCGTGGCAATTAAATAGCCATACCCAAGTATAAATTACCCAGCCATGTTCTTATACCTAGATGAGGATATGAGTGGTCAGCACATTTTCTAATAAAACTTCAGCTATGCTACTGGTGCTAACCTGTATGGCACTGCTGGTTTTTAAGCGCTACATTGCGGTATTTTTGTTGGGCTAGCGTCTACTTTGACATCCTTGATGTCGATCAATTTGTTAATTTGATCAATAAGCAGAGAAATAGGGCGATCACTGCTGACAGTCATAGTAATAGTAGCAACATTATTACCGGTATTTACTTCGGCATTCATGGCATTAATTAAGAAGCCGCGATAACGAGTGACTTGTAAAATTCGTTCTAGCACCACTTGTTTATCGTCAGCCATAATGACTAGTTGATACTTATTCATCTTAAACACCCTCCATCATTTTATCATTTGCGGTATTTGGCGGTACTAATGGCCAAACATTCTCTGTGGCATCAATTTTCACTTGTAAAAAATAAGGACCATCATGATCTAGCATCTCTTCAATGGCAGCTTTGACTTCACTCTTTTTAGTGATCTTCTGTGATTTTATATCGAACGCCCTCGATAACATAACAAAGTCTGGGTTATCTGATAAATCTGTTTCACTTAATCTACCGTCAAAAAACAGGTCTTGCCATTGACGCACCATACCCAATTTTGCGTTATCAATCAGCACAATTTTTACCGGGATTTGGTAGCGTTTGATAGTAGCCAGCTCTTGAATATTCATCATAATTGAGCCATCACCCGAGATAACAATAACGGTATCGTGCGGTCGTGATATTTGCGCGCCAATCGCTGCCGGTAAACCAAAACCCATAGTACCCATGCCGCCACTGGTTAAAAAGTTACTTGGATCATCAAAGCTCATATGCTGTGCAGCCCACATTTGATGTTGGCCAACATCCGTGGTTACACACGTGTTACTTGGCATTAAATCACTTACGGTTTTTAATAGCGCTGGGGCATAAATATTGTCGCCTGGATGATCATAGCGCCAAGCAAAATCAGTTTTCATTTGCTGTACTTTCTGTTGCCATGCTTTGATTGCTAGCGGCATAGTTAGTAGTGGTAAATTGCCTTTTAAATCACCTAAAATGGCAGCATCAGCGGTGCGGCGTTTATTAATTTCAGCGGTATCAATATCAAAATGAATAACCTTGGCATGTGGAGCAAACTCATCTAGTTTACCGGTAACTCGGTCATCAAAACGAGCGCCAACCACCACTAATAAATCACTTTCCTGCACGGCAATGTTGGCCGCTTTAGTACCGTGCATGCCTAACATGCCCAGGTAGTTGTCATTATCAGGGTTAATTGCACCTAAGCCCTTTAAGGTTGAGACACTTGGCATGCCGGTTTTATTAGCAAACTCTCGAACTTCATCGATAGCACTGGCCATACCGACACCGCCACCTACGTACAATATAGGCTGTTTGGCATGGGTTAATAATTCAAGGGCTTTACTGATATCAGCCAGCGGTAATTTAACCTTGTTTTTTAAGTGCGATAATTTGTCGAAACGTTGAGTTACTGCGGCTAATTGTATGTCTTTTGGAATATCTACCAGTACTGGGCCATGGCGACCTTCCAGAGCAATTTCAAAGGCTTGATATAAAACTTCTTCAAGATCATTAATATCGGTTACTTGAAAAGAATGCTTAGTACAAGCAAGGGATAAACCAAAAATGTCAATTTCTTGAAACGCATCACTACCCATAGCAGAAGTAGGAACTTGACCGGTAATGGCAACAATAGGAATTGAGTCGGCCAATGCATCGGCAAGACCAGTGATTAAGTTTGTTGCCCCTGGACCTGAGGTAGCAAAACAGACACCTACTTTGCCGGCAGCACGGGCATAACCAACCGCAGAAAATGCTGCTCCTTGCTCATGACGGCATAAAAAATGTTTCACATCACTGTCGTATAAAGCGTCATAAATCGGCATTATGGCGCCACCGGGGTAGCCAAAAACGTGCTGTACGCCATGTTCTTTTAACACTTCAAATAATAATGCGCTGCCTGTTAGCGTTTTACTCTCGGTCATGATGATTCCAACTGTTATCTTGTTAATGTCTATATTGTCAGCGTTTTATATTTTAATAAAATGCATAATAAAATTTAGTAACAAAGTACTAAAAAGAAAACCCTCGGTTCTTGCGAAGCGAGGGTTTGTTATTTGTTTGCATATTTTTCTTTCGCTCAACAAAACCCTCGAGATGATCTAATAATCACCACGACGAGAAGGTTAATAATAATTGAGTTGAATTTATGCATTTTATCTCTTTACTGGATTTATTTTGCGTCGTCTAATTTTTGTTATTTTTATGTTCAGCGTCGCTTACTTATTAAATTAGTACCATAGCTCTAATCCTATGTGCAAGTTTTTTTGTTATAGCTTTTTTGTGTGCTAATCGACAATAGGTAATAAACCCATTTCATCATATTTGAACTACACTGGAAAAATGGAATCAATAAAATGGAACTTTTATGTCACTTTCCTGTGTGTATAGTCGAGCTCGAGTTGGTCTTGAATCTCCTCTCGTTACTGTTGAAGTTCACCTAGCGAATGGCCTGCCGGCATTCAATATTGTTGGTTTACCAGAAACCTCGGTAAAAGAAGCAAAAGATCGAGTACGTAGTGCCATTATCAACTGCGGCTATGAGTTTCCCGCTAAGCGCATCACTATCAACTTAGCACCGGCCGACCTACCCAAGGAAGGCGGCCGCTTTGATTTACCTATTGCTGTTGGTATTCTCGCGGCGTCCGAGCAGTTACCACCAGTGGATTTATCCCAATATGAATTTGCCGGTGAATTGGCTTTATCGGGTGAACTCAGAGCCATTGTTGGTGAAATCCCTGTCGCTATGGCATGTAGTCAAAGTCAGCGAACCTTGATAATTCCCATGCAAAACACCGAGCAAGCTAGTTGGGTCAAGCAAGCAAAAATTCATGGCATTAGCCATTTAACCCAGTTGTTTCCACACTTTGCCGGTCAAAAAGTTTTACCCTTGGTTACTGAACAGCTCATTGCCGAAGAGTTGGGTGGACAAGGGTTAGATATGAGTGATGTCATGGGCCAGCCCTTGGCAAAACGTGCTTTAGAAATGGCCGCCAGTGGGGGTCATAATTTATTGTTTATCGGTCCGCCGGGAACAGGGAAAACCATGTTAGCCAGTCGTTTAGCAGGAATTCTACCGCCAATGACCGAGCAAGAAGCACTAGAAGTCGCTGCTATTCAATCGATTAGCCATCATGAGATTACTCGTAACTCTTGGTTTACTCGACCGTTTCGTGCCCCTCATCACACGGCTTCGTCAGCTGCTTTAGTGGGCGGTGGCAGTCAGCCTAAGCCTGGGGAAATTACTTTAGCGCACAATGGCGTGCTGTTTTTAGATGAATTGCCTGAGTTTGAACGAAAAGTATTAGACGTACTACGTGAGCCAATGGAATCGGGAGAAGTCACTATCTCGCGAGCTTTGCACAAACAATGTTTTCCAGCACGTTTTCAACTGATTGCTGCGATGAACCCTAGCCCTACGGGTTTTTATAACGATAAGCGCAGTACCCCAGAGCAAGTGTTGCGCTATTTAAATCGTTTATCGGGGCCATTTCTTGATCGAATTGATATTCAAATTGAAGTGGCCAGATTACCTCGCGGTACCTGGGCACAGAGCAGTCAAAAAAATGAAACAAGTGTCCAAATACAACAGCGAGTGCAAGCCTGTCGGGCGATTCAGTTACAAAGACAAGGCAAAGCTAATGCTCATATCAGCAGTCGGGAGTTGAAACAATATTGCCAGTTAACTGCTGATGACAATGAATTTTTAGAGCTAGCGGTAGAAAAATTGGGTTTATCAACCCGTGCACACCATAAAATTTTAAAAATCTCTCGTACGCTAGCGGATATGGAAAAATCGCCAGAAATTCTTCGCAAGCACTTGACCGAAGCGTTATCTTATCGGGCGATGGATCGGTTGTTACGTCACTTAACCAGCGCAATTGCCGTTTGATTTAAGCTGGGTATGTTAAGAAATCGCCTGAAAAAAGGCTTTAATGAGTGGCTGGGCTTTTGATTGATTCAAACAACAAACGCCAAGTTCGAACGGCTCTATTTCGCCGATATTCGCGAGATTTCTCACTTTATCTTTTACCGGGCTGTTATCCACCACCACTTGCGGCACTATGCCAACGCCACAACCTAAAGCAACCATACTGACCAAGGCTTCATGTCCTGAAACCGTGGCGTAGATCATAGGTTTGCCTTGCTGTTTTTTACGATACCAGAGTTCAAATCGTTTTCGAGCGGCACCATGTTCGGGCAAAATTATCGGAATTTTTGACCAAGTAAGTACGTTTTCACTCAGCTGCTGCTGTACTTTACACGCCATAGTTGGCGCAATCACCGCCATGGCTATGGTATCTAAGTGATGAAAGTAAACACTACGAGGTAACTGCTCTGGTGCGGCAGCGATAGCAAAATCAACGGATTGATTTTGTACTTGTTCCAGGGCATCAGCAGCATCACCCGTGGTTAACATGATCTCTACCAAAGGATGGCGAGCACGAAATCGTTCCAGCAAGGGCGGTAAATGGCTGTACGCCGCGGTAACCGAACAGTAAATATGAAGTTTCCCGGTTAGCTCAATTTGTTTTTCAGCAAGAGATTGCTTAAAACTATGCCATTGCTCAAGCTGTTGCTCGGCATAAATTTTGAATTTTTTGCCAATATCGGTAAGTACCACAGTGCGATTGTCGCGATGTAATAACTCACCGCCGACTTCATCTTCCAGTCGTTGAATTGCCCGACTCAGTGTGGATGGGCTAATGTGATGAGCACGTGCCGTTTTAGCAAAGTGTAAACTTTGGCTCAAATGGCTAAACATCGCTAGTGCTTTTTGATCCATGACTTTCCGTAGGCGTGATTTTAATCGCGCAGGTATATTTATATAGTTCGTTGCAAAAAACGCAACGTGATGGTGCGAATATATCACTTTTTGCAACAAGAAGGCTAGGTTATGATGTTTACATGGTAAAAAACATGGTAAAAAGTATCGTCAGAAAGCTGACTTTGTTTTTAACTAATATCCAGAACAAAATTTAAAGGAATCAACATGAGCAATTATTTCAATACCTTAAGCCTACGTGAAAAGTTAGGTCAATTAGGCCAATGTCGTTTTATGCAACGTGAAGAATTCAGTGATGGCTGTAACTTCATCAAAGACTGGAACATTGTTATTGTTGGTTGTGGTTCACAAGGTTTAAACCAAGGTTTAAACATGCGTGATTCTGGTTTAAATATTTCTTATGCGCTACGTGATGCAGCGATCAGCGAGAAGCGTCAATCATGGCAGTGGGCTACTGAAAATGGTTTTACTGTTGGCAACTATGCAGAATTGATTCCGCAAGCCGATTTAGTATTAAACCTAACACCTGACAAACAACATACTTCTGCCGTTACTGCGGTCATGCCGTTGATGAAGCAAGGCGCTACGCTGTCTTACTCACATGGTTTTAATATTGTTGAAGAAGGCATGCAAGTTCGCCCTGATATCACCGTGGTTATGGTGGCGCCTAAGTGTCCAGGTACTGAAGTACGTGAAGAGTATAAACGTGGTTTTGGTGTACCAACACTTATCGCCGTTCATCCAGAAAATGATCCACAAGGTAACGGTTTAGCCATTGCGAAGGCTTATGCCAGTGCCACTGGTGGTGATAGAGCGGGTGTTTTACAGTCATCATTCATTGCTGAAGTTAAGTCTGACTTAATGGGTGAGCAAACCATTCTTTGTGGTATGTTGCAAACGGCTGCGGTATTAGGTCACCAGCAATTAGTCGCCCAAGGCATGGATGCAGCTTATGCGCGTAAATTATTACAATACGGCTTAGAGACAACTACTGAAGGTCTTAAGCATGGTGGCATCACTAACATGATGGACAGATTATCAAACCCGGCGAAAATAAAAGCCTTTGATATGTCAGAAGAATTAAAAGTGATTTTACGTCCGTTATTTGAAAAACATATGGATGATATTATTGAAGGTCACTTCTCGAAAACTATGATGGCAGATTGGGCTAATGATGATATTAACTTATTAACATGGCGTGCAGAAACTGCTGAGTCTACCTTTGAATTAGCCGCTGATTGCGAAACAGAAATTACTGAACAAGAGTATTACGACAAGGGAATTTTCGTCATTGCTATGATCAAAGCCGGCGTTGAACTTGCTTTTGAAGCTATGGTTGAGGCTGGCATTGTTGAAGAGTCGGCTTATTACGAGTCACTGCATGAAACACCATTAATTGCTAACTGTATTGCGCGTAACAAGCTATACGAAATGAACGTGGTTATTTCTGATACTGCCGAATATGGCAACTACTTATTTACCCATGCAGCAGTACCCTTGCTTGCAGATTTTACGCAAAAATTAACCCTTGAAGAATTAGGCGAAGGGTTCAAAGATAGCTCAAATAATGTTGATAATGCTCGTTTAATTGAAGTAAACGAAGCTATTCGCAGTCATGGTGTTGAAGTGATTGGTAAAAAATTGCGTGGTTACATGAAAGATATGAAGAAAATTGCTAGTGCAAAATAATACTCGTATCTTGAAGTAGAGCGAGTATAAGTAACTAAAAACGGCAGCTGAATTCAACGTCAATGCCGTTTTTTATTGCCTGGATATTTAATACCAATTTGATTAAATTTCTTCCCAACTCAGAGCTATACTCGATGTTCAATAATTAGGCAAACTCGTTTCGGTTTAGTCACTCTAAATCAAATGAATTTAACGAAGTTAGTGGGCATCGAGTAAGCTCCCAAGGGCGAGTTTAAAAGGCTTACACGCTGCGTTATTGATTTTTGAGAAGGGAATAACCATTCTCTTCAAACAATGCCTTGCCTCTAAGCCTTTTATCTCTCGCTGAGTGGGAAAGAACTTAATCAATTTGGTATAAGTGAAAATTTTGCTATTAATTGCCGAACATTAAAAACGTCTTAACAAGGAACAAACCTATGTCAGAGTTCAAACAAGTTACCATAAGCAAAGCCGCCAATGTCTATTTCGATGGCAAAGTCACCAGCCGTAAAATTACCTTTAGTGATGGTAGTTTTAAAACCTTAGGCATTATGATGCCAGGTGATTATAAGTTTGCCACCAATGAACAAGAACTGATGGAAATTACCGCCGGAGAGTGTGAAGTTTTACTTAGCGGTGCCAGTGATTGGCAAAGTATCAGCGCCGGACAATCTTTTAACGTTGAAGCTAATAGCTCCTTTGAGATCAAAGCTAAAACCTTAGTGGATTATTGTTGTACTTATATAAGCTAACTAATTTACTGATTACTATTAGTTAACATTAGACGCTATTGCGCCAATGTTAATATTACTTGACCACTTCAGACAATATCTTTTTCAATTCGCCTTGTTGTGGTGAGCATACTCTGGGTTTGTTGAGATATCGAAGCTGCTCGCTGGACAAGGGTAAGCAGGTCTAACTTTAGGGTACTGGTCGCATTCATAGCCAAAGCGTAACCCTCGATGGTGGGCCTGCTATCAGCGAGCACCTGAGCCGATAAAGCATCAGGTGCTGCAAACCTATCACGCGAATTAGTCTATTTCATCGGTAACACAGCCCAGCGATGCTGATTTTACTGTGGCGATATATTTTCTTAGTACGCCGCTGGTTGCCCGGTAAGCAGGTTTTACCCAAGCTGCTTTTCGCTTGGCGATTTCAGCCTCATCGACCTTTAGCTCTAAAGTGTTCGAGATAGCATCAATGCGGATAATGTCACCATTTTGTACCAAACCAATCAAGCCGCCTTCAGAAGCTTCTGGGGTAATATGGCCAACAACAAAACCGTGAGAACCACCGGAAAATCGACCATCGGTGATTAAAGCCACGTCATTGCCAAGGCCAGCACCCATTACTGCGGAAGTGGGTTTAAGCATTTCTGGCATACCTGGGCCACCTTTGGGTCCAGAATAACGAATAACAATCACATCACCTTTTTGTACCTCTGCTGAGATACCTTTAATGGCGGCAAATTCATCTTCATAAACTCTGGCCGGACCTTCAAATATTTCGCCTTCTTTACCGGTGATTTTTGCTACCGAACCTTCAACCGCCAGGTTACCATAAAGAATTTGTAAGTGACCCGTTGCTTTCAAAGGATTATCAATAGGTCGGATGATATCTTGGCCTGCGGGCAGACCAGGTACATCAGCCAGATTTTCCGCGATTGTTTTACCAGTAACGGTCAAACAATCGCCGTGCAATAAACCTTCAGCCAATAAATATTTCATTACTGCCGGAATGCCGCCAATCGCATGTAAATCTTGCATCAAGTATTCACCCGATGGCTTTAAGTTGGCCAAGAAGGGGGTCTTGTCAGCCATAGCTTGGAAATCATCTAGGGTTAAGTCAACGCCACAGGCACGCGCCATGGCAATCATGTGCATAGTGGCGTTGGTGGAACCGCCTAAAATCATGATGATGCGCAAGGCATTTTCAAAGGCCTTTTTGGTCATAATGTCTTTTGGTTTGATGTCTTTTTCCATCAAGTTTCTGATGGCAGCACCCACTTTGGTCAATTCAACTTTTTTCTCATCACTAACCGCTGGGTTGGAAGACGAGTAGGGTAGACTCATGCCTAACGCTTCAATGGCGGAAGACATGGTATTAGCCGTGTACATGCCACCACAGGCGCCAGCGCCGGGGATAGCATTTTGAATGATACCCTTATAATCTTCGTCAGTGATCACGCCCTGTAATTTTTTGCCGTAAGCTTCGAAAGCAGAAACAATGTTCAAGTCTTCACCTTTCCACTTTCCTGCTTTGATAGTACCGCCATAAACTAAAATAGCCGGACGATTTAAACGCGCTAAAGCAATCATAGCCCCGGGCATGTTTTTATCACAGCCAACCACTGGCACAATGGCATCATAATACTGAGCGCCAGCGACCGTTTCGATAGAATCAGCAATGATGTCACGGGAAACCAGCGAATATTTCATGCCCTCAGTGCCATTGGCAATACCATCACTTACCCCGATGGTGTGAAATATTAAGCCCACCAAGTCAGCTGCTTTTACGCTGGTTTTGACCTGTTTAGCCAGGTCGTTTAAGTGCATGTTGCACGGGTTTCCTTCCCATCCGGTAGAAACAATACCAACCTGAGCTTTTTTCATGTCTTCTTCGGTCAAACCAATGGCATATAGCATGGCTTGTGAAGCAGGTTGTGATTCGTCTAAAGTGATTGTTTTTGAATATTTATTAATTTCTGACATGAGTATTAGTGTTTTGGCTTATTAATGTCCACCATCATAGAGTTTTCTCTTAAATAAAACTAGCCGATAGCGGGCATTTTTTCTTCTGAGATATAACCAGAGCCAGTGACTTAAAGGTGAACAATAAGTGGTCAGTGATAAAAAGACAGCTTGAGGCAGACCGTATTAACGTGTGCGCTGGTTGCTAGTAAACCTTTAATATCATACAGGCAAAAAGAACAGTGTAACCAAGAGCCTAGCTAGAAATAACTTGCTTTGCAGTTAACAGTCAATTAACGTGTGATCAGAAATAATTCTCAGTTAAATTCATATCATTAGAAGGTAAATTTATTTATGGACAATATCTTGTTAAGCTTACTCACTAACCCGCTTGTCTGGGTGACGATTGTTATTTTATACACCCTAAAAAAGGGTGTCTATTTTGTGCCGCAAAACCGTGGCTATGTTGTTTATACCTTAGGGAAATACACCAAAACCCTATCGGCGGGTTTAAATTTTCTTATTCCTTACGTACAAACAGTGGCGGCTGATCGAAATTTAAAAGAGCAATCGTTAGAAATAATCTCTCAGCCAGCCATCACCAAAGATAATATCACCTTGGATATAGACGGTATTTTGTTTATGAAAGTTATCGATGCCGCTGCCGCGACCAATAACATTACCGATTATAAAACGTCCGTTGTGCAACTTGCCATGACCTCAATGCGTAATGCTATTGGTTCGATGGAGTTAGATGAATGTTTCCAAAATCGTGATGCTATCAATGCGCAAATTTTAGGTGCTATGACTGAAGCGACCGCACCTTGGGGCGTTATGGTGACGCGTTATGAAATTAAAGATATCACCCCGCCGCAAACCATTCGTGAAGATATGGAAAAACAAATGACGGCAGAGCGAGAAAAACGTTCGGTGATTTTAACCGCTGAAGGGGTTAAAACCTCCGCCATTACCGAAGCTGAAGGTTTAAAACAAGCGCGTGTTTTAGATGCAGAAGCGGCAAAAGCAGAGCAAGTATTAGCGGCACAAGCCACTAAAGAATCACAAATATTAGAGGCAACCGGTAAAGCTGAAGCGATACGTTTAGTGGCTGAAGCCGATGCTAGTGCCTTAGAGGTGGTGGGTAATGTCGCCAATACTGAACAAGGTCGAGCGGCGGTAACCTTGACCTTAGCGCAAGATGCTATTAAGGCGCATCTTGCCATAGCGAATGAAAGTACTATAGTGCTAACCGATGGTAAAACCGGTGATAACATTGCCAATACTGTTGCCCAAGCGATTGCGGTATCGAGTAGTTTAAAGCTTTAATGTTGCTAAGAGTTAAAGGTAAGGAATTATATTAATATGCAGACCTTTTTAGAAAACCATCAACTTATCTGGTATGCCATCGCGGGTTTAAGTCTAGTGCTTGAGTTAGGTATTATGGGCTTAAGTGGCCCGTTATTATTCTTTGCTATCGCCAGCGCTCTCACTGGGGTGTTAATCAGTGTCGGACTTATTGACGGTTGGCAAAATGAAATATTGGTGGTTGGGGTATTATCTGCTGTTATTACCTTGTTGCTGTGGAAGCCGTTAAAGAAGATGCAAAACTCCCGCAGCAAAACCGATGATTCCAGCGATATGATAGGTTTGCAAGTACCGGTAAGTGATGATATTACCAAAGCTAGTGGTAGTATTCGTTACTCAGGACTTAATTGGCCGGCGCGTTTAGCTGATGATGTTGATATTGAGGTAATTGAAAGTAATAGCCAATGTACTATTGTGGCGATTACGGGAAACACTATGTTGGTTGCGCCAATTAACTAACTCACTATTCTTTTAAAGTAATTTATCAGAGTTATTATAAACCAGTACGAATATCATTATTCGTACTGGTTTTTTATTGTCAATTTCTTACGTATTTACTTATAAATACGTTCAGCCCAGCGGGCTAAGCCTGAGGTGACACTACCAAAATGGTCACCGACAATCAGTGGGATGCCAGGCATTTGTTGCTGTAAAAACTCACTCAGCACCGGTGATTTTGCTGTACCGCCGGTAACAAAAATAACATCAGGCTGACATTGGGCTTCTGCCACGGCCGATGTCATCAACTGAGCTATCTGATCGAGAGTTCGAATATTTGCTTGTTTTAACATTGCTCGAGAGACAGTTATCGCTAAGTTTTCATGAATATCATCTAGATGAATGATTTGCTCTTCATGATCAGATAAGCCAATTTTGGCTTGCTCAGCGGCATTGACTAGTTGATAACTGAGTTTGTGATCGTGGACAGTTAGTAAACGTGACACCAACTCGCTTTCTTGCGCATCTAGGCTTAATAGTTCTAGTTCACGTCTATTTTTGGCGCTATAAAACTCGGTTTGTGCATTAATATTATTGATTGCCAGAGCTTGTCTAAAGTTTGCGCTGGGCATAGGTTTACCTGTTTTTAGTAAACTGTTCATGCCCAAGCTTGGCATGATACCTTGCAAGGCTAATTGAATATCAAAGTCATTACCGGCAACACGAACACCTGCATGCGCGAGCAGATGCTCGTTACGATTATCATGTTCAACGAAATCTGGGCCCATTAGTAACATTGAACAATCGCTGGTGCCACCACCAATATCTACCACTAATACCCGAGTTTCTTTAGTAAGAGATGCTTCAAATTCAAAACCTGCAGCGACGGGTTCATATTGAAACTCAACATCTTTAAAACCAACACGTTTTGCCGCTTTAGTTAAGACACTAATGGCCTGTCGGTTACTTTCCTCGCCATGTAAACCTTGGAAGTTAATCGGGCGACCGATAACCGTTTGGGTCACTTCTTTTTGTAAGGCTTGCTCGGTGAGATTTTTTACATTGCTCATCATGCAAGCGACAATATCTTCAAAAAATTGAATTTGTGTGTTTGCTAAACCACTAGCACCTAAAAATGATTTCGGCGATTTGATGTAGTAGCCTTCTTCTGGATCTTGAAGATATTGTGTTAAGGCGCTTTTACCAAAGAGTAATTCACTGGAGATACCGTCAAATTTTAACTCGCGTAGTGCCGATTGGCCTTTTTGTAGCTGATGTCTACGCTCAGCAATATAGTCTGCTTGTTGTGGCGCCGCTAATTGTTGCGATAGCCAACTACTAATAACATCGCGACTTGGCGCATATAGATTAGAAGCAATGTATGACTCATTACCTAACTTATTACCGAGTAAAGGAATAATGTGGGGTTGGCCGTTGCGCATAGTGGCGACACTACAATTAGACGTACCGTAATCGAAACCTATCATCATTAATACCTATGAGAATACCTGGAAGAAAAAGGTCGCGTAGCATACTCAGTTAATCAGTGATTCACAAGACTTTGTCAGTTAAAATGGCAAAAATAATCTCGAAAATTCAAGGGTCTCTATAATGAAATTAAGTAAAACCAATCAAAAAATTGATAATAATGTCTGTAAAGCGTTAACGGTTGCATGTGAGTCTTCTTTGCATGACGTTGCCGGTTTTGTTTGGTTAACCCATAGGGCGAATTACACTAATTTTCCGGCCAGCTTAGTGATCACTTGTGTGTTTAATACCGATGAAGAAGTGGCTGCGATGAAAGCAGAGCAGCAAGATGAAGTATTACGCTTGAGTATTCAAAAGCAATTATTAAAAGTGGGCGTAGTGGTTAAAAATATTAAACAGAGTGTGCACTTTGATAGTGAGGAAGCTTGTCAGCGACAACACCGCGGGGAATGGGCTGATCGCCTAGCATTGAGCGTAGTAAAACAAAAACCTAATGCTCGACGTGTTCATTAAGAGGAGTCTTTAATATAGGGTAATAATAGCTTCAAAGATGATAATCTTTCTTGATTATTAATAGCTATTGATAGTAAGGAATTGAACACATCTACCAGCCTAATTTTTTATCACCAAGCTATAGTTGCATGATAATTAAAATAATTGAGTAGAATATTTTAGGTTGTGTTTCTAACTCAACTTGGTGCGCTTTGCGGAAGTTAGCTTAAAAATATTTGCGATATATTTTCTAATAAATATTTTATGTCATGTTACTGAGCCGGCTCAGTAATAAGCTGTTAAAGCTCTCTCATATTCCACTGTATTAATCATATATCTGTAGTAATGAACAAAGTCTTTGTATGTAGTTAGTAGATCTACTATTATGTAGTTATTGAACGGGTTGTTTTGTAGTTAATGCTTTATGTGTGTGTGCTTAATTAATTATAAAAACAATCACTTATGTGGCTTTGGTGTAGATAAATGAATAGCAGAAACGAGTTTAACCTCAGAGTGGTTAGTCCAAGTTTTGATTCTGAGTTGACAGATTCTTTGATTGAGTTAAATCATTTAAGAAAATTAAAATTACAAGGTACAACAGCCCCTTGGATATTTTTTCAATTAAAACATATATTTCATATTTTGGAGAGTGTGGGGTCTGCAAGGATTGAAGGAAATAGAACTACGATTTCAGAATATATTGAAAGAAAAATCGAAAATAAAGAAAGATCGAACGAAAGGTTTTCAGAGATTGCAAATGTTGAAGCTGCTATGGAATTTATTGAAGATAGCATTAGTGAGGGGACTGAATTCACTCACCACTTTATTAAACAGTTGCACCAGTTAGTCGTTGGAGAATTAACCGACGAAGGCGATCGAACTCCAGGTGCTTATAGAACTTGGAATGTAGAAATATCTCAGTCTGATCATACGCCACCGGATCATATTCAAGTTCAATCGTATATGGACGAATTTATTGACTTTATCAATCAAGATGGAGCGGATAAATACGATTTATTAAAAACTGCTATAGCACACCATAGGTTCACTTGGATTCACCCTTTTGGAAATGGTAACGGCAGAGTCGTAAGATTGCTTACTTATGCTTTAATGATTAAGTATGGTTTCAATGTCAAAGATGGAAAGATTATTAACCCAACGGCAGTCTTTTGCAATGATAGAGACAAGTATTATGAACGTTTGTCTGAAGCTGATTTAGGTACTGATGAAAGCTTATTAAATTGGTGTGACTACGTATTAACCGGAATTTTAGAAGAAGTAACTAAAGTTAATAAACTGCTAGATTTTGACTTTCTATATAAGAATATTCTAGTGCCTACTATTAGCTTAGGTGCGGAAAGAGGATATCTTAATAAAGAAGAAGCAAAGGTTTTGAATATAGGAATATTAAAACAAAGCTTCAAGGCAAGTGAACTTGATGAAGCACTTGAAGGTTTAACTAGTCGACAGAGAACACATCTTCTATCAAAGATGAAAGAATCTGGGTTTATTAGACCATTAAAAGAGAATGGTCGAACTTATTACGTTAGTTTCATGAATAACTTTCTAATGAGGAGTCTTATTCAGATACTAGAGAAAGAGAACTTCATTCCAGCTATAGATTAGTCGCCTTAACAAGCCATTCAAACGGACAAATTACAGTTGGCTTTTTGTTCGTGCCTCACTTATTTTAGCCAACTGCAATTTGCCGCTTAATGGGGCGTTATGCCTATTAAAAATATAAAAATATAACAAAAAATATAACAGACACCCACTCAAAAAAAATATAACAGACACCTAAAAATATAACAGACACCCACTCAAATGGAAATAATGAGTGACTCTACTATGCTTAAATAATCATCAATAAATTTCCATTGAGAGTTATTATGGCCACGGCAAGAAAACAACAAATAAGCTTAGTTGACACGCCTTATTATCATTGTGTATCTCGTTGTGTTCGGCGGGCATATCTGTGTGGTGAAGATAAACACACCGGGCAAAGTTATGAACATCGACGTGCTTGGGTCGCCGATAAATTACAGGAGTTAAGTGACGTTTTTGCTATTGATGTCTGTGCTTATGCGGTCATGAGTAATCATACCCATTTGGTATTATTTATTGATGAGCAGCAAGCTAAGTCATGGACAATGCATGAAGTGATTAGCCGTTGGCATCGGTTATTTAAAGGGACCTTGCTAACGCAACAATATTTACGGGGTGAGCCACTCATTGACACGCTACAACAGGTTGTAAACGAAACCGCCAAGGTTTATCGTCAGCGCCTGATGGATATCAGTTGGTTTATGCGTATTTTAAATGAAACCATTGCTAAACAAGCCAATCTTGAAGATGGGTGTACCGGCAGGTTTTGGGAAGGACGTTTTAAATCTCAAGCCTTGCTTGATGAAGCCGCGTTAATAGCCTGTATGGCTTATGTTGATTTAAATCCAATTAGAGCTAAGAGTGCTAAAACCCCAGAAACATCGAACTACACCAGTATTCAACGACGGATAAAAGCCGCGATTAAAGGGCAACAAGCCCAACAACTACTGCCCTTTATTGGCAATCCAAGAAAGAACATGCCTACAGGTTTACCGTTTGAATTAAGTGACTATATACAATTACTTGATGTAACAGGTCGCTGTATTCGAGCCGATAAACGCGGTTATATTGACAAAGCCCAACCTGAAATATTAACCCGCTTAGGCATTAGTACCCAAAACTGGTTAGTATTAACTACACAATTTAGACAATGTTTTCATGGTGCCGTGGGAAGGACACAAGCACTAACGGATTTTTGTCAGCATCAACATTTAAAGAAACGCGCTACGGTGTCAATTTGCCAAAAGTTACTTGCTTAATAATCCATATAACTCATCGGGATAAATTACTCACTTAAGGCTAGTTGTGTCTTTAATTTGATGAATTCTCTGTTTTTGTCCATTGTTATTAATATTCTATTCGACACCATAAAAATCAAAGAAAACTCTGCTCAATGTAAATAAGAAACGATGATTTATTGAACTTATGTATTAATTATTTTGAGTGGGTGTCTGGTGATTTTTTTCTATAAGTTGTTCAAACGGACGAAAAACAGTTGGCTTTCGTTCGTTCCGCACTAATTTTAGCCAACTGCAATTTACCGCTTAAAACGGCGTTATCGATACAAAAGCTAATCCAAATCAACGTTACAGATTAAAAGCTAATGTCCGTTGTGTGGTAACAGTGCTCCTTAGCCCGTTAACCAGAACATGTTCATTTTCTAGAATTAACTAAGACAGCCATCGTTATAGTTGCATAACCCTTTAGATTTTAGCTGCTATTTCTTAACTCATAGGCTTAAAATTAAAGTGGCTGTCTTTGTTATATAGTATT
This sequence comes from Colwellia marinimaniae, assembly GCF_002207865.1. Lineage (GTDB taxonomy): Bacteria > Pseudomonadota > Gammaproteobacteria > Enterobacterales > Alteromonadaceae > Colwellia > Colwellia marinimaniae. The sequence continues at coordinate 38,297 of NZ_BDQM01000016.1, forward strand.
TGTTATATATATTTGTTATATATTATTTATGCTCGTACTTGGCCATCACCAAAAACGACGAATTTCTCTGTGGTTAATGCTTCGAGCCCCATAGGACCGTACGCATGTAATTTACTGGTTGAGATGCCTATTTCCGAGCCTAAACCTAATTGATTACCATCTGAAAAACGTGAAGAGGCATTGACCATCACTACCGAGGAATTTATTTGGCGAATAAATGCTTGGCTACGCGAAATATCTTGGCTGATAATTACTTCAGTATGATCAGAGGTAAACTCATGGATGTGGCTAATGGCCTTATCAAAACTACGGACCACCTTAACGGCGATTTCTTGCGCTAAATACTCGGCTTGATAATCTTCTTCGGTTGCTAATTCAGCATGAGCAAAATAACCAATACTATTTTTACAGGCATGTATTTTCACTTGTGCCGCCTCTTCAAGTGCCTTAGCCGCTAATGGCAAAAAGTCGGCACTGATATCTCCATGTACTAAGACCGTTTCAAAGGCATTACAAGCACTGGGCTTTTGTGTTTTACCGTTCACTAAAATATTAACTGCTTTCGTTAAATCGGCATATTTATCTATGTATAAGTGGCAAACGCCCTTAAAGTGCTGAATCACTGGGATACGACTATTTTCACTGACATAGCGGATAAGACTTTCGCCGCCACGTGGAATGACTAGATCTATGGTGTCGCTTTGTTTTAACAATTGCTCAATAACACTACGACTGGTATCCGGTACCACACTGACAATATTTTCATCGACATCATGAGCAATTAATACCTGATGCAAACAGTGAGCAATTGCTAAGTTGGAGTGAATTGCCTCTGAGCCACCTCGTAAAATCACCGCATTACCCGACTTTATACATAAAGCGGCAGCTTCGGCGGTAACATTGGGCCGTGCTTCGTAAATCATGGCAATAACACCAAGAGGGATACGCATTTTACCGACTTGAATACCGTTCGGGCGTAATGAGAGCTTATCAATACCACCGATAGGATCGGCTAAGGCAACAATTTCACGTATAGCGGCAGCAATTTCTTTAATGCCTTGCGCTGTTAATACCAGTCGATCAAGCATGGCTGCTGATAAACCTTTCTCTTTACCGGCGGCAATATCTTTACTATTTTCTTTAATAATAATGTCGCTATTATTTTCAATAGCCGTGGCCAGGGCATTTAACAAGGTGTTTTTTTTACTGCTGTTAAGTTGTGCCGCAACTCTGCTGGCTATTTTAGCCTTGTGTGCCATGGTGGCGATATTAAAGTCGGTCATCTTGCTACTCTTTCGAAAAGTTGTTTTAAGTATTTATGGGTAATTATAAAGTGGCTTATAAGGCTCTTTACCATGCTCTTTATAAAATAACCATATCATCGCGGTGTACTACTACATCACCTTGGTCATGGCCTAAAATAGTGCTGATATCGTTACTATGTTTACCCATAATTCGTTTTAAATCATGATAGCTATATAACGAAATACCTTTCGCGATTACGGCATTATTTTGTGCATCAATAAGCTCGACCGCATCGCCGGCTTTGAATTCTTTTGTTACCGATTTTATGCCAGCAGGTAATAGAGAGGCGCCTTTATTAACTAAGGCATTAACGGCGCCTGGGTCTAGGCTAATGATACCTTGGCTTTTTAAGGTATGTTTGAGCCAGTGTTTTTTTGCGCGAATAATATCTTTATCTGCGGCAAAACGAGTACCTGGATTAACTTTAGCTAACAGAGAGCTAAATACCTCACTTTTGGTACCGTTGATAATATAGGTATTGATGCCGTGTTCAACCGCTTTTTCTGCGGCTTGGATTTTGGTTTTCATACCACCAGTCGCCAAATGATTACGACTGGTGCCGGCCATGGCATAAATTTCATCAGTAATCTTATCAATATTAGGAATTAATACCGCATCATCATGGATTTTTGGGTCTTTGGTAAAAACGCCATCTATATCACTTAAGATGAATAAACTGTCGGCTTCACATACCTGAGCAACTAAAGCCGCAAGGTTGTCATTATCGCCTATGGTAAGATCTTTAGTGGTGACGGTGTCATTTTCATTAACGATAGGCAGTATACCGTTGGCCAATTGAATTTTAATGGTTTCTTGGATGCTGACAAAACGTTTTCTATCGGTTAAATCTTCTTGGGTGACCAGTATCTGGCTACAAGGGCTATCAAAAAATCGCTGCCAATTAGCCATCATTTGCATCTGACCAACACTTGCCATGGCCTTTTTAGTGGCGACAGAGAGCTTTGGTGAACCATGATGAATAAGAGCACGGCCAGCTGCGACACCGCCAGAGGAAACTAAAATGATCTCTTTACCTTGTTGTTGGCATTTAGTAATAAATTGCGCAATTGCTAAGATATATTGGCCACTACAACCATCGCTAGTGGGTGCAACTAAGGCACTACCAACCTTGATTACGGCTCTATGAAAGTTCATTTTATCTCCTATTTTTGTTGATTATTTGAGTATGCGATAAACTGAGTAAAAACTCAATTATTAACGGTGATTAGGTAAAGTTGCAAGTGTGAAAAGTATGTTTTTAGCTGTTTAATAACGTATATGCAGCTAAGCATGCATTTTATCCCTTTATTTTAACTAAAAAAGTGCAAAGAAAGACCGATAAAAAAAAAGCGATCATTTTTCACCCATGCGTGATTTATACTGATAGCGTTATATTAAAATGAATTGCCTTAAGAAGTGAGAATAAAAAAATATAATTTATAGCTAAATCATGATTAAATAACGTAATCCGTGTGACTTATCTATTATTAGTAATTATTAAGATATGCTAAATTTTTTACCCGCAAAATTGATCGGTTTTTTATCTTTTTCTCTCTATATATTTAATACTATATTTTGGCTCTTGCCTATTTTAGTGTTTTCAATGTTTAAAGCATTAATACCATTGCGTTTTTCTAAACAGTTTTTTAGTTACTTACTCGACATGATGGCGAGTAATTGGGTAGCGACCAATAGTGTAATTCAAAAAGTATTCACTAAAACCACCATAGTGATAACTGGATTAGAAGAACTTAAAATTAAGGACTGGTATTTGGTGTTAGCAAACCATCAAAGCTGGGTTGATATTGTCGTTTTACAACGGGCTTTACATGGCCATATTCCATTTTTGAAATTTTTCTTAAAAAGAGAGCTTATTTACGTACCACTATTGGGCTTAGCTTGGTGGGCACTTGATTTTCCTTTTCTGAAGCGCTATAGCCAAGCTTTTTTAAAGAAGAACCCTCATTTACGTGGTAAAGATTTAGCAACGACCAGAAAAGCCTGTGCTAAGTTTAAACACAAACCTGTTAGTGTGATGAACTTTATTGAAGGTACTCGCTTCACTGAGAATAAGCATGATAAGCAAGGTTCACCCTTTAAATATTTACTGAAACCTAAATCAGGTGGTATCTCTTTTGTATTGGATGCCATGGGCGAGCATTTAACTAAAATTGTTGATGTTACTATTTATTACCCGGACGGCATCCCTAATTTTAGTGATTTTGTCTGCGGGGAAGTAGAAAGGGTGCATATTGAAGTACATGTTTTGGATATTCGTAGTGCCTTAGGGCATATCGACTTTTCAGATCGTAATGATAAAATTGCTTTTCAAAAGTGGTTAACTCAATTTTGGCATGAGAAAGATGCTCGTCTTGAAAAAATTAGCCAGCAGTATAACGATTAACTATTTAATAAAACTGAGCGCTTGCTGCCAGCGAGTCAATTCACTTAGCCAGACTATGACCGGAAACCTATATGAATGAACTGATCAGTATTTGGTTAAGTGAGCAAGGCCTTAGCGCTAAATATTTAGCCAGTGGCGCCATTAGCCTAGGCATCTGCTTAATATTTTTGCTTGCCGCGCTAAGTTATTATCTGGCAAAACATCAAGTATTAGCGTTGATAAACAAGGTCATTATTAATAGCAAAAACACCTGGGATGACACCTTGATGGAGCATGGCGTATTGAGTCGAATGGCCTTGCTGTTGCCGTTAGTGTTAGTACTTTTTTTAACCCCACTTATTATAGACACTAGCAGTGTCGCTAGTACCTTACTTATGCTATTTAGTAAGGTATTGCTTACCTTTCAAATATCTCGTTGTATTAGCGCCTTGCTAAATGTCAGTAAAAATATATACCAAGAAAGTGCCAAACAACGTTTTTTACCGTTAAGTGCTATTATTCAAATCATCAAATTAGCCTTATATTTAGTGACTGCTATTGTCATTCTTTCGCTTATTATAAACAAGTCACCGGTTTATTTACTCAGTGGCTTAGGGGCTTTAACCGCGGTTTTATTGTTGGTTTTTCAAGATACCATTAAAGGTTTGGTGGCCAGTATTCAAATATCAGCGAACCGCATGGTGGTTGCCGGTGATTGGATTGAATTACCTAAATATGGTGCCGATGGTGATGTCATAGAAATTGGTTTAAGTACGGTTAAAATAGAGAATTTTGATAAAACCATTACCACGGTACCAACTTACGCCTTGATTAGTGACTCTTTCAAGAACTGGCGTAATATGTATAACACTGGCGGGCGCCGTATTAAGCGCACGATTATTATTGATATCGGCAGTATTGGTTTTTATAGCGCAGCACAAATAAATAAGCTGACTAATGCCCACTTATTACAGGGTTATCTCAGTGATAAAAAGCAAGAACTCGCGAAAAATGAGCAAGATAATAATAGTGAACAAGAGAGTAATAGTGATGAAGTTGAGCAATCGTTGCATTCACTCAATAATCGACAGCTGACTAATATCGGTACTTTTCGTGCTTATATCACCAAGTACTTACAACAAAATAGTTGTATCCGTGATGACCTAACCTGTATGGTCAGACAGCTGGCTGCCACGGAAACTGGACTACCTTTAGAAATATACTGTTTTGCTAATACCACAAATTGGCCTGAATATGAGGCTATCCAAGCCGATATTTTTGATCATCTTTTTGCCATTGCACCACAGTTTGATTTACGTATTTTCCAGCACCCAAGTGGTTATGATTGGCAAAAAAACGCATAAAATAATTCATACAATTAGAGTGAAAGATGAAATCAATAGAAGAGCAATTAGCACGATATAAAAGCGTGCATTTAAATAAAAAAAATATTAACACCCATTTTATTGGTGTACCTTTAATTGTGTTGGCAGTCACCTTGATGCTGGATACCATTCGCTTTGAAATAAGTATCAATGATATCTTGAGTATGCCGTTCACCCTACACCTTACTTTAGCTATGGTGATTTTTGCGGTAATAGCAATTTACTATCTGGCTTTACACCGTTTTTTAGCCTTGGGCATGTTGCTGTATATTTTAGTTAACTTAGCTATCGCGCAATTATTTAGTGGCGTTGAGGGGGTGTTTTATATTGCCATTGGCTTGTTTGTTGTTGGTTGGCTTATTCAATTTTTGGGTCATCATTATGAAAAAGCGAAACCGGCTTTTATGGATGACTTGAGCCAGATTGTTATTGGACCATTATTTTTAATGGCTGAAGTGTATTTTATGCTTGGTTTAGAGCCAGTATTAAAAGCAAATATTACTTCATTAGCGATTGAAAAGCGTAAAGCCTTAGCAAAAGCGCGCTAAGTAACGTCCGTTAAACTAGCTATCAAAAATGATATGGCTATAAACTTTATAGCCATAAACCTTACCGCTGTCTAATCACCCCTTCTTGCATGGTTGACGCGACTAACTCACCCTGACGGTTATATATCTGTCCTCGAACCAGTCCTCGGCCATTACTCGCTGACGGACTGTCCATACAATAAAGTAACCAATCATCGAAGCGAAATGGACGATGGAACCACATAGCGTGATCTATGGTGGCTATTTGGAAGTTTGGCTGCCAATGACTTGCCCCATGAGGCAATAGCGCAGTCGGTAAAAAGTGAAAATCTGAGGTGTAAGCCAACATATAAGTATGTATGCCTCGATCATTCGGTAAATCGCCGTTGGCTTTGATCCACATTTGGCTGGCCGAATTGGTTGGCTTTGGTTGTAACCAGTTATATTGTTGCACGGGACGAACATCGATAGGCTTTTCGGCTAAAAATTTTTCGCGCAGTGACTCAGGGATATACTGCTGATTCGCTTTTATATAATCGGTAAATGATGACAGTTCTTCAGGAGGGGTAACCTTTGGCATGGTATCTTGATGGTCAAAGCCCGTTTCAGTATGTTGAAAAGAGGCGGTCATATAAAAGATGGTTTTACCATTTTGTACCGCTTGCACACGACGGGTGCTAAAACTAGCGCCGTCACGAATGACTTCTACTTGATAAACAACCGGCATACTTGCATCGCCTGGGCGTAAAAAATATGAATGCAGCGAATGAACAAAGCGATTAGCGGCAATGGTCTCTTGAGCGGCAGAAAGGGCTTGACCCATTACTTGACCACCGAAGAGTGCCTTATAGCCTAAATCTTGACTTTGTCCGCGATAGATACCTTGCTCAATTACTTCTAATTTTAATAACGCCGATAATTCGTCTAGTACACGTGACATTTTTTTACCTTACATTTCAAAGGCTATTTGCCTAAATAGCAATTTATTTAAGGTATCTAGTGTAATCATTATTGATGTTACATGCAAAGTAGGTTAAGTTTTGTGCAAAATAATAATAATAATACAAATAACAGAATTTTAATTAAATCATAATTGGACTGGGAAGAGGTAATTATGGCTGTAGCAATGCGAAGAGAAAATTTGTTGGAACGTCGGCAAAACATGCCGAGTGATGCAGATGATCTCTGGGAAGAATTAACTCTGGCACAAAAATTTTCGGCCAGCAGCTTAACGCAATTTGGTTATCAACTTAACTTTATTAGAGATTTTCATGATAAGCATATTGCCGTGTTAAGCTGTAATGACAATATTGCGATTATCTCTAAAGGGGGAGAAATCAATACTCACCCTAATATCCAAATTCGTCATTAAGCTAGCGAGACAGAAAAAAGCGCCTATTGGCGCTTTTTTTGTGTCTTTTTTCTACTTTTTAAGGTTTTTCGGCGTTTAATAACGTAAAATAGTCGGCATTATTGGTAAATAAGTAATTGTATCTATGTCTCGTTCAAAAAAATCAAGAAAGCCAGGTAACGCACCGACTGCTAAACCTAAGTTAAGTAAGCAAGAATTATCTAAAGTTGAAAAACGGACTCGTAAAACTACGGGTAAACCGGCGGGCAATCGCCAAAAAGAAGCTGTGCAAGAAAAAACAAATAGCAATCAGCAAGTGACTAACACAGACTCTCGTTTAGGGAATAAAACCCCTATTGCTTTGGGAAAAATTGTCGCCAAAGCAGAAAAAACAAAACAAGTAAAAACACCACAAAAAAGCCAGAAGTCAGCAGGTATCGCTAGTATTCGTTATGTTGAAAATGTTGAAAATGTTGAAAATGCTGAGAGTGAACTCCCGGTTAACAATGAACTGTCTGCAGAGCAAGAACTTGATGCCATTGAGCAAGATGAAGCATTGCAAAGTATTTTAGCTAAGCAAGAAGATGATATTGCCTTAACTGAGCAAGAAGTTAATTACTACAATGACATGATGGCGCGTCATCAAGCTTTATCGACTGAATTAGGTCTTGATGAAGAAGATGATGAAGAAGTTAGCGATGAAGCTAACAACAGTGGTAGTGAAGAAGAGTTATGGGATAAGTTAGATAACCCTGACTTTTCCGATTTTAAAGAGAAAGAGTAGCCTGAATGAGTGATTTTTGGCTTTATGCTTTGTTGCTTGCTGTGATAATAGTCTTGGTTTTAGCATTTTATGCGGGCAAGCTATTAAAGCAAGTAGCACAGCAAAAGCAGCAACAAGCTCAAGCAAAAATAAAACAGCAACAAGCATTGAATAAACACGACAAGAAAGTTTTTGATAGTGTGTTATTAATTACTCGCGCTATGCAGCAAGAGCAATGTGAATTTGATGAAGGCTGCTGGCGCTTATCGGTACTGTTATCATCCTTAAAAACAGTGACTGAAGTAACGAGCAAGTTCCCCGGCATTTATACTCTATATGATGAAATTAAAGGCTTTGCCATACGTGATGCACGTAAAGCCTTAACAAAAAAAGAGCGCATGCGCGAAGACTATCAACGCATGAAGGCTTTAAATGAAATGCATGATAAAGTCGTCGCAGACTTAGATGTGCTGCATCAGTTCACCTCAGAGCAGCTCACTCGCTTAACTGCTTAGTTATCCCCTTTTTATATTTGCCGCCAATAGCGGCAATCTCTCGCTATTGCTCTTCTTATTAAGGCTATTATTGCGCTTGATCAATAACCCTATATCTCAACTGGCTATAATGTTTTCGTTAACTAAATAACAGAGTAAGAAAACATGCAAGTAAGTCAATTTTTAGATAATACGCTATTAAATAAATATAACACCAGTGGACCAAGATACACCTCTTACCCCACGGCGTTAGAGTTCCATGATGATTTTAACCATGACGATTTTATTGAAGCGATAGCAAATTCACCAAGCCGTGAATTGTCATTGTACGTACATATCCCTTTCTGTCATACACTTTGCTATTACTGTGGTTGTAATAAAGTGGTAACTCGCCATCGTGATAAAGCGGATACTTACCTGGAATATTTAGCGCAAGAAATAGCCTTACAAGCGCCATTATTTAAAGACTATAAAGTTAAACAGTTACATTGGGGTGGCGGTACACCAAGTTTTTTAACCCAGCCACAAATAACACAATTGGTCAGCTTGCTTAAAGAAAAGTTCGATTTTTCTGATGATTTAGAAATGAGTATTGAAATTGATCCTCGTGAAATCGAAATGGACTTAGCCGATCACTTATATGCTTTAGGTTTTAATCGCTTAAGCTTAGGTGTGCAAGATCTTGATTTGAAGGTACAACAAGCCATTAATCGCGTACAGTCAACTGAGTTTATTGGTGACTTTATTAAGCATGCTAAAGCGGTCGGCTTTAAATCTATTAATATCGATCTTATTTATGGCTTACCACATCAAACGCTAGTGAATTTTGAAAAAACCTTAGTGAAAGCACATCAATGGCATGTTGATCGTATTTCATTGTTTAGCTATGCCCATTTACCCAGTCGTTTTGCTGCGCAGCGTAAATTGCGTGATGAATGGCTACCTAATACGCAAGAAAAATTTGCCTTAATGAAGTTGGCTATTGAGAAACTCTGTGATTTTGGCTATGACTTTATTGGCATGGATCATTTTGCTAAGCCTAATGACGAGTTATCACTCGCGCAAAATGATGGAACTTTGCATCGTAACTTTCAAGGCTATACCACCAAGGGCGGCTGTGATCTATTAGGCTTAGGGGTGTCAGCAATTAGTGCCATTGGTAATAGCTTTAGCCAAAATATTAAAGATTTGAACGAATATTACCGAGCGATTACACAACACCAGCATGCACAAATTAAAGGTGTTAGCTTGTCGGAAGATGATATTTTACGCGGCGAAGTTATTGGTGAATTAATGTGTAACTTGTATCTAGATAAACAGGTGATTAATAAAAAATATAACATTAACTTTGATGAATACTTTGCGGAAGATTTACTGTTATTAAATAGCTTTATTGATGATGGTTTACTCGAAAATAATAAAGATTTTATCAAAGTCGAGCAAAAAGCCCGTTTACTAATTCGTATTATTTGCATGAGCTTTGATGCTTATATGAAAAAACATATTAATCAACAGCGCTTCTCGCGGGTAATTTAATCTACTGGGTATACCTGCATAGACTTTGCGATTTGCTTGTTGAGGCTAACGTGTTGCAGGTAATTTACTAAAGATACTTACTAAAGATACTTACTAAAGATACTTATTGAAGGTAATGACCCCGAATGTTTAAGTTCGGGGCTTAGCACGGTAATTTTCTGCTTATTTAGGCGGGCAAGTTGAGTTAGCGAAATAAGCCCATATTCCTATCGGTAATGGCCTCTCGCCAACCTCCTAACCAGTGCGATTTCACCTCAATATTTTGATAAGGGCACTGCTCCTTAGCTTTGCCACCTAAGCCAGCTTGATAGCCATTAGCATGGGCTCTGCCAAATTTATCTCTTTTTTGTCTTTTCATCCACAACACCTCGTAATTATCTTATAAATTTATTGATAACAAATTTAGAAACCTAATTAGCTAAAGGTTTCTAAATACTACAGAGTGGTCGATTTACTAACTTTGCCTTATATTTCGCATAAATTTTATTTAATCGACAGTTTATTTAAGAGGATTTTGGCAAGTGATGCAAGCGGAAAAAGCTAAATTACCAGCCTGAAAAAAAGACCGAAAGAGAAAGTTCTAATAGCTACTTTGCTACCTTAAAAGATTGTTTGTTAAAACAACTGCTTAACAAATTGTCATGAGAATCGATATTACTTGAGATATTAAGCAGCCTGTTTTTTAGACAAAATTACTCTAAAGAAAATAGCATGGCAGGCTTTAATATTGAACAGTCTGATAGCAGGTTAATTGCTGAGGGACTTAGCTCACTTTGGCAAGGTTTAATTAAGCATTAACTTTTTAATAAAGGTTGCAGCATAGCTTCTAGCCCGTTGAGCTTTACTTCATACATTAAAGCTAACTGTTGCCCTAATTTACCTTCGGGAAAACCCTTGCCATGGAACCAAACCAAATAAGGCTCCGGCAGTTGTAACAGCTTTCTGCCAGCATATTTTCCAAAGGGCATGGTTTGATTAATGGCATCAATCAGTGCTTGTTGGTCGTTTAGCAAAATACTTCCTTCTCTGGCGCGTGTCATATTAGTGACATATCTAAGTCACAAAAGCTTCATCGGCGCTCATTATACTGCTCCTATCTTAAAAGGTAACCGCGTTAATAAAATTAGGGAGGACAGATGTCAATTATTAGAAAGCGAAGTGCTGCTCACAAAGCGTACTTACCAGGTAATGTGCGTGATAATCAATATATTTTAGCTGAGTTTAGTTTGACCGATGAGTTAATACAGCAGTTTTCAGGAAAATACAGCGAGTTAAAACCACAGCCATACTCTGATTGTTATCAGCAATTATCGGCATTGTTTTTTGAATTGACCGATGAAATAGAGCTCGATAATTGTCAATTTATTGCCAACGATAAATTAGCGCGTGTTCGTTATAGCCAGGAATTACATCAATGGCAAACCAATCAGCAAATTATATTTTATTACAATCCCGAAAGTCACCACCTGAAAAAGTCATTCTTTGATGGTAGTAAAAGAGCAAAGAAAGTTTGCTTACTTTTTTTGGCTACGGGCAATGACATTCGAGTTAATGCCGCCAAATTCCATAGCCGAGTGAGTCAAGTGGTACAAAAATTCTGCGAAAAGATTCAGCTAGATAAAAGTGACATGCGTCTTAGAGATCATCAGCACCTTACCTATGATTTATTTGCTAAAAATAAGGGCTGTACCACAACACAAGTACATAAATTACGTGAAATTAAAAAACGTTATGCCAGTCAAGGTGTACAATTACCCGCTTACCACAGTGCCATGAGTTATGCCGTGGTCACCTTAAATATAACTAATAAACTATTGCAGCAGGTAGAAATTGATAGCAACTCACAAGATCCTTACAACCCTTTGTACACTTATTTAACTGACGTCTTTACTATGGCGGCAAAGCGCTATAACTTGAATAATGGTGCTATGATTGCTAATGGTTTAGTGCCAATTATTAGGTATAGTATTCATGAGATCGTTTCCCGTGTTGGCGAGTTACAAATGTTGGGCTACAACCCAGAGCAAAGCCCTTGTGGCATTATTAGTAAGTGGAATGCCAGGGAATTAACTGATAGCGTGCAATTCGTTTTTGTCGCGACCCCTGAGAATAATAGTGACTATGGTTTTGGTCGTTTTTTAAATCAAATCGAACAAGCGATGAAATTGATGGCGGTAGAGCTGGAAATAGAGCCGAGTAAAGACGAGTTGATGGTCAGATTTCATCAACATCTGGCTTATAATTTTTAATGGAGTTATTTAAGCTGATGGTGGCGATAATAAATTGAACGGCCGAAGTCATTGCATTGTTATCATCACGCGGCGCAATAATAGCCTGAATCTGTTTGGTTATTGTTAAAACGTGTGGCATCTGCTTTTATTCGGTAACAAATAGGTTAAATAAGTATAATAATACTCTTAGGGTCTGTTGAAATTTTGACATAACTTTTACAGCACTTTGTTTGCTATGTAGACAAGGCAGAGCTCGTGCAGTGTCGCTCTGCTACGAAACTAGCGCCGCGATTAAAACCGCTTTATATTAGATAAATTTTAACCCTAAAAGATCAACAGAGCCGAGTAAAATAACCATGAGTTCTTAGCTTTTTGTAATAAGAAGACTGAGGTAAATGATAAAATTAATGAATAAGGTACCAGGTAAAATGACCGAGCAAGTTAACGAAAAAACGATACAAACGACTACTCTGGCTGGAGGTTGTTTTTGGTGTATTGAAAGTGCTTTTAACTGTGTTAAGGGTATTATTAGCGCAACATCTGGTTATATGGGTGGTGAGAGTATAGATCCAACGTATAAAGAGATTTGTACGGGCAATAGCGGCCATGCTGAAGTAGTACAGCTGCAGTTTGATAGCCAGATAATTAGTTATGGTGAAATACTGGAAATATTTTTCAGCTTACACAATCCAACACAGCTAAATCGTCAAGGCAATGATATTGGTAGCCAGTACCGCTCTGAAATATTTACCCATGATGCACAACAAGAAAAAGTTGCCTTAGCTATGCTGGCGCAGATCACGGCAGAGCAATTATTTGATGATCCTATCGTAACGCAAGTTAGCCCTGCAGTTACTTTCTATTGTGGTGAAGATTATCATCAAGAATACTTTAAAAATAATCCTGAAAATCAGTACTGCCAAGCAGTAGTATCACCTAAATTAGCCAAGTTTAGAAAAACCTTCGTGGCTAAATTGAAATAAGCGATAACGTTTTCTGCGTAATATTTTCTACCTTAACTGATGTTCTGCACTATATTTAACCTAGGTGTTGGCTGTTTTTTTTCGGTGGTGCTGCTATGCATAAGAAAAAACTTATTTTCTCTATTCTCACGCTATTAGCTGTTCTAGTCTGGTTATATCCGGCAGAGCAGCCTTATAAATATCGACAAGTTAAACGCATAGCGGTAGCAGAAGAAAATTATTTACTGCCAATTTTTCCGCATATTAGTCAAGTTAGTCGGCCAAAAGAAGCCTTTCATTTTCCTATTAAGTTAGGGGACGTTGGCCCCAGTAATTCTTTATATTCAGGGCCTAAGCAATATCCTTTTTATTGTATGACCATAGATTCACAGCTAGAGCAGCCTTTGGTTGATAACCAAGAAGGTTTTGGTGTGCCTGTCTATGATAATCTCGCCCAGCGCAGTAAAATTATTGGTTATTCAAAAGATTGCTTAGTGGCAAGTCATTTACAGTTTTATTATTTAACTCTAGATAATAACTTGGTTAAGCTGCCTATTGAGCAGTTTTCCCAATTAGCGTCTTTAAGAGATGCGCAGTTGCCTTTGCAATTGTTTCGAGCCGAGCAAGGCAGTATTAACCGCTTTATTTATACTATTGCTATGGCAATAACGCCGGAAGAGCTTGGCACACGTTCGATGAGCTCATTATGGAATAAAAAATTAATATATCAGTTTAATGGTGGCTCGGGCATAGGTTTTCGCCAAGGTCGACAAAAAGCAATCAGAACGATTACTCGTCGTTTAAGCGAAGTGCAGCAAGGTTATGCGATCATAAGTTCCAGCGGTAATCGTACTAGTTATACCTATAACATGTTATTGGCCGAAGATACCGCTCGTAGGGTTAAGCTGCATTTTGTCAGTCTATTTGGTGAGCCTTTGTACACGGTTGGTATTGGCGGCTCAGGTGGTGGCTTGGCGCAATATCTTATCGGACAAAATAGTCATGGTATTCTTGATGGCTTAATTCCGCAGTATTCATATCCTGATATGGTCAGCCAAACTATATATACCTTAGATTGTGATTTGTTTAATAATTATTTTACCTTTAGAGCCAAGGATAATAGCCGTTGGCAGCAATGGGATCAGCGACAACTACTTGAAGGCATGAATAGCTTACAAGACTTTCCGCAAAAAATAGCCTTTTTACAACCAGTAGCGCAATTAATGGCGGGTATGGTACCGAGTTTCCCCCAAGGTAATAGTGAATGTATCAATGGTTACTTTGGCTTATCCACCTTTATCCACAACCCAAGACAAGGCTTCTTGCGACATTTTTATAGCGATGAAGTGGTAAAACAAACCAATTGGAATTATTGGGAAGATATGGCTTGGCTTTTCAGTCGTGATCAACATGGCTTAGTGGAAAGTACTTGGGATAATGACGGGGTGCAATATGGTTTACATGCCTTAAAACAAAAACAGATCACTTTAGCTGAATTTGTCCATCTCAATAAAAACATAGGCAGTTGGAAAGAGCAGTACAAAATGAAGGCTGAAAATATTATCACGCCGTTTGGCCGGAAAATGCCTTTTTGGTTGTCTTTATGGGGCAGTGACAATATAACTCAAGTCATTGATAACCAAATGGCGCCACGGCGTAGTGCTTCACTCAACGCTATTGAGGCGGCTTATCGAGGAGGACAGGTTTTTATTGGTAAGCTGGACTTGCCTATCATTGATGTTCGTCATTACTTAGAAGAAAAACTCGATATGCATCATATGTCGGCATCTTTTAGTACTCGTTTACGTTTACAACAAGCCAATGGCCATTTTGATAACCAAGTTATTTGGGTGGCAAAGCGCGACTTTGATCCAACCAAGAACGCTTTTGTTTTGATGGATTTATGGCTACTAAAACGCAAACAGTTTCCTGAGCTCAATGCCGCGCAAAGCAAGCCAGTACAATTACAAGATACTTGTTTTGATGATAAGGGCGAGGTAATAGCGCAAGGCAAGGGGGTTTGGCAAGGAAAATGGAATCAAGTTGGCTATGAAAAAAAATCGTTAAATCGAGGCGCATGTGCAGAGCATTATGCTATTTTTTCCAATAGCCGTATTCAAGCAGAAGGTCCATGGCAGGGGAGCGTGTTTAAATGTTATAAAATTCCACTTGCGCAGGCCATTAAACAAGGTATGTATGGCTCTATTGACTTAACTAAACACCTCAAGGATATGCAGGTTATTTTTGCTAGCGGGGTGTGTGACTATAGCCAGGGCGATGCCGGTAGGCCTAAAGATATTTAGGGGCGGTTAAATTTTGATTCGTTTAATACTGCTATCTGAAATGTTTGATTTATTAGATGATTACCTAAAGGGCAACAGCGCAAACTTAGCTAATATATTTTTGCCAGTGGTTTGTTATTGTGGATAGCCATTTTTTTTTGAATTTATATTTAAGAACGTTTTCATACAAAAAAAGCGGTCAGCATAAGATGCTTAGCGCTTTTTTATTATTCGAGTATAGACTTGCTGTTACTTAAAGCGCATCGACAAATCAATCGCGTTAACATGCTTGGTTAGCGCACCACTGGAGATGTAATCGACACCTGCTTTGGCGTATTCTTGCAACGTTTCTATGGTCATATTGCCGGATACTTCTAACTTTGCTTTACCGCGAGTTGCCGTTACGGCTTGCTCTATCATGGCCGGAGTGAAGTTATCTAACATGATAATATCAGCGCCAGCATTAAGTGCTTGGTCAAGCTCATCGAGAGACTCAACCTCTACTTCAACGGTTTTATCACTGTGATTTTTTTTAGCGCTAGCTACCGCTTGGCTAATGCCACCACAAGCGGCGATATGATTCTCTTTTATTAAAAAGGCATCAAATAAACCAATTCTATGGTTTACCCCACCACCACAAAGCACAGCATATTTTTGTGCGCTACGTAAACCTGGTAAAGTCTTGCGGGTATCAAGCAGCTTAGTTTGGCTACCGGCTAGCTCTTTTACATAGTGGCTGGTTAACGTGGCAGTACCCGATAAGGTTTGCAAAAAGTTTAACGCCACACGTTCACCGGTTAATAAAATACGAGCATTACCTGCTAATTCGAATAAAGTGCTATTGGCAGCAACGGCTTCACCGTCATTAACAAACCAGGTAATTTTTGTAGGTAAAGAGTTAGTGGTTTGCTGCGTTGATTTATTTAATGAAGCATCTAGTTGCTTGAATACTTCGTTGACCCAAGCAACACCACAGATGATACAATCTTCACGAGTAATTACAGTAGCGACGGCTTGTTCATGTTCAGGAATGAGCATAGCGGTAATATCTTGGTTTGCTTGAGGCATTGCATCACCAACGGCGCCTAAATCTTCACAAAGGGCCCAAGAAATGGTTTTACTAATATCTTGCTGTAATTTTTCTAATTGTGCATTAAGCATGGTTTGCTTCCTGTTACAGGGGTTCTCGTAAGATTAATTGTTTACCCGTTTGATAAAAGTCTACTTGTTTTAGTGCGCTCATGCCTAATAGTATTTCATCTGCTTTCATTGCCGGGTTAATGTGAGCAGCGACATTATACAAGAAAATATTACCTAAGCTCAATTGCGCAATTTCAGTTTTATAAACCGTGATAGTGCCATTGGCGGTTTGTACTCGGTAACTCCCTTGAACTACTAGGTCTAGTTGCTCTGCTATATGGGCAGGGATTGATACCTGGGTTGCACCAGTATCGAGTAAAAAGGTCACCGCAGTGCCATTTATTGTGCCGCTAGCAAGATAATGACCTTGCCTATTTTGCGCTAAAATCACTTCAGCTTGACCATCGGCGGTTAAACGTATTTCTGGCTGGCTATTAGGATTATATTGTTCATCAAGTATATCTTGAAATAAAAACATTAATAACGCCAGCGCTATTATCCAAGCAATCCAGACAAAAATTTTCGCCATTTTGTTTGTTGGGTCAACTTCAGTCATACTAAGCAGCTCTTGATAAGGTTAGCTGTATTGTATGTTGTCTTAAGTAAGCAATAAAGCCCAAAATGTAACCTTAACCAAGTGCCGAAAAGTAATACCACTAAAATAATGAGCAATCCATGTTTTCTATTTCTTCTGGCTGGCTAGCACAAGCACAACATTTCCCCTCGCCGTATTTTTCTCCGCGCGAATTAGCGGATGACATTAGTTTATTGGTTATCCATAATATTTCCCTGCCGGCAGGGCAGTTTGGTGGTAATTGCATCCATGATTTATTTCTTGGGCAATTAGATTGTAACGCCCATGCTAGTTTTAATGACTTGCAGGGGGTGGAAGTTTCCGCGCATTGTCTTATCCGCCGGGATGGTCGCATTAGCCAGTATGTATCTTTTGATGATAAGGCTTGGCATGCGGGAGCTTCTTCATTTAGAGCAAGGCCGCGCTGTAATGATTATTCTATTGGTATTGAATTAGAGGGCACAGATGATATTTGTTATACCGCAGAGCAGTACCAACAACTAATAGCGTTAACACTTTGTTTGCAAAATAAATTTCCTGGCATTATCATGAGTCATATCGTGGGTCATTGTGATATTGCCCCAGGTAGAAAAACCGATCCCGGGCCAGTATTTGATTGGCAATACTTTCGTCAGTGTTTAACTGAACAAGCGACAAGGAATAATATTTAGCATGAGTTTATTAAGTTTATTAATTGCACTGGCTGCAGAGCGTTCGTTATCTGCCAAAGTGTGGCGATTTAATTTTTATTATCAACACTATCTACATTTTTTTAGCAAAAACTTTACCGCTAAACAAGGTACGGTCGCGAGTGCGGTCTTCATTATCTTACCTGTTATGGCGACGTATTTTTTGCTTGAGCTAATTGATAACAGCGTCATGCAATTAGTTATCTCGACTTTGGTGCTTATTGTTTGTTTTGGTTGTACCACCACGAGAAAGAGTTATAAAAGCTACCTGCACTCAGCTTTTCGCGGTGAAGAAACGACCACGGCAATGCACCATCAGCAGTTATTATCGGACAAAAACTTACCTAATATGGGCTTTGGTCCAGCACTCATTTGGTTAAACTACCGTTATTACATTGCTATTATGCTGTATTTTACCGTGTTTG
Organism: Colwellia marinimaniae; assembly: GCF_002207865.1. Lineage (GTDB taxonomy): Bacteria > Pseudomonadota > Gammaproteobacteria > Enterobacterales > Alteromonadaceae > Colwellia > Colwellia marinimaniae. The sequence goes on from NZ_BDQM01000016.1 coordinate 56,344, forward strand.
GTGCTGCTGGCGCGGTATTTTACCGTTTGTTGACTAGCGTTATTGAACATAAAAAATCTCAATGTATTGCCAGTGAAAATGAAAATAAAGCACAAGCAGAGGCTAACTCGGTAGCTAAAAGCGGCACTGAGCATGAGGCTCAACATGAAGGGAATGTTGCCCCTACTATTATCAATGGCTGTCAAAACCATCACGATGTACTTTATTGGCTAGATTGGGTACCTGTGCGAGTTGCCTCTTTTGGTTATATGTTTGTTGGTCACTTCTCTAAAGCTATGCCCGTTTGGTTAGACAGTTTATTTGATAGCCAAAAACCTACTCATCAAATTTTAATTGATGTTGCGCAAAAATCGGAAGACATTATAGTGAATGAGGACGACTGCACAGCTGAGCCTTGTTTATTAGTCAGACTAGCAAAACGTAATGTCTTACTGGTCCTTGCCGTTATTTCAATATTGACCTTAGCTGGCTTACTAAACTAAGTAAACAGCCTAAATCAATGGTCAGACCAATCGTCCTTCTTGCTTTAATGCGCTAAAATTAGACAGTAATTTATTACTTTAGCGCATAAAACCTTGCTTAAATCCTAGCCATAAACTAAATTTACTTGTCAAAAGTAGCTATATTTGCTACTTTATTACTCATAAATTAATTGGTCTTACCAATTTACCAAGAGTTTTTTAGGGGCTTTTGCCTAGACATTTCTCTTTAGTCTCGTGGAAATAATGAGTTAATTAACTTTTATGAATGCCAACCTAACGAAAAGAAATCAATGCTAGCATCAAAAAAAACTGGCCGAGTGAAGCCGCAGAAGTTGGCTGACATTATCTTAGCCCAGCTTGAAGCCATGATTATTGAAGGCAGTTTAAAGCCGGGTGAAAAATTATTACCCGAGCGTGAACTGGCTTTGCAGTTTGAAGTTTCAAGGCCATCATTACGTGAAGCAATACAGAAATTAGAGAGCAAAGGTTTAGTGACTCGCAAACAAGGTGGTGGCACCTTTGTCTGTAAAAATTTACTCAGCGGGTTTTCCGATCCCTTGTTTGAATTAATGTCTAATGATAATGAATCACAATTTGATTTATTAGAATTTCGTCATGGTATTGAAGGTATGGCCTCGTATTATGCTGCCATGCGTGGCACGCCAGCAGATTTTGAGCAAATTCAAATTAAGCACGATGACATTGGTACTAGCCAATTAGAAAATGATTTTCGCGTGGAAGCAGAAGCGGTGGTTGAATTTCATTTAGCTATTTGTGCCGCTTCACATAATGCGGTGATATTTCAACTTGCTCGCAGTATGTCTGCATTACTTGCTGATAATATTGCACAAAATTTAACAGTATTGGCAAAACGTCCGGATATCTTTAGCAAGATAACCGATTATAGAAAACGTTTGCTCAATGCTATTGTCAGTGGTCAGCCAAAAAAAGCTTGGGGTGCAAGTCATAGACACTTAGCTTTTATTGAAGAAATCCTGTTAAAACTTAGCCAGGAAAACAGCCGCATGGAACGCTCTATGCGCAGAATGTAGTCGCTAGAAGAAATTACGTATTTGTACTATGAATAATTAGAAAATTTAATTATAAACTTTTATAAAATAAGAAAGTATTGGAGACTAAACAATATGTCAGATCTACCAAATATCGATATTGATTCAGAAGAAACCCAAGAGTGGTTAGAGTCAATGGAGTCTGTATTAGAAAATGAAGGGCCAGAACGTGCTCATCAGTTATTAGAAGCTTTAATTGACCGCGCTCGTCGTGGTGGTACTCACTTACCATTTGATGCGACTACCGCTTATGTTAATACTATTCCACCTGGGCAAGAACCACATATGCCGGCGGATCAAACTATTGAATCACGTATCCGTGCCGCTATTCGTTGGAACGCATTAGTCTTAGTATTACGTGCCTCTAAAAAAGATTTAGATCTGGGCGGTCACATTGGTAGTTTTGCTTCTGCTTCAACGTTATACGATGTAGGTTTTAACCACTTCTTTAAAGCAGCCTCAGAAAAAGATGGCGGTGATTTTATTTTTGCCCAAGGTCATATTTCTCCCGGCATCTATGCACGTGCCTTTATGGAAGGCCGTTTAACTGAAGAGCAAATGAACAATTTCCGTCAAGAGTGTGATGGCAAAGGTTTACCTTCTTACCCACATCCACATTTGATGGATGACTTCTGGCAGTTCCCAACGGTTTCTATGGGCTTAGGTCCATTACAAGCTATTTACACCGCTCGTTTCTTAAAATACTTAACCGATCGTGGTATTAAAGATTGTTCAGGTCAACGTGTTTACTGTTTCCTTGGTGATGGTGAAACAGATGAACCAGAATCATTAGGTGCCATTGGTTTGGCGTCGCGCGAAAGCTTAGATAACCTAACCTTTATCGTTAACTGTAACTTACAACGTCTTGATGGTCCGGTACGTGGTAATGGTAAAATTATCCAAGAACTTGAAGGTACATTCCGTGGCGCAGGCTGGGAAGTAATAAAAGTTATTTGGGGTTCATACTGGGATCCACTGCTTGCCCGTGATACTTCGGGTAAATTATTGCAGTTAATGAATGAAACCGTTGATGGTGAATACCAAAACTGTAAAGCGAAAGGTGGTAAGTACACCCGCGAAAATTTCTTTAATAAGTACCCTGAAACTAAAGCTATGGTTGCTAATATGTCTGATCAAGACATCTGGCGTTTAAACCGTGGTGGTCATGACCCAGTGAAAGTTTATGCGGCTTATCAAAAAGCCATGGACACTAAAGGTCGTCCAACGGTTATTCTGGCGAAAACGGTGAAAGGTTTTGGTCTGGGTGCTTCGGGTGAAGCATTAAATATCGCTCATAATGTTAAGAAGATGGATCTGGAGTCAATTAAACATTATCGCGATCGTTTTAATATTCCGGTTAATGATGATGAGATTGCCGATTTACCGTTCTTTAAATTTACTGAAGACAGTGAAGAATATAAATACATGAAAGCCCGTCGTGAAGCCTTGGGTGGTTCATTACCAGTGCGTCGTAAGCAAGCGGAAGAAAGTTTAGAAATTCCACCGCTTAAAGTCTTTGATGCGATATTAAAAGGCTCAGGTGAGCGTGAAGTATCATCAACCATGACCTTTGTGCGAGTATTGAATGCCTTATTAAAAGATAAGAAAATTGGTAAACGTATCGTACCAATCATTCCTGATGAAGCACGTACCTTTGGTATGGAAGGCCTATTCCGTCAAGTGGGTATTTACGCTAACGAAGGGCAAAAATATATTCCTCAAGATGCGGATCAAGTTGCTTATTATCGTGAAGATAAAAAAGGCCAAGTATTACAAGAAGGTATTAACGAGTTAGGTGCTATGGCATCTTGGATCGCTGCAGGTACTTCTTATTCTACTTGTAATGTCGTCACTATTCCGTTCTACATCTACTACTCAATGTTTGGTTTTCAACGTGTTGGTGATTTAGCTTGGGCCGCAGGCGATAGCCAAACACGTGGTTTCTTATTAGGTGCTACTGCGGGTCGTACCACACTTAACGGTGAAGGTTTACAACATCAAGATGGTCATTCACATGTGCAAGCGGGTTTAATTCCTAACTGTGTCACTTATGATCCAACCTATGGTTATGAAATTGCGGTAATCATTCGTGAAGGTTTACGTCGTATGTACGAAGAAAATGAAAACATCTTCTTCTACTTAACTTTAATGAATGAAAACTATAAACATCCGGCCTTGCCAGAAAATAAAGAAGTTACTGAGCAAATCATTAAAGGTATTTACCAACTTGAGCAAGTTGCACCTAGCAAAGGTAAGAGCAAAGCTATAGCAAATGTACAGTTGATGGGTTCAGGTACTATTTTAGAAAAAGTACGTGAAGCGGCGCAAATCTTAGCGAACGATTATAATGTGTCTAGTGATGTATACTCGGTAACGTCTTTCAATGAACTGACCCGTGATGGTCAAGATGTATCGCGTTGGAATATGCTGCACCCAGAAAGTGAGCAACGTGTAGCTTATATCTCTAAAATTATTACTAAAGACGCGGGTCCTGCGATTGCTGCTACCGATTACATCAAAAACTATTCAGAGCAAGTTCGTGCATATATCAACACTGAATATCGTTGTTTAGGTACCGATGGTTTTGGTCGTAGTGATAGTCGCGCCAACTTACGTACTCACTTTGAAGTGAATGCCGCTTATATTGTTGTGGCGTCATTATTTGAATTGGCTAATCGTGGTGATATTAAACGTACAGTCGTTACTGAAGCAATTAAGCGCTTCAATATTGATACTGAAAAACTTAACCCACTTTACGCATAATTAGCATCTAGATAAGGAAAATATAATGTCTATTGAAAAAATCCTAGTCCCTGATGTTGGTGGCGATGAAGTTGAAATTATTGAAATTTGTGTTGCTGTCGGTGATAGCTTAGAAGCCGATGAAGGTATTATAACCGTAGAAACTGACAAAGCTTCTATGGATATTCCAGCGCCTTTTGCCGGTGAGCTATTAAGCTTGTCAGTAAGTGTTGGTGATAAAATCAAAGAAGGGGATCTTATTGCTGAGATGAAAAGTGCATCGGCTGCTACTCCTGCTGAAGAAGCGCCAGCTGCGCCCGTAGTGGCAACACCGGCGGCCGCACCTGCGCCCGTTGTTGACGCTGCTCCGATAGCCGCTACGCCAGCACCTTCAACAGTAGAAATAATTGATATCGCGGTACCAGATATTGGTGAAGACGGGACAGTTGAAGTCATTGATGTTTTGGTGAGTGTTGGTGATGTCATTGAAGAAGAAGATGGCTTGATCACGCTAGAAACCGATAAAGCTACTATGGATGTGCCATCAACCCATGCCGGCACGGTTAAAGAAGTATTTATTAGTAACGGTGACAAGGTTAAGCAAGGGTCATTAGTAATCAAGCTTGAAACTGCTGGCAGTGAAGCCGCCGCTATTGTGGCTCCCGCTGTTGCAGCTGCTCCGGCACCTGCAGTAGCAGTAGCCGCGCCAACTGTTACCCCAACAACCGCGCCTAAGGCTGCGCCAGTACCACATCACCCACAACTAGGTACTGTTAACAAAGGTAGTATTTACACCTCGCCGTCAATTCGCCGCTTGGCTCGTGAATTTGGCGTAGATTTAACCTTAGTTAAAGGCACAGGTCGTAAAAACCGCATCTTAAAAGATGATGTGCAATCATACGTTAAATATGAATTATCTCGCCCTAAAGCCAATGCGGGTAGCTCAGTTGCTGCTGGTGAAGGTGGTTTACAAGTGGTTAGTGCCAGAGCGATAGATTTCTCTAAATTTGGTGACATTGAAACTAAGCCATTATCACGCATTCAGAAGATTTCTGGACCATTCTTACATCGCAACTGGGTAACTATTCCACATGTTACTCAATTTGATGAAGCTGATATCACTAACGTTGAAGCCTTCCGTAAAGAGCAAAACGTACTTTGTGAAAAACAAAAGCTTGGTTTTAAAATTACGCCATTAGTCTTTGTTTTAAAAGCAGCCGCAAATGCGTTGCGCGCTTTCCCGACGTTTAATTCAAGCTTGAGTGAAGACGGTGAAAGCTTAATTCTTAAGAAGTACATCCACATTGGTATTGCCGTTGATACACCAAACGGTTTAGTTGTACCAGTAGTGCGCGATGTTGATCAAAAAGGTATTCACCAGTTATCGCGTGAATTACTTGAAATCAGCATGAAAGCACGTGATGGCAAGTTAAAGGCAACTGATATGCAAGGTGGTTGTTTCACCATTTCTAGCCTTGGCGGTATTGGTGGTACAGCGTTTACGCCAATCGTTAATGCCCCAGAGGTGGCTATTTTAGGTGTTTCTAAATCAGAAATGAAACCTAAGTGGAATGGTAAAGAGTTTGAACCTAAGCTAATGTTACCATTATCAATGTCTTATGATCATCGTGTCATTGATGGTGCCTTGGCCGCACGCTTCACAGTACATCTTGCTGGTGTAATGTCTGACATTCGTAAATTGATATTGTAGGCGGGAATTTATTCGCGCTTTTATATCAACACCAAGCAATTAATATTGGCGAAGTTCAACACATAAGAGTAGAATTTCGCCATAAAATTTGAAATAGATAAAAAGGGAGTTCAATACGCCGTTAATTTATTTAACAGCAAGTTGAAAGCACGAAGTTGATGACCATCAATGAGTACTTTCAACGCAGCTATTAGAGAAAGGAACAAAGTGTTGAGCTAACCTTAACTAATAATGAGGATAAGCATGAGTAACGATATCAAAACTCAAGTAGTAATTTTAGGTGCCGGCCCTGGTGGCTATTCAGCAGCATTTCGCGCCGCTGATCTAGGCTTAGATGTAGTACTAGTAGAAAGCCGTAAAACATTAGGTGGCGTATGTTTAAATGTCGGTTGTATCCCTTCTAAAGCATTACTTCACGTAGCTAAAGTTATTGACGATGCCGCAGCTATGGCATCTCACGGTGTTACTTTTGGTAAGCCTGAAATCGATTTAGACAAAATTCGTAGCTGGAAAGACAGTGTCACTGCACAGCTTACCGGTGGTTTATCGGGTATGGCAAAAAGCCGTAAAGTAACCACAGTTTATGGTTACGGTAAATTTACTTCTGATAAAACTATTGTTGTAGAAGGCAACGATGGCGAAACAACCACTATTAGTTTTGATAATGCCATTATTGCGGCAGGTTCGTCAGTGGTTAACTTACCATTCATTCCAACTGATGACCCACGTGTTATTGATTCTACCGGTGCGTTAGAGCTTAAAGACGTACCAGCAGAAATGTTAGTATTGGGTGGCGGTATCATTGGCCTAGAAATGGGTACTGTATATAAGGCCTTAGGCTCTAACGTATCAGTGGTTGAATTTGCTGACCAATTAGTACCAGCGGCTGATAAAGATATTGTTAGAATTTACACCAACTACAACAAGAAAAAATTCAACATTATGTTGTCTACTAAAGTTGTCGCGGTTGAAGCAAAAGATGACGGTTTATACGTTACTTTTGAGGGTAAAAAAGCACCAAGCGACCCAGTACGTTACGACAAAATTTTAGTTGCTGTTGGCCGTAAGCCAAACGGTCACTTAGTTGCTGCTGATAAAGCCGGCGTAAATGTTGATGAGCGTGGTTTCATTAACGTTTCTAAAGAATTACGTACTAACGTACCGCACATCTTCGCTATCGGTGATGTTGTTGGTCAACCTATGCTTGCTCATAAAGCGGTTCATGAAGCACATGTAGCTGCTGAAGTTATTTCTGGCAAAAAACATACTTTTGAACCTCGTTGTATTCCTTCAATTGCTTATACTGATCCAGAAATGGCTTGGGTTGGCGTTACTGAAGCTGAAGCAAAAGAGCAAGGTTTAAATATCGAAGTTGCTAACTTCCCATGGGCTGCTTCTGGCCGTGCTATCGCTTCTGCACGTACTGAAGGTAAAACTAAGATGATCTTTGAAAAAGAAACAGGTCGTGTACTTGGTGGCGCTATTGTTGGCATCAATGCCGGTGAATTACTAGGTGAAATTTGTTTAGCGGTTGAAATGGGCGCTGATGCGGAAGATCTTGCCTTAACTATTCATGCTCACCCAACGTTAAATGAATCAATTGGCTTAGCGGCAGAAATCTTTGAAGGTTCAATCACTGATTTACCCAATGCTAAAGCAGCTAAAAAGAAAAAATAATATTGTTTAGCTTATAAAGATATTAATAATTTAAAAACCAGTTACTTGCCTCAAGTAACTGGTTTTTTTTAGGTTAAATTATTATTAAAACTTATCTTCCACGTAATACAAACTAACAGGGATAGCTAAACAGCTGGCAAGAAATTCCTCTGCATGTATTTCACCTTGGCCTTGGTATTGCCAACCTAACGTTAGCGCTATTTGCGTGGGCCTAAAATTGCCATTATTGCTTTGCTCTTCAGTAAAAGGGTACTTAACACCATTGCCTTGCATAAGTTTATCTTTAGTGAGCGGACTGTGTTCTAGTGTAGATAAGTTATCTGCCCTTTTTGCAAAGTCGACAAAAAAGCGGACGGATGCTTGGCAATAATCAAAACGCTTCTTTTTAGCCGCTAATAGGCTTTCTTCTTCAGTCATCAAACGTCGCTGATGACCCGCTGTGGGCTGTTCTTTGAGACTTGTTTTTATTTTTTGGTAAAATATCGAGTATGGATTATCCATTAAGGCTAATTTAGTGTGCATCTCTGGCCAGGCCTGTAAAGCTAACTGTTTGTTAAATTCAGCGGTAACTTCAGCACTCATTTCATCTGTTATAGCCTTCGAGTTTGCCATAGAACTAAAAAATGTCACTATGCTCACTCCAGTGAAAGCTATAGCGCGAATATACTGCCAGTAAGTCTTTTTATTAGTTTTCATACTATTATTTTTCTTCTTATTGTTTGGTTTACCAGCAACAGCTTAATTTATTTTAACTGATTATCCTACTTTTATTATGACAGCTTTGCTCACTTGCTCAAAGAACACGGTAGGGCATCTATTTTAGCTAAAACAGCGACCATGGCTTATTACTGTGAGAGTCCCAGTTGCCAGTGCGATAAAGTCATTATTTAACGAGAAAATAACGGTAAAATACTTGAACTAGTTTAAGGTCGTTCGTATTATACAAGTACGTTGTATACAATATGGTATTTTAAATGAAAGCTAGTTTGTTGTTTGTTATCCTTGGCATCACTTTTCTTACATCCAGTGTTTTAGCCAAACAGGCGCTAGAACCTTGGCAAGATCATCAAGTATTTGCCATCAATAAGTTGGCACCTCATGCGAGCTTTTTCCCCTTTAGCACAGTCAATGCGGCACTTGATGACAATAAAGAGCAAAGTGATAACTTTATTCTCCTCAATGGTCTATGGCAATTTGACTGGCAACGCTCCCCTAAAAATAAACCGCAGGGCTTCGAACAAAAGTTTTTTGACGATGCTAACTGGTCACAAATTCCTGTGCCGGGTAATTGGGAAGTTGAAGGCTTTGGCTATCCGATCTATTTAGATGAACGCTTCCCTTTTAGCACCACATGGCCAGATGTGCCAAAAGAGTATAATCCTATTGGTTCATACCGAAAACCATTCACCTTACCTAAAAGTTGGCAAAATAAGCAGGTTATTTTACATATAGGTGCAGCTAAATCATCTTTAGATGTCTGGTTAAATGGTAAAAAAGTCGGTTTTAGTCAAGGCTCAAAAACACCAGCAGAATTTGATTTAACGCCGTATCTTGATGAGGGGCAAAACGTCTTAGCTTTACAAATACGCCGTTGGACGGATGCCAGCTACTTAGAAAGCCAAGATATGTTGCGTATATCAGGAATCGAACGTGATGTTTACCTGTATGTGCAAGAGCAACAGCATATTGTTGATTTTTATGCCAAACCAAAGTTAAGTAAAAATTTTAGCCAAGCAGAATTTAGTGTCACTGTCGATGTTAACAACCTGGCGAAAAGTAACAGCGGAAAATTAACGGTGGCTTATCAATTGCTAGATCCCAGTAATCACTTAAAGTCAGTTATTTCTGCGGAAAAAATAATTACCATTAACAGCGAGGGTAAACAACAAGTGAGTTTGTCAGGCTCCTTTGCCAAGCCAAGGTTATGGAATGCGGAAACACCTAATTTATATACTTTATTAATCACCTTAACCGATGAAAATGGTCGGGTGCTCACCGCGATTAAAGATGATATTGGCTTTCGTCATATTGAAATTATAAATAGTCAGCTAACGGTTAATGGCAAGGCTATTTATATTCGTGGTGTTGATAGACATGAGACCTCACCCAAACATGGTCATGTGGTAACTAAAGCCTTAATGGAGCAGGATATTAAATTGATGAAGCAATTTAATATCAATGCTGTCCGTTCAAGTCACTATCCGAATGACCCGTATTGGTATGATTTAACCGACAAATATGGCCTGTATGTTATCGATGAAGCTAATATAGAATCGCATCCATTAGCCATTAATGAAAAGACGCAACTGGGTAATGAAATGAGTTGGTTACCGGCACATTTAGATCGTACCAAGCGCATGTTTGAACGTGATAAAAACCATCCGTCTATTATTATCTGGTCTTTGGGTAATGAAGCGGGGGTAGGACAAATTTTTGCAGCGACCTATAAATGGCTAAAAGAGCATGATGATAGCCGCCTGGTGCAATATGAGCCAGCAGGTGAAGAGCACTACACCGATATATTTGCGCCTATGTATCCATCAATTGAGCGCTTAGAAAAATACGCCAAATCAAAGCCCCATCGTCCAGCTATTATGATTGAATATGCTCATGCCATGGGTAATTCAGTCGGTAATTTACAAGATTATTGGGATGTTATTGAAAAATATGATGTATTGCAAGGTGGTTTTATCTGGGATTGGGTTGATCAATCTTTAGAATACACTAATAGTAATGGCGTGAAATATTGGGCCTACGGTAAAGACTTTCATCCTTATTTACCCAGTGATGGTAATTTTCTTAATAATGGCTTAGTGAATCCTAACAGAGAGCCACATCCACATTTATTCGAGGTGAAAAAAGTATATCAGCCAGTGAAATTTACTGCCGAGGATTTAACTAAAGCTAGCTTTACTATCACTAACAAATTTGCTTTTAGTAATCTAAACCAATATGACTTGCAATGGTCATTAACGGCGGATGGTGAATTGGTTGCTCAAGGTCAGCGTGCCATGGCTGATATTGCTGCCGGTAAAACTAAAGTAATGACGCTGAAAAAAGTATTGGCCCATTTACCTATGAGTAGTAATAAAGAGTACTTTTTAACGGTTAAAATGGTGGTAAATAAGCCGCAGCCATTATTAGATAGCGGTCATGAAGTTGCCTTTGAGCAATTTAAAATGCCAGTGAAATATCAAGCAACTAAGGTACAACTCGGTGCAGATAAAACACTAGAGCGTATTGATGCTAACGGTCAGTTAACACTATTTAATGATAACGTAGCGGTAGCATTCAGTCAGAAAACGGGCTGGTTAACCAAGTTTACTTATCAAGGAAAATCATTAATATCGCCATTGGTTAAGCAACCGTTAAAGGTAAATTTTTGGCGGGCACCAACCGATAATGATCTAGGTAACGGTCTACAAAAAAGAGCGAAAATATGGCAACAGGCTGCGCATAGCTTACAGTTAGTTAAGCTATCGAGTATGACCGAGAATGCAAGTATCTTGGTTAAAGCGATATACTCGAGTGACTTATTTGTTGGTAGCTACCAAGTAAATTATCAAATATCAGCCAATGGACGAATACATGTGTCCAGCAAGCTAAATTTGGCCGATGAGCAAGAGTTAGCTGATATACCACGCATGGGAATGCAGCTGGTTATGCCGGGGGAGTTTCAATTTATTAGCTGGTTTGGACGTGGGCCACACGAAAACTACGCTGACAGAAAAACCTCTGCCGCTATTGGTTTATATCAAGCGGCAGTGAAAGAGCAAATTCACCATTACGCTAGACCCCAAGAAAATGCCAATAAAACAGACGTACGTTGGTTGGCAATGATAAGCCCTACTGGTGCTGGTTTATTAGCGGTAGGTGACAAGCCACTGAGCGTAAGTGCTTGGCCTTATTTACAACAAGATATTGACTTTGTTGACGGAAGGGACGGCAGCGCTTCCGCTTCAGGTCTAGTGCCAGTGACCAGTAAACATGGTGCAGAATTAATAATGCGTGACTTGGTGACTGTCAATATTGATGATAAACAAATGGGCGTCGGTGGTGATACTTCTTGGGGGCGACTAGTACATGCAGCCTACCGTATTCCGGCCAAAAGCTATCAGTATGGTTTTACCCTAGTACCTTTTATTGATGAAAATGATTTAGCCAAGCTTGCTCGTAGCGTAGAGAAAAAATAATGTGGCAAGCAACCGCAGAAAGTTAAGAAAACACCCTAGTCACCACTAAATTTTATTTACTTTGGCGTTAACTTTACTTGCCATAGACTAGCTAGCTAAAGTGGTTAGCTGTGCTTTATGCTGAGTAATGTTAAAGCATTAACACTATAAAATTTTTTGTGCTTAACTAACTATTGGGTCGACGCTATTTTAGTTTTTTCATGAATAAATTTGCCATTATTTTTATCATTGTTGTTATTTTTACTGTTGCTATAAAACCTAAACATTTAATAGCAGCAAGTGGCCAAGATAACGCAAGTCAAGGCCAGGTAACTCTTACTCTTGCTGCGGATAATTGGTGTCCATTTAATTGCCAGCCAAATTCAGAGTATCCAGGTTATATGATTGAAATTGCTCAGCAAGTGTTTGCTGAGCATAATATCAATATTAACTATCAAATCATTCCTTGGTCAAGAGCCTTGCAACTTTGTCGTGCAGGAATCATATCAGCAGTGGTTGGTGGTTATATATCCGATGCACCAGATTTTATTTATCCATTGAATGAGCAGGGTTTGGTTGCTTTTAGTTTCTTTAGCTTAAAGCAAGGCCATTGGCGCTATCAAGGGCCGGCATCCTTGGATAACCAGCTGCTAGCAGTTGCCAATGGCTATGCCTATACCGAGAGCCTAGATAACTATATAAAATTACATCAAGCCGATGCTACGCGCATTTATACCGCTTATGGCAATAAGCCATTAATTGAAAATATAACGCTACTGGAACAGGGCTTAATAGATGTGCTGGTCGAAACAGAAGCCGTATTTTGGTATACCAGTAAGCAATCTAACCGCCAGGAAAAGTTTAATATGGCAGGCCTTCTTGCTCCGGCTAAACCTGCTTATATTGCTTTTTCTCCTGCTATTGAAGCATCAACAGAGTATGCTGATATCTTGTCTAAGGGCATTGTTCGACTACGTACTAATGGTGAGTTAGCACGTATATTGGCTAAATATGGCTTAAGTGATTGGCAAGAGAGTCATTAGCTGGCAGTTTAGCGTGTTAATGCGCCAGGTCACTAGCCACATTTAAGTCATAAGCCACATATAGCAGGCCAAAAACACTAATAATGCGCCTAGTATTTTGCTAAATAATAGGCCATATGAAAATAGTTTTTCCAGGGCCACTATCAGCGTTAAGGCAATGATCCAGGGTAAACTCATCACGCCAAAAACCAAGAGCAAGGCCATTAACAGCCAGCAACAGCCAAGACAGTATTGACCATGGCTAAAGCCCATGTTTATGGCGCCATAAATTCCTTCTTGCCAAGAGGAGGTTAAAAATCCCAACGGTGAGCGACAATGATTTAAGCAGCGCTGTTTAATAGGTAACCATTGATACACTCCAGTAATTAAGAGTATTAAGCAGGTAAACTCAAGCTGTGCGCTGTTCATCATCGGAGTTAATAGGGCTAAATGATGTAACCACCATTGCAGCAAGGTAATCGCTAAACTATAGCCAAACCAAGCGAGTAAGTAGCCAACAATAAAATAAAAACTTGCCGCGTAAGGGGCATTGCGCGCCTTACGTTGATTATTAATTTTGTCAATTAAATGCATTATCGGCAAGGCCGAAGGTAACATCATACCCGCCATCATGATGGCCCACATACTAAACAGCACAATGATATCGAGGTAACTCCATTGGGCAACAGGAGTCATGTTCATCGTCATTATAAAAAATAGGTAATACCAAGCAGCCAAAATAATGCTTAAAGCCGTGTACAGTGGCCAGTGTTTCATCAAATGAGTTGCTCGTAACCTGTGCAAGCTTGCCCTTATCACGATACTAGCTATTAGCCCAATTCACTTCGGCTTTGGCGGCAAAGCCACCGACATGCTCAAACGACAGCATATTATGTTTGATTGACATGGTTTTACTGGTGCCTATGATGCCATCATTCCAAAAGAAACCACCATCAGGGTAAGTTATATGGACATTTTGATCTTCGCCATTCATTGGATTTATCAAGGGTGTCTGTTCTACTGCAAGCACGTCAGCAATGCTAAAACTGGCGTGTTTATCATCCGTTTTCATGTCGATTTTTACTACTATGGGTCCTTCCATCTCCGAGAATGTCCCCGCTAACGCTTCAAAGGGCATGCCGCCAAACTGACCGGAAAAAATACCACCAATAGCAGCAACTTGTTCAGTAGATGCGGCAGAGTCGATAAATAACAAAGCTTTACCATCACCTTGATGAATCGCTTTTGGCCAAGCCGCAGCAAAAACAACTTTTATTCCGCTCAGATCTAAACTGTCTAAATGACCGTTTTTAACATAAAAACCAAGTAATGCTTCACAACTGCCGGACTCACTATCAGGAAAACCGGAGAACTGACAACCACAGCCGTGACTACAATTACAGCATTCAATTTGGTGCATAGCGAGCGACCAAACGTTTTCATTAGATTTTTCACTGGACATGAGAACCACCGTAAAAAGTTAATACACAAGTTGTTATTATAGTTTGTTTTTCGTGCAATTTCGTTTATGGATGTAGTAAAGTCATTGAGCTGAAGTACTTAGCCAAGAACGATTTATGCTAAGCTAACACTAACAACTCAATAAGAAGAAATGACTATGAACAGTTTAATGGTCAAGCTAATGTGTAAAAGTATCATACTGATGTCGGTTGTTTTTTTACTGCCAGGCTGTGCTACTAGCGCGAGTGATGTGCCTTTGGGGCAAGCGCAATCACAGTGGGATTTTGATCACCAGCTGCAATTTAAAAAAACTCAATTTGATGATAATCATTATCGGCTAGAAGTTATGCCAAATAATAACGTCAGTTTTGAACGTTTATCTGCTTTTTTATTACGCCGTAGTTACTTAATTTGTGGTACTTATGGTTACAAGCTGGAGTTAATTACCGGGGTGGAAAGCTTTGATTATTCGCGCGCTTCGCCCAATTTAATTATGCCTAACTTAACCGCTAAGCTTGAGTGTCCATTAAGTAATTAATGCGTCCAAGCGGTAATAATATCTAGGCAAAAAAAGGAGGGTTACTTACTATAAGTAACCCTCCTGCTTTATTCTTTTGAGCTATTAAAATAGAGCTGCTAGCTAGCTCCTAGTAAGGAACTAGACTAGTTTAATTGGCACAGCTTCACCGGTGAACTTAGTGGTCATCTCATGTGTCGGTGGCGTGAACTTAGTTAAGTTAATACCTTCTACCGCACTTTTATACTCTTCAAGGGTAGGGAAGCGACCCAGCATAGTTGCCAGCACAACTAGCGGCGTTGAACCCAGTAATGATTCACCTTTTTTCTCTGCAGTATCAGCTACTACTCGACCTTGGAACAAACGTGTCGACGTAGCAATTACTGTATCGCCTGGTTCAGCTTTCTCTTGGTTACCCATACATAAGTTACAACCTGGGCGTTCAAGGTACATGATGTTTTCGTACTTAGTACGAGCCGCACCTTTTGGATGTGCATCATCGAATTCAAAACCGGAATACTTTTGTAAAATTTCCCAGTCACCTTCAGCTTTGAGCTCATCAACAATGTTGTATGTTGGTGGCGCGACCACTAATGGTGCTTTAAATTCAATCTTCTGACCTTGCGCCTCCATGTTGCGCAACATTTGTGCAATGATTTGCATGTCACCTTTATGAACCATACAAGAACCAACAAAACCTAAATCTACTTTTTTGCTGCCTTTATAGTATGAAACAGGTCTAATTGCATCATGGGTATAACGTTTTGAAACATCTTCATTGTTTACGTCAGGATCAGCAATCATAGGTTCGTCAATAGCATCTAAATCAACCACCACTTCTGCGTAATACTTAGCGGTATCATCTGGTGCTAATGCAGGGCTAGTGCCTGATTTGATGCCATCGATACGTTTGTCAGCGATAGCAATTAAACCGTTAAGTGTTTTCGCTTGGTTATCCATACCTTTATTGATCATAATCTGAATACGATTCTTAGCGAGTTCAAGTGATTGCACTAAGGTGTCATCTTCAGAAATACAGATAGAGGCTTTTGCTTTCATCTCTGCCGACCAATCGGTAAAAGTGAATGCTTGGTCAGCTAATAAAGTACCAATGTGTACTTCAATCACCCGACCTTGGAAGACATTCTCGCCACCAAATTGCTTAAGCATTTGCATTTGTGTCGCGTGCACGACATCACGGAAATCGACATGGTCTTGCATGTGACCTTTAAAAGTAACTTTAACTGATTCAGGGATTGGCATAGCCGCTTCACCCGTTGCTAATGCAATCGCCACTGTACCTGAGTCGGCACCAAACGCGACGCCTTTAGACATACGAGTATGCGAATCACCACCGATGATGATAGCGCGGTCGTCGACAGTAATATCATTCAATACTTTATGAATAACATCTGTCATCGGCAGGTAAGCGCCTTTAGGATCACGAGCCGTGACAAGACCAAATTTATTCATAAAGCTCATCAATTTAGGGATGTTCGCTTTTGCTTTGTCATCCCATACCGATGCGGTGTGACAACCAGACTGGTAAGCACCGTCAACGATTGGCGAAATAGTAGAAGCAGCCATCGCTTCTAACTCTTGGCATGTCATTGGACCGGTAGTATCTTGAGAGCCAATAATGTTTACTGTCACGCGAACATTCGAGCCTGCATGTAATGGAGTTTCTGAAGCAACACCAACTGCGTTACGGTTAAATATTTTTTCAACAGCAGTTAAACCTTGACCTTCATGTGAGATCTCTTTAGATGCTGCGTAAACAGCAGGTGCTTCAACGCCCAAAGTTTCTGCCGAAAATGTTTGTAATTTCTTACCGAATGTAACCGCGTAAGAACCACCTGCTTTCATGAATTCCACTTTTTGTGGAGTGAATGCTGAAGATACGTCAACTAATTCTTTATCACCGTTATATAACTTCTGTGCTTTAGTATCGATAGTTAATACAGTGCCCGTAGCTACCGAGTAAGCTTCTTCTAGCACTGCATCGCCATTATCGTCAACAACATTGTTGCCAGTGGCATCTACTTTCTTAACCCAGTTTTTAAGGTCAAGACCAATACCACCAGTTACATCAACAGTAGTCAGGAAGATAGGAGCGATGCCGTTAGTACCGGCAACAACCGGGGCAATGTTAATAAATGGTACGTATGGGCTTGCTTTTTTACCCGCTATCAGTGCCACGTTGTTAACACCAGACATACGAGAAGAACCAACACCCATAGTGCCTTTTTCTGCAATAAGCATCACTTTAGCGTTAGGGTGCTTAACTTGTAATGCTTGTATTTCTGCTTGCGCTTCTGGCGTGATCAAACACTGGCCGTGCAATTCACGGTCAGCACGAGAGTGAGCTTGATGACCAGGAGAAAGTAAGTCAGTTGATATGTCACCTTCACCGGCAATATAAGTAACGATTTCAATCTTTTCTGCTATTTCTGGTAGCTTAGTGAAAAACTCAGCTTTTGCGTAGCTTTCAAGAATATCTTTGGCAATAACATTGCCCGCTTTAAACGCGGTTGCCAGACGAGCGGTATCAGCGTCGTATAGAAATACTTGAGTTTTTAATACTTCAGCTGCGGGTTTTGATACTGCTGCGTTATCAGGCAGTGTTGGATCAAGAAGCGCTAAATCAAGCAGTACATCAATTGAAGGGCCGCCTTTCATGTGAGACAACAATTCAAAAGCATAGGTAGGGGTAATTTCTGCTAGTACAGATTCGCCTAAGATGATTTCTTTTAGGAAAGTCGCTTTTACCCCTGCAGCACTTGTTGTGCCTGGTAAAGTGTTATAGATGAAGAAGTTAAGTGAATCTTCACGATGCTCATTGGCGACATCTTTAATTTGAGCAATAATCTCAGATAATAACTCCGCGCCATCAATTGGCAAAGGAGCCAATGCTAGATCTTTTTTACGACTGTCAATTTCTTTAAGGTACTCTATATACAAACTCATTCGCTACTCTCTCAGGCAATAGATGCTAATAATATTTGCTAATTAATAGTAACTAGCAGGGACAAATTTTATCTCTATTTTACCTGATTTTCTATGTACTACTAATCATTTGCTTAAATAAGCACTATTCATGTTAGTTATAGTTGGTAGTGGATATAGTTATAGTGGTTATACCACTTTGCTAGTAAATATTTTTATATGATAAAGTGAAATGAGCAAGTTTCTTGGCACATCTTTAGATTAATTATCGTCTATATTTAGTGATATACCCGTTCAACTTCAAGGTGCTGCTGAACAGGCACCTTGCCGGAGAACGGGTATATAGTCATTTGTACGCAAGCTATTAGTTTGGGTATATAGTAATTTTTCCTTGCTGCTCTTTAACTTTAAACACGTATTAGCAGTAAGGTATCGATAATTTTTAATCTCGGATACTTAATTAGTCCGATGGGTAGTAAGTATCCCTATCAAAGGTGAATGTCGTGCTTCAAGAATATCGTAATCACGTAGCGGAACGTGCAGCTTTAAATATCGACCCTAAAGCTTTAGACGCTGAACAAACAGCAGCCTTAGTCGAACTAGTTAAAAATCCACCAGACGGGGAAGAAGCCTTTTTAATTGATTTATTAAGCAATCGTATCCCAGCCGGTGTTGATGATGCTGCTTATGTTAAGGCGGGATTCTTAACAGCTATTGCTAAAGGTGAAACAAACTCACCGATATTAACAGCTAAAAAAGCCACTGAATTACTAGGCACCATGTTAGGTGGTTACAACATTCAAGCTATGATTGACTTATTAGACAGCGAGCTATTATCGGCAACAGCGGCTAAAGGTTTATCACATACTTTATTAATGTTTGATGCTTTCCATGATGTACAAGAAAAAGCTGAAGCGGGCAATGCGGCGGCTAAGCAAGTTATGCAATCTTGGGCTGATGCTGAGTGGTTTACCTCAAAAAATAAAGTAGCGACAAAAATTACCGTTAAAGTATTTAAAGTTACCGGTGAAACCAATACCGATGATTTATCGCCAGCACCAGATGCTTGGTCTCGTCCCGATATTCCCTTACATGCGAAAGCCATGCTTAAAATTGCTCGTGATGGTATTCATCCAGATAAAGAGGGCCACGTTGGCCCAATCGCGCAAATTCAAGCGTTACAAAAAGATGGTATGCAACTCGCTTATGTTGGTGATGTGGTTGGTACTGGCTCATCACGTAAGTCGGCGACTAATTCAGTATTATGGTATATGGGTGATGACATTCCTTATATCCCGAACAAACGTGGTGGCGGTATCTGTTTAGGTGGCAAGATTGCCCCTATCTTCTACAACACCATGGAAGATTCAGGTGCTTTGCCGATTGAATTAGACGTGCAAAAAATGAACATGGGTGATGTTATTGACATTTATCCATATGAAGGTGTTGTTAAGAATGCTGCGGGGATAGTTATCTCTACCTTTAAACTGAGTCCGGTATTATTAGACGAAGTTCGTGCTGGTGGTCGTATTCCACTCATCATTGGTCGTGGTTTAACGTCGCGTGCGCGTGCAGCGCTAGGTTTAGCAGCAACCGATATATTTAAGAAACCCGTTGAGCCAGCAACGTCTACTAAGGGTTATACCTTAGCACAGAAAATGGTCGGTAAAGCTTGTGGTCTTGACGGTGTTCGACCTGGCCAATACTGTGAACCTAAAATGACCACCGTGGGCTCGCAAGATACCACCGGCCCTATGACTCGTGATGAGCTGAAAGATTTAGCCTGTTTAGGTTTTTCTGCCGATTTAGTGATGCAGTCTTTCTGTCATACTTCTGCTTATCCTAAGCCGATTGATGTTATTACTCACCATACCTTACCTGATTTCATGATGAATCGTGGTGGTGTGTCACTTCGCCCAGGTGATGGCGTTATTCATTCTTGGTTAAATCGGATGTTATTACCAGATACTGTCGGCACTGGTGGCGATTCTCATACCCGGTTCCCCTTAGGTATTTCTTTCCCTGCGGGTTCTGGTTTAGTGGCTTTTGCCGCAGCAACGGGTGTTATGCCGCTTGATATGCCTGAATCTTTCTTAGTACGTTTTAACGGTAAAATGCAACCGGGTATTACTTTACGTGACTTAGTGCATGCCATACCTTATTTCGGCATCAAAGCAGGTTACTTAACGGTAGAAAAAGCGGGCAAAGTGAATGAATTCTCTGGTCGTATCTTGGAGATTGAAGGTCTTAAAGGTTTGACGGTTGAGCAAGCCTTTGAACTTTCGGATGCTTCTGCGGAGCGCTCTGCTGCAGGTTGTTCTATTAAACTTGAAGAAGAAGCCGTTACTGAATACTTAAACTCTAATATTGTCATGTTGAAGTGGATGATCAGTGAGGGTTATGGCGATGTCCGTACTATTACTCGTCGTATTAAAGGCATGCAAGAGTGGTTAGTCAAGCCAGCATTGATGTCTGCCGATAAGGATGCGGAATATGCATTTATCCTTGAAATTGATTTAGCCGATATTAAAGAGCCTATCGTTTGTTGTCCAAATGACCCTGATGATGCCAAATTCTTATCAGCCGTTGAGAACACAAAAATTGATGAAGTATTTCTTGGTTCATGTATGACTAACATTGGTCATTTCCGTGCAGCGGGTAAATTACTGGAAGCTTTCATGGAAGAGAGTGGTGGTACCTTATCTACCCGTATGTGGGTTGCACCACCCACTAAAATGGATAGAGATCAACTTACTGACGAGGGTTATTATGCCATTTATGGTAAAGCTGGTGTGCGTATTGAAACACCAGGTTGTTCTTTATGTATGGGTAACCAAGCGCGTGTTGCTGATAAGTCTACTGTTGTTTCTACCTCAACGCGTAACTTCCCCAACCGTTTAGGTAATGGTGCTAATGTTTATTTGGCTTCCGCTGAATTAACTGCGGTAAGTGCAATTTTAGGTAGATTACCAACACCAGCAGAATACTTTGACTATGCAAGAAAAATTGATGCGACTGCTGCGGATACCTACAGATACTTAAACTTCGATAAGATGGAAAACTATACCAGTAAAGCGGATAAGGTTATCCTGCAAGTAGAAGCCTAATTTGTCATTAACTGGTCGCTTATCGACTTAATAGCGACATCGTGGGTACTCACTCCGTGCGCGCTCTTTGCTCTAAAGCCGATCAACTCAGCGTTAAGTTAGCAAGGCTCTTATATTTAAACGTCGCTTAAAGCGGCGTTTTTTGTTTTTGGTTGTTGTTTTTTTTGATTGAAATTTAACCATGTAAAATCACCTACTATCTGCTAAAATACGCCTCCTTAAAAACGTGACCAAGCTTACGTTTATTATTGAGTTAAAAATTTAATCTACAGCACTGGATTTACGTTCCAGCTAGTTCAATGGAGAAACCATGAGTTCATCAGCAAACCATTTATCGACAGCTACCACAGCTACCGCAGAAAAAAGTGATGCCTTTACTATTTGTGCACTATACAAGTTTGTGCGTTTAGCGGACTTTGAGGCATTACGTGAACCATTAGCCAATAAAATGGCCAGTGTTGAGGTCAAAGGCACCTTGTTATTAGCAGCCGAAGGCATCAACGGTACGATTGCTGGCCCTCAAGTGGGTATTGATACCGTACTGGATTTTTTAGGCAAGCAGCCCGGTTTAGATAACATCTCTCATAAAGAATCGTATAGTGAAGAAAATCCATTTCACCGCACTAAAGTGAAGTTGAAAAAAGAAATCGTCACCATGGGGGTTGAGGGTATTGATCCAAATCACGTGGTCGGTACTTACGTAAAACCAAAAGATTGGAATGCCTTAATTTCTGATCCAGATGTGCTGTTGGTTGATACCCGTAACGATTATGAAATCGAAATTGGTGCTTTTAAAAATGCTATTAACCCAAATACCGAAACTTTTCGTGAGTTTCCTGAGTATGTGAAGAACAACTTAGATAAAAACAAACACAAGAAAGTTGCCATGTATTGTACTGGTGGTATTCGCTGTGAAAAATCAACCGCGTATTTAAAAGAGCAAGGTTTTGAAGAGGTTTATCACCTTGAAGGCGGCATCTTAAAGTATCTTGAAGAAGTGCCGAGTACCGAGACTCTATGGCAAGGAGAGTGTTTTGTTTTTGATGGTCGGGTCGCGGTTAATCATGACTTAGAAAAAGGTCAATATGATCAATGTTTTGCTTGTCGTTTTCCGTTAACTGAAGCGGAAAAAGAAGGTGAGCATTATGTTAAAGGCGTAAGCTGTCATCGTTGTCATGACAAGGTCACTGAACAGCAACGTAATCGTTATGCGGAACGTCAGCGTCAAATTTCTTTAGCTGAGCAACGTGGTGAAAGCCATATTGGTGGTGATATTCAAAACCTTATTGAAGAACGCCGCCAAGAGAAAAGCGATAAAAAAGCGCAGCAAGCGGCTAAGTAACCTGAACTCTGGATAAGCAGCACTTGCTCAATATTCCCCTTTATCCGATTCTCAGCGTTAACACGTCGATAAATAACCCGTTATTCATAAACGTTTTGCCTTGATAATCGAATAAATTGAAACATTGATAGTGTATATTGCTACTTAATCTTGTATATTTTGTTCTTAACAACCGTAAGTCGTTGTTTTTACTTAACCATCAAGCACTCATTATCCAGAGTTCAGGTTAAGTAATAATAAGCTTTCAGCAGAAAGGTACAAAACAATAGCAACGCCAGCTTGATTACCAAGCTGGCGTTTTTTATGGTCTAAATATTAGCTGCGCTGTAAATTAGTGTCAGCCATTGGTGGTTTTAGTTTACAACGTTAAACCGCTAACCGTCACCGACCATATTGCTTAACAAAGGTAGATTGTATATTCTGGCTGCACTCACAATCTAGGCTGTTTTACATGAGATTAAAAATGAAAAAATTATTTACCCTGGCAGCAATTTCTCTCGCTGCATCCGTATCACTATCAATGTCGGTAAATGCTACTGCGCACACTAATAGCGACGTTTTTACCGTTGAAAAGCTAAATCAATTAAATAAATTACATGATGTTAGTGTTTCTCCTCAAGGAGATATTTTAATTTATGGTTTGAAAAAAGGCGCTAGCGACAATCATCTTTATCGACAAGATGTTAACACGGGCAAAGTCAGCCAGTTTACCGACCATGAGAAAAGTGAAAGTAATGTGGTTTGGGCGGATGACGGTCAATCGGTGTACTTCCTCTCTGCACGTAGTGGTAGTAGCCAAATTTGGCAACAGGGCATAAACGAAAATAAAGCCAAGCAAATCTCTGACTTTCCATTAGCCATTAACGGTTTTAAGTTAGCTAAAAATGGCCAAGTCTTTGCTTTGTCATTTACCGTTAAGCCTGGTTGTGACAGCTTAGCTTGTACTGTTGCGGCTAAAAAAGCTGATAAAGAGAAGAAATATAATATCCGCACCTATGAACAATTAATGGTGCGTCACTGGGATGTTTGGACAACAGCCTATAAAGAGCATTTATTTGTTGCTCATCTAAGTAAAGACGGTCTACTTAACAGCGCTCAAGATATAATGCCAAACTGGCAAAGTGATTTTGCTGGTATCAGTCAAGTAACTATTCACCCAAATGCTAGCTCGTTAGCATTTTCAGCGAAAGACTCTTCCAGTAAAGCTGCCGCTAAAGATCATGCTTGGACTACTAACTTTGATATCTTTGAAGTGGCACTATCGAAAGGCCAAGCTGCTTTTAACTTAAAAAATATTACCGAACAAAACAAAGCGTGGGATGCCAATCCAGTTTATTCTGCCAATGGTCGCTTCTTAGCTTATAAATCAATGAAAATACCAGGTTATGAAGCGGATAAATTTACCTTACAACTTCGCGATAACAGAACGGGTAAAACTCGTGCTGTCGCCAGTGATTGGGATCGCTCAATTAGTAGCTTAGCTTTCGCACCTGATAATAAGACTTTGTATGTGGTGGCCCAGGATCTTGGTCAAAAGAGTATTTTTTCTATTACGCCTGAATTTGATGAAGTGCGCAAAATTTACAATGTCGGTAGTAACGGTGATGTAACTAGCCATGGCAGCAAACTTTACTTTACTCGTCATACCTTAAACTCACCAAAAGATATTTTTACCATTGATAATCATGGCGATGATTTAAAGCAACTCACTGCTGTTAATAAAGATAAACTCGCTGATGTTAACTTTGCTGATTATAAGCAATTTAGCTTTAAAGGTTGGCATGATGAAACTGTCTATGGTTACTGGTTAAAGCCGGCTAATTTTGAAGCCGGTAAAAAATACCCTATTGCTTTTTTAGTCCACGGCGGCCCACAAGGGAGTTTTGGTAATATGTTCCATTACCGCTGGAATGCGCAATTATGGGCAGCCCAGGGTTATGGTGTAGTGATGGTCGATTTCCACGGTTCAACTGGTTATGGCCAAGAGTTTACTCATTCAATCAGTCGTGATTGGGGTGGTAAACCATTAGAAGACTTACAAAAAGGTTTGGAATTTATCGTTAAAGACCAACCTTGGTTAGATGGTGATAATGCGTGTGCGTTAGGGGCATCTTACGGTGGTTATATGATGAACTGGATTGCCGGCAACTGGCCTAGCGGTTTTAAATGTTTGATCAATCACGCTGGTTTATACGACATGCCAAGTTTTTATCAAACTACCGAAGAATTATGGTTCCCAGAATACGATATGGGTGGCCCTTCTTGGGGTAAAGAGACGGGTAGTAATAAAGGTAAGGTAAGTCCTGATTATGAAAAATTCAATCCTGCTGCTTATGTGAATAACTGGCAAACACCTATGTTAGTCATTCAAGGTGAATTAGATTACCGCGTGCCGTATGCACAAAGCTTAGGGGCATTTACTACCTTGCAACGTAAAGGTATTGATAGCCGTTTAGTGATGTTCCCCGATGAAGATCATCATATTCGTAAGCCTGATAACTTAGTGGTTTGGTACGAGGAAGTATTTAACTGGTTAGAAAAATATACCAAGAAATAATGGCTGAATGGTCACGTGTATATAACAAAAAGGCATATTAACCTAGGTTAATATGCCTTTTTCATTCGAACTAATAGTTAAAAAGTAGCTAATATTTTCTAAAGGTAGCGCTAAAACAAGCGTTATCTGGAAGAGTAACTTAGGTTTTAATTACTCTTGCTCTGCGGCCTCTTTAAGGTAGGCCAGTCGGTCTTGCTCTTGCTCAAAAGCCGCTTGGATTTCTGCCAGCACAGTTTCAACATCGGCGTTTTGAGTATCCTCGGCAAATTGTCCGGTTAACTTGGTGGTATTCGTTAACTCACCCGCTTCATAGAGTGCCCACATTTCTTCAGCAAACTTAGTTAAGGCTAGAGTCGGGGCAAACTCGGCGTAATAGCTGGTGATATTGTTGACATCACGCAGTAACATCGCTTTGGCATTGTTATTCGCCGAGGCATCAACCGCTTGTGGTAAGTCGATAATGACAGGGCCATAAGCATCAACTAAAACATTAAATTCTGATAAATCACCATGCACTATACCAGCACAAAGCATGCGCATGATGTAAATCATCATCAGTGCATGATCTTCAATGGCTTGCTCAGCGGGCATAACAACATCATTTAGTCGTGGTGCGACATCTCCTTCTTCATCGGTGATAAGCTCCATCAATAACACCCCATCAAAACAGCCATAAGGTTGCGGTACACGCACATCGTGTTCGGCAAGGGTATACAAGGCATCTACTTCAGCATTTTGCCAAGCTTGTTCTTGTTGGCTCTTACCGTACTTAGAGCCTTTTTCCATGGCTCTAGCGCGTCGGCTACTGCGGCTTTTTCGACCTTCTGTATATTGCGACGCTTTTTTAAAGCTGCGTTTGTTAGCTTCTTTATAAACTTTGGCGCAGCGAATTTCATCACCGCAACGAACGCGGTAAACTGTGGCTTCTTTACCGCTCATTAATTGGTTGAGCACTTCATCAATTATACCTTCTTCTACGAGAGGTAATAGTCGCTTTGGAATTTTCATTGCGCTGTTATACCTTAGATGCGTTAAGGAAGATAGTAAAAGCTGGTTTGTGAGCTGGATGCTGAAAGTTAGCTGAGATTTGGCAGTTGTTATCACAATATGTTACTCGATTGAGCAAGGGTTATAATGTCTATTTTTTGATAGTAAAATAGCTTCTTCTATCAGCATATTAGCCGCTTTAACCTCACCATAATTAACGGCATTACTCAGCCAATATTGAAATAATTTCGGATCTCTAATCATCAACTCTCCAGCTTTGTTAAAAAGCACTGATTCAATAGGGTCATGAAAGGCTGCTTTTCTAGCTTTGGTTTTCGTTGATAGCTCATCATTACCTTCAGTTTGATAAATTGCTTCTTGAATCGCTAGACCTATGGTATTAAGAACTCGATTTGTTCCGCTTTCTTCTAAGGTTTTCCCTAAGACCAAACATGTGTGTTTTTTGTTATTGGCCAAGTTATCAGTTGAAGTACAGAACTTTGTGATGTCGCTAATATGTATAGCTATTGCTCCATGATAACCAAGACTTGCAATAGCTCTTAAATTATCACTGATATCTAATACCAATTGCATTAATTAAGTTCCCACTTTTATCCAGTCTCGATCACACAATTCCATTACTCTCGACACATCA
>NZ_BDQM01000017.1 GCF_002207865.1 Colwellia marinimaniae
CTTGGATTGTTGTACTTTGGCATTGAACACCTCATCTTTAGTTAGATTTTGGTGTCCGTTAAAGCGGGGTAAGATCAGGGACCGGTTCAATAGCTTTGTTAGTAACCGCAGTATGCAACGTATTTTAACCGAGCCAAGTCTTAACAAACACTTTATCCAAGTATTACGTGGGGAAAGTGATACTTTTGGCAATGATGATGTCTTGGTTTTTACGCTAAATGATCGCCGTTATTACTCAAAAGGCATTGAAACTAAGTTAACTTGGGATACCAGCATTGCTGCTGCGGAAGTGATTGTCGATAGTGGTATTCGTCTGCATCAAGACAATGTTAGGCGTAAACATACGGCCCGCTATTATGATATGACATCAGCAATTATGGTGCTTAACGGCAGGCCAAGTGAGGTTATTACCCATAACGATGATACGGCGACTGCCGTTGCTGCCTTTACCAATGTTAATGCGGTGATTGATAAGTTTCATCTTACCCTTGGCTTGCGTGTTGAGCACATTGAAGGTGAGGCCATTGATTATTTGCAAAATACCAACAAAGAAAATTCTAATACGGTTTTTTTACCTGGCGCGGGTTTGTTTTATCAGTTAACCGCAGAGCATGGTTTACTGGTTGGGGTTAATAAAGGTTATGTGCCGAATAGCCCAGGTCAAGCAGGTGATGTTGACCCAGAAGAAAGTTGGAATTATGAATTTGGCTGGCGTTACAGTACCGATGATATTCAAGGTGAAGTGATAGGTTTTTATAATGATTATAGTAACCTAAAAGGTGCGTGTACTTTTTCAAGCGGTTGTACTGAAAAACTTGATCAAGAGTTCAATGGCGGCGAAGTTGATGTTTACGGTATTGAAGCATCGACCAGCATTCGTTGGCAATTAACAAATAGCTTAACCGTGCCGGTAAAAATTGCTTATACCTATAGTCAGTCGGAATTTCAAAATAGCTTTGATTCAACTTTTTCCCAATGGGGCAGTGTTAAGGTCGGCGATGAATTACCGTATTTACCTGAGCAACAATTATCAATAGAAATGGGCTTACAAGCTGAGCATTGGCAAGCCTCATTGTTATTTAAGTATGTCACTGAGATGAGTGAAGCGGCTGGTAGTAATACTGAACTTGAAGGGTTGATGACCGATGAATTAGTGCAAGTAGACTTCTCTGCTTGGTATCAGCTTAATAACCAGATAAAACTATACGGTAAAATAGATAATATAACCGATGAAGAAGTGGTTGTTTCACGTCGTCCATTTGGCGCACGTCCAGGTAAGCCTAGGCAAGTAATCGTCGGTGTTAAATATAGTTTTTAGGGTGTAAGTTTAAATGCTTCTTGCGTTTTTTATCAAAAGTGAGGACGAGGGGGTTATCTAGTCAAGCTATGATATTTTCCACGCGCCTCGCTCAAAACGTATTTTAATAAACAAGAGCTTAATTCAAACAAGCGCTTAATTTGCAGTAAAAGAAGATAAGCATATGATCAGTCGTCGAAAATTTTTATTAGGCCTAGGTGCTGTCGGGGCTGTTAGCGCCATTGGCACTATGAGTGCGCTCAATACTTTAGCTTTTCCTTCATGGTTAAATGGCCAAAAAAATTGGCTAGTGAGTGGCTGTAGTGATAATAAAGGTAATTTTTTTGCTGCCGCTTTTGACTTAACAGGGCGATTAATTAGTAAAGTTGCCCTGCCTGCTCGTGGTCATGAGGTGATTGCCATAAAAAGCAAACCTGGCCATGGGTTGGTGTTTGCTCGTCGCCCGGGAAACTATGTGCTGGAGATAGACTTTAATCGTGGTGAAGTGATTAGTCAAATAGCCGTTAGTGCCGGTCGACGTTTTTATGGCCATGGTGTCTTGATAGCAAACGATAGTATTTTATTAACGACGGAAAATGATTACCACAGTGGCAAGGGGCTAATTGTTTTACGCGAGATAAAAACTCAACAAGTTATTGAACAATATGATTCGGGTGGTATTGGCCCGCATCAGTTAGCGATTATGCCACATTCCAATGAACAGCAGATTGTCATTGCCAATGGTGGTATTCAAACCCATCCAGAGCAAGCGCGTAAAAAATTAAACCTTAGCTCGATGGCACCCAACCTTGCTTATATGGCGTTAGGATCAGGTCACATTGACGGCAAGTTTGAGTTGGACAATAAGCAGCTCAGTATTCGTCATTTAGCGGTTAGTTCACAAGGTAAAGTGGTCGCAGGATTGCAATACCAAGGGGCTTCAACCGATGAAGTACCCCTTGCCCTGTCACATCATGGCGAAGAACAGTTAACCTTACTCAAGGCGGATATTAATACTTGGCGTAGCATGAAGCAATATACTGCCAGTGTCTGCATCAACAGTGACAGTAATACCGTGCTCATTACTTGCCCTAAAGCAGACTTACTGACGTTTTGGCAACTCGACTGCAATGAGTTTATTGCTAGCCATAAATTGAAAGATGCCGCAGGAGCGACCTTAATCGCCGATAATTTTATTGCCTCAACTGGGCGAGGCCGTGTTATTTCACAAAGCGAGCCACTCAAACCCTATCAAGTAAGCGGCGATTTTAACGATCTACGTTGGGATAATCATATGACGGCAATTGCAGCCTCAAGTTAGTGCTAAAGCTAACTTGAGGCTAAGCCTAAGGTAAGGCTAAGGTAAGGCTTAAAATAAAGCGTCACTAAGTGAATAAGTATTCACTTAGTGAGTAGCTATAGTGTAGAATCGACAAATACAATAATTATATGAAGAAGCTAAATGACTAGCAGCCGCAAAGAGAGAGAATCCTTATTAGTTCAGGCATTTAAACGTTTATTAAAAGAACAATGTTATGGCTCTCAAAGTCAGTTAGCACAAGCTCTTGCCCTACAGGGTTTTGATGATATGTCACAAGCGAAAATCTCGCGCTTATTATCTAAGCTTGGCGCAGTAAAAACGCGTAATACCAATAACGAAATGATTTATATTCTGCCCGATGAGCTAGCAGTACCTAAGTCTAAGCAATCCATTGAATCAGTGGTGTTGAGTGTTAAGCATAATAATATGCAAATCATTTTAAAGACCGGCATTGGCGCAGCGCCCTTAATTTCTCGTATGCTCGATAGTATGGGCGAGTCTGCCGGGATATTAGGCACACTTGCCGGCGATGACACTATTTTCATTGCTCCGGTTGATATTGCTAATATTGAACAAATAACCATTTCAATTCGTAATCTTTTAGCGGTAAAAGATTAGCCGTTAACTAATAGCTCTTACCTATGCAAGTTAAGTTATCCTCGCCCGTTATTACTAGTTTCGACGAGGATATCATAGCCAGGCGAGTATCATTCACGGCTTAGCTTTTAATTTCTTCTTTAGAATACGTGGTTGTATTGTGCTGAAACAAGGTAAGCATCGCCTTGTGACTCAAAGGTCCAATCTTGGTTAAAATCGTCAGTTTCAGTAAAGGTCTGAGTTTCACCTTTAACAATACTGACACCAAAATCTAATGATGATTTATTAGTGAAAGTGTAATTTAAACCACCACTTAACCAGATACGGTTGGTATCAGGAATTGAGATAGATAAGTGATTTGCATCGGCTGGTGATTGGTCATAAGCAATACCCGTTCTTAGCTTGAGATTACTGCTCAGTTGGTAGGTAGCACCTAGGGCATAACGCATGGAATTGGAAAAGTTCTCTTCTTTTGCAAAAACTGCTTCATCTTGTCCTTCAACATAACCCGCTAGTTCATCAAAACTACTCCAGCCGGTCCACATAGCAGAGTAATGCACAGCAACGGTATCACTCACTTGATGAAGACCAGAAATTTCCATAATAGCTGGTAAGGTAATATCCATAGCACCCGCAACAACTTTTCCAGCTAAACCACCAAGGTCAGCAGGTAAACCATTGCTATAGTCACCTGAAAGTGCCAGTTTTACTTCACTACGGTAACTAAAACCTAAACGATGGTTTTCATTAAAATCATATGATAGGCCCATATTCCAACCATAAGAGATATCATCACCGACTAAATTTGCCACCTCGGTATGAGCTGGTATATCAAAAGGGTTCTCACCAGCATTACGTATTAATGAGGCTTCGCCATAAATAACATTTACACCACCAGCAATGACAAAGTTATCATTCACTTTGTAAGAAAGGCTAGTATTAAAGTTAACTGTGGTAATTGATGTTTCCCCCGCCAGTTGCCCAGCAGCATAATCGTTATCAAATTCAGTGGCTAAACCAAAGTTAGAGAAGGTGGCAAAACCAAGAGCAAACTTGTCATTTAAGGGCACCACTAAATAGACTGCGGGAATAAAGGCGCTTGGCGCTATGCTGTTATTGTTTAATGCCGCAGGATCTGTACCGTTTGACGTTGCAATACCGGTTAAGCTGACGTCAGGCATAACATAAGTGCCGGTAACTGAGAATTCCATTTTATCAAATTGAGCCATCAGCGCAGGGTTACGGGCGACAACGGAAGCATCGTCGGCAATGGCTGCTTCACCAGCAAAGGCTCGACCTAAACCGGCGGCACTATGCTCAGCTAGCTGAAAAGCCGCGCCAACACTATAAAAAGATGAGCAGGTTAATGATAGTGCTAATAAAGTTTTCTTGAAAATCATAACTTTTGGACCATTTATAAAAGAATGAACTACTGAGCCTACCGTAAAGGTCAGACCAGAACTGTTATCAATGGTAAAAACTAGTAACTAACTTGTGCAGCAAATTATTATGCCACTGTTATTTGATCGTTAATGATAAAATCGACTTGTCCCATAGCGCGTAACTGATTATCATACCCGTAACCATTCAAGAGGCATGTTTCAGAGTGCTTGATCAATTTCAATTCAAGGCGCTGTGATGAAATAATGGTTGTTCAGGAGAATATTCTCAGGATAATTGCTCCTGCATTATCCGTATAAGGTACTTCCTGTACCGTCTGCATTCTCTAATAAGCTGCATCCATGCAGCGTCATTATGAGTTACAGCAACGATGAAGTGATGTTGCTCAAACGCTTCTTCGATGGGTTTAAAATGACTTTATACCGCGTTAAATAATTTAACCATAGAGTGACTATGCTTCCATTATTTCCCTTGCCTAAAGCCCTTTTAATTCCCACTGAAATTGAGCACTTTGAATGGTGACGGGTATATGCCCGCTAATACCCCCTAGTAAGCTCAATAGGTCTTTTATGAATACTGTTACCTTAGTTTCACTGGATAAATCATTACAACAGATAACACCCTCAAAAGTGCTTTGTATAGGTCGTAATTATGTCGATCATATTAAAGAGCTTGCTAATGAAGTACCGGATGAAATGCTGGTGTTTTTCAAGCCCAATTCCGCCATTAGTGCCACGCTTCATGCTATGCATAATGAAGACGCCTTACACTATGAAGCTGAACTCAGTTTTTTGTATCAAGGTGGCCAGTTTACTGCGGTGGCCCTAGGTCTAGATTTAACTAAACGTGTAATACAAGGCAAGTTGAAAAATAAAGGCCTGCCTTGGGAGCGCGCCAAGGCTTTTGATGGCTCGGTGGTATTTAGTGACTTTGTTGCTATACCTGCCGCAGGGGTTAGCCAGTTAAGTCTGTCTTTAACTATTAATAATGAATTAAAACAACAAGGTGGTGTAGCTTTGATGCTGGTTAAACCGGATGAAATATTAACAGAATTGCAGCGCTTTATTAGCCTAGAAGATGGTGATATTGTTATGACAGGCACACCTAAAGGTGTTGGTGTTATTGGTAAAAACGATAATTTTATTGGCCAAGTTTACTTGCGCCAAGAAGATAGTTTAGTTACTGACCGTGTCTTACTTGAATGCCAGTGGCAAGCGCAATAAGTTCTTTTAATTTCACTGAATTTGTCGCGAAAGCTAAGTAAAGCTTTGCTACACTTAATATAGGCTCTTTATACTGCCATTGATAGGAAATGCTATGGAATATGAATTTGTACACGACGCCATCACAGGCGAAGCCAGAGCGCTCTTTTCCTTAGAGCATGAGGTTATAGGTCCATGGATGGAAGTTGAAGTTGGACATGACGTCGCCAAACTTACCGAGTTACTCACCGCGATAGACAATATTGAAACCGGTAAGTCGCAAGAAATACTTATTACAGGCAGTGAATACTCGGTTACCTTAAATAGCGAAGATATCTCGATTCAAACCAATGTAAGTATGAATGGTTCATTAAATGGCAGTGGTGAGGGTTTACCTGAGATGTTAACAGATGAACATATTCACTTAGATCAAAATGAAATAGCGGCTTGTGGTTTAGATGATTTTAGAGCCTTACTTCTTTCTTGGGGCCAGTTCACTAACGGCTTGTCTTAACGCTAATGACCCTCAAAGCTAGCCTAAGGTGCTGATCGCTTTAGTCGTTAAGCTGAACTCGGGCTGCGGTACTTGCTCAACCTCCCCCCTTTATTCCATTCTCTGCGTTACAATGTCGATAAATAGCGGCACTTAGCGCAATAGCATTAACTAATAGTGTAAACATTTGTCTGTATTAGTCTATGACGCAAGGTAATGACTTTTTAATGAACAGTGTGTTGCTTAGCTTAAGTGTCACACTGTGTCGTTAACTCAGTGAGTTACATAAATCATCATCACGAAGAATCCAATAATGATAGTATTGAAGGCAATAATGTAGCTAAAACCCTTGATGCCTTGCCTTAAGGAAAAGTCATTAGCGTTAAGATACCAAGTCCAAATGGCGCACATAATAATGGGCATTAAAAAGAAAAATTTCATCATATAAATAACCTCTGCTGGGTTTAATAAATACTGCTATAGCGATCATTTTTACTGACTTCATCGTTAAGTTTTTGCAATAG
The DNA here is from genome assembly GCF_002207865.1 of Colwellia marinimaniae. Lineage (GTDB taxonomy): Bacteria > Pseudomonadota > Gammaproteobacteria > Enterobacterales > Alteromonadaceae > Colwellia > Colwellia marinimaniae. The sequence continues at coordinate 6,836 of NZ_BDQM01000017.1, forward strand.
GTTAACTATTGACAGATAAACTTGCCTTGAATTAAGCAAAAACACCTCACTATAAGCAGTTAAAGATAAATCATTGTATTTCAATTAGCCAACCATTGCTAAAACCGAGTTGAGGTTCATTAACTTGTACTCGATTTAATGGCGGTTTCATGCCACGGGGCAACTTTCACTAGCATTAACATGCCAGGGATAGCTAACGCCGTGCAAAGAAAATAGAAATTTGTCCAACCAATCTGCTCGATAATAACCCCAGTAGTTGCGTTGGCAAAAGTGCGCGGTACTACTGCCAACGCGGTAAATAAGGCAATTTGAGTCGCGGCAAAAGCTGGGTTTGTTGTTTTGGCAATAAATGCGGTAAAAGCCGCAGTGCCTAAACCAACACCTAAATACTCAAAACCCATGGCTACCGCTAAAGCATAGTTGTTATGTCCTATTTCAGCTAGAGCGGCAAAGCCTAAAATACTGAATATCTGCACAAAACCAAATAACCATAAGGCACGATTAATACTGAGCTTAATCATAACTAAGCCACCAACAACTATACCTATGGTCATGGCTATTAATGAGGACGTTTTGGCAATAACACCGATTTCAGTCATGCTAAAGCCCATATCAATGAAAAAGGGTGTTTGTAATGCCGTCGCCATATTGTCCCCTAACTTATAAAGCACCAGGAATAATAGCGTGTAAGCTGCGGACTTAAGCCCTTTGCGGGCAATAAAATCTTTAAAGGGTAAGACAATGGCTTCTTTTAGGGTTCTTGGCGCACTATGCTTGGACTCTAATTCCTTAATGAATAGTGTTAACAATACGCCTATTAACATGAACGCCGCGACTATGATAAAGACGGATTGCCAGCTCATCTGATCGGCCAAAATAAAGCCCAGTGAGCCAGGTACCAGTCCCGACAGTCGGTAGGCTTGTACATGAATGGAGTTGCCTAAGCCCAGTTCATTGTCGGGTAATAATTCTCGTCGATAGGCATCAAGCACTATATCTTGGCTAGCGCTAAAAAAGGCCACTGCTGCCGCTAAATAGGCAACAGACCATATATCCATTATTGGGTTAACGAAGCCAAAGCCGGCAATAGAGCCTAGCAGTAGTATTTGTGTTGTTAACATCCAGCTTCGGCGTCTACCAAGTATGCCGAGAGAGTAGCGGTCCATGAGCGGCGACCAGAGGAACTTCCACACATAAGGGATGCCGATGAGTGAAAATAGACCGATTTCAGCTAGGCTAACACCTTCATTACGTAGCCAGCCAGGTACCAGCTGATACAAAACAAACAGCGGTAAACCTGAACTAAAACCGGTAAAAATACAAATAAGCATACGCTTATTTAAAATGGCTTCTTTAAAAGTGCTGGTCTTTGCTGGATAGGTCGTTGGCATTAACAAGTAATTCAGGTGATAAAAGGTAATACTTTCAAGTCTATCAGAGGCTTGTCATTTGCAGAAGAGGCTGACGCTATTTGAGTGATTATTTAATCATTAGTTGTGCTTAGTTAAGCGATGGGACGCCAACCGATACAGTCAATAGGGTAACTACCTGAGCCGTTGAAAAAATCCAAACAGGTATTCATTTCACTTTTGAAAAAAAGATCTTGGTTTAGTGCTTGCGCGCCATGCAAGCTAACTTCATGCATCAAGTGCCAAAATACCCGCTCTTTAGCGCTATGCGGGGTTTCATCTACAACACTTAATAAGGTCCACTCTGACATGGTATCTAAAATAAAACGGTCTAACTCGGTATAATGAAGCTTTTGTTCGATGACTGCATTTACATAGGCATGCATTGCTAATATTTTTTGATCGATAAACTGCTCAATTATCATGACGTCCCCTTAAAGCACATACTACTTGGCACTACAAATGGCGGTGTTTAGCTAGGGTTATATTTATCACCGACAATGAATTAGCGCCTTATTATTGATTCACTTTTTTAATTTTTATTGGTGATTTTTTATTGGCTATCTTATTTATCGGTGATAATTGAATTTTTGTCAAAAAATAGTGCTATGTTTTTTGTTACTTTTTTGTAAAAAAACTGTTTAGTTAAGAGAAAACAAACTTGATCTAGTTATCCATGGGTAAAAGTGTTGCTTTGATTAACATGACTGGCTTTACCGGTACATCATTCCAAGCCATAGCTTCGTGGTAAGCTGTCGGCACCTTAGCAATGGCTTCTAGTACTTCCTCACCTTCAATAATAGCGCCAAAAACAGCGTAGCCCCATTTTCTACCAGGGTCTAATGTGGTGTTATCTGCTAGGTTAAAAAAGAATTGACGATTGGCAGTATGAGGTCGATTTTCTTTCGCCATGGCAATGGTACCCACTTCATTTTTTAAGCCATTGCCCGACTCATTAACAATGTTCTTACCTAACTTTTTGGCGGTAAACTCAGCGTCATAACCACCACCTTGCACAATAAAGTCATCAATAATACGGTGAAAAATGGTGTTGTTATACTCACCTTTTACTACATATTCTAGAAAATTATCCACGGTAATTGGGGCTTTAACTCTATCAAGTTCAACAATAATGACCCCCATAGAGGTTTGCAACTTTACTTTAGGATATATGTTAGTTGGATCAACCGCATAGCTAAAAGCACTACTGATTAGCAAGGTGGTGATGATGATATATGGCCATAGTTTTTTCAAAATTAGCTACCATTCATTGGTGGAAGCAACGTGGTACGCTGCTATAAAAAAGTTTTAATATCGTTACTGGATAAAATTTGTTTTAACAAGCTGCTTAAATGCTGATTAAACTCACGCTCTAACACCGCGATATCCGCATTAAGGGCACCTTCGCTATGGCCACGGGTTTTAAAGCGGCTGGTCAGGGTTTGTTTGCCATTGTCTATGCTAACCTTGATAATAATTTCACTTTGGGTGTTATAGCTAACAGTTTCCTGCTCAACACTGATAACCGCTTTTTCTATAGTGACCGTCATCTTGTTTTTTGCGCTATTGTTAAAAGCTAAACCTTGCTGTTGCCACTGTTTAGCTAAAAGAGCTTCAATAATTTCTTCAAGACGCTGTTTCGATGAAAGAATTATTGCTGCTTCATCTTGCTCGAGTATTTGAATGATATGGGTGCTGGTACGCATATCAATAACCGTGAGTTGTGCTTGTTTATGAGATAACTGGTTCGAGGGCGAAAGATACACTTGGGGTGAGACAATTAAATGAGTAGGCGCGGCACTACAGCCGACAATAGCTATAAGTAATGATGCTAGGGCGATAGACTTTAATTTGTTTTGGTTCATTGTTTTATCAAGCCTTTTTATTTTTTAATTGCTGAGTGCGTGACAAACTTATTATTACTGGCGATTAAGGTTTCATTACCAAAAAGGCGCTGTAATTTAATATGATAAGCTAACTGTCGGTTGCCAATAATCCGTAATTCTCCGCCTTTTTTGAGTACTCTGTGGCTATCTCTAAACATCTGCCAAGCAATATGATCTGTGGTAGCGGTATTTTGATGAAAAGGTGGATTACACAAAATTAAATCAACACTACCACCTTCTATATCGGTTAAAGAGTCGTTAAGGATAAACTGACAATTTTCAATCGATTCAGGTAGATTTGTTTTTATATTCTGTTCAGCAGAAGCGATGGCCATGGTTGATTCATCAATAAACTGAACATGCGCTTCAGGTTGGTTAGCCAATACGGTTAGCCCAATCACGCCATTACCACAGCCTAAATCAATTACTTTGCTGTTAGCGGCCACTTTAGGTAGATTTTCAATAAAGTAGCGAGCGCCAATATCTAACTTTTCTCTGGCATAAACATTGGCATGATTACTAACACTAAGTTCACGTGACGGCGAGTCATTGGTAGATTTATGCGTTATGGTCCATACCGTTGGAAAAGGCGAGTGATTTACTTGTTTATTGTTTATATGACAGTCAAACTGGCAAAATACTAAACGCGCTTTTTTTACCGCTAAAGAGGTCTTTGTGGTGCCTAAATATTTTTCAAACACTTTTAACGTTGCGCTGTGTATTTCTTTAGCGCGATCTGCGGCGATAAAAATACAGTTATCGCTAACCGATTGCTTAATTTGAATAAGCTGTTCAATTAACATTGCTTTGCTTTTTGGGATTTTATATAAAATGACATCAATGTCATTAGGTAAGGCATCAAGCGAGTTTAGCTGGGTAATATTGCTATCATCGAGGGAATTTTGCTCAATGTTATAGCTTATTCCTTGGCTACTGATATAAGAGTCATTAATACAAACCACTTCAGCATTCTCACTACCAGAATGGCAAAAATTCGTCGTCAATGCGCCAAAGGCATCATTAAAAATAGCCACCTTGGTATTAGCGTTAATTAAACCTTGTTCTTCAATATGGTTTATCAGGTATTCATCGGCTGAGTCCCATGCTTGTAAGCTACGGTTTACTTGCGCAGCAGGGAAGCGGCTGAGGAATAAGTTTCTATCATTAACAATAAAGGGGCTGATCATAAAAATGGCTAAAAGGGCAGGGAAAATTTGCCCGCTATTGTGGCATAATTGACAAGATATTGTTGGTCTATCCACTTAAATCGGCTAAAATATTTGCCAATATAAATACTTAATAAATTTACCTTCAGCGAGAGAATAATGACTGTAGCCTCTGTTATTGAACAAAAACTACGTGATGCCTTTCAGCCATCACACCTAGATGTGATCAATGAAAGCAATAACCATAATGTACCACCGGGCAGTGAGTCACACTTTAAAGTAGTGATAGTTGCTAAAGCGTTTGAAAATGAACGTTTAATAAAACGCCACCGTTTAGTGAATGCTGTGCTCTCAGAGGAGTTAGCCGAAAAAATTCATGCGCTGGCATTACATACTTATACAGAAAAAGAATGGCAAGAGCAGTACGCTAACAATACACCAAGCTCACCAAACTGCTTAGGTGGCGGAAAATAAACGAGAAAAAATCGCCTTCTGGTCGTACCTCTTTATGCCTAAGGCAGGGTACAATAGTAACAATTTTTTGAAAATGTCTTTCAAACCTTAGCTATGATTTATGCAAAATGGCATCACTCTAGCTGAGTCACTAATATAAATAAAAAGGTTTACTTATGGTTATCAAACCAAAAATTCGTGGTTTTATCTGTACTAATGCTCACCCAGTAGGTTGTGAAGCCCATGTAAATGAGCAAATTTCTTACGTTAAAGCGCAAACATCAGCGACTTCTGGTCCTAAAAATGTTTTAGTTATTGGTGCTTCTACTGGTTATGGTTTAGCTTCACGTATCACCGCTACTTTTGCTTATGATGCACAAACCTTAGGCATTTTCTTTGAAAAACCGCCGTCAGAAAGAAAAACAGCATCTGCTGGTTGGTATAACACAGTAGCATTTCAAAAAGCAGCTGATGCAGCCGGCATTTACTCTAAAAATATTAATGGTGATGCTTTCTCTCATGAAATAAAAGCCAAAGCGATTGCAGCCATTAAAGCTGATATGGGTAAAGTTGATTTAGTGGTTTATTCATTGGCATCGCCACGTAGAACTGATCCAGATACCGGTGAAGTATATGTATCAACGTTAAAGCCAATAGGTCAAAGTGTTACCACTAAGAACCTAAATACCTCAAAGCGTACTATTGATGAAATCTCTGTTGAAGCAGCAAATGAGGCTGAAATTCAAGGTACTATTGATGTCATGGGCGGCGCTGATTGGGAACTGTGGATGAACGCGCTTGCTGATGCCGGTGTCTTAGCCGAAGGTGTTAAAACCGTCGCTTACACCTACATTGGTAAAGAGTTAACGTGGCCAATTTACGGTAAAGCGACTATTGGTAAAGCGAAAGAAGATTTAGACCGAGCAGCAACGGCAATTAATGCCGCAACCGCTGATTTAAACGGTAAAGCCCGTGTTACTTCATTAAACGCTGTGGTGACTCAAGCAAGCTCAGCTATTCCAATTATGCCGCTATATATTTCAGCTATGTTCAAAGTGATGAAAGCTGATGGTACATATGAAGGTTGTATCGAACAAATTTCGAACTTATTCAAAGAGAATATTTATAGTGACTCTCCTCGTCTAGATGAGCAAGGTCGTTTCCGTCAAAACTATAAAGAATTAGAAGATAGTGTTCAGCAACGTGTTACCGATATTTGGAATCGTGTTGATACTGATAGCATTGATGAATTAACCGATTACGTCGCTTATCATCAAGAATTCTTAAAACTGTTTGGTTTTGGTATTGCTGGTGTTGATTATGACGCTGACGTGAATCAAGAAATAGCTATTAATAACTTAGTCTAGTTAAGTCTAGCTTAAATAAACTTTAGCTAAGTGTCATTGTTATTGCCTGGGGGCATTAACAGCTAAACATTAAAAAGCCGCACTCTTTATTACTAGTAATAAAGAGTGCGGCTTTTTTGTGATCTAGTGACCTTCCAAATAATATAAAACACTATTCAGATGAATAGTGTTCACTGCGTGCGCTAAGTGGAAACTAGCACTCGAAATAACAAAAATATCCAATCACGCTATTAACTAAATTACTCAGAAATTAACAACGCTAATAGGGCATAAAACTGAGAACCTTAGGTTGAAAGCAATTAATGGTTATATATCTATAAATTACAAGTAAGTATACTCAGGCTTGTCGCTAAAAAGACTACTTGATCGTGGTAATGTGTTTTATGAATTTAATTAGGTAATTCATATTTAAGTGTCAAGTATTTTTACACATTACTTTATAACAAAACACCTTCAATTTTCAGTACGTTGAAATACAACAGGTTTACTTCTTTGGTGTATAAATTGCTTAAATTAAATACACCCCTATTTTTAAAGGGTGTATTTAACTTTATTTCTAATGAAAACTATCAAAAGGAATATATTATGAAAAACAATGGCTTATTGTTTGTGTTGTTGTCTTCTGTGACGTTTATGTCTGTGCAAGCAAATGCAACTTTAATTACATTTGATGGTCAACTAGCCTCAGATGGTTCAGGTTTAACCAGTCAGCTTATCGACTCCTCAAATCAATTAGATTTATCGAGTGGTTTTTTCATTGAAACTTTCGATGCAAGCACTCAAATGACAGGTTTCCCTTTCCCTCCAAACCAAGATACAAGTTACAATTACAATAACGCGGCTACCAATAATGGTGGCTGTGGTATTAATACCTTGGGGGCACCAGGCATTGTAATATCAGAAACGGGTGGTGGTTTAGGTGTTATGAAGGGTAGTGTTAGCAATGTAGCAGCGCAACCTGGTGGCACAGATACTACAATAGGAGACACTACTTGTTATGGCTTTACCCCTAAAACAGGTAGCAGCGGTACAATAACCGTTGATTATTTTAATTTCCTCCCACAGGGAGTCACTCTTGATTATTTTGGTTTTTATTGGGGCTCAGTTGACACGTATAACGATTTTGAATTTTTTTTAGATAATCAAAGTATATTTCAAATTACAGGCTCTACATTGTTAAGCGAACTTCTTGGCTCTTCTGGCAATCAAAATAGTACTATGTCGAATACTTATGTAAATATATTCTTTGAGAACGGTGAAAGCTTTAATAAATTTACTGTAACCAGCAACGGAATTGCTGGCGAGTTTGATAACGTTGTGGTTCGTTCAAAAATACCCGAACCAATGTCGTTAACCATATTTGCTCTTGGTTTAATAGGTCTAGCCTATAGAACAAAAAAACATCAACTCTAATCTTTTGCCACTAACAGAAAGCGACGAGACCATTGGCCTATGCCAATGGTCATTTTATTTGTTGTTCTAAAAAATCAACAAATACTATTGATGAATAAACTTAATCTTTTAAAATATAGTGTATCTTCCTGTCTTATTTTGCATGGATATCCTTTACCATGTTAATGAATAAAGAAAAGTTGGGAAGTCGTTCTAACGGCTATTGTATTCAGTATGGAATCAGTTAGCATTATCAAATGATATCATTCAATCTCTTAGCGGAGGTTTATAATTAAAAACTAGTAGCTTTATTAATGAACGGATAACTTTTAGTTTTTAACCTGTAATATCAGCTTTTGTATCTATGCCAAAACCACATGGAGATGCAAATTTTAGCTAAATTTAGAAACGCCTTTACGCAAGGCATTGATTGGGGGAGTTGTTAAGGTGAATATTCCTCCTGTATTAATCTAAGTAAGCTACATCATTAAAGTGACCTTGTCGAAATTAATTGCGTAATTTAAAGTGTTTCTACCCCCCCCTACGGGGACTCTTGAGCAGTTTCAAGTGGCTTGGGTAATAATTGACCTAAATCAGATGGTTTTCAACAACAAATCCTGACCCCATACTCTCCCAGTGGAAACTGTCAAAAAATATGACGCTATCAAATGATTATTTTCGTTTAGCAAATACGTATCCTAAATTTAAACTCTGTAAAGTCCACTTTTATATCAAAAGTGAATGTTCGCTCGGGGATTTGGCTCGGAAGATAAGGGCGTTTTATTACAAAATTTAGTATTTGAAATGACGCCTCGTTAAATGCCTAATAGTTCCAAGGTAACTCGATTCATATGGTTGGATATTTTCTTTTTAATTAAACATACCAATAAATCATCAAAAAGTGACAGGTAGCGCCACCTAGAACAAAAAGATGCCAAATAGCATGAGTGTAAGCCACTGTTTTTTTGACATAGAAAAATACGCCCAGACAATAAATCAGCCCACCTAAGGCTAACAAATTAACGGCCTGCTCAGGTAATGCCTGATATAATTCAGCTAAAACTCCTAAGGAAATAAAGCCCATGGCTAAATAAGTGCATAAGGATACTTTCTTGTACTTATTGCCAAATTTTATTTTAAAAATAATCCCTGCAAGCGCAAATAGCCAAATCAATGCTAATAAGGTATAGCCAAGTGGGCCTGCTAAAGTGATGGCGAACAGTGGTGTATAGGTGCCAGCAATGAGTAAATAAATTGCGCAGTGATCGAGTAGTTTGAAGACACTTTTAGCGCGTTCATTGGTTAAACTATGGTAAAGGGTTGATGCTAAAAAGAGTAAAATACCACTGCTAGCAAAGACACTGAAGCTGATGATGCGGTTAATATCACCCTGACTGTTTTTTAATAATAAAAACAGTGCTAAGCAACTGAGTATTAGGCCAAAGGCATGGCTGATGGCATTTAGAGCTTCTTCACGACGGCTATAGGACGTGGGCTGACAATTGTCTGTAGGACTGTTTTTCTGGGAAGGCATAGTTAATCGCTGCAATTAATTGAGTGTACAAGTGTACGCTCAATTATAAAGCAAAGAAAGAGTTTTGTTTGAAGAGTAAGTTTAAGGCTAAAGCTCGTTTAGCCATGCAGTGCCAGCGCTATTTATTACAGGGCTAACTCAATAACCATGTCTCTTAATTCATCTTTAGAGATAGAGTTACTGTGATTTTTATCAAAGCGATTAAAGATGGTCTCACACATGCGAATACCTTTGTCTTGCAGTAATACATCAATCAACTCAACAAACTCAGTACGATTAATTACGCCATCTTTATCTTCATCAAACACTTCAAATAATTCATCTACCCACTGATTTAAGTCCATATGTAATCCTTAGCACCAATTTAAATAAGAGATGACTAAACCATATCCCTTATTTAGGTGTTTGGGAATGGCTATTTAATCTTTTTTATCCTTATGATGGATAAAGACACAATTTACTTGCTTGTTGTTAACTTTCGGGGGGATTAAGCATTAACTGGTCGGATTTCTTTATTGTTGATTTCATCTCTATAGCTAGCGATAAATACTCAATAGTGGTGTTTCTTGTTAGTTATTCTTTATATTTTATCTTGATGTTATCTTTATTTTGAGATTTTTTTATATTTTTTGTAATAAATTTGAAAAGGTGAAGACTAACTGTTGGATGCTTTATTAAGGAAAGATAAAATGAAAACGATGTGGGAAAGAACGTGGAAAAAACTTTTTACTCTCGGCTTGTTATCCATTAGCGCAACAAGCTGGGCGAGTGATAATAAATTAACATTAGAGAATTGCCATTTAGGCGAAATACGCTCACAAGTGAAATGTGGGACATTGCAAGTACCTGAAAATTACCAAAAACCGCAAGGTAGACAAATCTCAGTAAACTTTTCAATACTGCCAGCCATTAATAATAGTGATAATAAAGTTCCGTTAATGTTTCTTGCTGGTGGGCCAGGCCAAGGCGCAGTTGAGTTATCAGCGCATATATTTAGAAATTTCAATGAAATACGTAAATCTCGCGATATTATTTTAGTTGACCAACGCGGTACAGGTGCTTCTAGCCCCTTACAGTGTCAAGATAAGGTTGGCATTAACCCTTACACTAGCTTGATTGAAGACTTTACTAACGAAGAAGTAAAAGATTGTTTAGCGCAGTTAACCGCAGACGACAAGCTTGACTTAGCGCAGTTTACTTCTGAAAACGCTGTTCGTGATTTTGACGCGGTGCGCGCGGCTTTGGGTCATGAAAAAATTAATATTTACGGCGGCTCTTACGGTACTCGTGCAGCACTAGTGTATATGCGTTTGTTTCCACAATCGCTCAATAGTGTGGTACTAGACAGCGTTGCACCGGTAGAAGTGCCTATTGGTCTTTTTGGTCAAAGCGCCGCGAGATCGTTCAAACTGTTATTAGAAAATTGCCAAAAAGATAAAGCATGCCAGCAAGCCTACCCCAATTTAGCACAAGAATTTAAAAATGTGGTTGCCAAGTTAGCGCAAAGCCCTGCTAAGGTGATTATTAGCCATCCAAGGCTTGGCACGGCAACGGAATTTATTATTAACGACACTAAGTTTATTTCTACCTTGCAAATGCAGCTTTATTCGTTAACAGGTCGCTCACTGGTACCTTTAATCATTCATCAAGCCAGTATTGGCGATTTTAAACCACTCGCAGGGTTAATTGCGCAAACTGATACCGATGAAGGTATGGGTATTTATATTGGTTTGCATCTGAATATTGTTTGTAATGAAGACATGCCAAGAATGTCTGAGCAGATGCTTAAAGATGATGCCATTAATGATTTTGCTAAAGATCTTAGCAACAAAATTATGCAAGATGCTTGTGCAGTGTGGCCAACGTACTCGGTAAGTGATGATTTTTATATGCCGATAACGGCTAATATTCCAACGCTTATTTTATCAGGTGAGTTAGACCCTGTTACCCCGCCAAGCAATGGTGAAAAGTCAGCGGCAACCTTGCCCAATAGCCATCATATTGTTGTTAAAAATACTGCGCACATTGTGGCATCAACAAAATGTGCGGTTGGCCTTGTTAATGAATTTTTAAGCAGTTTAATGCCGAAGACATTAGATGAAAGTTGTTTAAGTGAATTGCCTGAGGAGTCCTTTATGACCGGCTTAAATGGCAGCGTGATTGTCACACCTCAGGCTGATAAGGAGTAATTGCCATGATTGAAGTAAAGAATTTACATAAAAGTTTTGTCTCAAAAAAGACTACAGTAAAAGCCTTAGACGGTTTATCTTTTACCGCTAAAGATGGTGAAATTACTGGCATACTCGGACCCAATGGCGCGGGTAAAACCACTTGTTTGCGTACCTTGTATGGTTTATTAAAAGCCGATGAAGGCTCAGTAATTGTTGATGGCATTAATGTTGCGGAAGATCCATTAGCAGTGCGAAAAAGTTTGGGCATATTCCCTGATAAATTTGGTTTGTACGAGCGCTTAACGGCGTATGAGCAAGTGGACTATTTTGCCAGTATTCATGGTATGCACGGCGCAGCTAAGCATCAGGCTATCGAAACCGTTTTTAAAGAATTAGAAATGACTGAACTAGCGCACCGTAGAACTACAGGTTTCTCACAAGGTCAACGTATGAAAGTTACTCTGGCACAAGCCTTGGTACATCAACCAAAAAACTTTGTCTTGGATGAGCCGACCCGTGGTTTAGATGTAATGAGTACCCGTATTTTGCGTAACTATTTAGCAGCGCATAAAGAAAAAGGCCACTGCATTTTATTTTCATCACATGTAATGCAAGAAGTAGCTGCTTTATGTGATCGGGTCATTATTGTTGCTAACGGCAAGTTGGCCGCAGAAGGTACACCACAAGAGCTGTGTGATTTAGCCGGTGAAAAATTATTAGAAGATGCCTTTGTTAAGTTAATTGGCTCAGATGAAGGAGTAGCAGCATAATGAATGCGAGCATAAGACAATTTAATGCCTTGTTAATAAAAGAATTTAAAGAAGCATATCGTGATAAACGTGCCTTGATGGTTGCGTTAAGTATGGCCTTTTTTGTACCCGTGCTGATGGTAATAGTGGTTAACATTCTGATCGCAAAGAATGTTGACAACCCAGCGATTTATGTACACTTTACTGGCACTGAATACGCGCCGAAGTTAATTAAATCACTACAAGATAAAAATATATTAGCATTTGCCGATGTGCCGAACGAGGATAAACGTCAGTGGCAACAGCAAAGCATTGAGCTGATCATCCCTGAGCATTACAGTGAACGCATGGCGCAGGGTAAAGTGATTGATATTATTTTACGAGCTGATTTTACCGAGCAATCATTAGCGCCGCCACTAAGGCGTATTGATGGTGTTATACAAAAGCATTCACTAGAAATTGGTTATAAACGTTTATTGGTGCGCGGTATTGATACCAAGTTATTACAGCCTATTGCGCTGCAAATACAAGATACTGCTCTGCCTAGCTCTAATGCTATGATGATCTCTATAATGTTAGGTATTTCCCTTTTACTGGTCGCTTTTATGTCAGGTTTATCTATTGCTATTGACTCAAGTGCCGGTGAACGTGAACGTAATATTTTAGAAATGTTACTTTGCCAACCGGTAAGCACCTTAAAAATAGTGTTAGCTAAAATGACCTGTGTTAGTTCTGTTAGTGTTTTGTCTATCGCTATTATGCTCAGCTTGACGTCGTTCGCCACGAACTTTATTGATTTAAGCAAACTAGGTATGTCTTTTAATATAGATTTAGCAACATTTTCTGTATTGATGTTATTGCTTATTCCAATATGTTTTTTCGCGGCAATTTTACAGTTGTTTTTTGCTTTTCAAGCCAAAAGCTTTAAAGAAGCGCAAGCAACGGTGAGCATGTTAATTGTGGTACCAACCACTATTCCTTACGCAATGATGTTTATGGACAGTAAACCTGCTTGGTTAAATTACGCACCGATCGCGGGGCATTCATTATTAATGGAAGATATCTTTAAAGGTTTACCTATTGACTGGTTTGCCTTTGCTGCAACAACTGCAATTACTGTCGCGCTTATCGCTGCGTTAGTTGTTATTTTGTCTGTGCGCTTGAAATCAGAAAAAGTGGTGATGGCGTTAAGCTAGTATTAGTATTGATGATTAAATGCAAGTAACTGAATAAGAGCTGAGCCAAAAGCAATTAATGTGTTAAATTCTAGTAAATTAATATTATCTAAAGCTCAATTCTCTTCCGCTACGGCTGAGGGGATTGAATACAAGGAAAGTAGTTTGGAATGCTCTTATTCAGAGGTTAAATATGTAGATAATCAAGCTGTATTTACCGAGTGGATGACGGAGCATGAAAAGCTGCTTCGTCATATTATTACCGGTTTTGAAGCAAAACTTGCTATACAAGATGAACTTTTTCAAGAGATAGCGTTAAACATTTGGCGTGCCTTGCCTAAGTTTCGTCAAGACGCTGCGGTTAAAACCTTTGTCGCGCGTATCGCTCATAATGTTTTAGCTACCCATGTTGCCAAAGCGGTGAAAACAGTTAAAACCTCGGATATAGAAAGTTGTGCTGAAGTTGAAAATATAGCAACAACACAGAAAACGCCTTATCAATCACTTAACCAGAGTCAGCGACAACAAAAATTAGCTAATGCAATTCGTCAGTTAAAACTTGAGCAACAACAAGTGATAACCCTGGCTTTAGAAGGTATGAGTTATCAAGAAATAGCGGATATTTTAGTGATAACTACCAATTTAGTGGGTGTGAGGTTACAACGTGCTAAAACATTATTAGCACAGTTGTTGGAGGGAGCAGAAAATGGATAAATCAGTATTGGAAAATGAAGATACATCATCGGTAGAGCCCAATAAACTAGAAACTACTGATGGAGTTATTGTTAAAACAAACCAGATTGATGTACTTTCATTACCTCGCCAAAAAAATGTACCTCGTTCAGAAAAAGATAAAAAATCTCCGCCAGCAGATGAGCCAGCATTAGATGAAAACTGGCTATTACTTGCTCGAGACTGGCAAAGTCAGCCTTATGAAAAAACTGATATTCAAGCTTTGCTTAAGCAAACAAAAAAGCGCACTTTTTGGGCTAAGTTTTTGTTAGGGCTTAATGTTGTTGCAACATTAGGGCTTAATGTTGTTGCAACATTAGGGCTTATTGGCTTTTTTCTTGTCGGCTTACTTCAAGGTGCGTTTGATAAAGCAACGATTATTTATTTAGGTGTAGGTAGTCTTTTATCGCCAGTGTTTGTTTATTATGAAATAAAAATTCGATTACGAACTTGGCAGCAAAGCTGTGATAGTCCTGATAGAGCTGTAAGTAATGCAATTGCAGCCTGTGAATCATCAATAAAATATTATCAGTTGAGTAAATATTCTGGAGTATTTAGCGTACCTTTTGTTAATGCTTATTTATTTGTTCTGGGTAGTGAGTCTGAAAAATCTCCATGGCCATATATTGCAGTCTTCAATCTATTTGTTTTGCTCATGTGGTTTGTTACTCACGCTATCCAACAAAAGCGAAAAAAAGAGTTAACACAGCTTTCTTCTGTATAGACTAAGTAACCAATCTCTCATAGGCAAAGATCAAAGTACTGACAAGTAACAAAGAACTCATGAACGGCGCTATCGTGTAAATATCGATAGCGCCGTTTCATTATTAATAAGGTAATGAATTTATCATGCAGCATGAAATATTTGCACTTTACTAATTTAGTTGTTTATTGTTCGGATTTTTATTGTTTAAGCTGTTTTATATTCGTTGTATCTTGGTTTTTTATTGGTTATAGTCTGTTTGCTTATTTTGGTGAAAGCTTTTATCGCACTTCTAAGTACTATGCTTAACAAATTACGCTATATAACAGTATAATTTGTACTAAAACTAGCCCGTTTTGCCGTGTACATACTGGCAAAAATCAGGCAGTATACTGCCACTAATTTTTGTATGTCCTCATTGCTTTATAAAGAAGTAGTAGGGCATAGTTTGCAGCCTTGGGCTGAAATACTTAAGGAATAAAACATGTTTACTCGTGATATGAATATTGCCGATTTTGATCCGGAACTTGCTCAAGCAATAAGCAATGAAGTTGTTCGTCAAGAAGAGCACATTGAGTTAATTGCTTCTGAAAACTACTGTAGCCCGCGTGTTCTTGAAGCACAAGGCTCTCAGCTTACTAACAAATACGCTGAAGGCTATCCGGGTAAACGTTATTACGGTGGTTGTGAGTATGTTGATGTTGTTGAGCAATTAGCCATTGACCGCGCAAAAGAATTATTTGGCGCTACTTATGCCAATGTTCAACCTCACGCGGGTTCACAAGCGAACGCTGCTGTTTTTCAAGCCTTAGTTACACCAGGCGGAAAAGTATTAGGTATGAGCTTGGCACATGGTGGTCACTTAACTCATGGTTCACATGTAAACTTCTCTGGTAAGTCATATGAAGCATTTCAATATGGCCTTCACCCAGAAACTGGCGATATTGATTACGAAGAATTAGAGCGTTTGGCGCTAGAGCACAAACCAGAAATGATTATCGGCGGCTTCTCAGCATTCTCAGGTGTTGTTGATTGGGCACGTATGCGTAAGATTGCTGATAAAATTGACGCTATCTTCTTCGTTGATATGGCTCATGTTGCCGGTTTAGTGGCGGCAGGTCTTTACCCTAGCCCATTACCACACGCTCATGTTGTTACCACAACTACCCATAAAACATTAGCTGGTCCACGTGGCGGTTTAATTGTTTCTGCTTGTGATGACGAAGCTATTTACAAAAAACTTAACAGCGCAGTTTTCCCTGGTGGCCAAGGTGGCCCATTAATGCACATCATTGCTGCGAAAGCGGTAGCATTTAAAGAAGCATTAGAGCCTGAATTTAAAGTTTACCAGCAAGGTGTTTTAGATAACGCTAAAGCTATGGTCGAGGTATTACAAGAACGTGGTTACAAAGTTGTTTCTAACGGTACTGAAAACCATTTATTACTGCTTGATTTAATCGATAAAGATATCACAGGTAAAGATGCTGATGCTGCTTTAGGTAAAGCAAACATCACGGTAAACAAAAACTCAGTACCAAACGATACTCGTTCTCCGTTTGTTACTTCAGGTTTACGTTTAGGTACACCAGCAATCACTCGTCGTGGTTTTGCTGTAGAAGAAACTAAAGCGTTAACTGGTTGGATTTGTGACATTCTTGATGACATCAACAATGAAGACGTTATTACCCGTGTTAAAGGTCAAGTTAAAGAGTTATGTAGCCGTTTCCCTGTTTACCAAAAATAGCTACTCGGGATAACTAAGTTAATAACAAACTACCGTCATTGCCGAAGTCTTTTGTCGGACGTGGCACGGATGCTACTTATTAGACAATGCAGGGAGCATATTGTCCTGAATCCAGTTTCTTTAGCTTAATCACATGTTTTATATTAAAATGGTCGCCTTGAGCGGCCATTTTTCGTTTTTCTCCATAAACTATCCGCTTGTATCTTTTAGTTTATAATTTTCGTAGGTAATCTATGTATTGTCCATTTTGTTCAGCTGTTGACACTAAAGTTATTGATTCACGCTTAGTTTCTGGCGGCCATCAAGTACGCCGTCGCCGAGAATGCTTAGCTTGTCATGAACGTTATACCACTTTTGAAAATGCAGAGTTAGTTATGCCACGCATAATTAAACGTGATGGCAGCAGAGAGCCCTTCAATGAAGATAAGATGCGCAGTGGTTTAAGCCGTGCGCTAGAAAAACGCCCGGTTAGCATGGAACAAATAGAGTTGGCGATTAATAAGTTAAAATCGCAAATGCGCGCTACCGGTGAGCGAGAAATAAGCAGTGAAATGTTAGGTGATTTAATCATGGCACAGCTTAAAAAATTAGATAAAGTTGCTTATTTACGTTTTGCCTCGGTGTATTTATCTTTTGAAGATATCAGTGAGTTTGCCGATGAAATAACGCGCTTAGGTAAAGAAAAAAACGGCAAGGCACAGAAAAACAAACAAGTTAAAGTGGTTAAATAATATGAATGTTAGTGTGGCTGATAGCCCTTTTACTGCGCAAGATCACCTGTTCATGTCTCAGGCGCTAGCGTTAGCGAAAAAAGGCCATTTTACTACCTCGCCCAATCCTAGGGTAGGTTGTGTATTAGTGAGCTATAAAGGCGGTGTTGGTAAAGTTATTGGTACAGGTTACCATGAAAAAGCAGGGCAGGGCCATGCAGAAGTGAATGCCTTAGCCGAGGCCAACGTTAACCATAGCGCTTTAATTAAAGGCGCTACGGCGTATGTTACTTTAGAGCCTTGCAGCCACTTTGGTCGCACGCCACCATGTGCACAAGCATTAATTGCTGCCGGTGTTGGCCATGTTATTGCTGCCATGGTTGACCCAAACCCACAAGTTTCCGGTAATGGTTTAACCCTGTTAGAACAAGCCGGCATCAAGGTCCAATCAGGTTTGTTAGCGCAAGGTGCAAAAGCACTTAACGTCGGCTTTATTCATCTGATGGAAAATAAACGTCCTTATGTGCGCTGTAAATTAGCAGCTAGCCTTGATGGAAAAACCGCCATGGCCAGTGGCGAAAGTCAATGGATAACGTCAAGTGCTGCTCGCCAAGATGTGCAACGTTTAAGGGCGCAGAGTTGCGCTATTATTAGCGGTGCCGATGCAATCATTTTTGATAATGCTAAAATGACGGTACGTTGGTCTGAGTTAGGTGAATTAAAAAATAGCTATGCAAAAGAGACGCTGCGTCAACCATTACGTGTTGTTATCGACAGTCAAAATAGGCTAACGCCGGATCTCGCTTTATTCGAACATGACTCGCCAATTTTGATTATTCATGCAAAAATTGAAAATAAATGTGCAACAAATCTTGAAAACTTACCAAAATGGCCTCATTTCGTAGAACAAGTGCAATTACCTGTGGTAAAAAACGCCCAGGGAAAATTTAAAATAGATTTGCCCGCTTTGTTAACACTACTAGCAAAGCGAGGACTCAATGATATTTTAATTGAGTCAGGCGCACAGTTAAGTGGTGCCTTTATTGAGCAAGATTTAGTTAATGAACTTATTCTTTATCAAGCCCCTAAGTTAATGGGGGGTGAGGGTAAAAATTTAGTGGCAATGCCAGTGATAACAAAGTTAAATCAAGCTAAGGCATTAACCATTAGTGATATTCGTATGGTCGGTGGCGATATTCGTATCACTAGCCAACTAACAGCTAATAAATAAACAAACAAAAAATTAAATAGAGAAGTCTATGTTTACAGGAATTATCGAAGCGGTTGGTGTTATAAAAACCATCAATGTTAATGCCCAAGGTGCTCGTTTAGTTATCGCTACCCATGATTTGGATATGAGTGATGTTAAACTGGGTGACTCCATAGCAACTAATGGTATTTGTCTTACTGTGGTTGAGGTTAATAACAGCAAAGGCAATGGTAGTTATAGCGCCGATGTTTCTAATGAAACCTTACAGCGCACCGGTTTTGTCAACTATCAAGTGGGTAGTAAAGTGAACCTAGAAAAAGCTATGTTAGCAAGCACACGTTTTGGCGGCCATATGGTTTCAGGTCATGTCGATGGTGTTAGTGAAATATTAGCGATTAATAACAATGGTAACAGTATTGAATACTGGTTAAGCATGCCAGGTGATTTAGCACATTATATTGCTGAAAAAGGTTCAGTAACTATTGATGGTACTAGCTTAACGGTAAATGCGTTGGCTGAGGATGGTTCAGTAGGTAAATTTCGACTGACCATAGTGCCGCACACAGTAAAATCAACCATCTTTGCCGACTATCAAGTGGGTACTAAGGTGAACATTGAAGTGGATTTAATTGCCCGCTACCTAGAACGCTTACTCACTAAAAGTGAGCAAAAAGAGTCAGCACCACGGTCAAACGTTAGTGAAGCTATGTTATTAAAAGCGGGCTTTATCAAATAGCCAGGTTTTAAAATAAAGCTAAGCAACTAATTAAAGTGAACAACTTAAGCTAAACAAACAAATGATGAGTGCATATAATGGATGAACTCACTAAAATATAACAAATACGCACAGTAAAATGGCGCTAACAATATAGCTAGCCATCAAAGAGGCCGAAATGAAATTAAATACCCCACAAGAAATCATCGCAGACATCGCCCTAGGTAAAATGGTTATTTTAATGGATGATGAAGATAGGGAAAATGAAGGTGACTTCATTATGGCCGCTGAACAAGTGACCTCTGCAGCGATTAACTTTATGGCAACCCATGGGCGTGGTTTAATTTGTATGCCAATGAGCCGTGAAAAATGTGAAGCATTAAAAATACCCTTGATGGTAGATAAAAATGATGCACAATTTAGCACCAACTTTACCGTGTCAATTGAAGCTGCAACGGGGGTTACTACGGGTATCTCTGCCGCTGATCGCGCTACGACGGTACTTGCTGCCGCCATTAAAGGCGCAACACATCTTGATATCGTGCAACCGGGTCATATTTTCCCCTTAATTGCAAAAGATGGCGGTGTGTTAAATCGTGCCGGGCATACTGAAGCAGGTGTTGATCTAGCACGCATGGCGGGTTTTGAACCTGCGGCTGTTATTGTCGAAATTTTAAATGAAGATGGCACCATGGCACGTCGTCCGGATTTAGAAATTATCGCACAAAAACATGATATTAAAATGGGCACCATAGCTGATTTAATTGAATTTAGAAATGCCACTGAAACGACTATCGAGCGTATATCGCAGTGTAAATTACCGACGGCTTTTGGTGAATTTGATTTAACCGTATTTAAAGACACCATCGATGGTCAAGCACACTTTGCTTTAACTAAGGGTGAAATTAAGGCCGATGAGCCGACACTTGTACGTGTGCATTTAGAAAATACTTTCCGTGACTTACTCTTTAGCCAGCGTGAAAGTGTGGCTACTTGGCCAATAGCAAGTGCTTTGGAAAAAATTGCTAAAGAAGGTGGTGTACTGGTATTACTAGGTAAACATGAATCACCAACTGAGTTAATTAATTTGGTAGAAAAATATGCCCAAATTGATGCCGGTGAAGTGGTAAAAGAAATTAACCGTCATGTTGGCTCACGTAATGTTGGTGTTGGTTCACAAATACTGGCTAACTTAGGTGTCAGTAAAATGCGCTTATTAAGTTCACAAACCAAGTACCACTCACTGTCTGGTTTTGGCCTAGAAGTTGTTGAATATATTGCGGATTAGCCACTTACATTGGTATTAATGATTAAAGTAAAGGGTGCTTGTAGTAAGTACCTTTACTTTTAAAAAGTATAGTGTCCTGATAACCCCAAAGAAAACTGCATCGCTTTCTCTATATCAATATCATCAATAGCAAACTTCAGAGCAAACCATGAGTTGCTATATTGAATTTCAGGAGATAGGTGTTCTAAATCTAGCAATAGTCTGATGTTACTTTGCTTATAAGTAAAACCTACACCGGCATAATAAAAGTTAACTTCACCTTGACGTTTATAACGAACAATATAGCGGCTAGCAATAGATTTAGTAGATATATGCTCTGCTTGATAATGGGCAAATAAGTTAACGTTTTCTGGCAGATCGAATTGATAATCTTTATAGCCAGCGACTCCTCTATATAAAGGTAAGTAAGACTTGCCCCCTAAACTATTAATAAAAGTGCCATCGGTATCCACCGTACCTTCACTATAACCTAATTTTTTCATGTTAAACCGTGAATATAAATCTTTTATATCAAGGGTAAATGCTAGGTCATTATTGACTTGCCAATGAACAAATAAATCAACTGTTACGCCATAACCATCAATGTCCCAGCTATCATTATTGCCACGTTTTAAAAAATTTTTATCACTGTAAAGCTCTCTTAGCTGAGCTGTGCCAGTAATATTATTATCTTCATCACCAAAAATTTCACCGGTAATTTGTGACTCTCTGGTGGCGCTAACATCCCAGTAGCCGACATTAATTTCAGTAGAAAAACTTTCAAACTGCCATTGATAACCTAGCCTAAATCCATTGCTACGTTGGTGATGTAATCTCAATGCAAGTTGATAACTATCTTGTGTGGTTAGTGCTTGGTCAGTGCGCTCTAAATAGAAAGCTTGCGCGGTATCGGGGTTGGTAAAAACAAAATAATCGACACGGTGAGCAATATTAAAAGATATATTTCCCCAATAAGCTTTTAAGCCAGTTTCATTTTGAGTAAAACCAATACTTGAATCTGTTGCGGGGGCTTGTTGCCACTCATCATCAATAAGTTGTTTTATCGGTAAAATATTACTAAATGACTCACTTAATACATAAGCTGAAACATGATCGTTATTGAGTTGTTTATTATTTGCGTAACCCTTATCTGCCCAAAGAGTGGTAAATAAAAAAGTTAAAGTAACAGCACAAAGTAAATTAATCTTCACTAATACTCCTTATTGGCAGAAAATGATCATTTGTTAGCTTATAAAAAATGCCAGTCATTACTGACTGGCATTTTAATTTAACTTAAATTGCTATTGTTTAGTAGTTAATAGCAACGTAAAAGTTATAAAGTTTCTTCTTCATGTATACCATCACCGTCAGTATCAGCATATACAATCATGATTATACCATCTCTATCTTCAATCGTTGCAGCTACTATCGCTGTTGGACCAACAAGTATATGCCCTAGTATTTGTATACCTGTCGCATCTTCATCTGGCTCATTAAGTACTAATACTACACCTTCAAAGTTATTGGCGGTTAATCTGCCTTCTTCTTCGGTATTGTAATGTACTGTGAATGAACGCTGTGCGTTTTCACCGGGTAAACGATAACTCATGGCAAGATCGAAAATACCTGCTTCAAGTGCTGTGCGCTCACCTGAAAGTTGTATCTTCACTTCATAATCCCCTAAGATAGCTTCTAAGGTTAATGCTGCATTAACGTTCAGGAAGGTATCTTCGTCTTCAAAAACGTTGTCAGAATCAGCTTCAGTGTTATAGCCATCAAACATGGTGGTGCTGTCGGCAACCAGCAAGTCAAGTTTGTCTTCATCAAAGTTAACTTCAACTTTACCAATGTCATCAATGTAGTCGCTGATGCTATTATCCCAATCATTCATGATTAAGGCTTTATAAACATCTAAGGCACTAGCTACTGTTAGTGGGTTAAAGGGTAGTGGATTCCACCCTATGTGACCCCATGATGCTTCAGTCCAAAAGAAGTTAGCGTAAGCATCATTAGGGACAGTATCGAATTGGGTGATCGGCCAACTTTGGTCGTTAAACGCATTAATATCACCATTGCCATCGATTAGCACGCCATCATCATTGAAGGTATTACCCCAACCACCAATATAATAAACTTCTATTCTATCGGCTATACCATCAGGGCCTGCTTCACCGTTTGCTTGTTGATCATCCACCGGCATGAATTTAAGTTGTATACTCAATTCATTCCATGGAAATTGGATCATGTGGCTGATAATTACTTGCGGAACATCTAAACCGTCAATGGGGGTTACCTTAGACCAGATTGATCTGTTATTACCATTGTCATTGTCTGAATTGAAGTTAAAGTCGCTACCTTTTCCACCGGTAAAAGTGAAGGTCTTTGTACTGGCATCATCAAAAGAGGTTGTTACTGTATTTGTATCAGCGCTAACTGCAATAGTTAAGGCGTCTTTGATTAAAGGTTGCGTTAGGTATGATATCGGGTTTAATTCAGTAAACTCTCCTGCAGCAATATCAGTCAATTCATCTTCGTTAAAGAAGAAAGTAACCTGACCAAGTTCATCAATCGTTAAGCTGCGTTGATCTTGCCACCAGTTAGTAATAGTTTGCGATAATAACTCGGCACCATTAGTTACTGTTAATGGGTTGGCAATAAGTTGATAAGAATTATTTTTCATAAAGGCTTCGATACTATCGAATTCATCTAGTGACCAAACAGTGTCCCAGTTATGTGGGTTACCATCACTGGTTAGTATATTGCCATTTGCATCCATTAAAGTAGCAAAGCTTGTACCATCATACTCTTTATCATCCCAAAAATTACTTATTGCTTCAAAATAATAAGCATCTGTTGTGCCATTACCGTCATGATCTACAGGAGTGATGCGAACTGATTTTACCCCATAACTACTTTCTTCTTCACCGGTGATATAAGCACGGGTATAAAGAATACCTTGCTCTTCTATACCAGAATCGAAACGTTTAGTAATTATCTTACGCTCAATACCTGTGCCCCAGTAATGTTTTTCAGGATTAGCGGTTACAACAGAGCTTGTCGCGCTCCACTCTCCAACTGTTTGTCCAGATGTAAATACTCGCGTTTCTACAGTTTGTTGTTCATCTGAAACCTTATCTGCTTCGGTGATCACTATAGTATTTAAGTCAGCGGAGAAAGTAATGCTAACCACGTCAGCAACTTCTTTACCTATATATTTAAACTCAGGCGCTTTATAAGTATCTAAGCCATTAATATTTACCGTTAAGGTGGCACTGATTAAATCACCTTTAAGTGAGCTAAAAGCGCCACTTAAGGTTAACATTTCAGGTAATACAAAGGTTTCTAGTTCAGGGCGGCCATAGCTGATTATATCTTGTTGGTTTTGGTTGTCCCAATCCCAGCGTTCATTAAGTACACGCTCTTCTACAAGTAGTAACTTAGTTTTTACCATACCTTCAAAGGTTACTGGGTTAGGTACTAAGTCTGTGGCTTTTTGTGCTAATGATAAGGTCAGCTCTAGTTCACCAGAGATGATTTTACCTTCATAAGTATCATTTTCTAATGCATCTCGAGACGTTGTTGTATCTAAATTAACCCGAGCGAAACTGCCTTCATGTAAAGTAAATACAGCACCGGCAGACTCAAGTAAACCCTCAATTGTTAAGGTAATACTTTTCTTGTCATCTGAGAATTCAGCAGATGCAGTTAATGTTGCCTTTTCATTACCGGCTACGGCATTAACTTTAAACAGAATGCCATTAGTTGCTGTGCGTTCATCAAAAGTGATAGTACCAACAGCCCCCGCAGTTGTTAGGTAACTAGCAATAGATACCCCTGCAGCTGCTGATGTAGGGCTTAGAGTTCCTGCATCGTATTGCAAGCTTAGATCGGCTAAGGCATTGCTAATTTGGGCAAGCAATTCAAAGTTTTCAATTTCTGCTTGGATCATGATGCCGGCATTATTGAGCAGAGCAACATACTCATCACCTTGGGTTTTTATGCCAGCACCTTCGCTTGTTTCGTCATTAAACAAATGGCTAAACAAGCGTATATCGCTGACCATAGCTTTCGCTTTAGCTACAGCATCACCTTCGGTAGGTACATCAATAACAACGGTGGCAAAGCCATCTTCACCGACATTTGCTTCTTGATAAGCTTGTTCATTGACAAGTTGTGTTTCGAGTTGTACCAAGTTCAAGGTAGTTGTTAAAGTATCGTCAGCTGCAATTGTATCTGCTGCTAGTTTGGCTGCATCGCTGGCACCGGCAAGCACATCTGACAAGGCTAATTCAAAACCATCATCTTCATCTTGGATAACTAAGAAAGCACCATCATTTGCTATTAAATCAGCAGCCACTTGCGCAAGCTTACTTGATAACACACCTGAGTCATCGGTTTCTCCGGAGAATAATGCTGCCATAATCCCCGCATTAATTAAACCATATCTTAACTCAGCCGCATTGTCTTCTGCAGCAACTGCGCTGGCATCATCGGTGACTGTTGGCTCTAATTGAGTTATATCTCCGTCAATACCAAATGTGCTGGCAATTAGTGCTGATTTCTCGGTTACTGTCTCGGCAGTAACACCGTCATCGCTTGCTTCGATTAATACTGAGGCTAGATGGGTTAAAGCGGAAATATTAACTTTAACTTTGCCATCACTGTTACTATCAACTATTGAAATAGCAGATAATTTGAAGTCAGGATCAACAGCCGTTAAATCAATTTCCTTGCCAAAAGCTGTATCACCACAGCCTGCAGGAGCATCACAAGTCATAGTGGTTGGATTAGCAGGATCAGTACTTGGAGATAGTTCGATTTTAATTGGGCCATCATAATCTAATACGGTAAAGGTATAGTTACCTTCCCCGTCGGTGCTTATATTAGCCTCTTTAAGTTCTGTCTCTGATAAGGCAATGGGGCTACCATCAACAAACTTGTACACTGTTACAACAGCATTGGTTAAGACACCCTTAATGCCTTTACCATTAATGGTGGTTTCAATTATAACAACAGGTTCAGGTATAATAATAGATTTAGGTATTGCATCAGAGCTATCTGAGCAAGCGCCAAGAGCAGAAGCAAGTGCTAGCGCTATTAGGTGTTTATTACAGTTCACAGTATATCCTTATGAGGTTAATAGTTCTCTTCAAGATAGTTAATGGCAGAGGAAAACTATGTTTTTTGTATAGATAATTCGTACACATACTAATTTGTTACATTTGTAAAGGCAATGTAATTCATTGGACGATTGGTATGTTTTTTGATCAATCTTGGTGGTTAGGTTTACATATATGCTGGTTAGTCATTGTAATTAAAGTTTAAACTTATAATAAAATAAAGTTTTATATTTTTTAATTTATATAGGTCCTTTATATAGCTACAATCGATAAAACTTTAGTGCTAGCCTAAGTGGTATTTACATACCAGTTACAAGGTATGCTTAATAGATGTTTACAATTGGCTCTGTTGTAGCTTGGTGTTGTTGAGTAAACGAGCGAGACGCATAAACCTCCATGGGGCTCCACACAAGCATCAGGACAGTGTGCTCCTGCACTGTCTAATAAGGGTATATCCATATACCGTCATGCTGGTGAAGCTCGATCTTATCACATCAGCAACACCTTCTTTTAAATCAGTGTGTTACATTATAGACAACAGTGTTCTACAACAGAGCCTTACAATTACATTTTTAACCTTGATATATTGGAGCCTTATGAGACTTTTGACCGTATTTTTATTTTCACTATCGACCGCTAGTCTAAGTGCAGTAGCTCTAGCATCTGTTGATAATCATTCAGATAGTAGCACCCAAATTACCTTAACCATTGAAGAGCAGCGTGTAGCAAAAGCGCAACTGGCTATGCCGGAGCTAACTGATTACTTTGACTGGTCTGCTTTTAAGGGGAATTGGTTAAAAGTTACCGGTTATGCTGTTGCTCAACGCGCGGTGAATCAACTGGGTGATGAACTTTGGCAATACAGCAAGGTTCAAGCTCAAAGTGGCAAGCTAGTAGATGACAGGCCTTTATACTGGACCAGGTTAGCTATGCTTTCCTTTATCAAAACTTCGCTTAGCAGCTTTACTACATCTGAGTTGGCTGTTTTATTGGAAGTTTTTGAAAATAGCTCTCGTGGCCGTAGTGATTTAGCTTATAGCAAGGCTACGGATAAGCGTATTTTATTAACCGGCTTCGACCCTTTTTTTCTTGATATAAATATTAAACAGTCTAATTCATCGGGTTTAGCCGCTTTATTACTTGATGGTACCGTTATCGAATATCAGGGCATCATAGCTGGGGTTAAAAAAACAATCACCGCAGAAATTAATACCGCTATGATACCGGTGCGTTATGGCGATTTTGATCAAGGAGAAATTGAAAGCCTACTGGCGCCTTTTTATGCCCTTAATAGTGTTGACTTGATTGCTACCATCTCAATGGGGCGTAGTGATTTTGATTTAGAGCACTTTCCAGGGCTAAGACGCAGTGCAACCGCACCTGATAATGTCAATGTTTATACTGGCGCTAATAAAACTAATCCCTTAGTACCAAGCTTACTTAGAGTGCCACTAAGGGGAGATGAATTTGTCTTGTTTAGTCTACCTTATCAAGCCATGATGAAAGCTAACGGCAAGTATAAAATTAATGATAATCGTGGCGTAACAATACTCGAATCAGGTAAAGCGAAAGATATTAGCGCCAATAGCTTAAGGGAACTTAGCGATAAAGTGTCAGTGCAGGGCGGCGGCGGTGGCTACCTTTCTAATGAAATTTCTTATCGTAGTATTGTGCTGCGTAATAAGCTTGATTCAACTATTCCCACCGGCCATATCCATACCCCGCGTATAAGTGATTTTGATGGTAAAACAAATCAAGCTATTATTGAACAAATAAAGGCAATGTTAGTTAATGCTTTAAGCGAAATTTAGGCGTTTATCCTCAGTGACATTACATCGTAACAGTCGGAAATATCATAAATGGTTGATGTTATTTGTTGGCCTGCAATTTATCGTTTGGTCCGCTTCCGGGACTTATATGGTGTTAATGGATATTGATTATATTCATGGTGATTCCTTTGTTGCAGCAAAAAAACAAAGCTTAAAGCCAGAGAAAGTTCAATATAGCTTTCGGCAGTTATTGGCAGAGCATGCTCAGGCCAAAAATATCGAACTTGGTTTTATGTTAAAGCAAGCGGTCTACCGTTTTAGCCTTAATAAAGAAAAAGTGATCATCTCTGCCAAAGATGGTCAGCAACTTTCGCCGATCAATAAGAGCCTAGCGACTGAAATTGCCAAGCAAAACTATGCGCATAAAAATGCAGTGATCAGTAGCGTGCAGTTAATTACAGCAGAGCCACCCAGAGAGCTAAGTACTCGCCACCTGCCGGTGTGGCGTATCGATTTTGATCACTTTGCTAGCCCAAGTTTTTATATTAGTGCCAACTCTGCTCAGCTAGTGACCAAGCGGCATAGCTTTTGGCGAATATTCGACTGGATGTTTGCTTTTCACGTGATGGACTATATTGATGAATCGCCAGACAATAAACTATTACTTATTGTCTCTGTATTGGCTTTTATCGCCAGTATATTTGGCCTAGTACTGACTTACTATCGTCTTGCTCCTGCACAGAACAAGCGTAATAAAGGCAAGTCTCGTCGAGTTAAGCTAAGTCAAAGCAAATCTAGGGAGAGGGCAGCTAATGAAAAAACCGAATAACAAACGTTCTAAATTATTCACGCTTTCGACAATCAAGTCACTGCATAAGTGGTTATCCTTACTGGTCTTTATGCAGTTATTTATTTGGCTTGGCACTGGGTTATTTTTTAACTTGATGGATCATGATAAAGCGGGTGGGAATCAATATAGGCAAGCATTAGTTAGCCAGGATATAGATCATCACCGCTTGCTTAACCCTCAACGGGTGTTAAGAGCCAGTAATTCACCTGCTAGCGAGATAACCTTGGTGCAGCGACTTGGACAGCCATATTATTTACTAACCCATGATAAAGGTTTATATAGTCATTTTGACAGTCACTTTAGCTTAGTTGATGCTTATACGGGCACAGTTAAGGAAATAGATATTGACATGGCATCAGCGCTGGCACAATCGAGTTACCGTGGCTCAGGAAAAATAGCTGAGGTATTGCTGGTTATGCCACCCATTGCTGATTTTTTAAAGGAGCAGAATAATTTATGGCGAGTAAACTTTATTGATGAACTGGATACCAGTGTCTATATAAATGCTAGCTCCGGTCGTTTAGTGGGCCACAGTAATGAAGATAAACGTTTTGTTGATTTTTTCTTTATGCTGCACTTTATGGATTACCCAATTCTTTGGGGAAAGCCTAGTGGCGGTTTTAATCATTGGCTGATCAGCTTTTTTGCCATATTAACTTTTTTGTTCTGTTTAACCGGTTTGATTTGGACTGTGCAGTTATTAATAAAAGGACGGTATAAGGTGAGCTAGAGTCGTCAAGGAGTCTTTGGCGGTAAGGGGATTGATTGTTGAGGCAGTAGAACTTTACACAGCAATCACGGTAGGTAAGCTAATGAGCTAAAGTCGCCGAGGTAATACAGAAACATTTAAGTAGAGCAGGAAGGGAGAAATAAAGCAACAGACACAAAAAAACGAAGGACGAGTTAAACTCATACTTCGTTTTTTTAGATTAGCTTAATAAGTTAAACTTATACAGCTAGTACGTTTTCTGCTTCAGGGCCTTTTTGACCTTGTTTAACAGTAAAAGTAACTGCTTGACCGTCAGCTAGAGTACGGAAACCGTCTCCAGAGATAGCGCTGAAGTGAACAAACACGTCAGGACCATTTTCTTGCTCTATAAAACCGAAACCTTTAGTTTCGTTGAAAAATTTAACTTTACCAGTAACTGTATCAGACATACTAACATTTTCCCGTAGTCATAAAATAATAATGTGGCTCTAGTCCAAAATGGCTAGAATCCGTTTTTACCCGAGTAAATGCCCTCTACCAAAAAGTACAGGAAGAGGAAGGAAACAAACCAATATTCGACACAATCATTGTTTCAAACAATAGTTTGCATTGTTTAAATCCGCCTGTGTAGAATATTCAAGTATATCAGTACACTTTAGTGCATCAGATAGAAAACCTACAACAAAAGTCAGTATAAACCTTCATCTGCAACGCAAGAACTCAACGCAAAAGTAGTCTAGCATAGTTATTTTTAATATGCTTTATAAAAAACTGGATTAGTTCAACATTTCTTAGTTTTAAATGAGAGTAGTTATCAAAGTTACTGGCAATACAGTGATGGGATATCTGAGCAGGGGGGGGGGGAATAAAAAAGTGACAACTCGTTAGACCAGTTGTCACTTTTTAAACTTGAGTACTGTTATAAATTAGAGTGCGGCTATTTGCTCTTTTTGCTCAAGCATTTTGGCAAGAGCCGATTCAGCTTCGGCCAATTTTGTCTTTTCTTTTTCAATAACCGCTGCTGGTGCTTTACCAACAAAGTTCTCATTACTAAGCTTACCACGTGTTCTCGCCGCATCTTTTTCAAGCTTATCCATGGCTTTATCTAAACGAGCTAGCTCAGCTTCTTTATCGATTAAACCTGCCATTGGTATAAGTACCGTTAGCTCACCGATAACCGCTGATGCTGACGCTGGACCTTGTTCGTTGTCAGCTAATAGAGTAATACTGTCAAGTTTGGCTAGTGTTAATAAAAATTGCTCGTTGTTGCTTAAACGACGTTGATCCTCTTCGCTAACGTTTTTAAGCAATACCGGTAATGCTTTACTGGGTGATATATCCATTTCGCCACGGATATTTCGAATGGCAACAATAAATTGTTTGACCCACTCTAAGTCATCAATAGCTTGTTGATCGCACTTACTCTCATCAAACTGAGGGAATGCTTGAATCATAATAGAATCACCAACCTTGGCAAAGTCGCTTAATGGCTGTACACGCTGCCAAATAGTTTCCGTGATAAAGGGCATAATGGGATGCATTAAGCGTAATAAGCTTTCCAATATATTGACTAAGGTATGACGAGTACCACGTTGCTGTGCTTCATTACCTTTGAATAATACCGGCTTGGTTAACTCTAAATACCAGTCACAAAATTGATTCCAAGTGAATTCGTAAAGCGCTTGTGAAGCTAAGTCAAAGCGGAATGAGTCAAAGGCTTCATGAACAGTTTTAACTGTTTGCTCAAATTGGCCGATGATCCAACGATCAGCCAGTGATAATTCCATTGCTCCCCTAGCTCCATTCTCTGAAGCTTGACCGCAATCGAATTCCTCGGTATTCATCATGACATAACGACTAGCATTCCATAATTTATTGGTAAAGTTACGGTAACCTTCAAGACGCTTCATATCCCAGCTAATATCACGGCCAGTGGTGGCAACTGAGGTTAAGGTGAAACGTAGCGCATCAGTACCGTGCGCTTCAATACCGTTTGGATATTCTTTTTTCGTTAGTTTTTCAATTTTAGCGGCCATTTTTGGCTGCATCATATTGCCGGTACGTTTTTTTAATAGATCTTCAAGAGAAATACCATCAATCATGTCTAATGGATCAACCACATTGCCTTTAGATTTACTCATTTTATCGCCATTTTCATCGCGAATAAGACCGGTCATATAGATTTTTTTAAATGGAATTAGTGCTTTACCGTTTTCATCTTTGTTAAAGTGCATGGTCATCATGATCATACGGGCAACCCAGAAGAAAATAATGTCAAAACCTGTTACCAGTACATCGGTAGGGTGGAAAGTTTTTAAGTCTTCAGTCTCTTTTGGCCAACCTAGGGTTGAGAAGGTCCACAGTGCAGATGAGAACCAGGTATCAAGTACATCCTCATCTTGGCGTAGTTTCATGTCGTCGCTAATGGGGTTATTAGCACGTACTTCTGCTTCATTACGACCAACATACACTTTACCGTTCTCGTCATACCAAGCTGGGATTCGATGTCCCCACCACAGTTGGCGTGAAATACACCAATCTTGAATGTTGTTCATCCACGCGAAATACATGTTTTCGTATTGTTTTGGTACAAATTCAATTCGACCATCTTTCACGGCATCAACGGCAGGACCTGCTAGCTTTTCTACCCGCACATACCATTGGTCTGTTAATAATGGCTCAATAATAACACCAGAGCGATCGCCGTAAGGGGCAACTAAATCATGATCTTTAACTTCAACCAATAAACCGAGTTCATCAAATTTAGCAACAATGGCTTTACGGGCAACAAAGCGGTCCATACCGGCAAATTCGCTAGGTAATTCAGTGCTGTAAACATCAGAAATTTCGCCTTTGGTATCATATACTTCAGCGTTGGCTAAAATAGCGGCATTTTTATCTAGAATATTGATTTGTGGTAGCGCATGACGTTTACCCACTTCATTATCGTTAAAGTCATGAGCGGGAGTGATTTTCACACAACCTGTACCCTTGTCCATATCGGCATGGTCATCACCAACAATGGGAATTAAGCGATTCACTAAAGGCAACAATATTTTTTTACCGATAAGATCTTTATAACGTGGATCTTTAGGGTTAACGGCAACGCCAGTATCACCTAACATGGTTTCTGGACGGGTAGTGGCAACCACTAAGTAATCAAGGCCTTCGGCAGTTTTTTCGCCATCAGCTAATGGATAGCGCAAGTGCCACATGTGACCCTTTTTATCTTTGTTTTCTACTTCTAAATCTGAAATAGCGGTATGTAATTTAGGATCCCAGTTAACTAAACGTTTACCACGATAAATTAAATCATCTTCGAATAAACGCACAAATACTTCTTGTACCGCTTCTGACATACCCTCGTCCATGGTAAAACGTTCACGGCTCCAATCAATGGAGTTACCTAAGCGACGCATTTGTTTACTTATGGTGCCACCAGACTCTTCTTTCCACTGCCAAATTTTATCGATAAAACCTTCACGACCATAATCATGGCGAGTTTTGCCTTCTTCGGCGGCAATTTTACGTTCAACTACCATTTGTGTCGCTATACCGGCATGGTCGCAACCTGTTTGCCATAAGGTGTTTTTACCTTGCATACGTTGGTAGCGAATCAGGGTATCCATGATGGTTTGCTGAAAAGCATGACCCATATGTAAGCTACCCGTCACATTGGGTGGCGGAATCGCAATGCTGTAACTGTCACCTTTACCTGTAGGGCTAAAGTAACCTTGCTCTTCCCAGCTAGTATAAAGGGACTGTTCAATGTCGGTCGGGTTAAAGGTTTTTTCCATCATAGTTTCCGCTAATAGGTTTAATAGTTGTTCGTTGTTTTGCTGTCGTACTCTTTATCAGTAAAAGCTTATCAGTTAAGCTCAACAAGGCAAAAGTGCAGCAAAGTAAAATTCATTGTTTATGGTATTTGTGTAAGCTTTCGAGCTGGTCTTGGTGTTTATCTTTGTGCAAGGTGGCAGCTACTTAGTGGCTTCGCTTGAGACATCGCTTGGCACGGTTACCGCTTGGTTATCTACTTGAAAACCCCATTGTCGGCAAGTTTTAAAGCGTTCTCTCGCTTGTTGCTTAAGTGTTTCATCACTAGGTACAAAATCAACGATAAATTGAAATTGATTAGCAAAGTTAGGCACAGTACTGGTCAAGTTAATAAGCACAGAGCGACGCCCTTGCGGTGCTTGAAAACCTATTTCAACAGCTGCGCCTTGTTTTGGACCTTCACCAACGAGGTTGTGCGGGACAAAACTGTCGCTATCAAATGCCCACAGCATTTCATCAATTTGTTCAGCATGTTGCTGGTCTTGTGTATAGATATAGACCCGCTGCTTTTGCCGATAAAAATAGCTGGCTTGCAAACAGGCATGATAGAGCGCAGAACGAGACTCTTGGTCCGAGTCGTCTGTTACCTCATCTTTAAGTAGATAAAACATTACTTGGGTTTGCATGTCATTAGCCTAAGTTAATTTGTAGTAGTGGCTTTAACCGCGATTAAGCTCATACTTGTGTATGAGCGTGACAATCGGGAATAAATTCCCTGCTACAATTACTCGCCTTGTTCTTGACCGGCACGGTTAAGCAAAAATTGCGTTAACATGCTTACCGGGCGACCTGTTGCACCTTTGTTTTTACCACTGCGCCATGCGGTGCCAGCAATATCTAGATGTGCCCAG
Source organism: Colwellia marinimaniae (assembly GCF_002207865.1). Lineage (GTDB taxonomy): Bacteria > Pseudomonadota > Gammaproteobacteria > Enterobacterales > Alteromonadaceae > Colwellia > Colwellia marinimaniae. Next base: position 40,352 of record NZ_BDQM01000017.1, read on the forward strand.
TTATATTTTTTAGTGAATTTTGATAAGAAACAAGCGGCGGTAATGGCGCCGGCCTCTTTGCCACCTAGATTGGTAAAGTCAGCAAATGGGCTATCAAGTTGATCTTGATAATCATCCCATAACGGCATGCGCCATGCTCTGTCACCACTTTGCTCTGAAGCATTTAAAAGCTCATGGGCAAGCGGGTTATGACTAGTGAATAAGGCAGTAGCGTGTGCACCAAGTGCAACAACACAAGCACCGGTTAAGGTAGCCACATCAATTACTATATCAGGGTCAAAACGCTCAACATAGGTAAGCGCGTCACATAATACTAAGCGGCCTTCGGCGTCGGTATTCAATACTTCAACCGTTTGACCCGACATAGTGGTTAATATATCACCTGGGCGGTAAGCGTTACTGCTTGGCATGTTTTCACATCCGGCTAAAATACCGATAACATTGATTGGTAGGTTAAGCTCGGCTAATGCATGCATAGCACCCAATACACTGGCAGCACCACCCATATCATATTTCATTTCATCCATGCCAAGGCCTGGTTTTAATGAAATACCGCCACTGTCAAAGGTTAAACCTTTACCGATTAAAACTAATGGTTTCGAGTCATCCTTTGCGCCATCATATTTAATAATACTCATCAATGATTCATTCGCTGAACCACGACCAACGGCAAGGTATGAGCCCATACCAAGTTCTTCCATTTCTTTTTCGTCAACAATGGTGGTGGTTATCTTGTCATAATCAGTATCAAGAATCTTCGCTTGCTCAGCCAGATAAGCTGGATTACAAATGTTTGGTGGCATGTTAGCAACATTTTTACAGGTAGTAATACCTTCAGCAATGGCTAATGCATGGGTAACGGCACGTTCGCCAATAGGCAGTTCACGGCGAGTTGGCACATTAAAAACAATTTTACGTAAAGGGCGTCGTGGCTCGGCAATGCGAGTTTTTAAACTATCAAAGCTGTATAAGGCATCTTGTGCCGCTTCTACTGCTTGACGTACTTTCCAGTAAATATCACGGCCTTTAACATGTAACTCGGATAGGAAACATACCGCTTCCATAGAACCTGTTTCATTTAAGGTATTAATTGTTTTGGTAATTATTTGACGATATTGACGTTCATCAAGCTCGCGTTCTTTACCACAACCGACTAATAACACCCGTTCACTTAAGATATTAGGCACATGATGTAATAATAACATCTGTCCTGCTTTACCTTCTAAATCACCCTTACGTAAAAGGTTGCTAATGTAGCCTTCACTTATTTCATCAAGCTGCTCTGCGGTACCGCTAAGTCTGCGTGGCTCAAAAACACCAACAACAATACAAGCGCTACGTTGTTTTTCGGGACTGCCGCTTTTTACACTGAACTCCATGACTTTTCCTTTTACAATTTTATAGGGTAATTATTTAGCTTAACTTGCTAAAATAAGTAAAAAATAGCACTCTTGTCTATTCAATTGATATCGCTAAGGGCTATAATTATAGTCGCACTCATCAATATTAGTTACTCACTGACTATATAGTTTACTTATGAAAACGACAAGTTTACTCAATATTTGCCAATATGTCAGAAAAAAACTAAGTTTTTACGGGATCTTTTTGTGATCATTTTTCGTTATTTATTAAAAGAAGTCGCCAAAACACAATTAGCAGTATTTTTTGTGTTAATGACTATTTTTATCAGTCAAAAATTTGTCCGTGTGCTCGGTGATGCGTCAGAAGGCAGTATACCAGGGCAACTAGTGATGACTTTTATCGCTTTGAAAATCCCCGACCTTGCTGGTTTTATTCTGCCACTAAGCTTATTCTTAGGGGTGTTACTTGCTTATGGCCGGATTTATGCGGACAGTGAAATGACAGTGTTACACGCCTGTGGTGTCAGCGAGTGGTATGTCGTCCGAGTGACGTTAGTACTGGCAGTTATTACCGCCATTGTTACCGGTATTTTCACTTTATACCTTGCGCCCCTGGCCTCTGAATATCAATATCAAGTAAAAGAAGAACTTGCCGCCGACTCTGGCTTAAGTGCCCTAGTTTCAGGACGTTTTCAGCAAACGGGTAATCAAGATGCCGTGGTATTTATTCATGATAAAGATCGAGAGACCAATAGCTTTAATAAAGTTTTTGTCGCCCAGTTACCCAAGGGTGAGCATAGTGGCGCAAGCATTATCAATTCAAGTTTAGTGTACGCTAGAACAGGCCGAGTATATGAAGATGAATCGGGCTCACAACAGCTAGTACTAGGTGATGGTATTCGTTATCACAGAGATGCTGATAGCGGTGAATTCCAGTCAGTGGCCTTCGACAAATACTATATTCAAATTAAAGATCAAGAAGTTGAACATCAACATCGTAAGTTAAGTGCGTTAACCACGCTGGAGTTATATAACAATGATAACCCAGAGTTAGAGTCAGCTTACCGCGCTACTATTCAATGGCGAATGTCTTTTCCTTTAATTTGTATCATTCTCATTTTTATTGCCGTGCCATTAAGTGTAGTCAACCCTAGGCAGGGTAAATTTGGTAAGTTGCTGCCCGCTTTAATGTTATTTTTAGGATATTTATTATTGTTAACGTCAATGCGTTCAGCCATAGAAAAAAATGCCATTCCTAGTGTTATTGGCTTATGGCCAGTACATATTAGTGCCTTATTTATCGGTATAATGCTGTTAATGAAGGAGCGTAGTACTGGGCGAATTATCAAAGCAAAACTACCTAGCTTTAAACTACCTAGCTTTAAACGTAAAACTAAAGCTAAAAGCAGTCAAGGTAAGGGTAATTAATGCGTATTCTTGCTTTATATATTGGTCGTTTTACTCATAATAGTGCTGCTACTATTTTTATTCCCCTAGCCGTATTTATTAGCGTCAGTGGCATCATTAAATTTGTCTTACAAGGTAAGGGTAATTAATGCGTATTCTTGCTTTATATATTGGACGTTTTACTCATAATAGTGCTGCTACTATTTTTATTCCCTTAGCCGTATTTATTAGCGTCAGTGGCATCATTAAATTTGTCGAACAAGGTAAGGGTAATTAATGCGTATTCTTGATTTATATATTGGACGCATCATAGCTTCTACTACTTTTACTACCTTAGCCGTATTTGTTAGCGTCAGTGGCATCATTAAATTTGTCGAACAAATGCGCGCTATCGGACGTGGTGATTACGATCTTGCCCACGCCGCCTTATATGTACTTCATATGGTACCACGTGATGTGGAAGTGTTTTTTCCTATGTCAGCGCTTATTGGCGGCTTAATTGGCATGGGCATGTTAGCCAGTAATAGTGAGCTGGTGGTGATGCAAGCAGCAGGTTTATCAAAGTTAGATATTATTAAGTCAGTAATGAAAACAGCCATTTTATTGATTATTGTTAGTATGGCTATTGGCGAGTGGTTAGCGCCAAGTGGTGAAGCTAAAGCCCGAGAAATTCGTGCACAAGCTATTTCTGGCGGCAGTTTAATTTCAGCTAAAAATGGTGTCTGGGCAAAAGACGGTGATTACTTCGTCAATATAGGTGAAGTAATGGATAAAGGTCGATTAAAAAATATTCAAATATATGGTTTTAATGAGCAATTAAGAATTGATAGTTGGATTGCGGCTAAAAGTGCCATTTATCAAAATGATGCTTGGCTGCTCTCGGATGTTGAGGAGTTTATATTGCTTGAAGATGAAATTATTACGAAGAACTACAGTCAAAAAGTTTGGAAATCGTCGTTAACACCGAAAAAGCTAGGGGTGGTGACCGTTACTCCCGAGTCACTTTCTTTACGAGGTTTGATTGATTATTTAGATTATTTAGAGGCTAATGAACAAGACACTAGCCGCTATGAACTCGCTTTTTGGCGAAAACTAATGCAACCATTGACGGTAGCGGTAATGCTGCTGGTGGCACTGTCGTTTGTTTTTGGTCCGCTTCGCTCAGTTTCTATGGGGGCGCGCATTATGATGGGGGTTTTTACCGGTATTCTATTTTTCATTAGTAATGAAGTATTGGGCTCGATGAGTTTGGTCTATCAACTTCCGCCAATACTGGGGGCAACGATGCCGAGTTTGCTCTTCATTAGCGCTGCTTGGTACTTTATCAGTAAGAAACCCAGCTAACAGCTCAGCGCTTAATTTTTCGCTATTAACCGGTTAATCAATTAGGGTTAATAGCGAAAATGTCGATAAAGATAACTTACCTTAGACTAGTTAGGTTAAAGGAAAAGCCCCGCTAAGCTGTTATAAACGACCTCGGTTAGCCTCTAGCGATAACACCACAACTTCTGTGTTAGTTAATCTATCTTGTAAGCTCAGTTTGTTTTTTCTATCAAAAGCAACCAAAATAGTACCTAAACCGAATAACGTTGGTACTAGTCGTTTAATGCCAGTGTTTATACTTAACAGTGAACCATCAAGGTTTTGTACGCGTAAACGCCATGCTTTCATCCCTAATGTTTGGCCACTCTTACTCCAGAAATAAACAAAGAAAAAACTGACCCAAGCCATTTTCCATAATTCATTAGGCCACTTTAACCAAGCCGTATTGGCTATGGTATCGGAAAAATGTTGTTGGCCTTGCATATCAAATAAGCCAAAATGATGCCCAATAAACATTAATAAAAAACTAAAGGCTCCAGCTGCCATATAAACAGCAAAAGCGATAAGAAAGTCATAGACCCATGAGCCGAAGCGACGTCTAAAGCCAGCGCGAGGAAAAATTACAGGTGTGGTATCAGTCATTGAACCTTCTATATATTAAGTTATTGCAAATTTAAACAGCGGAAAATAATTTTTGTAGTTTAACAAAATTTATCTTAATTGAGTATCCCTATGAGCTAGGGTAGAGTCGGGAAGTATTCAACCCGCTAGGTTTATCTGTGGTGTCATTGTATTAAACGTCAAGGAGCAAGTACTGGCCTAGTTAATTAATGAGTAATAAAAGCAACTAAGCTCGGACATTTTGTAAATATAGTGTTACTAATTGGTTGTCTTATGCGTTTTAGTTATATACGACTCTGCTCACATTGATGTCGGCCGCTACTTGATTAGTATATAATCTGCGCAAACTATAGCTGTTGCCATTTAGCGACAGATACAAACATACAATCATAGAAAGTAGCTATCAAAGAAAAGGGCTAGCATGAGTAGTAAATTTTTATCTGGAAGTGCATTTATTGTTGCCGTACTTATAACCGTGCCAACATTAGCCGAGCAAATCGGCGTTACCCGAGCAGACGCTGACACTCTAAGCCGTGTGGCCGTTGGCGGAGACATCGTTATAGCTGGCAATGTTAGCATAATTGATAATGCTAGCCTCAATGTTACTAAAACTGTCCAAGAGCAACCTACTCGTGCCCGGGAATTGGTTTCCCTAGATAAAGTGATGAATAGTGGTGGCGAAATCACCTCTGCGGTAAATGGTCAAGTTGCAGCTCAGCTCAGTCAAGTAAAGAAGACGCAAATACTTACTCCCATTAGTATCTGGTTATTTGTTTTAGCTATGACCTTAGTTTATGTCAATAGAAAAACGCTGTTGCCAAAACAGCTTACAATGTTGAAAAAGCCTGCTAAAAAGTAAGTTTTAGATAGCGAACGACTTAATTAAAAAGCCACTTTTTTTGTCAGGTATTCCTGGTCAAAGAAGGTGGCTTTTTTGTTGGTATAGTATTTTGCTTGCTAATTCCTTAGCAAGCCAGGCTATTTAGGCTGAACTTGGCTGAGTCGCCTTAATTTTATAAAAGCCACAATACAGTGCTGGTACTACCGCTAAGGTTAAAATGGTACCTATGCCTAAGCCAAACGCAATCACATTTGCCATACCGTAAAACAAGGGATCTTTACCGATAATTAACGGCAATAATCCCATCACGGTAGTGATAGTGGTCATGGCTATGGGGCGTAACCTAGTTAAACAGGCATCAATCACAGCCTGATAGTCAGACTTACCTGCCGCGGTTTCTATTTGAATTCTATCAATCAATACTATGGCGTTATTAATAATGATACCGGCTAGGCTGTACAGCCCTAGGGTAACCATAAAGCCAAAGGGTGCCTGCATCAGAAATAAACCTAATACTGCACCAATAAACGCTAATGGAATGGTAAGGGTGATCACTGCTGCTTGTCTAAAAGAATTAAATTGTGCCACTAGCAACATCAAAACAAGTCCTAATACTATCGGCATACTTGCCCCTAAGGCCTTTTGAGCCTCTCGAGAGTCTTTAATTACCCCATCATATTCAATAATATGGTTAACCGGTAAGTCGAGTTTTAGCGCTTGAATTCTAGCATCGATTAGCGATTTTAAGTCTTCTGCTGCCATCTCTGTATTTCGAGCTTGAATACTCACGGTTCTAAATAAATCTTCATGTTGAATAATAGAAAATTGATTATTGGGTGCCAGTTCAGCCACTTGAAATAACGGTACACTTTTTCCTGTTTTTTCAGAATAGATGGTGAGGGTCCTTAACCGGTCTAAGTTTTCTCGTTCAGCTTGCTCGGCTCTGAGGATCACTGGAATAATTTCATCACCTTCACGGTACTCAGTGATTTGTGTACCGGAAAAATAGGTTTCCAGTGCTTGCGCTATTTCAGATGAAGTGAGTCCTGAGCGTTTTGCTCTGTGTTGATCAATTTTCACATCAATTTTAACAATCAGGTTTTCCCAGTCGGTTCTGATATCTATGGTGTTTGGTGTGTCATGGAGTACATCCATGATCTGTTGGGCTTTTCTATAGATGACATTTTTGTCTGGGCCCTTTACCTGAATCTTAATGGTATTGGAATCTGATGGCCCTAAAAACATCTTACTTACCCGAGCCGATACATTAGGGAAGTCATGCTCTATATCACGGCCTAACATGAGAACCTTAGCGGAAATATCGGTTTCATCTTTTACATTGAGTACAATAAAACCTTTATTTTTCGCAGGGTCTTCCGGCGCTAATGACATCACGAAACGTGGACCACTAAAACCAACATAACCAGAGTAGCTGTCGATAAAGGCAAAACGTGTTTTGTTATCTAACCATGAGAATATCTCTTTCATCTGGCGGTTAGTTTCTTTTGAAGACGTGCCATTAGGTAAGTCGATATTGATAATAATTTGTGTACGATCAGAGTCGGGGAAAAACTGCTTTGAAACCGAGCCCATGGCTATTATAGAAATAACAAATAACATCAGCATAGCGCTGATAAACAGTGCTTTATGTCTTAATAACCAATGTAAAAACATTTCGTAGTAGCGATAAAATTTTCCGGAAATAGCATCTTTATTGTTGGTCAGTAAAGCCTTACCATCAGATTTTTTTGGTGGCTTAATGAAAAAATAACATAATAATGGCGTGACACATAAGGCTAATATCCAGCTGGTTAATAAGGTAATTAAGATCACCAAAGAAATAGAGCGGGTATATTCACCAGCAACATGCTCAGCCAGCATTAGGGGTAAGAAAAATAAAATTGTGGTGACAGATGAACTCAGTAGGGGAATGGCTAATTCTTGACTGCCTTGTAACATAGCATCATAACGGGCAATGCCTTTTTCGATACGACGCTTAAAATCTTCTGCGATAACAATGCCGTTGTCTACCAATAAACCTAAGGAAATAATTAAAGTCGCTAAGCTCATACGCTCTAATTTCATATCGGCAAATTGCATTATGGTGAGTGTAGTAAGCATAACAAAGGGCACAATAGCGCCAACAATAAGTCCTACTCGCAGTCCTAAAAATAAAATAACCACCACCAATACAATCGCCAGTGTTTGCAATACATTAACCGAGACACCTCTAATGGTTTTCTCTACCTGCTTGGCTTGGTAAGTGGCAACATTGATGGTATATCCTACCGGTAAGGTGCTGGCTACTTCATCCGATTTCTTCATCATTCGCGGGGCAAATTCTAATAAGTTAAATTCGGGTAACTTTGAAATCGCAAAAAATATTGCCGGTTGGCCATTAAAGTAGGCAAGTTTATCAGGGGGATCAATATAGTCTCTGCGCAGGGTGACAATATCTTTTAGCGCGATAAAATTTTCGCTATCAGGGATGTTGATATAGGTATTGCCAATATCTACTATGCTATCAAAGTTACCGGAAGGCTCTACGATAAAACTGATGGCTCCCGTGTCTATTTGCCCGCCTGAGCTAATAATATTTTGATTTTTCAGCTCCATTATTAACGCCTTGGGCGAGATGCCCAGTTGCGCTAACTTGGCATTAGACACTTCTAGGAAAATTCGCTCTTCTTGACGGCCAAGAATTTCAATTTTTTTAGTGCCTGGCACGCCATATAAACTATCACGTATATGTTGGGCAATATCATACATTTCACCCATGCCAAAACCGTCGGCGGTTAAGGCTAGAGTGATAACCGAGACATCACCAAATTCATCATTAACATGAGGAGTATGTGTTCCTGAGGGCATTCTTTGATGGGCTGCCGTGGTTTTATTACGTACGTTTTGCCATATATCGTCAAGGTTAAAATAACGGTCATAAACTTTGACATGAATAATGGATAAACCTATGGTGGAGGTTGATTTAATTTCCTCAACTTCAGGGATTTTTCGTAGCTCTTCTTCCAGTTTTTTGGTGATAAGTTGTTCAATTCTGTCAGGAGACATACCGGGGAAAGAGGTACTGATAATAGCTTCACGTATGGTGATAGTGGGATCTTCTTGCGCAGGCAAGGTGAAGTAGGCAAACACACCATTAACTAACATAACACCAAGCAGTAAAAAAACACTTTTACGATACTTAAAGGCGATTTTGGTTAAATTCATTATTATTCCTTAGGCTCGGCTTAGTTAAATCGCTTAGTTTTAGCGTCTAGCAAGCTAACTTTTTGGCCATCTCTAAGGAAGGCAACTCCGGCTGTGGCGATTATGTCACCCGACTGTAATCCAGCAGAGATATATACTTGGTTGTTTAAGATGTTTTCTGTTTTTATTTCTATACGATGAACTACTTTTTCATCGGTGTTATAGACAAAGACAAAAACCTTTTGCTCTAGTCCGGCGCTAATGGCGGTAAGTGGTATCTTGATTGCAGGACCTTTATGTCCTGATCTGCCTATACCCTCAAAAATAAACTCTACTTCAGCGGTCATGCCGGCGCGTAATAAAGGGTTATTACCTTGCAATACTACGGTGACTGGAAAGGCGTTGGCAGACTCTGCTCTGGTACCTATTTCGGTGATACGACCCTTCATTTTGATATTAGGCAATACCGGAAATCTTATTGGTAAAATGGCATTTTGGGTTAATTCTTGAATTAAGGTTTCGGGCACCATAATCTGAATTTCTAGGCCATGTTTACCTTCAATTTCAAAGACCGATTGGCCGGAAGTAATCTGCTGAGACGGCTCAAATAATCGTCGGGTAATAATGCCATCATAAGGCGCACGTAAAATGCTGTCTTGTAGGTTTTTATTGGCAATATCTAATTGTGCCTGTGCAACAGCGACGGCACTATTATTGGCATCATAATTTGCTTTAGCATTATCAAAACCTGATTGTGAAACAACGCCCTGTTTTAGTAAGGTTTGATAACGAGCATAAGTATTTTTAGCATCGGCTAAACTCACTTTTGACTGTTGATATTTTGCCTTAGCGGATTGCAGCTCTAAGTTAAAACTACGTTTATGTAAATGTGCTAAGGGCTGACCTTTACTGACATGTGCACCCAAGTTAACGTTAACCTGCTCAATTTTACCGCTAACTTCAAAGCTAAGTGTAGTGGCTTCAACGGGAGCAACAATACCGGATAATACCCGTATTTGTTCTAGTGTGGAAAGACTTACTTGTGTCCATTTAATGGGGCGAATGGCTGTTTCAATTTGCTTAGTTTGTTCATTACACCCTAGGAGAAATAGGGCGATAAAAAGTAGCGATATGGTGCGCATGGTTGTTCCTTCATTCACTCTTGTCTTGATAGCATTATAGGCAAAAGTATATTGTTCAAAGTATTATCAAAAGTATTGTTGTAACCCAGTAGGTTAGCTTGATAATGCCAGCAGATTGACAAATGGTACTGCTCAGTACCGAAATAGTTTGGTACTATGTAGTACCAATGTCAACCCTATTTAATGTTTACGGTAAAAATAATGGCAAAACCTGTTAGCGAAGAAAATGAAACCTTAAGTGATCGAGGCCTGTTAATACGGGACGCGGCTGAGCAGTTGTTTTTCCAACACGGTTTTGATGAAACCTCTCTAGAAATGATCATCAACGAAACTGGAGGTTCGCGTCGTTCTATTTATAATGAATTTGGTAATAAACAAGGATTATTACTCGCGGTTGTTAATAGGCAAGTATACAAACAAGCCCATACATTAACCGATATTCACCGTGAATTGTCAGCCAAAGCTGCGCTTAATGATGTGTGTTTTCGCTTTGCCCAAGGCATGTTATCACCAACAATGATGTCGCTATTTCGCTTAGTGGTACAACAGGTGGTTAAATTTCCAGAGTTGGGTGAGGTCATTAATCAAAGAGGGCGGATAATGGGGATTTTACCTTTAGCCGATTACTTGTACTGGTTAACTGAGCAGCAAGTATTAACCATAGAGGATTGTCATTTTTCTGCGCAAATGTTGATAGAAATGACCAAAGGGCCATTACATACCCAGGCCTTATTGTTACCAAACACAGTAATCACCGATGATGAAATAAGACAACAAGTGCATAGCGCAGTGGATATTTTTTTCAAGGCACATCAAATATAAAAGAGTATTAGAGGACCATGGCGGCACAAAGGTTAATGAAAGACGGCTTAAATACGGCCTCGGCACAGCGAATTGCCCAGGCAATAAATCAGGTTTATCCTGAATTTAATGTCGAGCAATTTATAGCGCAAATTGACTCGGGCTTAGCGGCCCTAGAATTAAAGCAGCGGGTAAACCATTTTATTGCGGTATTAGCCAAGCACTTGCCGCAAGACTTTATCGCCTGCCATAAAATTTTAACTCAACTTAAACCCCATTGGGATCACGGCGACCCTGATGATGCCCTACGTTCATTTGCCGCTTGGCCAGTAACCGACTTTGTCGCCAAATATGGCCTAGACTTTCCCGAGCTGGCATTTGACTGTTTACATTATCTAACCAGCTTATTTTCGGCTGAATTTGCCATAAGGCCGCTGATTGAAAAGTACCCTGATTTATCGGCTAAATATTTACGCCAGTGGGTAACAGATGATGATTACCATGTCAGGCGCTTAGCCTCTGAAGGAACACGACCTCGTTTACCTTGGGGCATAAGGTTACAGCGTTTTTGTCAGGATCCCAGCCCCAATTTATGGTTATTAGAGCAATTAAAAGATGATGACAGTGAATATGTGCGCCGCTCGGTCGCCAACCACTTAAACGATATTGCCAAAGATAACCCTGATATTGTTATTGATATGTGTAAACGTTGGCAACAAGACGCCTCCACTAAGACCCAATGGGTAATTAAACACGCTTGTCGCAGCTTAATTAAATCAGGCAACCCCGAGGTATTTCCACTGCTTGGCTTTACTGAGTTTCCTAACGTTATTCTAGAAAAGTTTTCTCTAATAAATACAGAGCTAACACTGGGTGATGTTTTATCTTTTAGTGTGCAGCTAACTTCAAGCTCAAACAGTACGCAAAAACTGGCCATTGATTTTGTTATTTACCATATGAAAGCGAATGGTAAATTATCAGCCAAAGTATTTAAATTGAAAGAAATAACACTAAATAGCAAAGAGAGCATTAGCTTAACCAAACATCACACCATTAAGGCCATCACCACACGCAAGTATTATTCGGGTGCTCATAAAATTGCCATTCAGGTCAATGGTCGAGAAGAAGTCATAAAAGACTTTAAACTTACTGTTCCTGACTAGTCATGGCCGAACAATGGCTAGTAACATCCGCATTGATGTTATGCCAGGCAATCGGTGCAATTGGCTTTATGTTAGGGCATAACCTCATGAATTGCTGAGCTGTTGAGCTAAGTAAATGTCTAAATAGCATAAATAAACAACAGTCAGTGATAATGCTGAGAAAACTAGTTGCTTACTGAACTCATTTTCGTATAATGCCAGCCTCTTTAGCCGCAATGTTAAAGTTACTGTGTCGCCGGAGTTATAGAATTGGTAGATACGGCGGGAATTCAAAATCCTTTGCTTGCAAGCATCAATTTTGAAGTTATAGAAAAGAAATGCCAGCGTGATGAAATTGGTATACATGGGGGATTCAAAAAGCACAGCGTCTTCGATGTGAGGTTTGATAAGTCTTTGAAAATCAAGCGTATAGTGGTAACATCATTACCGCGATTTACTTGCAAAGTTTTGCAAAGTTATTTGGAACGATTCAGAAAACTTTGCAAAGCTTAAACAGCTTGAATTCCTTTGCCCGAGTGGTGGAATTGGTAGACACGCCGGATTCAAAATCCGGTTTCGAAAGAAGTGACGGTTCAAGTCCGTCTTCGGGTACCAAAATTTAAAAGCCCTGTTCTTAATTGAACGGGGCTTTTATTTTTATAATTCAATATATTAGTCTTACATTTTACCTATTTGTTTTAAGCTCACAAAGTCGCTATCTCCAATAATAATGTGATCTAGTACATCAATACCAAGCAGTTTGCCGCACTCTACAATTTTACTAGTAATAGCTATGTCACTTTTGCTAGGGTCTGGATACCCTGATGGGTGGTTATGTACAAGTATCACTGCGGGCGCATTTAATAACACGGCAGTTCGTAGTACCTCGCATGGGCGAAGTTTAATACTGTTCACTGTGCCAGTTGCCACAGTTTCATAGTTCATAATACCATGTTGATTATTCAAGTTGATAACTATGAATTTCTCTTTAGCTTCATACTTTAAGAAGTTAAAGGCGGCGTAAACAAGTTCAGGTGACTCTAATTTTTGACCTGTTATGTCACAGCTAACTTCTGTGAATTTATACCGCACTTCAATTTCTCTAAGGATTGCCATTTACGGCAAATCCTTTTTCTTACCAGTTTTACAAACACTACATATATTAGGATTAGAACAGCGTACGCATTCAACTGTGTAGCAACGTTCGCATTTTTTGAGGTTCGCCCACTCGTTACACATCGGGCATCTGCCTAGGCGAGCCATTATTTTTTACCTACACGTTTAATTGTTGCCAATTGAGTATCCAACTCTCCGGCTTCAACAGCACCTATTAGGCTTTGTATAACGCTCGTTAAGCGTCTTTTTTCACCAACTACTACCGTTGCTTTACCTTTTGAAGCTTCAAGAGGTTTACTACCGTATTTTAGATCGAAATAATAAATATCGCTTATCGAATAAAACCAAGATCGGATTCGCTTTGGTATTTTTACTTTATCTTTAATTCCTGTTTCTTGGTCAGTAACCCATTGCTCTTTGTAGGCGGTAAAAACTTCATTTTCTATTAAGCACTTTGCCATTTCGAGTTGAATATTTAGTCTTGAAACTAACTTTCCTCTACGTTGTAAAATAGGGTCTGTATGTTTTTTTATAGGTCTGATGGTGAATTCTAATGTACTCAAAACCGATTTATTTCTAGATGTTGCCATTTGTACTTCCTTTGGTTGATTTTTATACAAACTGTAAAGTCAGTCGTTCGTGAAGAGCAACCGATTAAGAAAATCTTATGCATCATTTATTGAGTTTTAAATACAGGTAATCTAAGATGAAAACCTTATATAGGGCTGTTACTTATCCAAGGGAGGTTCAGCCTAAAATAATCAATAAAAATACAGTAGCTAATCGATCTAATCAAAAGCGACAATTAAAAGGATATATAAAGTGCCACTTAGCTGGAATGAAATACGAGAACGAGCAGTAGAATTCTCAAGAGAATGGAAGTCCGCAAAGAGAGAAAATGCCGAATCACAGACATTTTGGAATGAATTTTTCAAAGTTTTTGGTATTTCTAGACGGCGTATTGCGACTTTTGAAGAGCCTGTAAAGAAGTTAAGTGGTAAGCATGGGTTTATTGATTTATTTTGGAAAGGCGTTTTACTTGTAGAGCACAAATCAAGAGGTAAAAATCTCGACAAAGCTTACTCTCAAGCTCTTGAGTACTTTGACAGCTTAAAAGAATACGAATTACCGAAATTTGTACTTGTTTCAGACTTTGAAAATTTTCGATTACATGATTTAGATGAAAATAAAGAGTATGAATTCAAATTATCAGAATTAGAAGAAAACATTCATTTGCTTGGTTTTATTGCCGGATATACGCAAAAAACACACAGAGATGAGGTCCCTGTAAATATAGTTGCAGCTGAAAAAATGGGAAAACTGCATGACGATCTTTTGAATGCTGGATTTCAAGGACATGAGCTAGAAGTTTTTCTTATGCGTTTGCTATTTTGCTTATTTTCAGATGATACGGGACTATTCGAAAAAAATATATTTGCTGATTACCTGAGAGATAACACAAAAGAGGATGGATCTGATCTTGGCGAGAGACTAGCATCAATCTTTCAAACTTTAGATAAGGAAGTTGATAAAAGACAACAAAATATAGATGTTTTATTAAACGAATTTCCTTATGTGAATGGTTCTTTATTCAAAGAAAGGTTAGAAACAGTACATTTTAATAGTAAACAGCGGGAAACTTTGTTGGAATGTACAGGATTCAACTGGAGCAGTATCTCGCCTGCTATTTTCGGTTCAATGTTTCAGTCTGCTATGGATCCAAGTAAACGTAGGGAACTGTCGGCTCATTACACTTCTGAATCAAACATTCTAAAAGTCATAAATTCGCTTTTTTTAGATGAACTCGAAACTGAGTTTGCTCAAATAAAACTAATAAAAAGTGGAAAAATTAAACACCTTAAGAATTTCCAGTTAAAAATTGCCAATCTTAAGTTTTTTGATCCTGCATGTGGTTGTGGTAGTTTTTTAATCATGACTTACAGAGAGTTACGAAAGCTAGAAATTAATATTTTGTTAGAAGCTCAAAAAACACGAGGCTTTGAAGATGACATGTCTTCTATAGTAAGTATTGGGCAGTTTTATGGTATTGAGAAAGAAGAGTTTCCAGCAAAAATAGCAGAAACTGCATTGTGGCTGACAGATCATCAAATGAATAATGAATTGTCAAAAGTATGTTCTATTCAGAGAAGCTCCTTACCGCTTAATCGAACAATGTCTATTAAACATGACAACGCTTTAACAGTCGAATGGGAAAGTATAATTCCAAAAAATGAAGTGAATTTCATTTTTGGAAACCCACCATTTAAAGGTGCTGGGGATAGACAAAAATCACAACAAAGAACAGAAATAAAAAATATTTACCCAGGTAAGACAGGTGCAGGTAAGCTTAATTATGTAGCTGGATGGTTTTTACTCGCTTCTCAATATATTCAAGGAACAAATATAAAAGTTGCCTTTGTAGCAATTAATTCAGTAACCAAAGGAGAGCAGGTAGGCATACTTTGGAACACACTACTAAATCTATACAATATTAAAATCAACTTTGCCCATCGCTCATTCAAATGGAAAAATGAAGCACGTAAAAATGCAGGAGTTCATGTTGTAATTATTGGGTTTTCATTAAATCACTGCTCCAATAAATTTATTTTTGATTATCCGGATCCTAGTGGATTACCTCAAAAAATAAAAGTAAAGAAAATTAGTCCTTATCTTATTGAAAGTAACAACACCCTAATTATAAGCAGAACAGCACCAATTTGCCCTGTTCCAACAATAAGGAAAGGAAACCAACCAACAGATGGTGGTAATCTCATATTTTCTGACAAAGAAAAAATAGAAATAATTATAAATGAACCTAATGTAAAACCTTACATAAAAAGGTTAATGGGATCTGAAGAACTATTGCATGATGTTAAACTTTGGTGCTTATGGCTAGTGGATGCATCACCAAAAGAATTGAAATCACTTAAGATAGTACAAAAGCGATTGAAAATCGTAAAGGCATTAAGAGAATCGAGTTCAGACAAGGCAACCATTAAAAGAGCTGCTACTCCCGGATTATTTAGGGAACAAAATAACCCCGCAAGTTATCTTGCAATACCTACAACGACAAGTGAAAAAAGAAAATATTTAACAGTGAAATTTTTAAATGGTACTATCATTCCTAATAATAATTTGTTTATTATGCCTAATGCTGAATGGTGGCATTTTGGGATAATAAGTTCCACTATGAAAAGAGTTTGGACTGAACACGTTTGTGGTAGAACAGATAATAGAAATCGGTATTCGAAGAATATAGGTTTTAACAATTTTCCATGGCCAGAAAATGTTGCTGCTAAATTAAAAGAGGAAGTGGAAAAAGCAGCTAAAGAAGTTTGCAAAACTAGAAGCAACTACCCAAACGATAGTTTAGCTGACCTTTATAATCCAGTGCTTATGCCGAAAAAACTTGTGGATGCACATAGAGAGCTAGATAAATTAGTAGAGAAATGTTATCAAAAATCTACGTTTAAAGATGACTTTGATAGACTTGAACTACTGTTTGAACTTTATGAAGAATACACAAAATAACAATTCATATTAAACTGACTGTTATCGAGGAATATATGTAACATTCAGTTTAATAAAAATTATATTATAAGTTCTGCGTTAATTTTAATCTGAATTTTTTGAAAGCTCTGACTTATATTCTAATATGCAATTGGCTACATATTCAGCTAACTTTACAGGAACAGCATTTCCGATTACTTGTTCAAGCTGTGATTTGTTATTCCCATTAAGCTTAAAGTTTTTAGGAAATGTTTGTATCAAACTCCGTTCTTTTGTCGTCAATGATCTAACATTATCAGTTATATCTGCTTTATCAGCAGGATGTCGTTTATAATTAGCTGGGATTGGTCTGTTCGTTCCTCTGATAGTAGAGCTAGGTTCATGGATGCTAAATACGGCTCTTCTGGCATAACTTCTCGGGTGCATATAATAATGCTGGATACCTAAAGACTCTTTAAAATAATCGTAAACAGTTGTCTGTTTTTCCGAAAGGTTTTTTAAAAGGATACTCTTTAGAAAGTCATCTTTAGAGCTGACATGTCCAACTAAAAAATACCTTTTTCTAGCTTGCGGGACACCTACATAACTAGCATTAAGAACATGAGAGGTTAGACCGTATCCTGCACGTTTGAAAATATCTAATACCTTAGGGAGAACGGTACTCTTTTCAATATTATAAACATTCTCCATTACAAAAAATTCGGGCATTAACTTAGTAACGATATTCGCAAAATCAATAGTTAGGTTAGCTCTTTTTGAATCTTTATTATTGTGTCCTGCAATAGAGAAATCTTGACATGGAGGTCCTCCTACAATGACGTCTGGTGAGTGCGCTTGAATATGTTTAATAGCACTATCAGATGATAGATCAATGTTGTAACTTGGATGTGAAAAATTATCAGAATATACTTGTAATGCAGGTTTCCAATTATCATATGCCGCTACAACTTTAAATCCTGCGTTTTGAAAACCACAAGACATTCCACCGCCACCTGCAAACAAATCGACAGTTCTCATTTGTTTTCCTGTATTAAATTATTCTGATTTATGTACATCATAATAGCTTTCCCAACAAACTCAGCTAACTTTACCGGTACTGCATTGCCTATCATTTGATTTAAACTTGTTTTTGTTCCTTCAAATTCAAATGTCTTAGGAAATGTCTGTATGTAGCTTCGTTCAATAACAGTTAAAGACCTTACTTTTGGTCCTATTTCGACCAAATCACCTTCATGTTTTTTATAGTTTTTAGGTATCGGTCTTTCAACACCTCGAATAGTTACAGATGGTTTATAAATACTAAAAACCCCTCTTCGAGAATAACTTCTAGGGATCCTAAAGTAATATTCTACCCCTAATGAATCTCCTAGATAGTCATGAATGGACATTGGTTTTTTTAATAATGAACTTTCAATTATTGTTGATAAAAAATCATTTGGGCCATTTAAATGTCCAACTAGGAAAAGCCTACGTCTCGCTTGCGGAACTTCACAATAGCTTGCATCAAGTTTATGTATGGAAAGACCATAACCAGCCTCTTTAAACTGTTTAACTATCTTTTCATATACTTTCGTATTAGTAATCCGGCAAACGTTTTCCATAACAAAAAACATTGGCTTACTCTTAATGACAATATCCGCATAAGAAGACGTTAAGCTCGCTCGGCCTAAACTTTCATTTCTTAATCCTGCATCTGAAAAATCCTGACAAGGTGGTCCACCTATTATTAAATCTGGTTTTAGTTTGGAAATTTCTTTATGGTAAGTATCATCTCCTAAATCAGCTTTATGGATTGGGTGCTTAAAGTTTTTCTGATAAACCGCTATCGCAGGGTCCCAATTCTCGTATCCTGCTTTGATATTAAAGCCTGCATTTTGGAAACCAAGTGACATACCACCGCATCCACAAAAAAGATCAACTACATTTAACATTTTTATCTTAAAACCTTCTGCAATTTTTATATCATCATTAAATAAAACGTTTACTTACTATTTTGAAGAATAGTAAGTTTTTAACGCCTAAATCATATTTTTTCGAGCTATTATACTTGTGTTTTGTTCTGGATTCGAACAAGAACTTACAATAAATGTGTATTGAAAATGGGACTTATTATTCAATAAAGTTATTCTTTTATAAGAGCTAAAATAGTTTGCAAAATATACTGTATTTACATCCAGTTTGTCAATTTATTTAATATCATAAAAATATGAACTTAAAAGATGATTTGCTAAGTAATAAATACTCAAATATGAATTATTGTGATTATCGCTGTTAGCTTCCACGAAGGAAAGGGAATAAAATAACATATTACTTTATCAGGCCATATTCAGACTTTGAAACTTCATGTAGATTAAGAGTTAAATTTACTCCGCTGTTTAACATCTTCTAGTACATAGCCAGACATTTCTCGAAGGGATGGTTGATGCTTTAGCCGAATGGGAAATCGTTCGTCATTTAACTGTTCTGCTTGGCTTCTTAGCTTGAAATATAAATTCATTAGTGCTTTTGTCGAAACCTGCATTTCACGTGCTCGAATTACGCTGTAGTAATTACGACCTTGCCCTAAATAATGCTCAGAAAAATCACGGCCACTTCGGCATAACTTTTGTTTTTTAAGTGATAAAAATACATCGTGTAATTCCATAAATACTCCATTTACAATGGGGTGACAGTACCCCAAAACAATAAAATCCATACATGTATTTATCAAATTAGTTAATTTTTCAATTGATTGCACGGTTTTGAAATCACTTAATTCACTCCTCCAAAGGAAGTACCAGTCAAAGATGTAAAAAGAGCTTCCTTTTACCGCTTTTAACTAATCTTTTTAATCCTTTTGTATAAATAGCTTTATATTAAAAAGGAGAATGTTATGGATGACAGATATAAATACCATCCACTTGTTAATGCACAAGTAGCAGTAGTCCAACAACTTCAACAATCTAGCTTTAGGCCAAACCTTACTGTTAATTTAACACTACGAGAAAGCCCTCTAGGGCATAGAACAAACTTATGGGATAAAGGGTTAACTCAAAAGCAGTTCGGTATTATAGAAGACTGTTTTAGTCGTTTTTACAATCACTTAGCTAAAGCTTGTTACGGGCGTAACTGGAAAAGGCTAAGCAAGAAGAATAACGATAAAGAGTTAAAGATATTCGGTACAATTGAAGTAAGTAAAAACCAACAGTTTCATTTGCACTGTGCCGCATTGATCCCGGAGCATTTAACTGAAGATGAATTTATTAAACGGGTAAAACGATGCTGGGCTAAAATTTACTATGCCTCGAATCACGTAGATGATTTTGAAATTATTTACTACGTTGATGGCTGGATTAGCTATATATCAAAGCACTTAAATAAACATGATTCATTGGGGTATATTTCGTATTCAAAGCTTTAATAGCAAGCCTGCCGAAGTCACTTCCTTGCAAACTATTTAAGTTTTACAATTTATTTAATTCGATAGATGGGTTACCTGACCCATTTAATAGTGAGCTGATGGTGAAAAGAAATAACAGCTATAACATTAATCCAAAAGTAATACTTAATTCATTCTGTCGAGTTCGTTTGCTATCTGAGCTTGCGAAGATGAAGCAAGCTAACTTAGACACTTGGTTGGAACGCCAACCAAGACTTAATATCAATCAAAAGTAGACTTTTTTGTTATTACTAAATGATGTTTTGTTAAAGTGAATTAATTCCAGATGAATAAAACACAAAAGTAATGCTGTTAAAAGTTCACTTTCCATACTTTATGCAGCATATTTTATCGAGTTAATAATGAAAAACAAATTAAGACCTGAAGAGATAGCAGAAAAAATAGCCACAGATGAAAGCTGTGTAAGCCGATTTAGTTCTTTATGTCAGACTGATATGAATGAATTTATAATTAATAATAACTATCAATTTCCGTATTTCTGCTTCTGCGCTTTATATATGAGTCGTGAATATTTTATCCAAACAGCTGGAGCTAAGTACGAAGGTGAAATATCAGATATTCAGATGGACTCAATTAAAAACCACTGGGGGTCAATCATTGGTTTGGCTCATGACGAAGATCATAGTACCTATGCTGACTTATTTGAAATTTGGTGTAATAGAAACTTAAAGAATTTAGCTCTTCCTAACTTTAAGGATATAAAAGTTATAAATAGCGATCAGAAAAATCTTGATGCTAATACCATCTATTTAACCTGTGATGGCAATGCAGATGTACTCAATAGTTCACATCAATCTCATTTACAACAAATTCTTGTACATGCCAACAAGGAGCTGATTAAACAACAATTGTTTGCAGAGTTTGGCATTAACAAAACAGGAGCCAGAGATAAAAGAAGTTATGAACGTTGGCTTGACGCGGTTTTTCTTAAAAGATTGTTTGAATTTGATATTGAAGATAAAGAATTACAATTGCTAAGAAAATATGAAGTATTTCTTGATGTTATGAACTCATCAAAGGAATGCTGGCGGTCTGAACGTGAACAATACCAGAAGTTTACGTTGTTAACGGATAAAGGACTTGTCATAGATATGAGCGTTGATCAAGCTTATGACGAGATTGAACGATTTTTTGATAGCTTCCAAAAAATTCTTAAGCAAGGTGAGGGATTCGTTAACAATATGAATCACGGGGTAATTAAAGGGGGGCGCAGTTAATTGCAATTTACTATTTGCTAGTTGCAATAATCAAATAGCAAATTAGCCTTTCTCATTTCAATAATCCATTTTTTAGACAGTTTTACCTGAATCTGTAGGTTAAAACTGTCTTCGTTTTCTTAACGACTGATCTATATATTCAATAACCGCAACGTTGCAGTTCGCGTCAATCAATTGATTGGCATTTGTAATTTGAATAACGGAGACGGTTATGAAAACTAAAACCAATGTAAAGAAAAAAACTGAAGGTGACGCTAATACCTCAATGTTTAAGCCTGCAAAATCAGCAGCAGCTTTAGCTATAGAAAGTGCATTACCTACTGATGATGTAGGGACAGGTAAAGGGCTAAATATTGCTATACCTGAAACACCTGAAGAAAATGAAATATTAAAGAAAGATACTTCTGTTTTCGCGCCGATAAAAGAAAAAGCTAAGAAATGTTATGACGATGGTCGATATAGTAACTACTTGGCAGTTGGCTATGCCCTAGGTTGGGAGTTGTTAGCTAAAGTTAATGATCCAGTGTACTTTGCGGTAGAGTTATCTGGTTTCTCTCGTAAGTCACCAAGAGCTGAACATCTAGGAGCATTAAAGCGCACGTGGCAAGTGAATCCTGATAGTTATGCTGCTAGGTTAACTCGTGCGGCAAAGACTATGGAGTATGTCGAAAATAATCTAGAGCTGGAATTCACATTAGAAAATTATGATGAAAAAGCTATAGAAGTCGCTGACTACATTAAAGATAACGGCGGTATTCATGGTTGTGCATCAAAGCTAGATGTTGATGAAGGCACATATACCACTACGACAACGTCTGATAAGTTAACTCCTGAGCAAGTAAAAGAATTTGCTCAGGAATTGAAAGACGGCTGTACCTCAAAAGGTAATTTTGAATTAACCAATACCTTTCCTACCCCTGAAAGTGAACTTGTCGCTATGATCGGACATAAAAAGAAAAATTCTATTGATATCGTGCTAATTGCCACAAACCCTAAAGCGGTTGAATTAGTTATGAATAACTTAGACAAGTAACCTTTATTAACTAGCCCTGAATACTAATTAAGGGCTAATTCACATATTTTAGGTATTAAGATGATTAACATTAATCCATCAACCCAAAATCACTTGGGTTACGCTATATATTTCCCTGCTGCTCAAAGTAATTATGCAACAGAGATATTAAAACCACACACTATGCCTTCGGGTTTAGATATTAAAGATTTAAACTTTCTTAATAGAGAATCACGGTTATTTTGTCTTCATGTTGTTTTATATTCTGCTGGCGTTGAAAAACCTTGGAAGAAGTCAGGAATTAGCAAGACGATCGCCACTGAAAGGGTGATAGGTGCTAACCAAGATTCGTTAATAATGATCGACAGTGGCGGTTTTCAAGCAGACAAAATTACATTCACGCTGAAAGTTATCGAATCAATTTACAGATATCAATTGAAGTACGCTGATTTAGCACCGTTGATTGATATTCCAACTAACAAAATGTACGACCAATTAACTGGGCGTAAACGATTGAGTAAGTTTTTTCCATATACGACTTTAGCAAGTTGTCTTCAAAAAACACTTTATTTTCAAGATGTTTATATAGGGTTAGGCGCGCAAAAGCACGATAAATTTTTGAATGTACTACAAGGTGAAGGTTTTGATGATTGTCGATTATGGTACGAGGCAATAAAGCTAAATCCTTTGCACGGTTGGGCTATTGGTGCTGGTCGAGCTAATAACTTTACCGTGCAACTTCATAGAATTATTTGGCTTCTAGAAGATGGTATGTTTGACCGTGAAAGTACTTGGATTCATTTTTTTGGCATAAGCGATTTGAAAACATCAGTTTTGCTAACAGCTATCTTACGTGGGTTACGTAAATACCTTGCAGGTTCGTGTGTCGTTGAAATGTCGTACGATACTCGCAGCCCTTTTTACAATGGTGTATTAGCTAAGGTTGAGGGCAGACCTATAATCAGTCCAAAAAGAACGGCTCCTCAGGCATATAGATTTAACCAACAACAATGGATTAATAATCCAGAGCCGTTCCCATATCAATTTTCTGAAATAAGTAAATACCTGACAAAAGGTCACATAGTTACCGATGATCATGGTAGCCCCAAGATCACACCTCTTGGTTACCTATTGATGCAAAACCATAATCTCGATGTAACTGTACGCAACATCGATACCATGCACCAAATTATTTATGGGCATGCATCTTATCCAGAAAAATTAAAACTTATCCCTCGGCACTTAATGATGGCGGTTGGTGCTATCGACTGCTTATTTGATAAGAAAAATACTACTGCAATGAAATCACTCCTTAATACACAACAAATGCAATGGAAGTTGAATAATGCATACAAAAATAACTAAGGCCAAAACTATGAATATTATTATTAAAAATACAGCATGTGCCAAAACAAAATTAAATTTATCTGACTTATCAGATGATATTCACATTCATTTGAAAAGTACTTTTAGTGATTTAATTAAATCACCTAATTTTCAAGATATATTAGGTGCGGAAAAAGAAGATTACTTTTATGTGATGCTTTATATGCAAAAAAGTGCTCAGGTTTTACAAGATCAATTTAACTTACCATTCAAGGTGGCAGATTACTTTATTTCAAATACTAAAGGTGAAAAGTTAGGGCATTATGCGCCATTTTATCATGTAGTCTCTTGTTGTGAAAAACTGTATGAATTTACTTTGATGCATGGTTCACTAAAATTCATCATTGAAGTTAAATATGAATTCAAAGGTGATGATTCAGATGTCTACCTTCGTCCACTAAATGAATGTCTTGAATATTTTTCTGACAATTTCTTTAAGGCACAGATTAAATATGTCGCCACTCTGCCAAGCGAACATTGCCATGATGTTGCACTTACAGTAAATAACAAGACTGCACTTCTAGGTGAGCTTATGATTGATGTGAATAAGGAATTAGCTAGTCAGTTTGAAAGCTTCAAGCATACAGTTCCTGATTGGTTAGTTGCGACGGTTAAAGGCTATGGTCATCTTAATATAATCATCTCAAAAAGGAACGACTTAATAAGAAGCACCATAAAATCTTTGTTTTGTAATAAATTTGGTGTATCTAAAAATGACATTGGTATCAGAGGGTTAAAATTTTCTAGGGAAAATATTTCTAATATTGAAATTAACATGTCTTTCGTTGTGACCGTAGATAGTACCTTAGAGTTTAGGTGCTGTTTCGTATTAATGAAGCCAAGTGTTGATTCTCAAGCACGATACCTTGGCAAGAGGAAACTATTAGAATATTGGAAGCAAGACTCGGAATCACTATTACTTTTTATTAAAATAGAAGGTTGTATGCTTTACGATCCAGTGACGTACTTTTTAGAAGATTAACTTTAATTTTTACGGTGTTCTATTGCTTGAGCACCGTATAGATGGTCTGCCTTGAAACGTTTAATTCTCTGGCAATCTGAGCTTTTGCAATGCCATGAGAAAAAAGCTGCTTAATTGATTGATGCATTTCAGAGTTTTTACGCCTTCCCATGTGACGACCTTCAGCTTTTGCCTTTGCTCGACCTTCATTACATCGTTGTAGTATTCGTTTGCGCTCCATTTCAGCAAATGCTGATATTGTAGTGTAAATAACACGACCAACGTCGGAGTTAATATCAACCCCAGATAAATCCTGAAATACTAAGCCAACACCTTTTGATTTGAGCTTATCTGCAATAGTTAAAGCATCTATGGTGTTACGTGCTAGGCGATCAACCTTCATTACATGAATAGTGTCTCCTGCACGAGCAAAGTCGAGCATTTCGTTTAACTGTTTACGGTTAGTTGATTTTCCAGATTCAACATCTTCAAATACCTTCTCACAACCTAGTTTATTTAATTGCTCGATTTGTACGGCTGTTGACTGGTCTTTTGTTGAAACTCTGCTGTAACCAATAATCATAATTTTAATCTCAATAAAAGTGTCAAGTAATTGTATTATCTATATTTTACTGTCTACTTAATAATCAACCTAGACTTTGTTTACGGTTAATTACTGGTTCCTGAGGTGTCAATTAACTTACAAGTTTCTTTACACGGCGAGTGTGCTGATAAATATAGCAAAGGAGTTATTATGAAAACAAAACGATTAACACTAAACGAATTATTAGAATTAATAGAGTTGGAAAACTTACCTACAGCACAAGAAGAAAAAGAAGATATTTATTATGCTTACTTAAGAACTAAGCTTGATACGTTTGTCGCTTATCAAGCAAGCACTAATTCAATGGTTACTGTAACTGCCGCGGTAGAGTAGTGCGGTAATTATCTTTTATTTTTCCGTGATGACAAACCGCGCGACCATATTTTTTATTACAGTCTATAGGTTCAAATTGAACATCTGGATCGGATTAAATATCTGGATATTAAAATTGGCAACTTGGTGTGTATTGGTGACAGTAGTAGTAGATGTTTTGCAAGATATTTTCTAATGAATCATTTTAATAATAATACTGAGACGTACAGCCATACAAATATTTAGTTCATAATTATAAGTAAATATAACGCTTTGAAATTTAAAGGGTTTAGGATATATTATTAAATAATCAAATAAATGGTATTAATGAAGCGCCAACCTAATAAAACTGTTGGGCGATATGAGAATTTTATGTCAGAAGGATTAACTGAATCAGAGAAGTTTGTGGCATCCATAAGTGAAAGGGCTTTTCTTACGCTTTGGACCCACCCCAATCCCGTGGGAAAAAAAGGAAAAGAGCTTTGTGATTGTTTAATTGTTTGTGGAAATCATATAGTTATTATTTCTGTAAAGGACATCAAGTACAAAGATACTGGAGATAAAGCTGGCTGGAACAGATGGACTAAATCAGCTATCGATAAGTCCGCATCACAAATTTGGGGAGCAGAGAGGTGGTTAGGCTCTACTCAAAGCTTTATTCGACATGATGGACGCCAAGTTGAGTTACCACCAAAAGAGCAACGCATAATCCATCGCATATCTGTGTCCCTTGGAGCGCAAAGGAAGATTGCTACTAAATCAGGAGATCTTGGATACGGCATCGTACATGTTTGTGATGAGTTTAGTTTAGGTGCAATTTTTGGCTTACTGGATACCATTACAGATTTTGTTGGATTCTTATCTGACGTTGAATCTCTAATCACGAGAGCAAACATAATTTTTTCAGGGGGTGGAATTGAAGACCTATTAGCAATTTACCTGCTAAACAATTATTCGTTTCCTTCTGATAAAGCAGACTTACTCATTATTGATGATACAGTATTTAAAGGCTTCGTAGACTCTGACGACTACAAGGCTTTGCAGGTTTCATTTAAGGTTTCATATTTTTGGGATAAATTAATAGAGCACTTTATTGATGACTTGTTAACGGATGGAATGTTTGACTACGACACAAAAGAGGTTACTAGTAATCAACTAGCACTTGTTCAAATGGCCCTTCAGCCACGAGGCCATAGAGCAAACATTGCGGAATCATTAATTGAGTTTTTAGAAAAAAAAGAGTTAAAGATTGCCTCTAGAGTTATCTTGGCATATCAAAACACAGCCTTCGTATTTTTAACTGGTGATAGCGGTGATAGAGAAGCTAGGGTTCAGGAACTAGGTATGAGATGTCTCGTAGTGCGTGGAAGATTTCCTAATGTGCGTTTGGTAGTAGGAATAGCAAGAGATAGGCCAGGGGAAGCTAAAAATGGTTATTCATCAGACATTGTTTATATAGATATCCCTGTATGGACGGAAGAATTTGAGAGTCATGTTGAAAAAATACAATGCGAACTTGGGTATTTTGAAAACGCTGCATGGAGTAAGGTTCCTTTAAATCCCTAACAAAGTACTTTTCTCTGATAATTTTTCAACTACGCACGATCATTGCCGCAGAGCACGGCAATATCGAGACAAAAACTAATCGTAATTCTATATCTTCTAGGGCACAAAGCGCTTTAGGATTTATCGTGCTAATGTTGGCTCTGGGATTAGGTTTTTTATGTGAGTTTATGATTACTAACTAGACCTATTCGATTTCTCGGATCATTTTTTTAATTGTCATATTTTCTAGCTTGCCAGAAATAGCTACTTCATTGTTTTTCCAATGCATTCCGTCATTATAAATAATCCCGAGTAAATGGAATGATTCTGGTATAGTGACTCCTTTCTTTTCCGAAAACTTCAATTTATTTGATGTTTTATGCGTACTAAGGAATTCGTGTTTAAATCCTTCGTCGTTTAATTTATCATAAGCATATCTTTCGATTTTCTTTCGAACGGCGCAACAGACTGCAAATGGATCGTAAACGGTTTCATTATTGATATATTTAGTAAACTCTGAAAAAACATACTGATCAAAAACGGCGGAATTGCCCCAAGTTGGCTTAAGCCCTAGGCTTTCAAACTCTTGCCTAATATTTATTGATAAAGGCTCGAAGTGTAAATGATATTTTGATACGCGACATTCAATTTCAGGCTTTGCTCTGTTTATGAGCAATTTCTTCATATGCTCATTTATCTTGGCATCTTTTTTTTCTAGATAAAAAATCTTTTGTTTGCTAAATGTGAAGTTTTTGAAAAATGACGGATCTAGATGAGTGAGAATTATTGGATAAAACATTCTATCCTCACTTCTAAATTTAGCTATTAGTTGCGTAATGTAATATTGAACTGCAATCAAATTTGCATCATCAAGGTAGTCAAACACCTCATCTATGATAAGAATGCTTCTTTTCTTCGTAAGACTCAATTCAGCTTTCTTAAGAAGAGCTATAAAGCACATTACATCTCTCTGACCGTTAGAAATGTGATGTGCTTTAGGTATTTCAACAATCAGTTTTCCGTCTTTTTCTTTAGGTTTAAAATCTTTCCAGCTAGAATTAAAATCTTGAAATAAGCGTTCATAGATTTCTTTTTCTAGCTCATATATAGATCTATTTACTGCTTTTTTAAAATCCTGTGTATTGTTATTGTAATCATAAGACATTTGGATAGCGGCTAGATAATTTTCAGCATCAGTTAAAAAACCCAAGTCAAAAGAATTAAAAATCGATGCTATATTTGAAAGATTACTAGTGTCTGCTAAGAAATCAATTTCATTTTCATCAATCCATTCAAGAAGTTCTACTTTTGATCCATTTTGTATATTTACCTTTTGAATAAAGGTATCGATTCTTTCCTGAATACGCTGCCCCGATATCCTATCAAGATAAACAAGATTACTTCTTAACAGCTTAATTAATTCTCTGTTGTTATAAAGCCTTGATATATTTGGTAACACTTTTCCATTTATTCCAAATCTAGCTTTTTGGTCGGCAACAGAATAATTGAATGTTAAACGCTCAGGTATTGAGTTAGATAAAATTACAGGAGGGGTCTCTAGAGATGCAGTGGCAATAACATGGCCGCCAATTCTATTCTTCTTTGCTTTAGCAAAGACTTGGTTATTTATTACGAACCAATCAAAAACGCTATCTATATTGTTTGTTAAATCGGTTGCAGCTACAGTTTGAATATTTCCATCATCATCTAAATATGATATGTCTATGCTAGGAGTAATTTCTTCATTTCCTTTATAAAAATCATTTTTATGAAGGTCGATCTTTGATCTTTTTAGTGATTTAAATGCCGTTGCCAATGAACTTTTTCCAAATCCATTTGGAGCAACAAAGATACTCGGTTTATTTTTGGGAATATCGAATTCGAATGTCCCATTTTTGGTGTCTGCACCAATCCCTTTGATATTTGCGATTATGATTTTTTTGATCACTCAAACTGCTCCCTTCACATAGACATAAAACGGATAAATTTTTGGCAGTCACGAAATTATAATTGATTTTCAATGCCAAACTTAATTGAGACCGTAATCTATCACCAATAAACTGGCGGTGCAATAAATCCCAATTGATTGATTTTATCCATAAAATCAATCAATACAATTATTTTGAATGCATGAGAAACAATACTGCGAATTAATTTAATTACACTGAACATTGAAGCTGGCGCTATCTCGCTTTTGCGCGTTAGCGAGATATAAACATACTTCTCATGTCAGCTACCCTTGAAATAGTGAACATAAAAGTGAGGTGTGTTGCGTCCATCGGTTGAACTCAAGGGCTTGAGAAGCTGTATGATAAAAGTAAATAATTTAAGGTTAAATATGGGCTGTAACATTAATAGATATTAAGTAATCCGTTAAGCCTTGTTTAAGTTCTTTATCAAGAAAACCACCGGCAATGCTGTAGTCTATTGGATCATCAATATTTAACATTTGCCTTGCAGCAATAATAAAGGATAAGTTAAGACAAACCTTTTCTCCCATAGCTAAACACGAACCGTCTAAGTCTTTGTGTAGCTCATACTTCCAAAGCTTGTGCTTAAGCAGTGCCTTAAAAATATGAAGCATTTTATATTTGATGTTATTGATTTGTGCGGGCGCAAATAACTTAATAGCTACAGACTCATAGTCCATTGCTAATAGCTGCTTAAATGAAATTGGGGCTGAAAGCAGCTTAACAGGGCTCAAATACTTAGATACAACCACGGCGTTTAACTTCAATCTCAAATTTAGATAGCCACTTAGCCATTTTTGCTGCAACTTTTACATCATAATCTTTATCTGGTATCGATAATGTTTCGTCTTGAGTTGGGTCAGTTAAATCGACGCCAGATAATTCAGCAGCAAACATTTCAGGCACAATATGATTGTAATGTTGTTCTAGCATTTGGAGACTGGTTCCACATTGCCTAGCAATAGCTTGAGGGTTCACTTTGTTGAGAAGCTGCCAAGTAATATATGAGTGACGTAGTGAATAAAGAGTACGTTCACCTCTAGGCGAATCTTTTATTTCTAATCCATCAAGAATTCGTTCGAAGTTTTTACCTAACTGTTTGTTTATAGAACCGTCACGTAATCTAAATAATATATCGGCTGGTTTTCTATTAGGAAAGCGTGCGATTAATTCTTCAAATGCCCAGATGACATCAGGATTACATACGACTTTTCTGGCACCTGTATGTTTTGTTGTTTTGCCTTTACGTACATAAATAAAAAATACAATTTTATCGTGATTGCGTTCAACTGATATGTCGCCCCATGTAATGTTATCCATTTCTGTGCCAGGGCGAATACCTGTATTAACAGCGACAGTAATGTAATCAACAAGCATCTCTCGTATCATTGCCGTTTTCTTGTTTTTACTTTCGAGTATTTGTTGTTTGGCGGTATAAGATATTTTATCTAATTCATCTTTGCTAAATGCTGCGCGCCTATCTCCAGAAGTGCCACTATTAGCTAACTTAGGTACTTGCGTTTGTGTAAGCCACTTATTGATCACAGCTTCATCATAGACACGCATCATAGCGGCATTATGTGTGAGGATTGTCGATTTTGCAGGAACTCGGCCTAACTCTGATATGCGCCAAATATCGAATTCGGTTAACTTTTCTAAATCTATTGAGGCTATGTTGAACTTACCAAAGAAAGGAATATGATACTTACGTATAGTGCCAATGTAATCGTTAAATGAAACTTTACCTGTGCCTTTCGTTAACGCATCTTCCATACGCTTTATGGCAAGCTCTGCGATTTTATCAAAGCGCTTACCATTAATTGGAATACCACTGTCGTGATGTATCTGATAGGTTAGCTCTAACTTGCTTGCTTTGTCTCTCGCTTCATTAACATCAATACAGCCCGTTGTTTTAGTTACCCAATTTTTTTCAATCTTAAACCTTGCAACCCAACGCTTACTATTGTCATACTTAGCTATATGCAGAGTAGGACTGATGACCAATTTATCTATTTGCTTAGCCATTTCAAATACCCTTAAAGCGCGTTATTTACGTGCTTACTATAATATTTGAAATCAGAGTTTTTCGCAAAGTTTTTGCAAAGTTGATTTTAAGGTGGTTTAATTTATTGAAATATATAGTTAATTTAAAGGCGCTATATATTCAAAATCCCCTGTCGCAAGACGTGTCGGTTCGAGTCCGACCGCTGGTACCACTCTCCCTTGTTCTCCAAGGGCTATAACGAAACAAGCCGACTTCTAACGTCGGTTTTTTTGTGCCTGTATTTTTATTACCTATTTACCACCTCAATTATAGTTAAATTCTGCCTAATGTTAGTCAATAGCGCTGGTTATCTTTGTTAGTAATTATGAGTGGGTGTCTGGTGTTTTGTCCTTGATGACAGTACATTAGGTGAATGTATTAAAGCATGTTCAAACAATGGAGTTTTAAACATTAGTGTATATATGGATGACATTGTGATATCGAGCGACTCAATACAAGAGTTATCAAAGCAAATGGAATTATTAAAAGATGCAGCAAGGCGTTCTCATTTTTCATTAAATACTGAAAAGGAGTCTCCACCTTCTAATTCGGTAGTTGCATTTAACATCGAACTTTCTCATTCTTCGTTAAAGATCACTGGCAGTCGCTACGTTAAATTTGTTCAGGCATACATAAAAACAGAATCTGAACTTGAAAGGGAAGGCATTGTTGGTTACGTAGGAACGGTTAACTTTAAACAGGCTAAGTCACTAGAAATACTTCAAGTATGAATATCTTAATTTTCTTTACATTTCAGCGTAATTTCAAAGATGTAAGATCGAAGCCCTGTTGTATCAGTACTAGTAAATTTAAGGAGTATGGCGATGAATGAAGGTATTATTCAAGGTCTTGGCAACGGAAAAAATATAAACTGTTAAAAAAAAATTATAAAGCTAACCCATTAAAGGTTAGCTTTTTAGTTTCATTAAACCATTACACAGTCACTTGTTTATGAATTGCAGTTTTCGATTGATCAGCTGTCGCGTTGAATTATTCTTAAATCTCTTCAAATTTAAGGTATTTTAGCTAATTCCTCTACGAAGTTTAGAACATATTTAGATATTTCTGGCTTTAACCTTTCATACGTTTTGCTTAAATTATTTAATTCTTGGCCTTCTACCCAAATAGAGTTAGCTTTGGCTAATTTTTCACTTACAACACCTTGATGTTTAATTGAGTTATTAATTTCACGCAATTCAGTGAAAGCAGCATAGCTATCAAGTAACTTAATGTTAATCGACATTTTCTTTAAAAGTTCTTTTTGCAAGGTACCTACATTGAAAAAGCCAGTGGTATCGATAGATGGAGCTAGCCTGTTTGTTGCTTTTTTTACATGAAGTTCTAATTGCTTATAAAGCGCCATTATTAGAAATTCATCACTTAATTTTTCCATTTCATCTGTGAAATAGGCACAATCATCAAGGTATAATTTATAACCTTCCATGTCTTCAGAGCTTTCAAATTTATCTGAGCTGAGGCTCTGATAGTCTATTTCAATTTCCTTACTTCTGGATTTCAATGATGAACTAATATGGGTCTTAAATTCATCTATAGTTGATGTGTCTATATTTTTTAAAAAATTAGATAATATATTCTTAAAACTTAACGCCATTTGAAACTCCTTTTATATTAAGTATATGAGATTGTGACTATTGATTAACATTTCAAGTTAACGGATACTGAATCCATAGCGTGATAGAACCAGTTAACACTAACACCATCAAAAAAAATAAAGACCGTAGCTGAAATAACTGCGGTCTTTTACTTAGATTATGCAGCTTTTTTTATTAACTTGATTTTTTTTACTGGTGTTGCAAAAGTTTTCAAGTCATTTTTAAAGCGGTCAACAAACCATGTTTGTATGCCTTTGTCTAAGCTGTTAACAAACTTAACATCATTCCAGCTAACTGATGCGATAAGCATACCTATAACAAATGGGTAATCAAAAGTATTAATCTGTTTTTTTGCGCAATATTCTTCAAGCGTTCGATAAAAAGAAAGAGGTAACCCAGTAAAATCGTCTGATAAATGACTTTGACTCATAAAGAATATATAGCAGACACCCACTCAAATGGAAATATATAGCAGACACCCACTCAAATGGAAATAATGAGTGGCATCAGCTATGCTCAAATAACCATCAACGAATATCTTTGAGAGTTATTATGGTGACGGCAAGAAAACAGCAAATAAGCTTAGTTGATACACCTTATTATCATTGTGTTTCTCGTTGTGTTCGCCGAGCATATCTATGTGGTGAAGATAAATTTACCGGACAAAGCTATGAACATAGACGTGCTTGGGTCGCCGATAAACTACAGACATTAAGTGAGGTGTTTGCGATTGATGTCTGTGCTTATGCGGTCATGAGTAATCATACCCATTTGGTATTATTTATTGATGAGCAGCAAGCTAAGTCATGGACAATGCATGAAGTGATTAGCCGTTGGCATCAGTTATTTAAAGGGACCTTGCTAACGCAACAATATTTACGCGGTGAGCCACTTATTGATACCTTACAACAGGTTGTAAACGAAACCGCCAAGGTTTATCGTCAGCGCTTGATGGATATCAGTTGGTTTATGCGTATATAGCAGACACCCACTCAAATGGAAATAATGAGTGGCATCAGCTATGCTCAAATAACCATCAACGAATATTTTTGAGAGTTATTATGGCGACGGCAAGAAAACAGCAAATAAGCTTAGTTGATACACCTTATTATCATTGTGTATCTCGTTGTGTTCGGCGGGCATATCTGTGTGGTGAAGATAAGCATACAGGACAAAGCTATGAACATAGACGTGCTTGGGTCGCCGATAAACTACAGACATTAAGTGAGGTGTTTGCGATTGATGTCTGTGCTTATGCGGTCATGAGTAATCATACCCATTTGGTATTATTTATTGATGAGCAGCAAGCTAAGTCATGGTCAATGCATGAAGTGATTAGCCGTTGGCACCGGTTATTTAAAGGTACCTTGCTAACCCAGCAATATTTACGCGGTGAGCCACTCATTGACACGCTACAACAGGTTGTAAACGAAACCGCCAAGGTTTATCGTCAGCGCCTGATGGATATCAGTTGGTTTATGCGTATTTTAAATGAAACCATTGCTAAACAAGCCAATCTTGAAGATGGGTGTACCGGCAGGTTTTGGGAAGGACGTTTTAAATCTCAAGCCTTGCTTGATGAAGCCGCGTTAATAGCTTGTATGGCTTATGTTGATTTAAATCCAATTAGAGCTAAGGTAGCTAAAACCCCAGAAACATCGAACTACACCAGTATTCAACGACGGATAAAAGCCGCGATTAAAGGAAAGCAAGCCCAACAACTACTGCCCTTTATTGGCAATCCAAGAAAGAACATGCCTACAGGTTTACCGTTTGAATTAAGTGACTATATACAATTGCTTGATTTAACCGGCCGCTGTATTCGAGCCGATAAACGCGGTTATATTGAAAAATTCCAACCTGAAATATTAACCCGCTTAGGTATAAGTCACGAAAACTGGTTGGTGTTAACTACACAATTTAGGCAGTGTTTCCATGGTGCAGTGGGTAGAGCGCAAGCACTCACGGATTTTTGTGAACATCAGCACTTAAAAAAACGAGCAACGGTGTCAATTTGCCAAAAGTTGCTTGCTTAATAATCCATATAACTCATCTAGATACATTACTCACTTAAGGCTAGTTGTGCCTTAAAATGGATGAAAACTCTGTTTTTGTGCATTTGTTTGCATACCCTCTTCGACACAATAAAAATCAAAGAAAACTCTGCTCAATGTAAATCAGAAACGTTGATTTTTGATATTATGTATTAATTATTTTGAGTGGGTGTCTGGTGTTTTAGGTGTCTGGTGTTTTAGTCGCTTAAAAAAACGAGCAACGGTGTCAATTTGCCAAAAGTTGCTTGCTAAATTAATTTGAATTCCCTCTTCGTTACCATAATACTCAAAGTTAAATTCGGCCTAATGTAAATCAGTAACGATGATTTATTGATATAATGTATTAATTATTTTGAGTGGGTGTCTGGTGTTTTAACTAATGTTCGGTATCTCGTTGAATATGGCAGAAGAATAAAGACAAGGCCGCTAGAATAGAATTATTGCTGCACTCATGCAGACGTAGAGTCAAAGCTGGCTTACCTTTGTCTGCTATGTAGGCATTTAGCTAACTGGGCTGCTAATATCCTCGCTGAACATCTACAGCATGGGGCATGATGTTGTTTTCACGATAGCTTATTATATTCTTAGCAATAACCTTTGCTGCCGAGTGCATATTGGTTGGTGCTGAAATATGGGGTAAGACAGTGATATTTGGGTTACTCCACATGGCATCGTTTGGTGTTAAGGGTTCATGTTCAAAGACATCGAGCACGGCATGAGCTATATGGCCAATTTCTAATAGTTTCAACAATGCTTCGCTATCAATAACCGCGCCTCGAGAGAAGTTTATCAGCTTTGCTCCCTGAGGAAGTTTACTTAATAATGCCTTATCAAGCAGGTGATAAGTCTCTGGAGTCAGCGGTAATAGATTTATTAAAATATCAGTTTTACTCAGCATTTTTTGTAAACCAGCATAGCCTAGGTAATTTTTAATACCCTTAAGCTGCTTTGGCGTTCTGCTCCAACAACTCAGGTGGTAATCTAAGTTTTTAAGGCTAGCTAAAGCGGCAATGCCAAGTGCGCCGGCCCCTAAGACACTGACTCTCAGTTCTGCGGATGTTATACAAGGCAACTGCTGCCACTGTTTACTCACTTGCTGTTGAGCATAGTTGGCCATGTTTTTTTGCAAATATAAGGTCCAAGCCAGTACAGATTCAGCCATTGTTTTTGCCAATTGTGGGTCGTCTAACTTTACCAGCTTTATTGGCTTGTCAATGACGGCAGCGATTAACGTTTCTACCCCAGCCCATAAGCTTTGTATCCAAACTAGATTTGGGTATCTGGCCAAGTCTTTTGTATCTGGGTTGGCCACAATGGCAATGTCTATATCTTTAGCTTGAGAGTCACTGATCTGTTCAGGTAAAAGTATGCTTTCATTGACTAATTCTTGCTTGAGTATTGCTAGCCATTGAGACTGAATATCGGCTGTAGCATCGCTGATAAAGACGATATTTTTCATAAATTTAAAATCTCATTAAGGGCTAGGGTTATCAAAATAAGGTATGACTAAAACTACTGAGAAACATCATGATAAAGCTGCTCAGCCAGTTGTTCTAATATTTTCGCCTCAGGATGAGTATGGGCAAACGTTCTTAAACCATAGATACCCATTAAAAAGTACCGTGCTAGATGATCGCAATCTTTGTCCGTGCTAATACTTTTTTCGGCTTTCGCTTGGGCAAACTTTTCCGCCAGCGCTTGTTGTAACCTAGCTAAATTGGCCGTAATTACCTGTTGAATTTCACTGTCTTGTTCTGCTATCTCATTCAAAGCCTTGGTTAATAAACAAGCCTGAGCACTATCACAGCTAATACATTCAATAACGACATTATCAAGGTATGATTTTAAATTAAGCAGAGTTAAGTTTGAGTTAGCAAAGAACTGCTCAAATTTTGTCGCTCGGTCAACGCGGTATTGTTCAAGTGAAGCCAGCAATAAACCACGCTTATTTTCAAAAGCACAGTAAATAGAGCCAGGGTGTAAACCGGTGGCTTTTTTAAGCTCTTGCATACTGGTATTGGCATAACCTTTATGCATAAAAGCTTTCATGGCTGCTCTTAGTACTTTTTCTCTATCAAACTCAGCATTGCGCATTAATTTATTGTCTTCATGTTGTCGATGCCATGATTATACCTAATTTTGAACAAGCATTCAAAATAGTAATTGAATGTTCGTTCAAATAAAGGTATCTTGAATGTACATTCAAGATAGAGAAAAATCATGACCGAAAATTTATTCCAACCCTACGCGTTAAATAACAGCATTAGTTTAAACAATAAAATATTAATGGCGCCATTAACACGCTGTATGGCTGATGATAATTTAGTACCTACGCAAGCAATGGCTGACTATTACGGCCGTAGAGCCGAGGCTGGATTAATTATTTCAGAAGCGGTAATTATTCGCCCCGACGGTCAAGGTTATCCCAATACGCCAGGTTTATTTACCCAAGCGCAAATTGACGGCTGGCAAACAGTCACCACCGCAGTGCACAAAAACGGCGGTAAAATATTTGCCCAGCTTTGGCATACCGGTCGTGTGGCCCATCCGTATTTTTATGGCAAAGGCAACGATGATGCGCCAGTATTAGCGCCATCTGCCATTGGTGTCGAAGGTAGCGTACCGAGAATGCGCGAACTAAACTATAAAACGCCAAAAGCAGTGAGCCTTGATGAGATAAAATCACTGGTGCATGATTATGCGCAAGCCGCAGAAAATGCGATTAAAGCCGGATTTGATGGTGTTGAAATTCGGCTCTGTTGTAGCTAATTGTTGTCTATACTTATAAATAAGACTTAACTGATTGAAGGTACTAGCAATGAAGACTAA
>NZ_BDQM01000018.1 GCF_002207865.1 Colwellia marinimaniae
CTCTGCTCAATGCAAATCAGTAACGCAGATTAATTGATATTAGGTATTAATTATTTTGAGTGGGTGTCTGGTGATTTAGCGCTTTTGCTAAATCAACGCCAACTTTGGTACGATACATATCAGGACTCTTTATAATATATTTGTGTGGTAACTTTTATATTACCTCACTTTTTATGAAGTGAGGGAGTCCAATTATCTGTTTTTCCGTTTAATGCTCTTATTAAAAAGCGAACACGCTAGATTGATAAATCGGAACTTCCATTAATAAAATGGCTATTCATGACGTAATATCAGCGAAGGTCGGGTACTTGCGGCTTTAAAAGCAAGGCTTGCCACAGTCAGCCAGGTAATGCCGGTAATAAAAGCGGCTGCTAGCAGATAAACCCAAAGGGCTTGCTCGATACGATCATTAAAATTTGCCAACCAATCACCTATTAGCCAGTAACTGAGTGGATAGGCGATAACAATACTTATTGTCACCAAAATTAGGAATTCTTTGGCGAGTAAATTGACGATACTCAAACGTGAAGCACCAAGTACTTTACGCATGGCTACTTCTTTTTGACGGCGCAGGGTAGCAAAGGAAGCCAAGCCAAACGTGCCTAAACAGGTAAGGAAAATAGCTAATAGACTAAAAACGCTAACCATTTCTAAAGCTAGATGTTCGTTTTTATGGGCGTTGGCATAATCATCAGCAAGCGTGGTTATTTTCACGTCATTTAAATGTAACTCTTGGCGTATTAGCTGACGAACTTGGCTGCTTAGTTTAGCCATGTTGGTATTGTTTGCCTTAATGATGATATGACCTGTGCTAAAGAGGTCGTCAAATCCCAAGTTAAAGGATATTGGCAATGCCTGTTGCCGAGCCGAGCCAATTTTAACATTTTCGATAACGCCAACCACTTTAGCGGTCAGTTTAGAATTTGTGTCCATCAATGTTAGGCCAATAACTGACTCTGGCGATGGATAACCGGCTAATTCCACCATGCTACGACTGACTAATATGCCGACTGTGCTATTTTTTTCATCATCAATCTGATACCAGTCACCACTAAATTTCGGCGAGAAGTCTCTACCGGCCAGCAGTGTCAGTCCTAAGGTTTCAACCGCATAATAACCAGTGACCACCGTAGGTTGAGGACCAGTTAACGTTTCCCCATTTGGCCAAGTAAAAAACAAACCGCCATTAATATCATTGGTTAAGTCGAGACTAGACAATGTAACTTGCTCAACCCCAGGTAAATGTCTAATAGCCGTCAATAAACTGTTATTTTCTTTTCTATACAAGGCATCAGCCGGTAGCTCTTTTATCACCAAACGTGATGATTTCTCATAACCAATCGCTAAACTATCTATCAGACTCATCTGCTGAGATAAAGAAATCAAGGCAATAATTAAACCAACAGATAAAGCAGCCTGTAAACACAAGGTTAGCTTTCTAACAAAAACAGCGGTAGCACCACGTACTAAATCACCACTAAGCACTCTTTTTGCACTAAAAGAGGCAATAAAGAGCGCAGGATAAAGCCCAGATAACAAACCCACGGTTAATATCACCATCACGGATATTAACATGAACTCAGAAGCGTAAATCAAACTGAGCTCACTGCCCATCAGCTGATTAAAGTAGGGTAAGGCAAACTCGACCATGGCAAATGCCAGTAAAGCGGCCAAGGCAACCACTAGCAATGATTCAGTAAGAAACTGAAAAACCAACTGTGCCTTGGTTGCACCCAAGGCCTTACGAACACCTACTTCTTTAGCGCGTTTTGCCGATTGGGCAATATTGAGGTTGATAAAATTGATACTGGCAATCACGATCAACATAACACTCAAAGCAATGCATATTTTCAATACTGACGATGAGCCACTTTCTTTCATCAGAAAAGGCCCATTGCTTTTTAAGTGCATATCTTCCATGTTTATTAAGCTCATGGTAATCGCGCTATTCCCCTGTGATCGGTTTAACACAGCGGTCATTTGTTGCTCAAAATCTGCTATGTCGGTATTGGCTAAAAGTTTGTAATAAGCATAACCTTGGCCCTCGTGGATAAACTTAGCTGGCATATGAATCAAGCTATCAAACTGAACATGGCTATTCTGTGCTAAATCCTTAAAAATAGCGCCGATAGTATATTGGCCTTGCTGATGTTTTAAGGTGCGACCAACCACTTGAGACTCGCCAAACAAGCGTAATGCCTCTGATTCACTTAATACCAATTGATTCGGTTGTGTTAATGCCTGAGTGATATCACCAGCGACAATATCCAAGGCAATAAAGTCGAGAATATTAGTGCTTGCGCTATAAAAGTTGTTCAGCCGATAATCATTGCTATCCACTTGTACTAGTTTACTCACCGCTAGATTAAGTCGGCTGAGATCATCCGACTTTACTAATCTAAATATATCTTCTACCTGACTATGGTTTTTCAATGTTTCGGCATTTTTATAATTACTCTGTGAAATTACCTGTAACCCTATCGAGGACCAATCAGTGTGGGCAAGGTATACCCGCTCACTATCGGGCTGGTGTTTGTCATAGGACAATTCATGCTGAGCAAATAACGCCATTAAAATGGCTGCAGCTAAGCCTATACTTAAACCTATGACATTAAGAAAAAAATGTTGCTTATCATTTCTTATCGCGCGCACTGCCGTAACAAAATAATTTATGACCATGTTAAGCAACCTCGGCTGTCTGTGATACTTGAGTCGCTTTATCAAGCATGATTTGACCATCAAATAAGCGCACTAAACGGTCGGCATAGTTAGCCTCTTTTTCAGAGTGAGTGACCATAATAACGGTAGTGCCGGCTTTATTTAATTCACGTAACATCGCCATTATTTCATCGCCATTTTTTGAGTCCAGATTACCGGTTGGTTCATCGGCTAATATTAATTTTGGTTTGCCGACCAAGGCTCGCGCTACTGCCACCCGCTGTTGTTGACCGCCAGAGAGTTGCTGAGGGAAATGATCGCTTCGATGATCTATGGCAACACGTTTTAAAATCGCCTCTACCCGCTGTTTACGTTCGGCCTTGGCAATGTTTTGATACTGCAGTGGCAATTCAACATTCTCAAAAACCGTTAACTCATCAATTAAATTAAAACTTTGAAAAACAAAACCAATGGAGGTTTTACGAACTTGGGCTAATTGTTTTTCATTGAAACCAGCAATATCAGTGCCAGCAAATTCGAAACAGCCACTTGTGGCTGAATCTAACATACCCAAAATAGATAATAAGGTTGATTTACCACAGCCAGAAGGCCCCATGATGGCAACAAACTCGCCGTCATTTACGGTTAAATTAATATTGCTCAGTGCAGTTGTTTCTAAATCTAAGGTACGAAATACCCGGCTTAAATTAGTTATTTTAATCATTATTATTATTCCCTTGATGTAATTTCATGTAAATTAATTTAATTGCAATTGTTGCGCTTTATCGAAGTTGCCATAGCTTGAGGTGATCACCCGATCGCCTAACGCTAATCCTGACAACACTTCAAAATAGTGTTGGTTCTTTTTTCCTAGACTAATATTTCGACGTACTGCGCTACTGCCGTCTTTCGCTATTAGGTAAACCCAATTACCACCACTACTGCTAAAAAAAGCACCGCGATTAAGCAGTAAGGCATTGTCTCTGTTGCCACCAATCATTAGTTCAATATCAATGCTTTGGCCGCGCTTTATACTGCCAGTACCTTCGGGTAGATCGACTTCAATTTGAAATTGTGATTGGCGGACTCGGCTATCTATCTTGCTGACTTTTGCTGTCACTGTGCCGATGTCAAGCTTAACCATAACGGCTAAACCTCGTTGTACCTGGTTCAAATAATATTCATCAAGGCGTATTACTAATTTATATTCATTGGGAATATCTATTTGCCCCAGGCGGGCACCACGTTCTTTTGACTCACCTATTTCGACATTAAACTCACTTAAATAACCCGAAATAGGTGCTTTTATTAGCAAGTTTTCGAGGTTAGAGCGGGCAAAAGTCAGATTTTTTTCTAGCATTATTGCGCTTTCTTCTAGTTGTTCAACCTGTACCTTGCGAATGCTATTTTCTTGCTGTTGTCGCTCTAAGGTAAGTTCTTGTCTAGCTTTATAATAAGTGAGATTGTCTCTGATCTCTGTTAATTGATCCTTAGCGAGCACACCTTTGCTCACTAAAAGTGCAGATTGTTTTAAACGCCG
Source organism: Colwellia marinimaniae (assembly GCF_002207865.1). Lineage (GTDB taxonomy): Bacteria > Pseudomonadota > Gammaproteobacteria > Enterobacterales > Alteromonadaceae > Colwellia > Colwellia marinimaniae. The sequence continues at coordinate 4,199 of NZ_BDQM01000018.1, forward strand.
TGTTAAATGGCTTATTTGTAGATTAATTTCTAGTAAATCCCGACGTAAGTTTAACCGGCTTGTTGCCATGTTCATTTGAGTATTCCGTAAAAAATTCAGTTGTTCGGTGACTTGTGCCTCACGCCCCATAACATCGAGTTGCAAGTTGGTATTGCTCAATCGCACTAAGGGTTGACCTTGCTCGACATACTCACCTTGTTCAACTAGGCGTTCTTCGACCTGACCGCCGGTTGCGGTGTCTAGGTAAATCGTTGTTTTTGGTACCACCTGCCCACGTAGACTCAAGGCATCGATGAATGCACCTTGGCTGACCTGACTTATGGTGATGCTATTGAGGGCTAAGTTATGGCTGCGGCCACCCGTAGTAGACTGGCTAAAGCCATAGGCAGCGGCTGCTATGACAAAAATAATTATGCCAATCAGACTAGGTTTTAAATACCTTTGCAGTATCGATCTAGTTATCTTTTTATCCATAATAGTTATCCATCAAAATATCCATAGAGCGTTTTCCTACTAACTTAGGGTTAGCTTGATTTGTCTTAATTGTCACTGCTGCTCTCTAGTTAATACAAGACTTGTGCCAAAATAATTAAGTAATATAAAACAGTAACTTAATGTTTTTATGATTAAAAAGGTAAGATATAGTGTCCACTTATAGAACAGTACCGCTAAAACAAACTGTCCATTTATGGACGCTATTTTGCTAGACGAGTTAATGATAAGTAAGATAGACTAAAAAAAAGTGTAAAAAATGGATCATAAAAATGAAGCAAGCGGGCTCAATTTTAGTTGTTGATGATAATCCTGATATTTTAGTCGCAATGCAGTTATTGCTTAAACAGCATTATCAAACAGTCGTTACTACTGATAATCCTTTTGATATTGGTAAAACACTTAACGAGCAACAAATAGAAGTGATATTGCTCGATATGAACTTTAACCGTGATGCCATCAGTGGTCAGGAAGGTTTTTATTGGCTGAAGAAAATTATTGCCCAAGACCCGTCTGTGGTGGTGGTGTTGATGACTGCCTATGGCGACATTAAGTTAGCCGTAGATGCCATCAAAGCTGGCGCCGCTGATTTTATTGCCAAACCGTGGCGAAATGAACAGTTATTAGCGGTAATTGCCGCGGCTTTTTCTCATGCAAGGGATAAGCAACAAGTCGGTAAACTTACGCGTCAAACAAAAGGATTAAATCAGGCACTTAGCGGGCAAAAGTTTGATTTTTTAGGACAAAGCGCCGCCATGCAAGCCGTATTTTACACCATAGAAAAAGCGGCGAAAACCGATGCTAATATTTTAATTACCGGTGAAAGTGGTACGGGAAAAGAGCTGGCAGCTCATGCTATACATCTAGCGAGTAAGCGTAGTGAGCAGGCTTTTATTAGTTTAGACATGGGCGCTATTGCAGCAAGTTTATTTGAAAGCGAGCTATTTGGTCATAAAAAAGGTGCTTTCACCGATGCTAAAGCCGACCGCGTAGGGCGTTTTGAACTTGCCCATGGCGGGAGTTTATTTTTAGATGAATTGGGTAATTTACCGATAAGCGAACAAACCACCTTATTAGCGGCATTGCAAAATCGTCAGATCACCCCTATCGGCGGTATTAAAACCATAGACGTTGATATTCGACTGATTTGTGCGACTAATGATGATTTGCCACAAGCGGTGCGGGACAATCGTTTTAGACAAGACTTACTTTATCGTATCAATACCGTGGAAATACGTTTACCGCCATTACGGGAGCGAGTTGATGATATCCCCTTACTGGCAACCTATTACCTCGATCACTTTAGTCATAAATATAAAAGGCAGTTAACTATTGCCCCTGAGGATATGCGCGCTCTTTGTCGCTATACCTGGCCTGGTAATGTCAGAGAGCTTGCTCATGCCATTGAACGAGCTGTCATTTTAACTGATGATGATGTATTGGATATTCGTTCCGTGGTAGGCACTGAGTTAGCTCAGCTAAATGTAGCGACTAATGCCTTTGAACTAGGCAAGGGCGGCTCTACAACACATGATAATGACTACGATACTTTTAATTTAGAGACCTTAGAACAGCGGGCTGTTCGTGCTGCTCTCAAACATCATCAGGGCAATGTTAGTCAAGCAGCTAAAGCACTTGGCCTAACACGAGGAGCTATGTATCGACGTTTGGATAAATATGGTCTTTGATAAGCCAAGTAAAAGTGAATGGCTTGAACGGGCCGCAAATATCTTACTGAACTTAAGCAAAAAATGATGTGCTATGAATTACATAAATAATCGACCACTGATCTTATTGAGTATCAATCTTGTTGGCATAATGGTTTGTATTATGCTACTGACAGGCATGTATATCAGCGCAGGTATATCTCCCGCTTGGTTGCTATTACTGGTGGTAACAGTTGCACTACTGGCATCTTTGTTGTCCTTATTTAAACGCCAAAACCGGCAGGTTTTTCAAGTGATAAGAGCCCTTGCAAATGGTGACAATACCTTAGGTTTTAGTGCTCAGCATCCAATGCGTCAGCATCTTGAACAGGTAAAAAAACAAATGCAGCAGGCGCGCTTTAATGCCGAGCAAAAAAGTGAGTTTTTAAAAGCTTTATTAGTGCATATCGACCTTGCTGTTATCGTGTCCGACGCGCAAGGCAACATAATTGAGTCTAATCCTGCGGTGGCCAGGTTACTGGGTAAAACAGCCACTCACCTTAGTGAACTTAGTCATATCGGTACCATGGCTTTGGCGGTAGAAAAAAACTTACATAGTACAGTGCAGTGGCTACGCGGAGAACAACTAGACACCTTAACGTTACAAGTGAGTGTTGCTGAAATTCAAGGGCAGCAACGTAAAATTATTACCCTACAATCGATTCATGAAATGTTATTGAATAAAGAGCAACAAGCTTATAAACGCTTAACCCGTGTACTTACCCATGAAGTTGCTAATAGCATAACGCCACTAGCTTCTATTGCCCAAACCTGCCTGGGACTTATGCCAGCAAACTTGTGCTTTGTTGATGAAGAAAGTAAAGAAGACTTAAACTTAGCGCTTAACACCATAGCATCACGTACCCAATATTTAGGTGAGTTTATTGCCAGTTTTAGGCAAATTAGCTGCTTAGCTATGCCAAACTTAGCGCCAACTCAGCTGGGAGAAATTATAGCGCGTACGCAACTATTACATCTGCAGCAACTCGCCGAGCATAATATTACCTTAACTATTGATAGCCAAAGTCAGCAGTTAGTGATGTTAGATAGCGGACAAATAGAGCAAGTACTTATCAACCTTGTTAAAAATGCCATTGAGGCAGTAGTGACTTTTAAAAATCAACAAGTTGATTTGGGCGAAAGCGATGTTGTGCAAGGTGAAATAACCTTAATCGTAGCGAAAAATAGTGCTCAGCAACTCTATATTGAAGTGGCTGACAATGGCGCTGGCATAGCAAGCCATGTAGTCGAGATGATTTTTGTGCCCTTTTTTACCACCAAGCAGCAGGGCTCGGGTATAGGGTTAAGCCTTTCACGACAAATCATGGTTAATCATGGCGGCGATTTAGTCTATGTCACCCGTCCTCAAGGAGCCTGTTTTAGGTGCATATTTGGTTAGTACATTGAGCAAAGGAGTAAATGACCGCTTTGTCGAAGCTATAACTCTTTGACATTAAATCGTAACGTCCGCTGACGTATCGTAAGTGTGAGTTTGGTCGGGTGATTTTGAACAACAAAAAAAGACGATTTTGTGGTAACAGTAACCCTTAGCTTCTAATCAATGCCAATAAAAAACAGATCAGTGTTAATGATTTCTTGGTGGTAGAAGTGATCCTAAGAGAGCAATTTTATTTGCTGATTGCTTACCTAGAATATTATGCTAATCACCTATTCTTATTCTGTATGACTTTTCAAGATGTAAAATAACTGCTTATTCGATAGGTTTTACCTATCAAGCTGATAAATACTATCGATTATACTAATTTAAGCCTCGGCGCTATTATTCTCCCGTCTTCAGGAAACGCTTTAACTCTTTATCGAGCAAACGTTTCCAACATCATTACTACACTTAACGGGAGTTCATTATGAACCAATCAATTATTAATACTAAATTACTACCTTTTAACGCTACCGCTTTTCACAATGGCGAGTTTGTTGAATTAAGCGAAAAAGATGTTGCCGGTAAATGGTCAGTATTTTTCTTCTACCCGGCTGATTTTACTTTTGTTTGTCCTACCGAATTAGGTGACATGGCAGACCACTACGCAGAATTGCAAAAAATGGGTGTTGAAGTTTACTCAGTATCAACGGATACCCACTTTACTCATAAAGCATGGCATGACGTTTCAGATACCATTAAAAAAATCCAATATCCTATGATTGGTGACCCAACGGGCGCAATTACTCGTAACTTCGGTGTCATGATTGAAGCCGAAGGTTTAGCACTTCGTGGTACGTTTGTGATTAACCCTGAAGGTGAAATCAAAATTGCTGAAGTACATGACCTAGGTATAGGCCGTAGCGCAGTTGAATTACTTCGAAAAATTAAAGCCGCGCAATATGTAGCAGAGCATGATGGTGAAGTATGTCCAGCAGCATGGCAACCAGGTGCAGATACTCTAGCGCCATCACTAGACTTAGTAGGCAAAATCTAAAGTATTAGTTATGTTTTTTAATTAGTTTAAATGGCACTTATTCTTTGTTGTTCAGCAATCACATAGGCAAGCTATGCTCATGCTTCACGCCTCGAATAAGCGTCATTTAATGCTAATTTAACTCAAACAATAGCGAAACATGGATGTTGAGCCGCTACTAATACTCTCTAAAACCTACAAAGTTTATTTCCCTTATTACTTTTCCACTTCCCAGTAAATATTTCAGAGGTCATTATGTTAGACGCAAATCTACAAGCACAATTAAAAAGTTATTTAGACAATTTAAAAACACCAGTCGAGCTAGTCACCTTTACTGATGAAAGTCCTAAGGCAAAAGAACTTAGCCAATTAGTAAATCAAATTGCTGAGTTATCACCGTTAGTTACCGCCATTGATGGCAATAATACTGCCCAAGCGAGCAAGGAAAGAATCCCTTCTATGTTAGTGCGTAGTGTTGCTAGCAAGAGTGAAATACGTTTTGCTGGCTTACCTATGGGCCATGAATTTACCTCACTGGTGATGGCGTTATTACACAGTGGCTCACATCCGTTAAAACTTGATGCGGAGCAAATAGAACAAGTGCGTAACCTTGAAGGTGAGTTCGAATTTGAAACTTATATCTCATTAAGCTGTCAAAACTGTCCCGATGTAGTGCAAGCCTTAAATATGATGGCGGCGATAAATCCGCAAATAAAACATACCATGATTGATGGTGCGCTATTTCAAACCGAAGTATTTGATCGCGATATCATGGCGGTACCCAGTGTTTATTTAAATGGCGAGTCATTTAGCCAAGGACGAATATCATTAACGGATATTTTAAACAAGGTCGATAAAAATTCTGCTGCTCGTCAAGCCAAAGCGCTGGAGAATAAAGCAGTCTATGACTTTTTAGTGGTGGGTGGTGGGCCAGCAGGTGCGGCAGCGGCAATTTATGCGGCACGAAAAGGCATTAATACTGGCTTGGTCGCTGACCAGTTTGGTGGGCAAGTTAGCGATACCCTAGCGATTGAAAACTTTATTTCGGTAAAAGCCACCCAAGGACCAAAACTGGTTGCCAGTTTAGAAGAACATGTTCGAGATTATGATGTTGATATCATGAGTGGGAATAAAGCCAGCCAAGTGAAGCGTAATGAAGAGACCGGTTTAATTGACGTTAGCTTAGCAAATGGCGCGGTATTGAGTAGTAAAACGGTAGTCTTAGCGACGGGAGCGCGCTGGCGTGAAATGGATGTGCCGGGTGAACATGAATATCGTGGTAAAGGTGTGGCCTATTGTCCGCATTGTGACGGGCCATTATTTAAAGGCAAGCGAGTAGCGGTTATTGGCGGCGGTAATTCAGGCATTGAAGCGGCCATTGATTTAGCCGGTCTTGTTGAACATGTGACGGTATTAGAATTTGCTGACCGCTTACGCGCTGATGACGTATTAGTGAGAAAAGCGAACTCATTAAGCAATATAACGATTATTACTCATGCGCAAACGACTGAAGTGTTAGGTGATGGTAAGCGAGTCACTAGCTTGAGTTACACTGATCGCAGCACGGGTGAAAATCATGAGCTAGCATTAGCCGGTATTTTTGTACAAATAGGCTTGATGCCGAACAGTGAGTTTTTACAAGGTGATATAGAGCTAACTAATCGCGGTGAAATTATCGTCGGCAGTCGTGGTGAAACGTCAATAGCGGGTGTCTTTGCCGCTGGGGATGTTACCGATAGCCCATATAAGCAAATTATTATCGCTATGGGCAGTGGCGCCACTGCCGCCCTAGGAGCTTTTGATTATCTTATTCGCCAAGATGTTTAATAAGGAATAGCTAGAGTGTGGAAATATTAGTTAGATAGCGTTAATTAGCAATTGTTTTTTTAAAGAAAGAACGCCGTTTAAAAATTACTTTTAAGCGGCGTCTTTAGTTATAAATTACTTATTTGAAGTTATTGTATTTGCTGATGACGACTTTACTTACTTCAAGCAAGTAGGCGGTTAATTGTTCAATGTTAATGGGTTTGGCTAGGTGTTTAGTAAAACCTACTGACAGAGCTTTTTCTTTACTACGGCTATCAACATCAGCCGTTAAAGCAAAAATAGGTAAATCAGCATATTCAGGCATAGCTCTTATTTTTTTTGTTGCTTGATAGCCATCTAAAACTGGCATCTGACAATCCATTAAAATAACATCCACCGACTCACGCTGTAAGTAATCGATAGCCAATTGGCCATTTTCGACCATCACAGCATCAATCCCTAGCTTAGTCAGTATGGTCTTGATGAGTTTTTGGTTGATACGATTATCTTCAGCAACCAATACTTTTAAGACCGAGATTTCATCAGGGTAGCTAGCAGGCTGAGTTGTTAGTCCTACATTACCTTGTCGACTTTCTTCATTTTGTCTGACTAACGGTTGCCATGAATGATGGCTGAACACTGTTGCTTTAGGCTTGGTGCTCGTCAGAGGCAGCCAGCAAGTAAAAATAAAGCTAGTACCAGTTCCTACTTTACTTGCTACCGATAGATCTCCTGCCATTAATTGGCTCAGTTTCTTAGCAATAGTTAAAGCTAAACCTGTGCCAGCAAAGCCACGAGATGTGGCATCGTCCGCTTGGGTGAAGGGTTTAAATAATTGTTCAATACCTTCTGCCGTAATGCCAATACCTGTGTCTTTTACTTTTATCGACAGATGCGCTTTATTATCGGTAACTGCAAGTAACTCAGCGCTCATGGATACATCACCACTGTGGGTGAATTTCATCGCGTTACCACATAGATTTATTAAAATTTGTTCTATGCGTGTTTGATCGCCTAAAAATGTCATGTCTGCAGGGATATTATCTATTAAGTGCCAACGGAGTTTTTTAGTGCTGGCTTCACCCTCAAATAAGCTGTAAATCCGAGTTAAAACTAAATGCATATCAAACGCTGCATCGGTGAGATATAACTTTTCTGACTCAATTTTTGAGATATCAATAATGTTATTTACTATGTGCAGAAGTAAGTCTGATGCAACATCTATATGTTGCAGGTAGGACTTTATTTCCTCCATGTTGCTAGATGCTCTGGCAAGTTGCGCGAAGCCAATCACTGAGTTCATTGGTGTTATTATTTTATGACTCATATTGGCGATGAATTGACTTTTTTCCTTATTGGCATAATTGGCCGCTTGCATCGCCTTTTGTAAAGATTCTGTCCTTTGCTCAACTTGATGATTAAGTTGTAATTGCCTGTTATGCATTAATAACAGCGAGGTAACTATTGTGGTGGCAATGACGAGCAGTAGTAAGTAAAACTGCAGGAATTCTTGCTGTTGCTGTTGGTTTAAATAACTTTTTTTAGCAAATAAATGGATATACCAGGTCTGTCCGGCAACATCGAAGGAATAGCTAAAATACTGGTTAATATCCGTCGACTTAATTTGACTGTCAGTGGCATTGGAGAGAAACCATTTGTTTTTGTTTTGTTCATACAGTTGGTAATGAAAGAGTTTTTGTTGTGAAGCACTAATCGCATTAGCAATAATTTTTTCTGCTAAAAAAACCCCAGTGGCAAAACCAATTAATTTTTTATCGGCGGTGTTTTTTGTTGGCATAGTTTGCGCAAAGACTGGAAAAAACAACAAAAATGCGGGTTCTTTATTAAAAGATTGCACCAGTTGAATTATCGGGGTGGCTTGCGGTTGATAATTTACCATGGTGCTATCTAGAGTCTTTTTTCGTGATGGATTGGAATAGACATTAAAGCCGATTGCTTTACGGTTACTCTGCTCAGGACTGATAAATTTCACGTAAACAATATCGTCATTAATGGCTAGCGGCTTGCCTCGAATAGTGGTTTTTTTATCGTATATTTGTGTTAATTTTTTTTCATGTTGAAGTTTGTCATTTTGTTTAATTAGCGGGTTCCATGACATGGCTTTAAGTGTGTTAGAGCTGCGAGTGAGGTTATAAACAAAGGCATGGAACTGTGCACGGCTGACATCAGGATTTTGTTGAAGAAACTCCGCTAATAAACTTAATTGCTCAATACTACTGCTTATTTGTCGGTAAATACCGTTTTCTATTACTTTCACTTCCTTGGTGATTAACTCATTGGCATGGATATTTGAGCTAGTAATAAAAAACTTGGTCAGTAAAATGATAATAATGAATAAAGCACTGACTGAATAGAGAATAATCCACCTAGCTTTACGTTGCTCGGTTTTTACCTGACGAAAGTTAAGTAAACTCAGAATAAAAGGCAGGGCAAGTAATACGCCTAATGAGTCAGCAAACCACCAAAAAATAAACTTTAACTGCAAGTCTGCCACAGCATAATGAGGACTGAATAGAGCAAGCGCACTAACGCCGATACTGGCAGAGATGAGGTTAACAAAAATACCGACAATAAAGATAAAATAAAGTGTTTTTTTGTTGTGCCATTGACGGAGTGGATTATCAAGCCAGTATCTAAGTAAGGCACTGCCCACCATAGCTTGCAGACCCGCACCACTCGCTATCATCACATTTTGTAGCGAGGTGACTGAAAGTAAAGTTGCGGCGTCAAAATTAGGGTTTACTGAAAAATTGAAAATATAGGATGCCAGGAATACGGCAGGAAAAAAGCGCCACCACCATAGATAGCAGCCAACCAAAGCGATACCTGCAGGCAACCAGATAGGAATAATTTGGCTTTGCCAGGAAATGGACGATAAAAAGTAACTGGAAATCACAGAGCTAACAAAAAGAGTAAGGTATAGTGGCCACGTTTTAGCTAATGAATACTCGTCTTTTAATAAGCAGGCGTTGTCCACAGTAATCCTTTGTTTTTTATAACGTAGATTTTTAATTAACTATAAAGCAAAAGTAAGCATTTACAACAATAGGCAAAGCTTTTGTTATGTTTTGAACCTAGTACTTATGGTGGTCTTTTTTGGTGTTTTGTAAGCACAGGGATTTTTATTTAAGTATCAACAGTCATCCATCCAGGCTTATTTAAACTGATTTTAGCGTAACTAAGGCGACAAAAATAAGTGGTGTGTAAATTGCTTGCAATATAAGTGTCAATATATTGTGGAATTTATCAAATGATCAATAGTCTAGGCCTGTATAGCTCCGTATTTAATAACAATTTAACTGTCGCTCAACAAAATACTTCTGAGATAGAAGCGATAATTGAAAATCATACTGAAAACAGTGTTAAAAGTGAAGGTTCTGCGGGCATAGCGACTAATAATTTATTTTTATCAAGCAGGGCTCAAAAGATAAATGCCATTAGTAGCGAGTTTTTTAGCGGTGCCCAGCTGACATTAGATGATGTTGGCAAGTTAAAAGAAAAACTTTACCAATTTGGACTGATTTCAAAAGGTGATTATGCGGCTTTAACTAGTGACACTGTCAATGAACAAAATAGTGCCGTTAGCGAGAAAATGTCCACCACCACTTTAACTAGTTATATCGGCGACTTTATTGAACGTTTGAATAAAGAGGATGTTGATGAAGAAACTCAAGGTGATGATGTAGTCACTGAAAGTGAAACCATAGTTGCGTTAACTGCGGCATTAAATATCGCTAAGGACATCCTAGCTAATGTTGAAGAGCAGAAGCATAAGGCTGATTTTAAGTCATCTCTGCAAGGTGTGTTAGCTTTACTTAAATATACTATCAATGATCAATCATTTGCAGGTTTACCCTTGGATGATCAAATAGGGTTGTCTAAGGTACATCAAGCGCTGGAAATTGTGGACCACCTATCGCCACAACGACTGAATAACGACAAAGTTAATCAGTATATTGAGTTATCTTTTCGCTAGTCGATTGAGCTTACTCTTTTGTTTAGCATGCTAACCTAGTAATAATGACTTGCTGATATACTCGATAGAAAAGATACTAGGGTCATGTAATAGCTGTGTATCTATCATATTCATATTTGATGGTAAGGGATTATAATTGCGTTTGTTTAAAGTTACCTTGGCGATATGCTTAGTCATTGTTATTACCCTTAGTACGGTATTTTATAGCCGTAGTTCAGTGGTTACTTCAATGGTAAATAATTATCTAACACCGCATAATAGTGCAATAACGTGTCTAGATTTTAATATAAATGCCAATTTTGATCTGTTGATTAGCCGCTTATGTATTGACACTCCCTATGCTGAGCTAGAGTTAATTAATACCAGAATAGAGTGGCAGTTTGAACCGAGCTACTTAACAGCGGCTAAAATAGCGGATGCTATTTCAGCGATACACATTGCCTCAGCTAATGTGCGTGCTAAGGCTGATATTTTTTTACCAGCCCGTTCAGCTGCGCAAAAATCTAACGAGTTTCCTGCTCAACTTAGCCAGTTACTCAATGATATCGTCGAGTTTACTGTGCCAGTCGAACTTGATATCCAAGCATTTAGTTATCAAGTCTTCACTAATCAATACAATCAACAGCAATCTATTTATCAAGGGCAATTATCAGCGACAGCAGAGCAGTTGCATTTTTCCCTAGCTAACGCTAAAAAAGAGTCTGTTCTTGTCCTTGAACTCGTGCGAAAGCAGCAAGGATTTAGCGCTAACATAAACACTGATTTAGCCAGCTTGAGAACTTTTTTGACTCTGCATCAATCGGCTTTACCGCCAGCATTAGTCGCACCATTAGTGACGGCAGACAATGAATCTTGGTCCGTTAAGGGGGCGTTTAACAGCCAAATTGACTGGCATCAGCAAGTCTTGACTATGGCAAATACACTCAGTCATTTTTCTTTTCGAGCAGAGCAAGGCTTTGCCCAATCAGGGCCTATTGAGATCGAAGCAACATTGGCTTGGCAATCAGTATTCACGGCTGGCAATTTAACTTTGGATTTTACTCATGATAAGAATCAAGCAAATTATCAGCACAATAAAATACAGCTAATTATTGAACAACCACAGCTGCTTAAGACACTCTCTGCCCAAGGAATTTCTCCGCAAGTACTCAATTTCCTTAACGATAATGTTATTAACGAGGTAAGTGTGAGCCCAAGGGGCTCGGTAAAGATAGATTTCACCAAGCAGCGTATTATAAGCGATGGCTTTAATATCAGCACTAGCAATATCAATGCACCACTAACACTATCACTCAATAATTTAGCACTCAGTTATCATGATAAGCCAGCAATAACGGTTAACTTACAAAAAGCGCAATTTTCACTGACAGGACAAGTAAATGTTGGCCAATTAGCGCCTTTTAGTAAGCAGCCGGTAAAACTAAATATTATCGGTGCACTGGTACAGCATAATGACTTTTGGCAAGTAACGCTTGGTGAAGACACGGCCATTGAAATAACTCAGCTAAGCCTGCCATCAAGTATGGGTCAGCAAGAAAAAATAAAAAATAAAGCAATAGTGACCTCGCTTATTAGCCACTGGCAAGGCAGTGTCGCTATTGCCAAGCATGACCGGAAAAGTCAGCTAAATAATAGTGCGGGGGTGACTTTTGAGTTGGAAATTAACCACCAGATAAGCCAGCTACATCTTGCTAATATCATCCATATTAACAGGCTTGAGTTAAATACTAAGGTCAGTGGTAGTGTTGATAATATAGTCATACATGCCGAAGTGATTGCCGACAACTTAGCCATTGCTAGGGTAAAATTAACCGGTGATATACGTCAACCCAGCATAGAGATCTTCGCCAAAGAGCTACTAATTACCGACTTATTCGCCTTAAAAATAAAGCTGCCCATTGAGATGGAACTTATTGATGGCACACTCAGTTACCACTTATCAGGGCAAATTAAAAATAATGAAAATTTCATGGCTAATCAGATGTTATTGGCTTTGTCGGTAAAGGATGTTAGCGGTGAAATAGATGGCACTTGGCTGCAAGAACTTAACTGGCAACAGCAATTTATGCTACAACATGGTCAGCTAACATCCATAGCTACAGATGTTAAAGGTAAGGCTAATGCGGTCAATAATCTGACCATTGCCAAGATCGAAACCGCCACGGTAATTAGTCAATTTTCGACGCAAATCGCTATTGATTTTGTCCAAGGTGAGCTAAGCCTGGTTGCTAGAAATAGCCAAGGTAATTTGTTTGGCGGGTCTTTTGCTATTGCTCACGCACAATGGCCTTTTAGTAAAACGTTGGCCGTAGAGCTTAAATTAACTAAAATAGACTTAGAAAAACTACTCGAGTTAGATAAAAAGCAAGGTATAGTTGTTACTGGCAAGGTTTCAGGGCAATTGCCTCTATATTATGATGGCGAACATTTTCTTATTAAAGCCGGGCATTTACACAATGTTGGTGATGGCCTTATCCAAGTTTATAATAACTCTGCGGTCGCAGGGCTAAAAGCCAGTAGCACAGAGTTTAGTTTGGCATTTGCTGCCTTGGAAAACTTACACTATCATCATTTAACTTCTGCCGTATCAATGACGGATGACGGTTATATGTTGCTCGTGACCGAAATCAAGGGCAGAAATCCTGATTTAGATAATGAAGTAAATTTAAATTTAAATCTTAGCTATGACTTATTAGGTTTGTTAGAGTCATTCAATATCACCGAGTACTTTGAGAACAAATTAATCAAAGGCTTACATTAGGGGCTGTTGAACTTTCGAGATTACTTTTACAGCAACATGTTTGATATTTAGGTAAGGCAGAGTATGTAAATGTAGCTAGCTACATGAACATACGATAACGTAGTATAAATTTCAAACAAGTGCTGCCCTTTGGGTTCATTTAAAACGAACTTATTCATTGTTGCTCGCTTTTTTAATAGAATAACTATGATACCAAGCTCGCGCCGCGATTAAGCCGGTTTTAAATTGAATAAATTTTAACCCTGAAAGGTCAACAGACCCTCGTTATTAAGGAACATTTATGGATAAAATACTGGCACCTCTGCTAGCAGTTTTTTTATTTACGGCTTGTACTCATAAAATTGAAGTGAGTGCTAAAGAGCCAATCACCATTAATTTAAATCTCAAAATTGATCATGAGATTCGGATAAAAGTCGATAAAGAACTTGATGATATTTTCAGTGACGATAGCGATATCTTTTAGGAGCAAGTATGAACAACGTAATAAAGCATTCAATCAAGCATTCAATTAAGCTCTTCATTAGGAAAGTATGCCTAGTACTTGTTGCCTCAACCATGGCATTTTCGGCGTGGGCAATATCTATTGACCAAGCAAAACAGCAAGGCCTTGTTGGTGAACTGCCTAATGGCTATTTAGGTGTGGTAGTTACCAGCGCTGAAGTAAGCAGCCTAGTTACTATGGTGAATAAAAAACGCAAAGATATTTACTTGAACTTAGCGCGTAAAAACAAAATTACTATGCAGCAAGTTACTAAATTAGCGGGTGAAAAATCTATCTCGAAAACCCAAGCAGGGCATTTAATTAAAAATGCTGCTGGCCAATGGGTTAAAAAATAACTTACTAGTCTTAGCTTAAGTCATAGCACAGTAACTATTTCAATAATAGCTAGTTTAATAGTCAATAAAAAACCGCAGCAGTTAACTAAGTGCTGTGGTTTTTTTATATCTTTTGAGCAGTAGGTGCTAATCAATCACCTTTGCTGTACTGATGTTTTTCATCACCGCGCCTTGAATTGCAATAGCTCAAGCACTCTGAAACATGCATCTTGAATGATAACGGGTATATAACTACTATTATTAAAGAATTAATGTGTTATCTATCATGGTGGAGCAAAGATGAAAATCTTAATAACTGGCGGTACTGGCTTAATTGGTCGGCACTTTATCAAATCATTTCAGCAGCCGTATCAATTCACTGTGTTAACCCGTAATAGCGAAAAAGCTAAGCAAGGTTTACCTCAAGGGATTGAATTTATTGAGCAACTGCCCGAGCAAAATTGCTTTGAGGTGATAATCAACCTTGCCGGTGAGCCCATTATTGATAAACGCTGGACCGTTAAGCAAAAAGAAAAGATTTGCCAAAGTCGCTGGCAAATAACCGAACAAATTATTGCCATGATTGAGCGCGCTAGAGTTAAGCCCACTTGTTTAATCAGTGGCTCAGCCATAGGTTACTATGGTGAAACTGGCAATGTTTCCACTCATGAAGATGCCCAAGTCAGCCAGGCAGATTTTGCTCATTCGTTATGTGAAAAGTGGGAAAGTATTGCCCTAAAAGCGCGTGAACATTGTCGGGTAGTGCTGTTACGCACCGGTGTGATTTTAGCGAGTGATGGCGGCGCATTGGCGAAAATGCGTTTACCCTTTACGCTAGGATTAGGGGGTAAGCTTGGCCATGGGCAGCAGTATATGTCTTGGATTCATATCGATGATATGGTGCACATTATTCATTTTAGCTTACAAACAACCAGTATTGAGGGCGCTATTAATTGTACCTCACCAAAGCCATTAACCAATGCTGCCTTCACTAAAGCCTTAGGTCAGCAATTTAATCGACCGACTTGGTTTAGTGTACCGGCCTTTATGCTCAAAAGTTTAATGGGCCAAGGGGCTGAGTTATTACTGACTAGCCAAAATATTTATCCGCAAAAACTGCTCAATCATGGTTTTGATTTTAATCACAGTAACCTTGAACATGCTCTTGCGGATTTACTTTAGCTTATAGAGCAAACTATTTAGTTTTGCTAAAACTTCGCTCATGGACAATACGATAAAGTATTGGCAAGACCAACAGCGTCAGTAATGTTGATGAAATAATACCGCCAATAACTACCGTGGCTAGCGGACGCTGTACTTCGGCGCCGGTACCAACGTTAAGTGCCATAGGCACAAAACCTAAACCTGCCACTAATGCGGTCATCAATACCGGTCTTAGTCTGATCATGGCGCCATCGATAATGGCAGTAAGCAACTCTGTGCGTTCTTTACATAGTTCTCTGATAAAGGCCAGCATCACTAAGCCATTTAATACCGCTACACCTGATAGGGCAATAAAACCGACGCCAGCAGAGATAGACAGTGGCATATCGCGTAGCCACAATGAAATCACGCCACCGGTTAGTGCTAATGGAATGCCAGTAAAAATGATAAGGGCATCTTTTACTGAACTAAAGGCCATAATTAATAGTGCAAAAATCAGTGCTAGCGTTAGCGGTAAGACCATCGACAAACGTTGGCTGGCCGACTCAAGTTGTTCAAAGGTACCGCCATACTCTAGCCAATAACCAGCAGGAATTTCAACTTCGCTGCTAATTTTAGCTTTGACTTCGTTAACAAAAGTGCCGAGATCTTTACCGCGAACATTGGTGGTGACTACTATGCGTCTTTTACCATTTTCTCTGCTAATTTGATTCGGTGCTGGCGATATCTCAAGAATTGCTACTTCAGATAAAGGTACATAGCCACCACTAGCCAAGGAAATTGGTAACTCACTCAATTTATTTACATCACGCCTAATAGTTTCCGGTAATCTAAGCACAATATTGAAACGACGGTCACCTTCAAAAATTAAGCCAACGTTTTTACCACCGATAGCAGTAGCGACAATATCTTGTAACTCAGCAACGGTTAAACCATAGCGCGCCAGAGCAATACGCTTTGGCACTATCGATAACATGGGTAAGCCAGTGACTTGCTCAACTTGAATATCACTAGCACCGTCAACTTGCTCAAGCACTTCGCGGATGGCATTGGCGGTGGTTAATAATTGTTGCAGATCATCACCTATTACCTTGATACCTAAATCCGCTCTTACCCCTGAAATCAGTTCGTTAAAGCGCATTTCAATGGGTTGTGTTAGTTCAAAGTTATTACCCGGCAGCTTTGCTACTTTAGCCATAATGTCAGTGGCTAATTCAGCATGAGTTAAATTGGCGTCTGGCCATTCGCTGCGTGGTTTTAACATAATAAAAGTATCCGCAACGTTAGGTGGCATAGGATCATTGGCAATTTCTGGCGTACCAATTTTTGAAAACACATTGAGCACTTGGGGAAATTGAATAATGCTCTGTTCAAGTAACTTTTGCATTTCCACCGCTTGCTCTATGCCGGTACCTGGAATACGAATAGCCTGTAATAAAATATCTTCTTCGTTCAGTTGCGGAATAAACTCTGTGCCTAAGGTTGTTGCCAACCACGTAGAAAATATCACCAGTATCGTTGCCAGTGACAGCACGAACCAACGCATTTTCATCGCCATAAGTAATAACGGTTTATAAATTGATTTACTGACTTTTATTACCAGACTTTCTTTGTCACTAATATCACCGGTCATAAATAAGGCAATAGCCGCAGGTACTAAAGTAACCGACAATACTAATGCCGATAGTAAGGCGATAACGACGGTAGCCGCCATAGGCTGGAACATTTTTCCTTCTACACCTGTTAATGAAAACAATGGGATATAAACTACAGTAATAATAATTACGCCAAATAAGCTCGGTCTGATCACTTCATTCGTGGCTTGAAAAACCACATGCAGCCTATCTTTAACTGCCAATCTGGCGCCATTATGACGCTGTGCTTCGGCCAGACGGCGGGTGGCATTTTCGACAATAATGACCGC
The DNA here is from genome assembly GCF_002207865.1 of Colwellia marinimaniae. GTDB lineage: Bacteria > Pseudomonadota > Gammaproteobacteria > Enterobacterales > Alteromonadaceae > Colwellia > Colwellia marinimaniae. Next base: position 21,279 of record NZ_BDQM01000018.1, read on the forward strand.
GCCATCGACAATCAAACCAAAATCCAAGGCCCCTAAACTCATTAAGTTTGCCGACACCCCTGCTTGTACCATGCCTGTTATTGTTGCGAGCATGGTTAATGGGATCACCGCGGCGGTAATTAATGCCGCTCTAACATTACCCAGTAATAGCAATAGTACCGCTATCACCAATAAAGCACCTTCAACTAGGTTCTTTTGTACGGTAGCAATGGCTTTATCCACTAAGGTAGTTCTGTCATAAACCGCGGTTATTTTAATGCCACGGGGTAAAGAACTTTGTATTTGGGCAAGCTTGTCAGCGACAGCTAGTGACACTTCTCTAGCATTTTCACCCACTAGCATCATGGCAGCGCCGAGTACTGTTTCTTTACCATTGTGGGTGGCAGCACCGGTACGTAATGCTTTACCTATGGCAACCTCAGCAATATCACTGACCTTAATGGGTGTATTATTGAGGTTTTTGATCACCACCTGCTCAATATCAGCAATAGTTTTCAATTGTCCTGGCGATCTAACCGTCAGCTGTTGGCCATTATTTTCAATGTAGCCGGCACCACGGTTGCTATTATTGGCTGCTAATGCTGACTGTATATCGGCGAAAGAAATATCAAATTCGAGCATCTTTCTCGGAGATGGCGTTATGTGATACTGCTTATCAAAACCGCCGATAGTATTTACTTCGGTAACACCTTTCACCAAGGCGAGTTGTGGTTTGATGATCCAGTCCTGTATTTCCCTAAGGGCGGTGGTATCATAACGGCTACCATCGTCTTGCCTGGCATCATCATCTGCATCAAGGGCATACATGAATATTTCGCCTAACCCCGTAGAAACTGGTCCCATTTCTGGCGATAGACCTGCGGGCAGTTTACCCTTGATGGTATTCAGTCGCTCGTTGATTAAACTGCGGGCGAAATATAAATCCGTACCTTCTTCAAAAACCACAGTTACTTGCGATAAGCCATAGCGCGATAGTGAACGGGTATAGGATAAATTTGGTAACCCGGTTAAAGCCGTTTCAATCGGATAAGTGATGCGTTGCTCGGTTTCTAATGGTGAATAACCATCAGCGCGGGTATTGATTTGTACTTGTACATTGGTGATATCTGGTACGGCATCAATAGGTAGTTTTTGATAACTCCAAGAGCCCACCGCCATTAAAACTAAGGTTAAGCTGATTATTAGCCTGCGGTTGGCAATCGAGAAGCGTAAAAGTGATTCAATCATAATCCCCTCCTAGTGGTGATGTTCAGCGCTGGATTTCTCCAGATCAGCTTTAAGTAAGTAACTATTTTTCACCCCGTAGACTTCGCCCAGATCTAACCCCGACAATATTTGTGAAAATTGACCGTCGCTAAGTCCTAAGCTCACTTCGCGCATAGCAAAGCCATGGTCATTTTTAACGAATATCACTGTTTTACCAGCCATCACTTGAATGGCGCGATTATCAATAATGAGTGGCACTGATTTTTTGTTAATAACGACAGAGCCTGAAAGCAGACTACCGGCAGACCAGGTACCTTGGCTATTATCCAGTGGCACTCTGGCGATAATAAAAGGGCTATTTTTTGACGTAGGTAAAAGTTGGCTGATCACTGAGTCGGTAAATTGCAGCTCTCTAGTAATACGTACAGCTTGACCTATGGCGACTTTAGGTTGTTGCGTAGCAAAGACCTGTAACTCCAACCATAACTTTTGGTGATCCTCAATAGTGAGCAATACTTGTTCATTGGCTAATTCGCCTGGATTAGCATTACGCTGGGTGATAACACCAGAAATAGCAGCGTGAATGCTATAGCGCGTTAGGCTGTTATTGGATTCTATTTCAGCAATAAGCTGACCTTTTTTTACCTTATCGCCAACATTGACGCTGAGCTTGGTGATAATGCCGGCAAAGCGTGCGCGAACATGACTAACGCTACTTGGCTCAGTAGTCGAAGTGCCATATAAGGTCAGTCGCTGTTTTATTTCACCTGAACTCGCCGTTACGGTGGTAATACCGACGGTTTTCATCATCTCAGCTGACATTTCGATATGGCCCTCTTCGCCATGTTCATCGCCGTGCTCATCGCTATTTAAAATGGAGATAGGCTCACCGTGAACATCAGCATGTTCAGCTACTTTTGTAGCTGAATGGTTATCTACAGGCTTATCTGCATAGTAAGTTGCATAACTTGTTAGAGAAAATGGCGGGGTAAATAATAAGGTAGCCAGCACAGCACTCATTAATAATCCGTTCTTTAGGCCGACCTTCAGGCGGCGAGCTAAAAAGTGTTTGTTCATTAAATTATCCTTGGCTAAAGTGCTTGTTTGTCGGTGAAATATTTTCATATGAGGCTTGTTGTTGAAAATGCTGTGAGGCAGGTAAGGGCTCGGCAATCAATTGTTCAATGTCGGCGCCAAAATGTAACGCTGCTGATGCCGAGGTAATTAGTATTTGTTTAGCAATAAGTAATTCTTGTCTCGCACTTAAATAATCAAGATAACTATATAAGCCACGTTGATAGGCGATTTTTGTTTCAGCAAGTGCTTCTGCACGTAGTGGAATAATGGTATTTCTTAAGCTATTTGCGGTGTAAATAGCCTGCTTGCGACTGGCATAGGCTTGTTGTAATTGGTTATGCAACTGCAACATAGCGGTGATTTTTCTCGCTTGTACTTCATCTCGCTCTGCTTGCGCTGAAATAATAGCGCCTGAATTATTACTTGAGCTAAATAACGGTATGCTAAAGCCAGCAACGAGGGCGGTATCACCAATACCTTGCAACTGTTTTATGCCAAGGGTCCACTGAATATCGGTACTCGATTGGCTTTTGGCTAAGCGCACTTGTGCGTTTTTAAGCCGCTCTTCACTGGCAAAGGCGAGGATGGCAGGATTTTGTTTTACCTTGGCATAGAGTCGATCAAAAGTGATATCTGCAGCAAAGTGATATAAGTTACCGGCAACGTTAGTAAAGCTCGGCGAGCTTTCATTCCATAACAAAGCCAAGGAAAACTTAGTGGCGGAAAACTGCTGCTGTGTGGTCGCAGCGCCTAAACGGGCACTGCCGACAGCGGCCATGGCGCGTTTGATTTCGGCTTTTGGCGTCGAGCCTGCTTTGGCGCGTTTTTCCACGGCAAGCAAAGTGTCTTCTGCCAGTTGTGTTGCTTCATGTGCTAAGTTCAAGTTTGCTTGAGCAGTCAGTACATCAATATAGCGACGGGTAACTTCCGCTAATAAAGTTAGCGCGGTAATTTTCCGTTCAGCAGCTAACATGGCACTTCTATGGCTAACAAAATCACGACGTGCATCACGCTTACCACCCATTTCAATAACAGACGATAACGACACGGTAAACTCAGCGCCAGAAAAACCTTTTAGCTCTCCCGTTCCAGCAAAATTTTCTGCTTCAAACGCTAGCTGATAACCAGGCGCTAGTGCTTGAGTTTGATGTTGGCCATCCAGTGAGGCTTGGCGCAGAGCGAATACTTTAAAAGCCGGATTTTTAGCTAAGGTACGCTTAATTGCCGTGGCTAAGGTTAAAATTGTTGGCTTATCAGTAGCAGCGTTATTGCCCTGTGCTATTGCGTTAGGGCTAAGTAGCAATATAGCTACGCAGATAACTAGGTAGGCTACTGGATAAGTTAATAAGCTAGTTTTTCTCCATACATGATGGAGTACTAACGAGTGGTAATAAGATGAAAACATTGCTCTTCCTAATATTTACTAAATTTGCTCACTTAGGTAGGTGAGGTACTTAGCCAAGTTAACGGTTACATAACGACGATTTATTGGTCCGATAGTTATAATTTTCTGATATTTTCAGCTAACACCTACTAAGGCTTATCGCTATAATGGCGGCATAATAAACCTTCCAGTAACAGTAAGGTCAACGATTAAAAAAACAGTTATAAAACTATTATGAGTAAGTGTATGAATTCAAGTATGAAAGAGGTGTAAAAACTACTATGAAGGCTCAAAGTAAGGTGAGTATGAAAATAAGTCAGCTGGCTAAGGTCACCAATGTTGCCAGTAAAACCATTCGCTATTACGAAGACATTGGATTATTGCCTGCAGCGTATCGCAATGACAATGGTTATCGAGAATATGGTAATAACGATATTGAACGTTTGGTGTTTATTAGGCGTTGTCGAGAATTACAAATTCCGCTAGAACAAATTAAGACCTTGATAGTAGTACAGGTTGACCCAAAGTCGTCTTGTCAGGAAGTTGATGCTTTGATTGAGCAGCAGTTAGATAAGGTAAGAAAAACCATTGCCGAGCTAACCTTGCTAGAGCAAACATTGCATACCCTAGCGACCTCTTGCCCTAACGATAAGGTCGGTGATTGTCAGATATTAAAGAACCTTCAGCAAGAAAAACCCAGTTGATTGCTGCTTATCCAGAGTTCAGGTTACTTATTTATTATTGAGTAATAACTAACTTGGGCCAATGTTCTAGCCCGCCTTTTGATTCTCGCTAAGTGGTCAATTAATTAAGGTACTTACTTTGCTTATGATGATTTACAACTCATCTAAAGGATCGTATGCATCGTCCTTTAAACGGATACATTCTTTTTGAGACTTTCCTATCAAGTGTGAGCACTTAGCATTTTTTTTTGGAGGATTACTGGTTGCAGCTTCTTTTTCTGGTTGATTTTGTACTTCGTTATAAAGTGCACTGGCCAGATAAATGGCCGCATCGGCGGTACTACAATCTTGTCCTTTAGGGGGGAAACCATTATTGCCATTATCAAAAGTTTGCTCTCTACTACAGCTTGAGCTAATGGGTATAATACAAGCCGTTAATAGCGTCGTTAAGATGATGGTGCAAGTGATTCTTTTATACATTTTTACTCCTAGATACAACCTTGACGCTGACATAATCTTTGCCAGCGGTCCATTGACAGTAAAGCTACTCAGCCTAAGCTGTTAGCCATCTTCACAACAAGTTAAGCCTTTAATAAAAGTAGCATAAGCTTTAATGGCTTGCTGTCTTTTCATCGTTTGACTATGCTCGGTATCAGCGATGATTGTTAAGGTTTTGTCTTTACTATTGGAAGCATCATATAAGGCTTGAGAAAATTCAACAGGGGTGGTTGAATCATTTTTACCAATAAGAAACAATAAAGGGTTAGTGTATTTTCTAATAAGTTTAATATTGTCTATTGCCGCTAGTTCAGGTGATACCGTTACCGTTGAAAATACTGTGGACCAAGCGGGTACTAAATTATCAATTAATTCGGGTACAGTACTAATGGCACCATCAAGAATTAAACCATCGATTGCTCGTTCGCTTGCTATATAGCTAGCTAATAATGAGCCCATGGATAAACCATGAACGGCGGTTGGCAGATTGTCGGGTAAGTTTTCCTTTGAGAAATCAAAAATGTTCAGTGCATCATTTTGTAAATCTTTGACACTTAAATTACTTCTTTTCTCACTAACCCCTGTGCCTCGATAATCAAACCAAATCACATTGGCAGGTAATAGGGCAAACTGATCTAGAATGCCAGCAGACTGGCTTATTTTCATACCGTTGCCAGCAAAGAATATGACATTTACCTGTGCATTTTTGTGTAATAATTTTACGCCATTAAGCAATAAACCTTCTGGTGTCGTCAGGGATATTTTAGATATATCAATTAACGTGGCATCGTGAGTGATTTTATTATTTATTTGTATTAAATCTAGCGAAGGCTCTACCTTGTCATCTTGGTAAATAAAAGAGTCTGCGGTAATATTTACCGCACAGCCAGAGAGCATAAAAATTATAATTAACAGTGTTGTACATATTTTCATCGGGTCACATTCCTTGTTGTTGAAAGGTTAATGCCATCTTTAGCATTAACTTTCGGTGTTTATTTAGCTGTTCGCTAGGCTAACATCAATGGTGTTGATCTTAAATGATTGATTATTTAGGACAATAATGTCGTTAATATGTTCAATTTAAAATTTTACTGGGCTCTAGGGATGATCATTTATGCTGCAGAGAAAAGGTCTGAAAAAGTGAAGATATATAGCTTTAATCGCAGATTAAATTTTTTAAAGTTGGCCTGATAAATACTCAATTTCAAGCATATAGCCCTAGTCGGTCAGTTATCTATTGCTCTTTTATCTAGCGGTTACCACCAATAGCGATGGCCTATTTGAGCCTTGGTAGTTGCCCAGCGTTAACAATAAAAAGTAACATGGCTATGTAGTTAGCTCAGGACGTCGTTGTAAACGTCATCTTCGAAGTCTCTGATCGAAGATCCATTGCTTTTAGAAGCTGGATCCCCGATTAAGACACCACGGGGATGACGATCCTGAACCATGTACATAGGCATGAAAAGTAATGAAAATAACTTAAGCTGAAAATGGCTGTGTCCACTAAATATCTAAGCTTAACTTAGAGAGCATTCTATACTGAAATAATCAGTATTCAATGAAGGGGCTCGCTGTGGTGAGCAAACTAGCATTATTTAGTATTCTTTTACTTTTGCCTTGGCAATTATTGGCAATGGAAAAACTAAGGATTTTTACTTGGGCAGGCTATGTGACCGCTGAAAATATAACGCAAGTAAATGAAATATTGATAAGTAAGGGTTATAACTATCAAGTTGAAGTCATCACTACGAAAGCTGAAGATGCCGATCAAATGTTTGCCGTGATCCGAAATAAGCAATGTGATATTACTTTCCTGACACTTTTTTTTATTAAAATGCACGGTGAACAGATTTCCAGACTGTTACAACCGATAAATATTAATTCGCCTAGATTAAGCAACTATAAAAACCTAGATCCCAAACTAACTCATATAGCAATGGGCATGCAGCAAGGTAAACCACTCTATATCCCTTGGGGAGGAGGTGTTTATGGTTTTTTTGTCGATACTAATAAGGTTAAGCAAGAGGATATACCGACCTCAGTCAAGGATTTATGGGCTGCTAAGTGGCGTAATAAGTTCTCATTAAATCAAGGACAGTTTTGGTATAACGTCGGCTTAACACTGCAAGCGTTAGACTTTCATCCTTTTTACTTAGAGCAATTAGCACAAAAAAATGATCGCAGTGCTTTAAAAGAGTTACTGGCCAAGCAGGGCGTTGTGCTCAATAAATTTAAGCAGCTCTATAATAATGCCGGAGGATTTTGGCAAAGCTCAACAAAGTTTAATGACAATCTTGAAATCGTATCTAGTTGGGGGCCTGAGATAAAGAGGCAAAATGAGCATGGAGGAAAATGGCAGTTAATTAATTTTAAAGAAGGCCATTTGGCTTGGCTTGATACCATTAATTTTGTGCGTGAGCTAAAAGGTGACAAGCTAGCCGCAGCAGAAGTTGTTGCTAATTATTTTATTGATAAAAAAGTTCAGCAGAGGATTGTCGATGAACTTTCTATGTTACCGGCCTCGGTTAACCTAGACAGTAGGGGACTATTAGATCACTACCCAAACCTGTTTAATGCGGATTTATTTGTGCCGCCCTATAGTCAACTTTCTTATAGCTTAATGCAGCAAATGGTTGAACAAGTTACTGATGATCGTGAATAAATTATACCCTGGCTAACAGATTAAAATAAGCAGTTAAAGTGGCGATAAAAATATTATTAAAGCGGCTTAGGTATGAATAACAGTAGATGAATAAAGGGCGCGGCATAAGTGGCTAATAGCTGATATTAAATAGCAGCGGCAGTGAATACTATTCATTGCCGTTTTTTATTGGCTAGTTTATTGCTTTTGCACTGCTATTTATTCGGACTTGCTGTTATCAAGTAATCAATGAATTTTTGCGTAAGTAAGTTATGGTGACTGTCTTTATGAGTCACCAAGGAAAAACGTCTTGATAAGTCCAGTGGTGATTTCAGCGCCACTAAACCGCCATTTTTTAGCTCTTCAGCAATACTGAGTTGTGACAGGCAACCTAGCCCTAAACCGACCTTAACTGATTCTTTAATGGCACTTTGTCTGCTTAGCTCCATGGCTAAATTAATTTGTACACCTCTTTGCTCGGTGGCAGCATCAAAAATAGCCCGTGTACCAGAGCCGTGTTCACGCAATACCCAAGACTGTTGTTGCAGTTGCTCTAGGTTGATGGTCGAGTTTTTTGCTAACGGATGATTAGGTTGGCAAAAAATTTGTAATTTGTCATCTTGCCACGGGATGATTTTTAAATGTTTATGTAGCGCGGGTCCTTCTATTAAACCAATAGAGGCTTTGCCCTTGTCTAAATGATCTATCACCATCTGGGTATTACCTATGTGTATTTCAGGTACTACTTCAGGATAAGATTTTATAAATTTAGCAATTAATTTAGGCAGCAAATAAGTGGCTATGGTGGCGCTGGCGACAATGCGCAAGATACCACTCATGGTATTTAGATTGGCAAGCTGCAAGCTAGCAAGTAAATCGGCTATCTGGCGGACTTTAGGTAGGGATTTAAGACCATTCTCAGTGATCACTAAATTTCGACCAACCCGTTCAAATAGTGGATAACCTAAACTTTGCTCTAATTCTTTCAATGCTTGACTGGCGGCAGATTGGCTTAACGCCAGCTCATTGGCGGCTTTGCTGAGTTTACCTAAGCGTGCCGTGGCTTCAAATAGTTGTAGTTTTTTTATCGAAATACTCATAACTAAGTTTCCTTCAGCAACAATAGGCCTTAGGAATAGTTGGCCTTAGTTGCTCGTCTCTGATTTTTATTTAAACTAAAGAACAGTTCGGTTTTTTGAATACTATACATTAAATATATCCATTATTCTTATTGTAAACTTTGCCTTATATTATATTCCATAGAGTGATAACTCGTTGCCAATTAGTTATTAGCTATTTATTCGTTTTTTGTCAGAAAAGAGCTGCCTTATGCCTACCTATATAGTTCTGCCCATTATTACCTTGTTGGCAATTGCCTTAGCAAAAATAGAGCAAGTATCCGCTTTTGGTTTGAGTGCCCTGCCGTTAGCGATTGTTTTTGGCATGCTTTATGGTCATTTTTCATTAAGAGTCGAGGACAAAAGAGAGCAACAATTTTCAACCTTTTGTAAACAAAAGCTACTTAGATTAGGCATTATTTTATTTGGTTTTGGTCTGAGTTTTCAGCAAATCTTGGCGGTAGGTTGGCAAGCCGTTGTTGTTGATTTGGTCGTTATTGGTACAGTGTTTTCTGTCGGTACTTTTGTGGGTATCAAGGTACTAAAACTGCATCGTGATGTTGCTATTTTAATTGCTGCCGGCAGCGCTATTTGTGGTGCTGCGGCTATTCTAGCGACCGAATCTGTGCTTAAACCAAAACAAGAACAGGTAACTATTGCCATAGCGACAGTGGTACTTTTTGGTACCTTAGCCATGTTTAGTTACCCATTTATTTATCAATGGGTGGATATGAGTGAGCAATCTTTTGGTATTTATATCGGCAGTACCGCCCATGAAGTTGCGCAGGCGGTTGCTGCTGGACAAAGTATTAATGATGAAACCATGCAAACGGCAGTGGTTGTCAAACTTATTCGTGTGATGATGTTAGCGCCATTTATTTTAATGCTGAGCTCAGTACTGTGTCATCTTAGCAATCGAAACGATAGCCGTATCGCTAGTACGGCTAATGGCTGTGCCAGTAGCCGTATTGACAATAAAGCTCAGCGTGAAAAAAGTGTCATTATTATCCCTTGGTTTGTTTTTGGTTTTATGGCAACTGCGATGATTAATAGTGTTGTTATTTTACCCGAGTCACTGAAAGCAGTTTTGAGTTTTGCCAGTCAGTTCTCTTTAGCCATGGCCATGGCGGCACTCGGCGCGCAAACCCAGTGGGCCAGCATTAAAAAGGCCGGGCCTAAGCCGCTTATCTTGGCCTTGATATTGTTTATTATGTTAATTTGTGGTGGTTTTTTCTTAAACTCATGGTTAATCTAAAGGCTTAATTTCATGGGAAACCGAGGCAAATATTTAGTTTTATTACCGATATAAATTAAATATCCATAAATTATAAAGTAAATTTAAACCTTTTTTGTTATTGCGGCATCTCACTTAGCAATGACAATGACTGATAAAACAAATAAAGATATATGGAGATACCCTATGTTCAACGCTAAAAATACTTTTAAATACGCACCAATTGCTCTGCTGTTAGTGGCGGCTGGTATACAAGCTAAAACCATTAATAAAGAGTTTACTGTTGCCAGTGGCGGCTTATTAAAAATTGAAACTGATGTTGGTGCCATTGATATTGATACTCATGCGAAAGAAACTGTATTGATTACAGTAGAAATTAACGGAAAAAATGAAGATGATATGGAGGTTAGTTTCATAAAAAGTGGTGATAATATCAGCATTAAAGGGGATTTTGAGCGTAGCGGCTTCAGCTTTGGCTTCGGCAGTAATCCTATAAAAGTTACTTATAAAGTAACTTTGCCACAAAACTATAATGTCGATATTAATACCAGTGGTGGCTCTATTGAAATTGAAAACCTCACCGGTAAAGTTGATGCCTACACTTCTGGCGGCTCAATTTCTTTAGAAGATCTACAAGGTGATGTTGATATTAAAACCTCAGGTGGCAGTTTAGACCTGGATAATATCATTGGAAAAATTAATGCCAAAACCTCAGGTGGCAGCATTAAACTGAAACTACCGACCAATCCAAGCAAAGATAGTAACTTAAAAACTTCTGGTGGCTCTATTACCGCTTATTTAGCTAAAGACGTAGCAGTAAATCTTACCGCTAAAACCAGCGGTGGCCGTGTCTCAAGTGAGTTTGTTGTCAATGGCAAAACCACTAAACGTTCAATTGAAGGCACCATCAATGGCGGTGGCCCTGAATTGGTATTAAAAACCAGTGGTGGCAGTGTCCGTATTAAAAAAATATAAGAGCAAAGTATGCTACTAACCAGTTGCACGAGTCTTAAAAATTCTTTAATAAAGCTTGTTAGTAAAACTTTTTAGCAAGAATTTTAGTGAAAATAACAAAGCGTAATAGGTTGATTATTACGCTTTTTTGTTATTTCCTTTGATGACCGCAAGCACAGTCATCAAATAGGTTAATAGGTATTCCAATAACATTATTAGCTAAAGAAAAAAATTTTTATTTAGCGACGTTTTTTGTTATTACCTAAATAGTGACTAGACTAAATTCATAGTAAAAAAATAAAAAATAAAAACTGGGAAAGGTGTAATGGAAGAGATTAAAAATAAATTTGTTGCTCGCCAAGCTATTTTTGATCATAACCAGAATACCTATGCGTATGAACTTTTATATCGTAATAGTTTAGATGATTTTTATAATTGTTCAGAGCCAGAAAAAGCCAGCACGAAAATTATTTTACAAAACCAACTTTATGGTGACTTAAGCAATCTTTGTTCGCAAAAAAAAGCTTTTATCAATTTTGATGAAAAAACTTTATTAGCCAATGTACCCTTAGTGTTAGATAGAAACGCTGTAGTTTTGGAGCTGTTAAAAACTATTAATGTTACGCCTGATGTTATTAAAGTAGTCTCAGATTTATATAAAAAAGGCTATATCTTAGCATTAGATGATTATGATTTTTCACCTAAGTGGGAACAGTTGTTTCCCTATATATCCATTATTAAGGTTGATAGAGAAGACATTCCATTTGAGAAAATAGCAGCCTTAAAAAATAGCAAGTTCGTCGCAGATAAAAAGATAAAGATTGTTGTCGAAAGAATTGAAACTCATCAACAGTTTAATATGCTAATCCAAATAGGTATTGACTATTTTCAAGGTTATTTTTTTCACAAACCAGAAATAAGCGTTGGCCATTTTATTAAGCCTGTTAAGTTAAATTTGCTGCTGCTATTTGCCGAAGTGTGTCAGCTAGAGATGAACTTTGATACTTTAGCTGAAATAATTTCTCAGGATGTAAGTTTAGTGAATGGAGTGCTAAAATTAGTCAATTTGGAAATAGAAAAAAATCGAGTAGAAATCAGCTCGATAAAGCAAGCGGTTACTTTTTTGGGAACCGATAAAATAAAACAATTTATCGCTATTATCGCTATGTCAAAGCTATCATCTGATTGTAATAATGAGTTGTTAAGAGAGTCATTAGTGCGCGGTAAGATGATGGAATATATATCTTTTTCTCCAGCATTTTTAAAAATAAGAGGCTTAGCCTTTATTACCGGTGTCATGAGTCACATAGGTGCTATTCTCAATTGCTCCCTTGAAAAAATAATTATGGATTTACCCTTAGCAGAGGAAATAAAAACGGCCTTAGTAAACAAAAAAGGGCTATTACATGATGCACTCGAAATAGCAAAACATTATGAATTCTCAGACAATCAATACGAACCCTGTACCATCATGGCTAAGCACGATATATCAGAAGAGATGTTACTCATGAACTATCATGATGCATTAAAGTGGTGTTGTGCAACTTGCCCATAGGCATTAAAACATTGTTTATCAGATTTAAAATGAAGCACTTAAGTTGCTTTTTAGGCCATGGTAAAGATAAGGACATAACAAATGTTTAACATTATGATCATAGATGACTCTAAAGTAGCGCTCGAAATTACCGAGGAAATATTATCAAAAGAAGTCAATGCTCAGCTAAATATTAGAAAATTTTCTTGTGCTGTCGAGGCCAAAAATAAATTACTTTCATTTCAACCCGATTTAGTTATTACCGATATTGAAATGCCTAATACCAACGGTTATGAAGTTATCGAGTTTATTAAAGAAATAAGTGATGTACCTATAATCGCGGTATCAGGGAGTACTTTAAAAAAAAATGATACCGCGACTATTTTACATGTTGCCAATTTAATCGGTGCAGATTTTACTTTAACAAAAAACGATATCCGCAGTAAACTGTCCGATCTGGTGATGTCCATTTTTTGTAAAGAGAAAGACAGGTAATATAATTATTTGTCAAACTATTCGAATTTTTTTCAATAAGGTATTATCTTCATCGCAAGTATCAAGAAAAAATGCCATCTTTTTTAGCTAAGCCATGGAAAAGTGCAACGGCAATAATCAACGCTGTGCCATCACCAATCGCTGGGTATTAATATCTATACCTTGGTTTTGCAGTCCTTCAATGGTGGCAATATCATTTTGCATTACTGCCGCAATTAATTGCTCGCCCTCTGATGAGGGGAGTAATGAGCAATGTTTAGCATCTTATTGAGTATCGCTGATGCTTATTTTTGGCAAAAATGCCGGTGAGACTTTAATGGTCAGTGCTGTTAAAACTTCACTAAACTGAAAAATAATTTCACTGGGCATGTGCCATAAGGCTTGTTCCTGTAACGGCACAACAGCATGCTCTAATGTCGATTGAGTGGCACTTTCATCAATCACAGTGCTTGCTGTCGATGCGGGCTTGGCCACTATAGGTAATGCTGACGTAGTTAACAGTAATGTTAACGGCACTAACGTTGAGGTGATAAAGGCAGTCATTAACACCCAACTACGCATTTCTGCACTGAGGCCTGCTGCTTTTTCCAAAGAATTGCCATGATACTTTGTTCACTATCAGTGAGTTGGGTTGGTTTTTAGGTTGGAGGGTTAAATAGTAGTGAAAAATTGCCTGCTCAATGGCTAATGTTGAGCTAGAAAACTAGCTAGTTGCACTGTTTATAACGGTATAAATAGCGAGGTTTTTATTTAGTCATTTTAACAGACCCTATAAGAAAAGATCACCATTGGCTATGGGGATTGGCGACAAGTATCATCATAATTATTGAAATCAGCTCACAAACGATGAGATTTATTTGTGATAAGAGAGGTAAAAAAGGCACCACAATCTTGACTCAGGGCGAAAGCATTAACGAATTGAGAGCACTCGGATTACCATATCCTTCATATGATTTTAGATGATTATTTAAACTAGGGTTTAACAGTTAAACTTATTCATATTTCAATCTCTAATTTGAATAAATAAACAACCAAAAATCAATAAGCTGTATTATACTCAACAAATTAATCTTAAAAAAAACAACTTTAATATGATTAATTTCTTTTACATTGAAGACGAATATAGACTGCCCCGCGCTATTGTTCTCGCTGTAGTTGTCATTTGTATATTACCTTTTCTTTTGCAATTGATGGGCGCTGATTTTGGTAATGCCATTCACGTACCGGCAACCGGTCAGGCATCGAGTATTGCTCAAGTCACAACCGATGATATGTTTTATCAATTATCGGGTGGTTTTACCCATGCATTACTTGAGTGGACGGCGTTTAGTGCCGCTATCTTCGTGGTATTATTGGCTTTCTGTCATTATTCTATAACCAATGATATTACTACGCCTGTTATTGGTGTCGCCTTGTTTTGTGCCGGCGTTATGGATGCCTTTCATACCTTAGCTGCGACTAGGTTAATTAGTGCCGTTGCCGAAAATAATGATTTAATTCCTTTTACTTGGGCGTTATCACGGGTTTTTAATGCTGTCATTATGATTGCTGGCGTGGGCATGTTTTTATCGGGGAGAAAAATACACCCGAAGAATGGTTTTAAATTTATTATTATCACCAGCTTGGTCTTTGCATTTATTGGTTATCTACTGATCTATTTTGCCGCAACAAGTCATGACCTGCCACAAACTCAGTTTCCGCATGCAATTATTCGTCGTCCGTATGACATAGTGCCATTGTTACTGTTTCTTTTTGCTGGTTTAGTTGTTTATCCAATGTTTGCCAAACGCTACCCTAGCATTTTTGCCACCGCTTTATTATTAAGTGCCTTACCCGAGGTTGCGGTGGAGTTACATATGGCCTTTGGCTCACAACGATTGTTTGATAGTGACTTTAATATTGCTCATTTTTTAAAAATCATTGCTTATGTAATACCTTTGGTTGGCCTGGTATTAGACTATGTGCAAACCTATAAAATTCAAATAGCCCATCATGAACAATTAAAAGCGGCTCATGAAAAATTAAACACAAAAGCATGTGAATTAGATCGTACCAATAACCGACTGATACAATCTAATGCTGAGTTAGAAAAATTTGCTTATATTGCCTCACATGATTTACAGGAACCGTTACGGAAAATTCAAGCCTTCGGTGACCGTCTGCATAAACGAATTGCCATTGTTGATGATGTAAAAGCCATTGATTATATTGATAGAATGCAAAAAGCTTCAACACGGATGCGCAGTTTAATTGATGATTTATTAAAGTTTTCTCAGGTTGGTAGTGATGATTATACTCTCAAAGAGACGGATCTTAATGAAGTATTAAAGAGTGTAATTGACGATTTACATATCAGTATTGATGAAAAATCCGCTCAGATAAATATTGAACAATTACCTATCATTTTGGGGGAAAGTAATAAACTTTATCAGGTGTTTTTAAATATACTATCCAATTCATTAAAGTTCGCTAAGGAAGGTGAACAACCTATAATAAAAATAACCAGTCAACAAGTTATCGTTGAAAATAAAGACTATTGGCAAATTAAAATTACAGACAATGGCATTGGTTTTGAACAAGAATACGCGATAAAAATATTTGAAATATTCCAACGTTTACATGGTCGTAGTCAGTATCAAGGCACAGGCATAGGTCTAGCGATATGTAAAAAAATAATGGAAATGCACAATGGCATGATATACGTTGAAGCAGAATTAGATAAAGGAGCATGCTTTATTTTATTATTCGAATTATAAACTCTTGCATATAGTTGAGGAAAATTTATGAACCAAAGTATGACCCCGATTAGAATACATATGTGTGATGATGATCCCGATGATCAATTATTGGTGACTGATGCTTTAGAAGAAGCACGATTGGGCAACCCGATAGATTTCACTAATAATGGCAAAGAATTATTGCAGTATTTAAACCGCGAAGGAAAATATAGCCACCTGATTGACCAACCGCTACCAGGGTTGATTTTACTGGATTTAAATATGCCGGTGATGGACGGCAGGGAAGTATTAAGCAAGATCAAACAACACGATAAATTTCGTTCTATTCCTATCATTGTTTTGACCACGTCAAAAGCGGAAGCAGATATTGCCCGAACTTATGATATGGGGGTTAATTCCTTTATTATAAAACCAGTATCATTTGATAGTTTAGTAGAAATGATCAAATCTGTTACTGATTATTGGTTTCATTTAGTATCTTTACCAAAAAAATAACTGAAATAATTAGAGATTGAAATGGGGAAATATTCTAAATTTAAAGTGCTTATTGTTGAAGATGATGAAGATGATTACATCTTATTAGAGGCATTGTTAATAGAGGCCGTTGGTGATATTGGCTCGATTGTTTGGGCAGAGGATTTTAAGTCTGCTCAAACTAAAATAGCGAATGAACATTTTGATTTTTATTTCTTGGACAATCGCTTAGGGGCTGAATTGGGGGTAGAGTTAATCCTTGAGATAAAGCAACAATATGAAACCGCTCCGCCCATTATTATGTTATCAGGAGTCGATGATTATCGAACCGACCTCGATGCCATGGAGAGGGGGGCTGATGATTACCTGATAAAAAGTGAATTAACCTCTTATCTACTTGAAAGGACGTTTCGCTATTCATTAAAGAGTAAAGATCTTGAAGCAAAACTGGCAAAGTTGGCTCATTATGATAGTTTGACTGGTTTGTATAATAGAAGTCTCTTTAATGAATTACTCATTAAAACTATTCAACAGAGTGAACGTTCGGGACAAAAGTTTGCTTTAGTGACATTAGATTTAGACAATTTTAAATTTATTAATGATAATTATGGACACCCTGCTGGCGATCAGTTGTTGACCAAAATTGCCCGGCGATTAAAACACTCCACTCGAAGTTCAGATATTGTGGCAAGACTAGGCGGCGATGAGTTTTCATTGTTGTTAAAGGATGTCAAAAATGACTCTGACTTTGTTAAGTTAGTGGAAAACATTATGGCAATTTTTCAAGAGCCGATTCAAATAAATAGTAAGTCAGTTTCTGTAACCACCAGTGCTGGAATCGCCATTTTTCCTACAGATGCACAAATAGCGAATGAGTTAATCGATCATAGTGATAGAGCTATGTATCAAGCTAAAGCCCTCGGTCGCAATAATTATAGTTTTTATAATCAAAAGCTACATCAAGAAGCTATCGTTAAACATAAATTGGAATTAGAGCTAAATTGTGCCATCGATAACAATCTATTATGCTTGCATTATCAACCGATAGTTGCTCTAGACTCTGGAAAAATCAAGTCCTACGAGGCTTTGCTGAGGTGGCCTGATAGCGACAATGGCTTCCGCAATACTGAAGAGTTTATTGAAGTTGCTGAAGAGAGCAGTTTGATATTAAAGATAGGTGATTGGGTTTTTAAACAAGCTTGCTTGCAGTTAGAAATTTGGTCTGAACAGGGGATAAATGATCGACATATTGCTATCAATACCTCTGCAAATCAATTTAATTCCGATGACTTTACCGAACTAATTCTGAAATACGTGAGAAAGTCACCTTTTTTAGCGCAGAAATTAACTTTTGAATTAACCGAACGTAAACCCTTAGCTATTTCATCTAAAACAGTAAAAAGGTTGTTAGTATTATCAGAGTTAGGATTTAAATTTTCAGTAGATGATTTTGGTATTGGTCATTCTTCTATTTCTTATCTACGGGCATTCCCGATGGATTCAATAAAAATAGATAAGTCTATTATACAGAACATCTTAACATCCAATGAAGATTTGGCTCTTTGTACCGCTATTATTGCCTTGGGTAAGGCGTTAAGTTTAGACGTCATTGCTGAGGGGGTAGAGACAGAAGAAATAGCCAATTTACTTAATTCCCTAGCTTGTCCATACGCTCAAGGTTATCTATATGCTAAACCAATGCCTTTATAATATTGCTACTATCTTGATTAAACTTCGATTGTTTGCTTCAAGGCCTAAAACTGTCCTTTCAGCTCGGCTTTTTAGTAGCTGAAAATGTTTTGTGGTATTAGTGAACATTGTGCAGAACAGCTAAAGCCGCCTTTAATGATATAAAACTAAAGGCGACACTTTACCGGCTTAAAGGTTTTATAGCGCGGAACATGCCACCGTAACATTTTCAAGCTCTGCCCTATGATGTTTACTGGTAAAATCTAGCATGGGTCCAGCAGGAATTACCCGTGTTGGGTTAATGGTTTCGTGACTGCCATAGTAATGTGCTTTGATGTAGTCCATAGCAACTGTGTCAGCAATACCGGGCACTTGATATAAATCGCGCAAATAAGCCCAAATATTGGGGTAATCAACAATGCGGCGTAAGTTACATTTAAAGTGACCAACATAGACGGCATCAAAACGTACTAAGGTAGTAAATAAGCGCCAATCTGCTTCGGTTATGGTGTTACCGGTTAGGTAACGACGCCTAGTTAAGCGCGTTTCTATGTTATCTAGGGCAGAAAATACTTCGATCACTGCTTCATCATAAGCTTCTTGCGTAGTGGCAAAACCGGCACGATAAACACCGTTATTAATGGTGGGGTAAATAAAGTCATTAAGCTCATCAATTTCAGCCAATAATTCTGGTGGAGAAAAATCACCTGGCAGCGCGCCGACTTGATCAAAGGCGGAGTTAAACATACGAATAATTTCTGGTGACTCGTTACTCACTATAGTATTAGTTTTTTTATCCCATAAAATAGGTACAGTCACTCGACCAGTATAATCTGCTTGTGCCGCCGTATAAATTTCATGAACATTAGTAGCATTAAAGATAGGGTCGGCAATAACGCCTTCACCTGGTGCAAAAGTCCAGCCTTCATCACCCATAAAAGCATTGACCACTGACATTGAAATCATTTTTTCTAAGCCTTTTAGCTTACGATAAATGATGGTGCGATGTGCCCAAGGACATGCCAGTGACACATACAGGTGATAGCGATTGGCCTCGGCTTTAAAGCCGCCAATGCCCGACGGGCCAGCACTGCCGTCGCGGGTTATCCAATTACGAAAACTGGGGGCTTTACGCTCGAAACGGCCGCCCGATGATTTAGTGTCGTACCATTGGTTTTGCCATTTACCGTCTACTAATAATCCCATATTTTTGCTCCAAAAATTTTAAAAATACTGTATTGAAAATGTACTGCTTGTTTAGTTTGAAATGACTTTATACGGATTGCTATTATTAAAAAAGTCCACCTTGGTAATCAACAAATGCTTGTTGTATTTCCGCTTGGCTATTCATAACAAAAGGCCCGCCACGGGCGACAGGCTCGTTCAATGGTTTACCAGCGATTAATAAAAATCGACTGCCTTGTTTAGTGGCTGTTATGTTAACTTGCTCGCCATCACTGAGTATGCCTAACTTTTTAGCCGTCAATGTTTGTGCTCCGTTACTAGTAAGAACGCTGTTACTGTTGCTCTCACCTTTAATAAGGACCTCGCCCTCAAGCAGGTAAATAAAAGCGTTATGGCCTTTAGTTATGCCTTGGTTAAAGCTGCTACCTGGGGGCAAAATAATATCCATATAGGTGGGGAAAACGTAGTCATTTTTTACTGGCCCGATAGTGCCTTGGTCGGTTTTACCAGCAATCACTTTAACTCTGCCACCATTTTTTAACTGTTCAACCGCTATGGTTTCGGGGGCAAATTCTTGATAACGCGGTGCCGTCATTTTTGCAGATCTTGGCAGGTTGACCCACAATTGAAAGCCGCGCAGTAAGCCATCTTTTTGCTCAGGCATTTCAGAATGCAATATGCCGCGCCCTGCTGTCATCCATTGCACACCGCCGGGTTCAATTACACCTTCATGGCCCGCATTGTCTTTATGACGCATTTTACCATCGAGTAAATAGGTTACCGTTTCAAAACCTCGATGTGGATGTTCAGGAAAACCACCGATGTAGTCTTCTGCTTGGTCGCTTTCAAAGCAATCGAGCAATAAAAACGGATCAAGCATGTTCAATTGGGGAGAACCAATTATGCGGGTAAGCTTAACGCCATCACCGTCAGCGGTATCAATGCCGGAAAAAGTTTTAATTAGTGTTCTGGCTTTCATCTGTAACTCCATTTTATCAAGTTGTTTTTTAGTGGTTTACCAGGGCAGAGGGCGAGTCTATTTACTGCTAGCGCGGTTATCGAGAGCATAAGCGCCAGGACCTTGTGCTACTAACATTAAAAAGCCACCGGCAATGGCAACATTTTTCATAAACATAGCCATTTGCATTTGATCGCTAAAGTCGGCGTGAAATAACATGGCGGAGAGGATACTAAAGCCAGCTAAAGCAAAGGCAACCAGTCTGGTTTGCCAGCCAAGCATAATGGCAAGACCACCAAGTACTTCTAAGGCTATTACGAGCGGTAGTAACATGCCAGGTACACCCATGGCTTCCATATAGCCTTGCGTGCCGGCATAGGCGGTTATTTTAGTTAAGCCCGACATAAAGAAGATAGTGGCTAATAGTACACGACCTACTGGGGCGCTGATTTGTTGTAGTGTGGTGATGTTTTTTATACTGCTGCTGTTCATGGTGTGCTCCAAATTTAGTTGTGGTCAAAGTAATGAATTTACTCTTTATTAGTCTGCTTCGTTTCATTCTTCTCCAGTGGTAATTACAGTTTAGTTGTTGAACTAATTTGAATAAACAGTAGTATTTATAAAAGATAGTTCTCTAAAAGAGAACAATAGCTAACATGAGTATAATATGGGACAGTTAGAAGATATGGCGTTACTGGTGCGTATTGTGGATGCGGGCGGTATAGGCAAGGCGGCTGAGCAGCTCAATATGGCTAAATCAGCGGTGAGTAAACGCTTAAAAGAATTAGAAAATAGACTAGGTACACAATTGCTGTCGAGAACGACACGTAAATCCGCGCTGACCGAAGCCGGCTCGCTATATTATCAGCGGGCGATAACCATTATTGATGAAGTCGCTGAGCTAAATGCGCTAACCCACGGGGTGAAAAAATCCTTGTCAGGCACATTAAAGATCACTATGCCGTTATCATTTGGCTTATTACATTTAACACCAGTGATTGATGAGTTTTCTCAATTGCACCCTAAGTTAAAGTTACACATTGATTTTGTTGACCGTCATATCGATTTATTAGCAGAAGGCTATGAATTAGCCATACGTATCGCGGAGTTAAAAGACTCCAGTTTACAAGCCAGGCGCTTAACCCCCATTCGCCATGTATTATGTGCCAGCCCTGATTTTATTAAAAAGCATGGCTCTATTGAAACTTTGGCACAGCTTAATAATTTGGATTATTTACAGTACGGTAATATTGGTCAAAGCCACAGTCACCTGGCACAAAGTCAAAATGCGCAAGGGAAAGTAAGCCTTACCGATGCTAAAGGTAAAGCACATACGGTGCCACTTAATACCATAATGACAGCGAACAATGGCGACTTTTTAAAAGCCATGGCTATTAAGGGTAAAGGCGTGTGTTATCTACCCAGTTTTATCAGTTATCAAGCAATACAAGCAGGGCAGTTAGTGCCGCTGATGAGCAAGTATCAATTACCAATAATACATGCCTACGCGGTTTACCCGCAAACTCGGTTTTTATCCGAACGTTGTCGGTTACTGATAGATTTTATTGCTCAGCGCTTTGGTGATAAGCCATATTGGGATGAATATTAACTCGTGGCAGTGGTCGGTTTAGTTAGCTATCAGTGGGCCTTAAAGAGACATATTTCTACATTGCCTAGCTATGTTATGAGCTTGCTAAAATCATATCCGCTGCTTTTTCGCCAATCATTATCGTGGGTGCATTGGTATTACCGCTAATAATTTTCGGCATTATTGAGGCATCAACCACTCTTAAATTTTCCATACCGTGTACTTTTAATTGTGAGTCGACCACAGCCATAGCATCGTTTACTGGCCCCATTTTACAAGTACCA
Organism: Colwellia marinimaniae; assembly: GCF_002207865.1. GTDB lineage: Bacteria > Pseudomonadota > Gammaproteobacteria > Enterobacterales > Alteromonadaceae > Colwellia > Colwellia marinimaniae. Next base: position 43,019 of record NZ_BDQM01000018.1, read on the forward strand.
CAGGGGTGATACTGGGTATCAGCTCTATTGCGGATATCGTGCTCAAGCTGCTCATCGTTACCGTTTTCAACAAAATAAAGCATATCTTTGCGAATGGCTGCAAAGGCTTTGCCCAGAAGAATATTTTGCATTTTTTTAGCGGCCCGTTTAATGATTACCATGTCGTTTTTATGGTTAAAAAAATTAGGATCAATCGCCAGTGAATCTTCAGGGTTATTACTGTTAAGTTTTACTTCACCAATACTCTCAGGGCGTAACAAGGTTATATGACAACTGTAGCCATGGCCGAAATTTATCGTTCTGGCGTGATTATCGGCAATAGCAGGTACAAATATCAACTGGGCATCAGGTGCTACTAAATTTTCTTCGGTACTAAAAAAAGCGCCAGATTCAGCGAACGTACTGGTAACTTTTCCGCTTCGATACTTCTGCCATGCAAACATTGCTTTAAGTATTCTTAAGCACCCTCTAACTGAGAAGCCAAAAGTATCGTGTTTACTCGCTACTTTAAATGTTTGCACATAATCAATATGGTCTTGTAAGTTTTGGCCAACACCAGGTAAATCATGGACACTGGCAATACCTTTATCTGCTAAGTGTGCACTGGCGCCAACACCTGATAACATTAAAATTTGCGGTGAGCCAAAGGCGCCACTACTAAGGATTACTTCCTTGTTACAGGTAATTTTAATGGACTTTTTATTCTTTTTGTAACGTACACCAATGGCAGTTTTACCTGAAAATAGTACTTTTTCAGTTAACGCGTGGGTAATAATGGTTAAGTTTGTTCGGGCAGTATTTGGGGTTAAGTAAGCCTTGGCGGCACTACAGCGCTCACCGTTTTTTATGGTACGTTGATAGTAAAAAGCACCTGCTTGCTCTGCGCCATTACAATCATCAATATGTTTGATACCTTGTTGTTTACATGCATCAATAAACATTTGATTGAGGTCACTGGCATCCGTTGCATTGGAAACGCTTAATGGGCCATTTTGGTTATGATATTCATCTTTAAAGGCTTCATTACCTTCAGACTTTTTAAAATAAGGCAGTATGTCTTTATAACTCCAACCTTCATTGCCAAGCGCAGCCCAATTATCGTAATCCCATTTATTGCCACGCACATATAACATGGCGTTAGTGGATGAGCTGCCACCTAAGGTTTTGCCTCTTGGCTGATAACCTTTTCGGCCATTCAAACCCGCTTGTGGGATGGTTTCAAAGGCCCAGTTATAAAGCTTAGTGGGTAACATGGCCGCCAAGCCGATAGGTGCTTTAATAAAGATACTTTTATCAGGGCCACCCGCTTCTAAAAGACAGACCGAGTTATTGGGATCCTCAGACAAGCGTGCAGCCAGCACACAACCCGCAGAGCCGGCGCCAACAATAATATAATCAAATTTAGCAGGTGTGCTGTTCATCATTTAATCCTTTAGACAAGCTTACTGATCGTACCAGATAACTAAATTAACGCTTTATCAGTGAGATAGCTATAGGAAAGGTACTGTTTTATTTGCTCTCATAAAAGAGGGCTTGCTATGCTAATTTCGTCTAAATGCTGACTTTTAGGCGCATTTTCCATATGCTAAGTGAACTAAGGCTGATGTGCGCTTAATATTGCTCCAGCTATATATTTACTAAAGGGTAAAAGATGATGAATGGTGTCGCTACAGCACTCGAAGTAACAGAAGATTTTTCAACGCAACTGCCACATTCGTCCAGTAATGATATTTCGAGCAGTGCCGCCTTAGCGCAATGTTTTAGTGGCCAAAAAAGTTACTTTTTGCAAAATACTTATCCCAGTTACCAGCAACGAATTGCTGATTTGCATAAGTTAAAATGTTTGCTTATCGATAATCAGCAAGCTTTTATTGAGGCTATATCGAAGGATTTTGGCCATCGCAGCGCTGATGATTCTAAACTTGGCGATATCCTCAGTACGGTCATGGGCATTAATTATACTATTAAGCGCCTCAAGCGCTGGATGAAAAAAGAAAAGAAACATGTGGGACTCTTGTTTCAGCCTGCCAAAGCCTTCGTTATTTATCAGCCAAAAGGCGTCATTGGTATTATCGCGCCGTGGAATTACCCGGTATTTTTATCATTTGGACCCTTAACGGCAGCACTAGCAGCGGGTAATACTGCCATGATCAAAATGTCTGAATTTACCCCTAATACCACAGCTTTATTGGCCGAGTTAATAAGCAATAGCTTTGCCAAAGAGCAAGTGGCGATTGTTAGTGGTGATGCAAAAATGGCCGCTACTTTTTCTAAGTTAGCGTTTGATCATTTGTTTTTCACCGGCTCTACTGCTGTTGGCAAGTTGGTGATGAAAGCGGCGGCAGAAAACTTAGTGCCGGTGACGTTAGAATTAGGCGGAAAATCACCAGTAATCATTGATAACAGTATGGATATTAATACTGCGGTCAGTCGTCTTATTTTGGGGAAAACACTTAACTCAGGACAAACTTGTGTTGCTCCTGATTATATTTTATGCCCGAAAGCAAAGGTTGAGGCACTTATTCAGGCATTTAAAACACGCTACCAAGCTATGTATCCCAGTATTAATAACAATCAAGACTGCACCAGTATTATCAATGATGGGCAAAAGTTACGCTTAGATAATTTACTGCAGGATGCCAGAGACAAGGGCGCCAATATCATTCCGCTTATTGCTAAGGTTGAGCTTGGTGAGCATAACGAACTGCGCAAAATGCCACTAACGCTGGTGACTAATACCAAGGATGAGATGTTAGTGATGCAAGAAGAAATTTTTGGGCCGATACTCCCTATTGTTGCTTATGATGACATCAATGACGCCATTGATTACGTCAACAACCAACCTAGACCACTAGCACTTTATATTTGTAGTTTTAACAAAGCCTTTCAACAACAGATACTACTAAAAACCCATGCTGGCGGTGTGTGTATTAATGATGCCGCTTTTCATGTCGCTAATGATGATCTGCCCTTTGGTGGCATTGGCGCTTCAGGTATGGGGCAATATCATGGCATTGAAGGCTTTAAAACTTTTTCACATGCAAAATCAGTGCTGTCACGTGGTCGGATAAACTTTACCACTTTATTATTTCCACCCTTTGGCACTAAGATTCATCAGCTGGTTTATAAGCTATTTATTCGATAAATATTGAGCTGTTTAGGCGCAGGGTAATCTTGCTGTTGCGTCTTCAGTGACTTTTTTACGAGGAAAGTGCGCATTGCCGACGTTTGCCTTAAAATATTTGCTATATATTTTCTAATTAATTATTGCGGGCTTATTACTGAGACTTCTCAGTAATAAGTCACCAATAATCTGTATAAACACTAACTCGTTGATATTATGTTAAATAGTATCTAGTTCTTTGTTGGATATTATTGAAAAGTCTCAGTAATATCCAAGTCTTAACAAAAATATAATGTATTTAGTTTCTAAGGTACTGAAAATATGGGATATTAATACAAATTAAATTAAATTAAATTAAATTAAATTAAAGTTATGGGACAGACATTACTGAGAAGTTTCCATAATACGCTGTTAGGTGAATTTGAGGCTACAGTGGTAAATCAAAGGCTTGTTGAGTTACGAAAAGTAGTTCGAAGTAAAAGTAAGACAGTTATTGATACTCTTCTTAAAGATCATAGTGCAGCTATTTGCATTTTATGTGCAACAGATAAAGATTTAACTAAAGAACATGTAATTCCTAAATGGACATTTGGAAATAATCAAAGTAAAAACTTTGTTACTGGTATTAATGGCTTGAGTCAAAGTTACAGTAAAACTACTTTACCCGCATGCTCTCATTGTAATTCCTACTTAATGGGTGCATTAGAGCGCAACTTGGAATTATTATTTCGTCATAAAGACTTATCAGAGGATTACTTTTCAAATGAAGAAAAGTCAAAAATAATTTTATGGCTTGAATTTATAGATTATAAATTTAACGCTCTTGATTTGAGGCGTAAGCTTAAAAAGCCTAAAGGTGGTACTTACATACCGTACTTGGCAAATTTTCCTGTAAGTATTATGCAAAGAATTGATGATTCACCTAGTAAGATATTTTCATCGTTTCGTAACAGTCTTAAAAAGTTGGGTGTTAAAAGTAAAGAAAAACAATTGAACTCACTTGTGACTTTTAAAACAACAAATGAGAGTTTCCATTTCTTTCATCACGCAAATGATTATATTTTTATTGAATTACCACAGCATAATGTTGCATTGTTCTATCACTTTAACCAAGAGTTTAATCTTGAGCGTGAAGCGTATGATTCTGCAATGGAAATAATTGGTAAGGTGTATTAATTCACATAACAAGCACTTTAAACGAAACAAAAACAGTTGGTTAGGTTTCGCTTCGCTCAACTATTTTAGCAAGCTATTACTTAGCCGCTTATGCGGGCGTTTTATATACATGGTTATGGATTCTACCTATGAGAAATAAAATATTATTACTAACATTACTTTGCTTGATCCAAGGCTGTACAGTTCTTGGAATGGTTATAGATAGTCAATTTCCGTCTAAAGATAATAATGATAAAAGTGAAAGCTTCTCTGAAATGGGTTTTAAAGCTGATATTGAGCTAGCAAAGTCAGTTATATATGATCAACCTCTACCGGGAAATGAACCTAAGATATTAACTGGTTGTAAATCGTTAAAAGGTAAAAAACAAGTTGAGTGCTATGAAGTGTCAAGTCAACTGAATAAAAGCCTACAAGAGCATGCTAGGCAATAGTATATAAGTAATTCAACAAGGACAAAAAACAGTTGGTTTTTGCTCCTTCGTCGCTATTTTAACCAACTATTTTTTGCCTGTTAATTGGGCGTTATGTTTACAAGGATAATTCATGAGTTACGTAGGAATCGCAAGAAATGCAGGTACGATATCAACAAATATTGAAAAACTAATCCGTAGTGGTGAAGGCTCTCCAGGGTTAAGTAAACGAATTGGTACTACTTCAACCAATATCACTGCATTTATAAACGGTAAGGCCTCTCTAGGTATTGCGAAAGCTTTAGGTACAACTACAACTAATGCACAACAATTAAGAGATGAAATTGGTAGAGAAGGTGCGATCGGTGTAATCATTGGCTTAGCTTGCGGTATGGATGCTAAGTAAACATATAAGAAATTAAACAAGGCTAAGTAATAGTTGGCTACGTTTCGCTTCGCTACACATTTTAGCCAACTATTACTTAGCCGCTTAAAATGGCGTTATATTTTTCCTAGAGTGCGGAGTTTACATCCATACTTTTATGTAAAATACGCACTATTAAAATTTGATTAACTTTATGCTCTTTGTAATAAATTACATGACTAGCTTGAGGGTACTTGTTGTAGCATTCTCTAATATAATCGCAATTAATACCTAACTCTGGTTCATCGGCTAAAAATCGAAAGGTATTATCCAGTATTTTTAAATAATCATTTCTCTGTGATTTCCCCCAAGTTAATTGGGTATATTTAGCTATTTTAATTAAATCTGACTTTGCTTTCGAAGATAATAAAAACTTACTCATTAATGGTTATCTTTATCTAGCTCGGTTAATAAACTTTCATAACTGTAATCTGCAATGCCGCTTTGTTCACCTTGGATTAGCATATTGCGTAAATTTAATAGCTTGGCTTCTTGATCTTCTAAAGCTCTTAATCCAGCTCTAACAATTTCACTTGCTGAGCCATAACGACCAGTGTTAAGTTGTTGCTTTATAAATTGATCAAAATGATCGCCCAATGTTACGCTTGTGTTTTTAGCCATAATGTAAAAGCTCGTAAGTACCAATATATATTAGATTATGGTACAAAAAATATAACAAGTCACTAAAAGGACAAAAAACACTTGGCTGTTTTCGTTCCTTAACATTTTAGTCAACTGTTACTTAGCCGCTTATTGTGGCGTTATTTTGTACAAGGAAAGTTTGGTGTTTTATTGGATAAAAAAATAATGTCGAAAGGCATTTGGTATATATTAGCAGCTACCATTGCTGCCCTTGTTGCCGGACCAGAAATAATAATAAGTATGGAACTCATGGTATTGGTAGAGTTTCTTGGAGCTTCAACATTCGTCTTAATGTATATTTCAGGTTTTAAGTTATTTTTCTCTGACGTGCTCACTAAATTAAAAAAATTCGAGTCACATTCTACTTTTTTAATTCCATCACTTCACTTGCTGAGGTATATAAGCCATCAGCTACCAAGTAAAGGTCACTTAAAACGCATTATATTCAAATGTGAGTCCAAATGTTCTGGTCATGCCACTATAGGCAGCAATCATCTCATTATTTTTGACGACACTAGAGACAAAATATTCGTCAGTTAGGTTTCTAGCCCAGAGAAAAGCTTTCCACTGCTGATTAATATTCCCAATGCCGATCCTGACGTTAACAATAATATAGTCGTCTTGGGTAAAGCGATTATCATATGCGTAGGATTGCGGCGGAATATTCACTTCAACTGGGCTACCAGTAAAATCGGACACCTGTGTTGTCATTGTTACCTCGGCTTTAAAATCGGTATTGTAGGCACTGGTATAAGCGCCATCTATAGCAACAAAAGCAAACAATGAATCACTGATGTTCCATTCATATTTCGTTAAAATATTGGCTTGGAATTTAGAGGTAAATGGTAAAGGCGAGCCAGCAAAGACGACCGATTGGCCTAGTTGATTAAAGCCATCACCTTTGGTTATTTCTGTGTCTAAGACTCCTATCGCAGCCATAACTGTTAAGCCTGCTAAAGGTAACCATTTTAGATCTAACTCAATTCCTTGAACAAAAGAGTCGTCCATATTTCCCAGAGTAAATGCCGTTCTAAACACAGGAATGGTTTTTTTAGTTAATAATTGCTTGTCCTGATAATCATAATAGAAAATACTCATGTTTAGCTGCGCTGTACCTTCGGCTAATAATGATTTCATTCCTATTTCATAGGCATCTAATTGTTCCTGTACAACAGGGTCTAACTGACTACTGACAATTGCAGCAAGTGAAGGATAACTTCCCGCTTTAAATCCTCGGCTATATGAGGCGTAGACTGAACTGTCCTGGGTGAGTTTGTAATTGGCAGCGAGTCGCCAAGATAAGGAGTTTTCAGCTAAGGTGTCAATGATCTGGCCAGTTCTTTGACTGTCCATGCCAAAATCAATCACTGTGACACAACCATTGATCGGCGTGCCAGAGTCTTCGCCAGCAAAGAAAAATTGATTGAATAAAGCTACGCCAGGGCCGCCAATATCTTCAGTACAGCCAGTATAATCAGCTGTGTCTTCCGTGTATCTGAGTCCGGTGGTTATCGTTAATTCATCATTGATATTCCAGTCAGCATTAGCAAATATCCCATAAGTGGTGGTTGCTTGAACGATAACATTACGGAGCTTATTAAAGCCAAAACCTGACATTGGCAAAATATTAACATTAGTCGCCAGTCCCCAATCTTGCGTCGTTTTATAATCAACATTACTTTTACTGTAATAGAGGCCCGCTATCCACACAATGTCATTTAGGGCTTGGGTAATTCTAAGCTCTTGTGAAAATGAATCGATCTTCCCATGCTGAAAGACATAGTCAGAAGGGACATATTCACTATCAGGTATGGTGAAATAATCCCCATGCAAATGCCCTTCATAAAAATTAGCCAGAGACCCGCCAAGTAATGTATCTAAAGGACCACCGGTTAGCTTTCTTATAAATCCGGCGGTTACCCCTGCGGTGCCACCTCGTTCATATTCAGAGCCATTATCTTTAAACTTAGTGTATCCAGTTAAGGCGGTTAGCGTCATATTGCTCGATAGTTCATGAGTAAGGCTTAAGGATATTGATGTCGTTTGGTGAGCAAGGGCAGGATTTCTGTCCGCAGTCCAATCGGCGGCACTAATATCATCACCATTACCTGGGAATAAATGTGGGTTAGCATTAACATCAAGAATAGGCTCAAAAATAGGGTATGAGGCATTGACTGGGCCACCGGCTTTGGCAGGTAAATATTCTATGGCTTGAGGGGCTAGGCTATCCGACCGGTCTTTTGAATAACCAAAACGAATTAAGGCCTTGGTAACAGCGCCAATGTTAATATCAAAACTTAATCTGGCGGCGATTTTATCTTGTTTCCCTAAGGTATCGTCACGTGACACACTTTGCTGCCAACCTTCACCTGAATGGATGATCTTGAGTGCAAATCGAGCATTGAGATCTTCAGTTAACGATCCATTGAGAAACCCTTCACCGCTATAGGTTTGAAAACTGGCAAGTGTTGCTTTAATGCCAGCATCAAAATCATCACTGGGTTTTGCGGCGATATAGTTTATTGCCCCTGCGGTAGCGTTACTGCCATATAAGGTTCCTTGTGGTCCTTTTAATATTTCGACTCGTTCAATGTCTATAATTATGCCTTTAGTCATAATTGGAAAAGGAATCGAAATTTCATCTATATAAACACCTACTGTTGCCGTGGCTTGAGCGCTGGATTCGTTAAAGCCAACGCCGCGCAAGGTATAGACCGGGGGGCCAAAAGCGGTATTGCTATAGTTAAATCCAGGTACAATTGCAGCAAGATCAGCCGTGTCTTCGATACCCATTTCGCTTAACTGATCGGCATTAAATGCTGTAATGGCCATGGGTATTTCATTAATGGATTGGGTGCGTTTTTGCGCGGTCACTTCGATTATTTCAATCTTACTCTTATCAGCTGCTGTTTTTTTACTTTGAACTTGCTGAGCGTTTACATTAAAAGACATAGAAATAAAGCTAATTATTAATAGTATTATGAATTTATTCGTGGGTAAAAAATTACTCATCATATTTTCTCTCAGTGTAATTTATGACAAATATAACCAGCATATTTACCTTTAATTAAGAGAGTACTATTTCAAAATAGTTAGGGTTGGTAGATCAAACAATAGACCTTAATTAGATGTAAAGCCATTGAGATAATAACTTTGAAAATTTTTAAGTTATGGCAGAGGGCTATCAAAATAATAGCCCCGTATCACATCACAAGGAAAGAGTACTAAGCGAACATATTGTTCGAACAACATTTGTTTTCTTAATAAAGTTTCATCGGCAATGAGTATAAGAGAGTTATAGCCAAAATCAGGTAAGTGAGTTTTTTAATTACCGAATAGGTAACTGCGTCTAGCTTTTAATTATTTGAATAACAGGTATAGAAGAAAACATATCAAAATGACGTATATATCCCAGTGAATTGGCTACATGCGGCTTATGCTAATCTGTATTATATTAATGATCGGTTGAAATAACTACTTTCTCTACATTCTTTGGGAAGTTAATCACAATTTTTATACCTTGTGAGGTTAATTTATCCCAAAAAATGGTGCCATTTAATCTTTGGGTAATGTGATTGTAAATAATTGTTAGACCAAGACCGGTACAGTCTGCGGTTCTTTTAGTAGTATAAAATGGTTCAAATATTTTTTCATAATCTCCCCTTGGAATACCACAACCATTGTCACGATAAATCAGGCATATATTTCCCTGGTTTTCACTTACTGCAATGTTAATGACAGGTTCTTTTGTTGATTCAAAGCCGTGAATGTAGGAGTTCTTAATTAACTGTATTAATACTTCAGAGAGAGAATGTTGATAACTAAAAGCTTTAATATCGCTGTTTATTTCTGTGATTATTTTGATTGAATGCTCTGATAAAATAGCTTGGTGTGACTTAACAATTAGATCAATTAACTGGTTAACAGAGAATTGTTGCACATCATCTGATTTTTCATGTAAAGAAAGGGCTTTAAAATTATGGATGAGCTTAATTGATTTATTTAAGTTGAGTTTGAGTAACCTCAAGCCTTCCTGATAGCTATTCTCTAGTCTAACAAGATCTTTTCGGGTGAGTTTTTGTTGTTTTATTTGCATGAATAGTTGTTCAATTTTATGTTCTATATGGCTAATTGAGGTGTTAATTATGCCTAGTGGGGTATTAAGTTCATGAGCAACACCTGAAACTAAGCCGACAAGCGAGGCCATTTTCTCAGCTTCTATTAATTGTGATTGGGTACTTTTCAGTGCCTCAAGTGTACTAGACAATTCATTGGTACGTTGTTTTACTCTGAGTTCTAATTGCTGCTGGTTCGCGTTTATTTTGTTTTCATAAACGGTAAAACGTCGGGCCAAATATTTAGTTAGCAATAGTGATAAGCTAATAAAAGAGAGTGTCACAAAAAAACTTAATCCCAAAAGGCGGAATAATTGGCTTCTATTTTGTTGAGCGATATTTTTTTCACGTTTTGCAAGGTAACTATCTGTTTCACTTTTATAAAAACCGGTACCGATGATCCAATTCCATTGTAAAAAATTACTAATAAAGCTAATTTTTTGAGCTGAGTTACCCGTGCTTGGCATTATCGGACTAAGATAATTTAAATACCCTCCCCCTTGCTTGCCTATTTCAATAATTTTCTTGCCTGCCGTGACCACATTCTCATCTGCATTGTCATATAAGTTAGTTCCCTGATAACTTTTTCGATAATGAGAAATTACATTACCTTGATAATCCAATATAAAAATATAGCCATTTAGGCCAAATCTAATATTTGAAATTCGCCCTACCATGCGTTGTTTAATATCATTTTCAACATCAATTAGGTATTCACCGGTACCTATAAACCAGTCGTACGGGGCGAAATGCTTACCAAAACCAATTTTCTCAAACTCTTGTTCTTTATTGTCTGGTTTAACAAACCACCAGTGATAGAAATATTCGCCATGTTCTTTGGCTAATTGACCTAAATCACGAACAATATACTTTCCCCTTATGTCTTGAAAATTTGCCATTGAAGTCCCTTCTATTTCTGGGATAATAGGGTGCATAATACTGAGACCGTTAGTTTTATAAATAAAAAAATAACCACGTCCATCATTAAAACGAACATTTCTTAAGGCATCGGAAATTAATTTGGTCACTTCTTTTTCGGATTTGTTTTTATTATTATCAAAGATATTGGTTGCAATGCTATGAGCTTGATAAATATGTTCTTTAATATTATCTTTTAATGTTTTTTCTGTACTGTCTCTTTCGTAAGTTATCTGTTGTATTAACTGTTCAACTTGTGCCTTAATCAATTCTTTTTCGGATGCGATAAAATCTTGCTTAAGACTTTGAATATCAGCACTAAGTTGCACTTTGTTATGATTGAGGACGATAAAAATTGTTAAGCAGGCGAATGCAGTAACTATCAGGGGAGGGATTATTTTTATTAGCCGTAGTAGCTTTTTATCATGGATTACTTTCACGAATCAACTCACCTTTGATTATAAAAAACAACATAAATATTAATCAATAGCCTAGGGAAATATTGCACCCCCTTTAGTAGTATAAACAACCTGCTATCGCCTATATTGATATGATAGAAGTTGCTAATTTATCATCATTATCTAGGTTTCTTCATAGTATATACCTAATCATAAATGTTGAGATTAAATGTATTCGTTGAAAAATATAACTTATGCTTATCTTATCGGGGCCATAATGCTCAAGTACATACTCAGATTATTGCTAGAAGGAGCACTAAATCATTGCCAGTTTTTAATGGTTTTTATTTACTTTTCTTGCATACAGGAACAGGTTATAGAGTAGGTTTTTCGAGGGAATAAGATGGTTGGCTAAAGGGCGCTGAATCCACGACAACCGGAATGACAATCAGGTTGTCGGTATAGGATTTACTTGGATTAACGTGTTTCAAGCTAGATATTATTTGTATTGTTCCTGTCATATCTTGGATTTAAGCAGAAGTTATTAGCTTTGCAAACTCACAGAATAGTACCAGAGATAAATTTTGTTTATTTATTATCAATATTTAAACTTTTATGTTCATTAAATTTATATCCTAGCGCTTGATAAGCTTTTTCTCGTTTCTTCCACATACGCTTTAATGTCTATGCCATTGCGGCTAACTAAACTTACCCGTTACTGACAGTATGAACTACAAAAACCTAAGGAAAATAATTAAATGAGTAACAATATTTCAGATAGCGCTATGAAAGGGGCAACGACTGTCGCATTGATAGGCGCACGATTTGGTGCGCAAAGCGGAAGTTACACCACCGTTATTTCTAACGTCCGCTTCAAGCTCATTGCTGCCATTGGAATTCTAACCTGAAATTATTTTCTAGCTACGAAACTAAGGCCAAAACGTCTATTTCAAACGCTCTGACCCCTTAATTTATAAGTACAAACTATTTGTCTTATCAGCTAATATGAGTATAAATGACAGCGTGGGGAAAAATATGAAAAATATACTGTTTATCACCGCAGATCAATGGCGAGCCGATTGTTTGTCCTCGATGGATCATCCCTGCATCAAAACACCAAATTTAGACAAGCTTGCAGAAGATGGTGTGCTCTTTAAGAATCACTACGCTCAAGCGGCACCGTGTGGCCCCGCAAGAGCCAGTCTTTATACTGGTATGTATTTACAGAATCACCGGATTGTTCAAAACGGAACCCCCTTAGATGCCAGGCATACCAATATCGCTTTAGAAGCCCGAAAAGCTGGCTACGATCCACTGCTGTTTGGTTATACCGACATGAGTCCTGACCCTCGAACCCGTGCGCCTGGGGATCCTGATTTAAGGCGCTATGAGGGCGTTTTACCGGGGATGACGCCAGCGGTGTTACTCAATAGCGAGGCGATCCCCTGGCTTATCTATCTTAAGGGAAAAGGCTATGAAACCCCGCTGGGCCCCTGGGAAGTCCATCAACCGGTTAAAAACTTTGCCGATGCCAAAAATCGGGGGCCATCTTTCGCTCCGTCCCGCTATAAGGCCGAGGACAGTATCACCGCATTTCTGACCGATGAAGTGCTCAAATATCTGTCCATCAAACAGGATAAGTCCTGGTTTATTCATTTGTCCTATCTACGCCCACATCCTCCGTTCGTCGCCCCCGAACCTTATCACGATATGTATAATCTTCAGGATATTCCTCCGACGGTAAAAGCCCAAACGGCTGAGATCGAAGGCCAACAACATCCCTGGCTATCGCATTATATTAATAATCAGACACAGCAGCTCTGGTATGGCCACGATGCCACAACCAATGTCACCCTGGATGGTGCCGAGGTGGATCAAATCCGCGCTACCTACTATGGCTTAGTGTCTGAAGTCGATCACCAGATAGGCCGTCTAATCCATTTTCTCAAGGAAAATAATCAGTATGACAATACTCTGATTGTTTTTACCACTGACCATGGGGAGCAGTTAGGCGATCATTGGTTGTTTGGTAAGTCTGGTTATTTTGATCAGTCCTTTCACATCCCGCTGATTATTCGTGATCCCGACAGTGATGCTAAAGCAGGACAGAAGATTGAGGATTTTACCGAATCGATAGATGTGTTCCCAACTATTTTAGATTGGATAGGCCTGGAGACGCCTTCGCAATGTGACGGCTGGTCGCTACTTTCTTTTTGCAAGGGGCAGAAACCCAATGTCATCAAAAAAGAAGTCCATTGGGGATATGATTTTCGTGACACGGAAGGTCGAAATGTGCAAAAAAACTTGGGTCTGAGAATAGATCAATGTACGTTAAATGTGATACGCGATAAGAAGTTTAAATATGTTCACTTTACGGCGTTACCGCCGCTGTTATTTGACCTTGAGAAAGATCCGGATGAATTGGTTAATTGTGCCGATGATCCTGCTTATATTACCGTGGTGACAAAATATGCTCAAATGTTACTGTCTTGGCGAATGCAGCACGACGATAGAATACTATCGAATACCTGGATAGGCCCAAAAGGACCATTAGAAAAGAAAGACCCTAAACCCTCACACACAGAGAATAAGAATAATTCTATGCTGAAAAAAAACATTGTAGAAGAGTATTAGCAGGCCAGTAGAACGTTGGTAACGTGCTCTGAATCAGGAGTAAAAGACTATATTGTGGTAATAACAGCCCTTAAATCTGATTATCAGCAAGTGCTAATTATAGTGGGTAATTACCCAGATATTTTGATTTCAACGGACTTATATTAGAAAGAATAGGGTGGCTAAAAGGAGTTGAATCCACGGTAAATGAATAATGGCATCACTGGTGATTCTTTAGAGTATAAATTTTTAACAAGGAAGAAAGAATAGGGTGGCTAAAGGGAGTTGAATCCACGGTAAATGAATAATGGCATCACTGGTGATTCTTTAGAGTATAAATTTTTAACAAGGAAGAAAGAATAGGGTGGCTAAAGGGAGTTGAATCCACGGTAAATGAATAATGGCATCACTGGTGATTCTTTAGAGTATAAATTTTTAACAAGGAAGAAAGAATAGGGTGGCTAAAGGGAGTTGAATCCACGGTAAATGAATAATGGCATCACTGGTGATTCTTTAGAGTATAAATTTTTAACAAGGAAGAAAGAATGGGGTGGCTAAAGGGACTTGAACCCTCGACAACCGGAATCACAATCCGGGGCTCTACCAACTGAGCTATAGCCACCACTGAGGTGTACTGAGACATACTTTATGCTAGGAGCAATAAATATTGTGCTGCTACTTAACAGCGCGGCGATTGTAGTGCATTTATGCCTAGCATGACAAGGAAAATCTTTGCTTTTAAGGGGATTTATACATAATTGCTTTTGTTTTAGCGTCTTTGTCTAATTAATCTACAGCTAAGTCAGCGAGTATTTGTTTTGCTAGTTATCACCATTGCTCTCATCACGAGGACAATGGCTAAACATAAGATGACTAATCCTTAGGGGTGTCTGAAAAAGGTCCACAAACTAAGGCTGCTTTAACACCAGGGCTGAGTTTGCCTAGGCCTTCAATAAGTTTTTCCTTGCCAATTAATACCTCAACAATTTGTCCTGAATAACGAATAGCGGTTTCACGCATCATGCCCATCATCGGCCAACCCCATAAAGAGGAGACTAGTACACCATCTTGAACAAAATAAGGTGCCGTTAAAAAGCTACAGCTCAACACGGCTTCAACTGGGCTTCTATTGGTTGGGCTGCCACCGACTAAATCAATAACCACCGAATTTTCAGGGATTAACTCTTTGAGGTGCTTATTACTGATCAGGAAGTTTTTGCCTCTTAATTCAACGGATTGTTCAGCGCCATTGATGATAATATCAGCATCTTTGAGCCAATAATCAATACGGCTTTTAGCCGTTTGAGCTCGGCCTAAAACATGGATGTGTCTAATGCCTTGCTGATGTAATTCATCCAAAGCGCCTTGGGCGACATTACCATAACCAAGAATAACCGCCTTGATATTGGCTTTTTTTATCGAGGGTTTATGGTCAGCTAATAAGCCCATGCCATACCTAGCCCCTGCTTGTCCGGTTTCATGTAGGCATTGAATACGGCGTAGGCCAAATTGTGCCGGTGGATGGCTTGCTTGATAATCAGTGATGGCTTGCTGACCTTGTTTTATTTCAAAGTCATTAATATCAAAAGTATGGGTTTTTAAGGCACGTAGTTTTTGTAGTATGCCTTGGGGATCTTTAAAGCTTTTACTGTCGTAAAAATATAACGCATTAGTGCCAGTGGCCTCTAGCTCTTCAAAGGCAAGTGATGGCTGGATAACTTGTAAAGAACGAGGGCTACGATTACCACAACGATTTATAGCACCGCGTAAACGCTCACTCCAGCCAATAATTCTTACTCGTAATCCGCCAATAGTATTGTCGTTAAAGAAGGGGGTTAAGGCAGCATTCATGGCGACACGGCCAAGAATTCGCTCATCCGAGTCTTGTTTTGGGGACTCACAAATATCTTCCATGGCAATAACATTAATACGACTGTCTTTGAGAAGTTTTGCTCTGTCTGGATAGGAGTTGAAATGCGCCATACAGAATAGTGTACAAGCTGCACTCATCTGCTCGATGGAACTAAGAGCAGGCCCTTTAAACTTAATAATCAGCGATTTATCTTTATATATCCGTTCAGCTGTTTGCATAATGGCGTTATGTTTAATGTATTCTTCATCACTAAAACCAACCCCTTCTCCTGCGCCCATTTCTACATAGACTTTAATGCCCGCTGATACCAGTTGACCGACATCACTAGGTACTAGGGCCACACGTTTTTCTAGACCGCCAGGGTTTTCAGGTGATTCTATTTCTTTAACAAGGGCTATGGAGGAATAACGAGAAAATGTCTGTGGCATAGCGGTACTCTTTAGAAAATGTGGAGAATATGGTTGCAGCATAACACGAATAATTACTGTCGTTATTATGCGGATTTGGCTCAATAGGGTTATCAATAAAACATTCGTCTTTGGCGTGGTTGAAGGGTAAAGTGCCGTTATGATAACCCGTTTTTGATAAGGTAATTGAGCGCAGAGTTGGAACATGTGCTTATGTATACTTGGGATGGCTCTGCGGGCTAATTAATGGGTTTATCATCTAATCTATAAA
Source organism: Colwellia marinimaniae (assembly GCF_002207865.1). Lineage (GTDB taxonomy): Bacteria > Pseudomonadota > Gammaproteobacteria > Enterobacterales > Alteromonadaceae > Colwellia > Colwellia marinimaniae. The sequence goes on from NZ_BDQM01000018.1 coordinate 59,390, forward strand.
AATGAGCAATGCTTCGCCGTTTCATCGAGCGTAACACCCTTATTTTTAAGTGATTTTTGTTTCTTCGTAACATAATTTTCTTTTTTCTTAATCTCATTTACTAACCTATTAAATATCGTGTCTATCAGTTAAATATGCTGTCAAATTAGCCTTTAATCAACAGCATTGACTAAAGGCATCTGCAAACGCTTTAAATAATAAAGTACTTAGCCTGGTGGTTCAACTAGCGAATAGTTATCAGTATTACTTTGTTTATATAAAGTCAGATGGTAATTTACGGCACTGAATTAGATAATAACCTTTTTTGTAAAATTAAGTCAATCAAGTCTAGTCATGTTAGTCCATCATACTCTATTGGGTTAGGCAACTTGTCTATCACTGCTATTTTTTCTGGCCCCCTTAGCGGAAAAAACGTTTTTAATCTGCTCAACAATAAGGTAATTTACCGGCACCAATAGCAAGGTAATAAAGGTGGCGAATAAAATACCAAAACCTAGTGATACTGCCATAGGAATGAGAAACTGTGCTTGGGTAGATTGTTCAAACAATAACGGCATTAAACCAATGAAAGTGGTTAAACTGGTTAACATTACCGGTCTAAAACGGGCGGCACCTGCGGTTAATACTGCCTCCATGACGTCACCGCCTTCACTGCATTTTTTATTGATAAAATCGACCAGTACCAGTGAGTCATTGACCACCACACCGACTAACGCCAACATGCCAAGTAAGCTCATGATGGTTAACTCCATGCCCATGATCCAGTGACCGATAACAGCACCTATCATGCCAAAAGGAATAATGCTCATAACAATGATGGGTTGTATATAAGACTTAAACGGTATGGCTAACAGTGCGTAGATTATAAAAAAGACAAATAATAGTGACCAGCCGAGTGAGCCAAAAGATTCTCTTTGCTCTTTTGCTTCACCCTCTAGTGAGTGACTAACCCCAGGGTATTGCAGCATCAATTCATCTAAATAGTCTTTTAAATCGGCTTGTAACACCGTCATATTGGTATTTGATTTTTCCACATCAGCACTTACATTTGCGGTGCGGTAACGATCGATTCTCGAAATAGTTGAGGGGCTTTTTCCTGGAATCAGCTTGGCAACATGAGATAGTGGTACAGAGCCACCCGCAGGTGTTGTTATTAGCAGGTCTTCTAAATCAGCGATAGTACGGCGCTCATTCAGTGGTAGTCGTACCATAACGCGGACATCGTCTCTGCCGCGTTGAATACGTTGCACTTGTGAACCAAAAAATGCCCGACGTACTTGATTGGAAATACTGACACGGGTTAAGCCTAAGGCTCTGCCTTGTGCGGTTAATTCAATTTGTAATTCTTCTTTGCCGTTTGATAAGCTATCGGCAATGTCGAATACCGTCGGGTAGGTGGCTAAGTGCACTTTCACTTTATCGGTAACTTCTTTTAAAATCTCTAATGAGCTGGCTTTAAATTGCACATGAATAGGGTCTGATGAACGACCTATTTCGGCTCTAAAGGTAATACTTTCAGCGCCCGGAATAGGGCCAATTAGATTACGCCATTCACGTACCAGCTCTCGTGAAGTAATCGACAGTTCACGCGATTCAGGCGGGGTCATTTCAAAACGAACACTGCCCTGATTGGATACACCGCCACGGCCACCAGTGGTGGCTAATATATTAATAATGACACTTTCGTTAGTCGCTGGCTCAATGTATTTCTGTTTTAATTCTTCGGCTTTTTCCGCCATCTTCATAATATATTTATTAGTCACTTCAAAAGGTGTGCCTGCCGGTAAGGTCAAGGTAGCTCGAACCGTTTCACTGGGGATTCTTGGGAAGAAAATAAACTTGCTCCAGCCACTGAAAATAAGAGCAAGAATAAGTAAAAATACCGCAGTAAAACCGACTAAAGTGGTGGTTTTGTTATTGATAGCTCGTTTTAGTAAGGGTTGATAAAAACGGATTATCGCGCGTTCAAAACCGTCAGCAAAGCCTTGTTGTAGTTGACTTAATTTTGATTGTTTCGACTTTTCTGAGCGCAATTTTAAGTTTTTTAGGTGGGAAGGTAAAATAAATTTCGATTCAATTAAGGAGAAAATGAGCACGGGAATAACAATGACTGGAATTTGCGCAAATAAGGCGCCACGATTCCCTTCAATAAAAGCCAGCGGCAAAAAGGCGGCTATGGTGGTTAAAATGCCAAAAGTGACGGGTAGGGCGACTTCTTGGGTGCCGCGAATTGCTGCCATCTCACCGGACTCGGAGGTTTTTAGGTGAGTGTAAATGTTTTCTCCCGTGACGATGGCATCATCAACAACAATACCTAGCACCAAGATAAAGGCAAATAAGCTCATGATATTTAAGGTCACACCAAAAAAAGGCATCATGATAAAGGCGCCCATAAAAGAGATAGGAATGCCAATAAACACCCAAAAGGCAATGGTAGGTCTGAGGAATAAAGTTAATAAGGCGAGGACTAATATACCACCTTGCAAGGCACTGGTGGTAAGGGTGGCAATACGGTTTTTAATAATTTGTGAATCGTCATCCCAAAAACTTAATTCTACGCCGACAGGTAATGAACTTTGCTGGTCGTTAATATAAGTTTTTACCGCATCGGCAACGTCAATGGCGCTTTGTTGCCCAATACGATAAACATCGATAAAGGCGGCTTGTTTACCGTTAAAACGTGTACGTACAGGGGTTTCTTCAAAGTGATCTTTAATGATGGCGATGTCACTTAGGCGAAGGATAGCACCATCAATATTGGTTTTTATTGCGATTTTTTCAAAGTCGTCTTTGCGATAGGCTTGGCCTTTTGAGCGCAGTAAGATATCGCCACCTTGGGTTTTTAAATTACCAGCAGAAATGTCTGTGCTTGAGTCTGCTATTGCCGAAGATATTTGCGCTATGGTCAAATTATATTGTCGTAACTTGTTTTGTGGTACTTCAATGGATATTTCATAGTCACGGACGCCGCTGAGCTCGACTTGGGTAATGGCGGGTATTTTTAATAAATCATCTCTGACTTTTTCCGCGAATTCACGGGTCTCTTTTTCACTATAAATACTGGCAATAGTTACGGTAATCACTTCACGCTTACGTGCCGCTAATGAGACCACTGGTTTTTCTGCATCGGCAGGAAAGGTATTTATTTCATCAATCCGGCTTTTTATATCGGCGAGCATCTCGCGTGGATCATAGCCTGACTCAACTTCAATATTAACCGAAGAGGTGCCTTCCGATGAACGGCTGGAAATTTGTTTGACGCCTTCTAAATCTTGTATGGCCTCTTCAATGCGAATAGAAATACTTTTTTCTACATCTTCTGGTGTGGCGCCGCGCAATGACACCTTAACGTTAATTCGCTCGGTGGCAAAAGACGGAAATACTTCCAGTGGAATACGATTAGTTAGACTAAATAGACCGGCTATTAAAATGGTAATTAATAGTAAGTTCGCCGCGACATGATTTCGTGTAAACCAAGCAATCATTAGTTGTTCACCTTAGCTGAAGGTCTTGATTGAGCTGTATCTGCTCGGTTTTCTTTTCGCTCAGCCATTAATACTGCAACAGTGATGCCTTTTTCATCGGCAATTTTTTGTAATTTTTTAAAATGCTCTTTTGACATCTTTCGCTGAGGAAATTTTTTGTTGTTTTGACTGGGCGCTTGTCCGGCAATCGCTACTGGTGTGCCAGAGCTCACTTGCCCTAAGGGCGTCAGTACTAATTCGTCACCCGCACTTAAGCCTTGGCTAACAATGGCTTCAGTACCATTTTGCCAGCCTAATTGAATTTCTTTACGCATTAATAGACCGTCTTTAACGATATAAACATAGCTACCTTGATAAATAGCACTGCTGGGAATCACTAAGGCGTTTTTAACTTTACGACCGGTAATTTTTGCGGTGACATATTGACCTATTTTGATTTGTGCACCTTGGTTATAGTCACTATCGTAAGGGCGAATAATTTGCGCAACCACATAAAGTTGTTGTGTCATTTCATCGATAGCGCTTTCGGTGCGAACAATGTGGCCTTGCCATACTTGTTTACCCATCAGATCTGATGAAATAATTACATTACTTATCATTGAGCTAGTGTTGTTATCGTCAATATTGGCATCGGTATTTGTTATCGCAGCTGACGACTGATGAACATGGCGATATTCTTCGGGTAATTTCATTAGTGGTAAATCTTTATTTTTGATCGGTAGACGAATTTCGACATAATCAACGGCAAAGATATCGGCTAATTGGCTGTTGCTTGAAATCACCTGACCAATATCCACATTTTTCTTTAATATACGCCCGGCATAAGGCGCGACAATCTTGGTGCGTTCTAATGACAGTTTTACCTTATCAAGCAAAGCTTCTGCGGAAAGAACTTGTGCTGTAGCCGCTTCAAATTGTGGCTGACGTAATACTAGCGCGTTAGGTGCTTTACCCTGGCCCAATCTCTGCCAGTCAGCTTGTGCTTGTTTTACCCGTGCACCTTCTTCGAGCAAATTTTGTTTAGCTGTCATTAAGCTTGCTTGGGCTATTTTAACTTCGGCGCGGTGATCTCGGTCATCGAGTTGCAGTAATATATCGCCTTGCTCAAAAAAACCACCCGCTCTAAATTGTTTACTAACGTGATTAATTTGCCCAGAAACTTGCGCAAAAAGCACACTTTGTGTTCTGGGTTTTACCGTACCAAAACTGTGCACTATTACTTGATAGGTTTGTGGGGCAAGTATGGTGGTAGCTACCGTCATTTGTGCTGCTTTTGATGGTTTAGTACGCTGGTTTGTCGGTGGGTTTGTTAAAATAACAATCATTAAGGTTATGGTGGCGATGATGATAATAACCGGCACTAGTATCTTTTTATAGCGTGTGTTTTTTATTTTAAGGGGGGTAAACATGCTTATTCGGCCTTATTTTCAAGTGACTGTGTGGTGAAGTCGCCACCCAAGGAAAGATGTAAATTGATTCTATTCGCTATAAGTCGGTATTTAATTTTTATTAAGGTGGTTTGTGCTTCGAACGAGCGTTTTTGCGCATCAAGTACTGTGGTATAGCTGACCAAGCCACTTTGATATTGCTCAAAAGATAATGTTGCTGCTATTTTTGCGTTTTCTTGCGCCGCCAACATGGTGTAATAACTTAGCTTTAAACTCTTTTCTGTGGTAATGGCATTTTCTACCTCGCTAAAAGCATCATATAAGGTATCTAGGTATAGTTGTTCACCTTGTCTTAGTTCGATACGGGCTTGTTCTTCCTTGGCTTGTAGTCGTCCGGCATTAAAAATGGGTGCGGTGACACTGCCCAGCAGTGACCAGGCTAACGAAGAGCCAGACAGTAAATCGCCAATGTCAGTAGTAGCATCACCAACAGAGCCAGATAAAACTATGCTAGGGAAGCGTTGTTTATGAGCGTAAGCTAAACTGGCATCTTGTGATAGCAGTTGATACCAGCTGGCTTTTAATGCCGGCTTGCGGCTGATTAATGCTGACGGTAAGCCAACAGGAATGTCATTGGTCAACAAGGGTAAGTTAGCGTTTACTATTAGTTCGCCTTTTGGGTACTCACCAATAAGACGCTCAAGTTGTCTAATGAGTTTGGTTTTTGTCGTGGCTTGTTCAGATACCCGAGTTAACTCGTTATTTAAATCATTGCGGGTTAAATAAACATCAAGAGCCGCCGTTAATCCTGAGTTATAGCCCGCTTCAATAATGGCTAAATTTTGCTGAGAATTTGCTACTCGGCGGCGATATAGTGTGAGCAACTTATCTGCTTCAATTACCTGAAACCATGTGGTTACTACGTTCACTACTAACTGTTGTTTGTACTGCTCAAACGTGGCTTTTTGCGCCAGGTAGTTATAATTGCTGACTTGCTCAGCGGCAGATAACTTGCCCCAAATATCAAGCTCATAAGTTAAATTCAAATTAACTGAATTGCTATTGGTATAGCTAGCGCTTTGATTATCTTTATAGCGACCGCTGCTAAAAGCCAAGTCCAGTTCAGGCCAAAGCTGACTGCCGGAAACAATCAGTTGTTGCTCGGCTATTTCTAGTGCATAAGCTTGCATAGCAAGCTGGTGGTTTGCGGCTAACGCTTTTGTCACCAATTGCTGAACTTGTGGATTATCAAGTTGCGATAACCAGTTATGCTCAATGTTAAGGGTTTGTGTACTTTGCTGCCAGTTGTCCGGCAAGGCTAGGTTTTTTAGCTTTTCATCTACTTGGGAAGTATTACTACACGAGAATAAAAACAAGCTTGCCAGTAGTGGCAGTAGTGGTCGAAATCGACTCGTCATAAAGCGAATAACTCATGTTAAAAAATAACTATTATCGCTAGTGTAATCAAAGTCAATGCGCGGAGATACAGGTTTTACATAAGTTTACAGAAGACTTGTACTAAAGAAAATACAGTTGACATTCCTTGTATAAATACTTGATATTAAAGGTGTTAATTGGAATTAATTTAGTGAGTTGCCAAGAGTAACTCAGCTTTAGTGAGTTCAATATAGGGAGTATTTGACTTGATGTTAGTAATATTAGGGCGTTGCTGATGGGTAAAACATCCTCACCTTGTTGTGCCTAGATGAGGATGCTTATTTTGGCTAAGCTAAATAGCTTTTCTTACTATTGATTAACTCTTATTAAGTAAGTCAATAAAGAAGCTATATTGTAAGGCCGTATTATGAATACGTTTGAATCGCCCTGAGGCGCCGCCGTGTCCTGCTTCCATATCAATTTTAAAGACTAATAGGTTGTCATCTGTTTTATATTCACGCAACTTAGCAACCCATTTCATTGGCTCAAAATACTGTACTTGAGAGTCATGTAATCCTGTGGTGACTAGGATGTTAGGATAGTCTTGGGTTTTCACTTGATCATAAGGGGAGTATGACAACATATAATCATAATAAACTTTTTCTTTTGGGTTGCCCCATTCTTTAAACTCATTGGTTGTTAGTGGAATGCTTTCATCAAGCATAGTGGTCACTACATCAACAAAGGGCACTGCTGCAGCAATACCTTGATAAAGCTCAGGTGCCATATTAATGACTGCGCCCATTAGTAAACCACCAGCACTACCACCGGCAGCGAATACCTTATCTTTATCGCCGTAACCTTGTGCTGTTAACGCTTTAGTGACATCAATAAAGTCAGTAAAGGTATTCATTTTAGTGAGTTTTTTACCGTCTTCATACCAAGGTCGGCCAAGCATTTCTGAACCACGAATATGAGCAATGGCATAGACAAAACCACGGTCAAGCAAGCTTAAACGACTTACTGAAAAGTAAGGGTCTATGGTGTTACCGTACGAACCATAGGCATATTGATATAATGGGTTAGTACCATCTTTTTTGAAGGTATCTTTACGATAAACTAAGGATACCGGTATTTTTTTACCATCACGCGCTTTAACAAAAATACGCTCAGAGGCGTAGTTATTGCTATCAAAGTCACCGAGTACGTTATCCTGTTTTAACGTTGTTTTAGTTAACGTGGTTAAATCAATATCATAATCTACGCCTGGTGTGGTAAAGCTAGTGTAGTAAAGGCGTAATGCTTTATTATCTATTTCATCATTGCCATACATATGTAAGGTGTAAGCAGTGTCATGAAAGCTTAGTTGTTGCTCTTTACCAGTGGAAAGTTGCTGAATCGTTATACGACTAATACCATTTTCACGTTGTTGATAAACAAGATGATCGGTAAATAATTCAAAACGTTCGAGCTTAACGGCATCATTGGCAGGTATAACATCTTGCCATTGGCTTTTATCACCAAGATGGTTTTTATCCACTTTCATTAAACGAAAGTTGGTTGCTTGCCAGTTAGTATTAATGTAATACCAATCATTTAATTTAGAGATAGAGTATTCATGACCTTCTTCACGCTCAATGAACTTTTTCGGCATAGCTTTAGCGTTATTGGCATCAATTACCGAGACGCCACTTGCTTCTGTACTGGAATGCCAAATAAATATGCTGCTGTCATCTTTAGATTTACTGATGCCGGTATAATAAGCTTTGTTTTTTTCTTCGTAGACCATCTCGTCATCGGCTTGTGATGTGCCTAATGTGTGACGAAATACTTGGTAACCTAATAAGGTTTGTGGATCTTTTTTGATGTAATAAACGGTTTTATTGTCATTACCCCAAACAATGCCACCACTGGTGCCGGTAAGTTTATCGGTAAGCAGGGTGTTACCGGCAATGTCTTTAAACTGAACCGTATAGACTCGACGACTTAAGGTATCTTCACCGTAGGCTAGTAACTTGCCATTTGGACTCACTCTTAAGCCAGTAACTTGGTAGTAATCATGTGCTTTTGCTAATTCATTAACATTTAATAGTACTTCCAAGTTACTGCCGTTAAAATCGGTAGCTCTAACATAGATAGGGTACTCATTTTCACCTTGCATTTGGGTTGAATAATAGAAGTCACCTGATTTTCTTGGCACTGAGTTATCGTCTTTTTCAATGCGATCTTTGATCTCTTGAAAGATCTGTTCTTGCATCGCCTCGGTATGTTTTAACTGTGCCTTAGTGTAATCATTCTCTGCGGCTAAATGCGCTAAGATCTCTGGGTTAGTTCGACTGTCATCACGCATCCAGTAATAATTATCGACACGAGTATGATTATGAATAACCATTTCATGAGGTACTTTTTTAGCGACAGGGGCCTTTATATTTGCCATGGCTTTATTAGCCTCATAACTGTTTTCATTATTTTGATTACTGCACGCTGCGATAAGCAGAGCAGAGGAGACTATTAAGCTTAGCTTAGTCTTAGTGAGGGCTATTTTCATCTATATTCCTTGTTATACCAATGCGATTAAATTCTTCCTGAGCGGTAAGTAACGTAATAGACTGGGGGTTATTGTAAGCCAATACTGTTGGCACTGGCTCAAATGTTAAAAAAATGTATCGGGCAATAAGTTAGCATGATATTAATTATAATCAAATGTACTTATCGCGTAATATGGTTAAGCTAACCCATTTTAGCTATTGCAGCGCTTTTTGTAAGGATATGCCGCCATTATGTCATTAGATAAAATTTCAGCTCAACTAGCTGGCAGTAAAAAATCATTACCACCAGTCGAGTCATGGAATCCACCTTATTGTGGTGAAATTGATATCCAGATAAAAGCCAATGGTGATTGGTATTACCACGGTACTATTTTTAAGCGCTTAGCACTGGTTAAGCTATTTGCTTCCGTGCTCATTAAGGAGGTAAACAAAGAGGTAAATAACGGTGTAAGCAAAGCTACTGCGGAGTACTTTTTAGTGACGCCAGTAGAGAAAGTGAAAATTCAAGTTGATGATGTGCCTTTTGTGCTCACCCAATGGCGCTGGCTGGATGAAGAAAAAACGGTCATGCAAGTTAGCACCAACTTAGACGACGAATTTACTCTAGATGAACAGCATCCACTAATCATCAGTGAAAATGGTAATTTGTATGTAACTGTACGACGCAACCTAAAAGCGAAAGTTCATCGTAATGTTTATTACCAGTGGGTTGATATTGCTAAAGAAATTAAAAGTAAAAAGGGCACTGAGCTAATCATTAGCAGTGCCGAGTGTCAATTTAGTTTAGGCAGTTATTAATAGGTAATTAATCCTTAATTTGAACCACAAACGGTGCAATTTGCTTGTTTTTTCATGGTAAATTGCTGCCATTGATTGGCTAAACCATCAAGCAAGTTAAGTTGGTTAATCTGCACTTTATTTCCCGTTAACAGCTTAATAGCTTGTAAACATTGCATACCGGCAATCATGGCTAATACTGGACCTATGATACCAACCGTTTGACAATTATTGGCGGGCGCTTTTTCACTGGCAGGAAAAAGGCAATGGTAACAAGCACTGCTGTCATCACGCGGGTCTATAGTGAGTTGTTGGCCATCAAAGCCAGTAGCAGCGCCCACTATAAGTGGTACTTTATGCTGGACACAGGCTTGGTTGATCAAGTAGCGTGTGGCAATATTGTCTGAGCAATCGAGCACTAAATCGACTTGTGGCAGATAATAATCACATAACTCTTCATCAAGCATTTCATCAATAGCTTCAATCGTTACATCAGGAAATTGTTGTTGTAATTTTTCCGCGGCGACATCAGCTTTATTTTCAGCAATATTACTTTCGCTAAAGAGAATTTGTCTGGGTAAGTTACTGAGCTCTATGCAATCGCCATCGGCGAGATAAAGGGTGCCGACACCTGCGGCCGCTAAATATAAACTGGCTGGATTACCTAAACCGCCCACACCTAAAATAAGCACTTTTGCGTTGCGCAATGCCATTTGTCCTGAGGTGCCAATCTTAGCCAACATAATTTGCCGGGAGTATTTAACTTGCTCTTGATTACTTAACACGTGTATTCCTAGTTTATTTCTTATCAGGGTTAATGGATAAAAGTACGCACAGCACTGGCTTTAAACTGCAAATATACCTGTTGTCTGAGGGTTAGCGATAACTTTTGTTGAGAGAAGGCACTGATAGTGACAAAAAAATCTTGTGAACCACAAATAACCGTCAGCAAGACATTATTTTGCTGAGCATTAATTTGTTTTATCGTACCTAATAGGTGATTAACGATAGAGCTATTACTTGGCTCCGTTAGGGTAATACTAATATCACTGGCCAAAATAAAGCAGCGCAACTGAGTTTGCTGCTCAAATGCTTGATCACAGCTAAGAAAAATATCTTGTTGGGCATTTAACGCTAAAGCGGTTAAGCCATGGCCATTATTAAAGGTTTTTATCGGCAGTGATAAACTGGTTTGTTGCTGGATAAGGTCACATTCATGGTTATTATTGAGCTGATGAATAACGTGATGAATATTACCAAAACTAACCACCTTACCTTGTGCTAGTACTAATAAGGTATCACAAACTTGCTGTAATTCATCTAAAGAGTGGCTGACGTATAACATAGGTAAACTCAGCTGCTTTTGAATGTTAAGTATCATTTTTAGCAGTTGGGTTTTACTGTGTCGGTCCAGGGCACTTAACGGCTCATCAAGTAATAATAACTTGGGTTCGGCTAGAATAGCTCTAGCTAAGGCGACTCTTTGTTGTTGACCACCGGAGAGCTGATTTACCTCCTGATCAAGTAAGGCACTTAACTCAGTAAGTTTAATTACCTCAGCTAATGACAGCCGACTATTTTTACAACGTTTGACCGCATACTCTAGGTTGCCCAGTACCGTTAAATGGCTAAACAAACGACTATTTTGAAACACTAAGCCAACTTGGCGCTGCTCGGGTTTGAGGTATATACCTTGTTCGCTGTTGACTAAAGAAGTATCGACTAAGGTTATCTCACCAGTCAGTGTTGTTTCTAGACCAGCAATGGCACGCAGTAAGGTCGACTTGCCTGAGGCCGAGTGGCCAAAAACACCGGTAATACCATTTAATGGTATTGACTGCTTAATACTTAATTCGAATTGTTGATAACTAATGTTAATATTTATATTGAGCTGAGGCGTTTTATGGTTAGTAAGACTATTTAAAGCGGCATTATTTATAAGAGAATCATTCATTGGCGCTTTGCTCTTCTCGCTTAGTGTTAACCGTTAAATCTTTAGGTTTGTTTCTTTTGGGTAAATTTAACCAATAGATAGCGGCTAATAACACCATAGAACTTATTAATAAGCTGATGGATAGTAGGTGCGCTCGGGCATAATCAAAGGCTTCGACATGATCAAATAGCGCAATAGAAAGTACCCGTGTTTCTCCAGGTATATTACCGCCAATCATCAAGATAATACCAAATTCACCGACAGTATGGGCAAAACCTAGGCTGGCCGCGGTGATAAAGCTGGCTTTTGTTAACGGCAATACAATAGTAAAAAATCGGTCAATAGGGCCGGCGCCAAGTAGCGCCCCAGCTTCTAAGAGCGAGTCACCTAATTGTTCAAAGGCTTTTTGCAGAGGTTGCACCACAAAAGGCAGTGAGTACAAAACCGAGCCAATAACGATGGCTGAAAAACTAAAGGCTAATTGTTGCCCCGTCGCTTGCTGCCACATTTGTCCGGGTAAGTATTCCGGGGAAAAGGCAATCAATAAATAAAAGCCTACTACTGTTGGCGGTAATACTAATGGTAAAGCCACTACAGCCTCGATGATAACCTTAAATCGACTGGTCATTTTGGCCAGATACCAAGCAAGAGGGGTACCGATAATCAATAAAATTATCGTGGTTAATGCCGCCATTTCTAAGGTGGTTATCAGTGCTTGTAAGTCAGAATTTATCATTTAACCCTTAACTCTTGGTGTTGGTGCATAGCCATAACTGACTATGGTTGCCTGGCTCTTGGCGGAGAGTAAAAAATCACTTAAACTTTTCGCTGCGGCTTGTCGCTTACTGGCGCGAATTATAACTAACTGTTGCTCAATCGGCTGATGATAACTCGTGGGGATAAGTACGCCAGATAAGTTGTTTAGCACTAGCTGGCTATTGGCAACAATACCACGGGTTACGGCTTTACTGCGCAATTGCGCAAAGGTTTGCCCGATATTAATGCCTGTTATTAATCTATGTTGCAAAGTTGACCATAAACCTAAGTGTTGCAATGCTTCTTTGGCCGCTTTACCGTAGGGGGCAATATCAGGATTGGCAATAGCAAAGCGTTGTGGTGGGTTTTTTTCTAGGTCAATAGATAATTGCTCAAGTGAAGGCATAGTAGTGGTATAGAATGCTAGCTGACCTATGGCGTAGGTTTTACGACTATTTTTGCGGGCAAAACCGTCTTGCTCAAGTTCTTTTGGCCGGCGACTGTCGGCACTGAGAAAAATGTCAAAGGGCGCGCCGTGTTTAATTTGTAAAAACATGGCACCACTGGCACCACTGATTATTTGGCTGTTGATACCGGTTTGTTTGCTGAACTCTTTAAGTAATACTTTTAATACCGGGGTGAAATTAGCGGCAACGGCAATACGTAGCGGTGTGTTGTTATCATCACTATCGCTGTTATCAGTGTTATTTTGTTGGGCTTGGCTACTGGTTACCCACAGTAAACTAATGGTAAAGGCGGTGACTAAAAGAAAACGTAACACGCTAGCTCCAAAGGTCGGCTTTATCAGTATCGCTGCTTTTCGCAGCTAACCAATTTTCTGAGGTTTTCCCGGCATGGGTTATTTTTTCTTTCTTCCAAAACGGTGCTTTAACTTTTAAATAATCCATGATGAATTCATTAGCTGCATAAGCATCTTGTCGATGTTTGCTGGTCACGCCAACAAAGACAATTTGTTCACCAATGAAGAGCTCGCCAATGCGATGAATCACTTTGACTCTACCTATAGGCCATTGCTCTTTAGCTTGTTTGATAATTTTAGCTAAAGATTTTTCTGTCATACCTGGATAATGCTCTAGCGTTAAGCTAGTGACGCTATTACCATTATTGTTATTTCTAACTCTGCCAGTGAAAGTAACGACAGCACCATCGGTTAGGTTGTCTTTCTCAAGTAAAGCCACTTCATCCGCCAAGCTAAAATCCTCAGCTTGGATGGATATTTCTTTCAAAGGGTCTTGGCTGGTCATCACTTATCCGCCGGTCACAGGAGGAAAAAAGGCAACTTCATCACCAGACTTTACTAAATGACTGTCATCAACCATGTCATGATTCACCGCCGATAACAGAGATGCCTTGCTAAACGTTTGTTGCCATTGTGAATTTTTATCACTTAAGCGCTGTTTCACGTCACCGACAGTTTTCACATCTTCAGCATTTAAAGACAGTTCAGCACAAGCTAGCTGCTCTCTTAACGCGGCAAAAAAAACAATTTTAATCATAATATTTTCTCTTAAAGTGTGGCTCTGTTGTAGTTTAGTGTTGTTGAGTAAACAAGCGATACGCGTAAACCCATCCATGGGGCTCGGCACAAACATCAGGACAGTGTGCTCCATGCATTGTCTAATAAGGGTACATCCTTATACCGTCTTGTTTGTGAAGCTCGCTTTTATCACTTCAGCAACACTTCCTATTAAGTCATATAGTTGCCATGTGGACAACAGTA
>NZ_BDQM01000019.1 GCF_002207865.1 Colwellia marinimaniae
AATGCCGCGACCTTAGCTTTACTGAAAGAACATGAAGCTGTCTTTGCTGAGAATTGGCCGGGTTTTGTCGCCGATCCCGAAGTGATTATTGGCACTTGTATTGATAGTTTCCATAAAAACCCGGCACATCAACGTAAATTACTCGATGACCCAAATAATTTACCGTTTAAAACCGATATTCAAATTAAACATTTATCCTTTGAGCTCAATGTCACCGCGATCATGGATGCTAGCGGCGCGTACATAGGCAATGCCCTAGAATGGCAAGATGTCACCGCAGCAAGACAAAACGCTATTGAAGTAGGGCGTTTAACCTCGACCATGGAAGGCATGACGACAAATATAATGATGGCTGATACTCAGGGTAATATTGTCTACGCCAATCCTGCGGTAGTAACCATGTTACGTCGCCGTGAAGCTACATTACGCACGGTTTTACCGTCTTTTAGTGTTGATACCATGGTAGGCACTAACTTTGATACCTTCCATAAAAACCCGGCACATCAACAAAATCTATTAGGTAATCCTAATAACTTACCCTATACCACTGAAATTTCGGTGGCAGGGTTAACCTTTCAACTTATTGCCATGGCTTTACTCGATAACGACGGAAATCATGTTGGCACAGGGGTGCAATGGGTAGATTTAACCGAAGAAAAAGACGCGCAAAGTCAGATAGATAGATTAATTTCAGATGCTATCGCCGGCAAATTAGATAGCCGTATTGATACGGCTGAATATGAAGGCTTTATGAAAGAATTAGGCAATAATATTAATAGTTTGATGGATTCTATAGTTGAACCTATTAATGATGCTATTAATATTGCCACGGCGCTAGCCGAAGGTGATTTAACTCAAACCATGCGCAATGATTACGGTGGTGAATTCCTGGCACTCGCTAATGCGATTAATGGCTCCATTGAAAATATAAGTAATATGGTTGATGAAATACGTAATGCTTCCAATAATGTCTTTGATTCAGCACGCGAAATTGCCGCTGGTAATAATGAGTTAAGTCACCGGACTGAATCTCAAGCTTCTAGCTTAGAAGAAACGGCTTCTGCCATGGAAGAGTTAACCAGTACGGTTCAGCAAAATGCCGAGAACTCGTCAGAAGCAAGTAAGTTATCGAAGTCTGTTATGGAGAAAGCCAGTAATGGCGGCTCTGTGGTTCGAAGTGCTATTGTTGCCATGGGTGATATTAATAAATCGAGCAAAAAAATTGCCGACATTATTAGTGTTATCGATGAAATAGCTTTCCAAACCAATCTACTTGCGCTTAATGCTGCGGTAGAGGCTGCTAGAGCTGGTGAGCAAGGACGAGGCTTTGCTGTTGTTGCCGCGGAAGTGCGAAATTTAGCACAACGCTCAGCAGGGGCAGCGAAAGAAATTAAAGGTTTGATTAACGACAGTGTCGAGGCTGTTGGTCAAGGTACTAAGTTGGTTGATGAAACGGGGAAAACCTTTAGTGAGCTGGTTACTGCCATTGAAGATGTCAGTAGAATGATCAGTGATATTGATAATGCCGGTAAAGAGCAATCTGCTGGGATTAGTGAAGTAAGTGCTGCGGTGAGTCAGATGGATGAAATGACTCAACAAAATGCTGCCTTGGTTGAAGAAGCCTCAGCTTCCAGTAAGTCGATGGAAGAGCAAGCTCAGTTATTATTAGATCAAGTTGCCTTCTTTAATAATGGTGAAACAGTTGAGCAACAACCCGTTGCCGTCCAGCGCCAACAGCGTAGTACACAACCAAGACAACCAAGACAACCAAGACCAGCAAGACAAGCCGCTCCAGCTGCTCCAGCTGCTAGGCAATCAAATTTTAGTCCAGCATCAACTCCTGCTCCCACCGATAGGCGTCCAGCATCAACTCCGGCGACAACTCGCCGGGCCAAACGACCTAGTACACCGGTTGATCAAGAATGGGAAGAGTTCTAGCGGTAAAAATAGGATGGTAAAAGTAGAATACTAACATTGACATGATGGAGAGATATGCAGATGACTGAGCTAAGGAGGAAGAGAACTAATAGGCCAGGTCATCCGCAAGATCGTCGGGTAAATAGAGAACAGGCGATGAAATTGTCTGAAGACGATTTTAAGTTTATTTGTAAGTTTGTATATAAAACAACTGGCATTGTACTAAATGACAGTAAAAGAGAGATGTTATACCGACGATTAACTCGCATAATCAGAGAACGAAAGCTTAACTCCTTCACTGATTATTGTCAGTTATTAAGAGATCACGGCGAGCAAGAAAAAGACTTTTTTATTAATGCGATAACCACAAACCTAACCAGTTTTTTTCGAGAAAATCATCACTTTGAATATCTAACTAGCGAAGTGATTCCCACCTTGATAAAAAACAAAACCGCAAACATAAACGGAAAAAAACAACTTCGAGTATGGTCTTCAGCATGCTCGACCGGAGAAGAACCTTACAGTATTGCCATCACTATACTTGAAGCGCTGAAAAAAGAACTTGCCCAGTGGGATGTGAAAATTCTTGCCACAGACATTGATAGTAATGTGTTAGCGAAAGGCAAAGCAGGAATCTATGATGTTAACCGCATTGAAGAACTGCCACTCAAGCTCAAAAAAAGTTACTTTCTTCAGGGGTCAGGACAAAGTAGTGAAAGTGTTAAAGTACATAAAGATCTAAAAAGCATCATCACTTTTAAGCAACTTAATTTATTACATGACTGGCCAATGAAAGGGCCATTTGATGCTATTTTCTGTCGCAACGTTATCATCTATTTTGATAAAAAAACGCAGCAAGAATTATTTGCCCGCTATTATGAAATGCTAGCGCCAGGTGGCTTACTATTTCTAGGGCACAGTGAGAATTTAGGTAATTATCAACAGTATTTTAGTAATGTTGGTCGGACCATTTTTAGAAAACCCTAATTAGTTAACTAAAGTCTGCTTTAGTGAGGACGTTTTGTGCTACGAAATGATCATCCACAAATAGCTGAATATATGGCGCAGTGTTTGCCTGAATTTATGCAAATTAATCATTATTGGGATAAACAACGAGATATGGTGGTTGCTAAAATTTTACCCGGTGAATTTTACATGACCACTGAGAATGTCGCGATAGCAACAACACTGGGTTCCTGTATTTCAGCCTGTATCTGGGATGAGAAAATTCGTATCGGTGGTATGAATCACTTTATGCTCCCGATCACCAATAAAGAAGCACATCAAGTTAATTGGGGGCAAAGAGATAGAACGACGGATGCGACCCGGTATGGCAACTTCGCTATGGAGCACCTCATCAATACTATTTTAAGGTCGGGAGGTCGTAAAATAAACTTAAAAGCTAAATTGTTTGGTGGCGCAAAAGTACTTAATCAAATGTCTGATGTTGGCCAAAAGAACATTGATTTTGCCTTGTCTTATTTAGACCAAGAAGAGATTGTCATTGAAAGTAGTGACATTGGTGATATTTACCCCAGAAAAGTGATTTTTGAGCCTTGTAGTGGGCGAGTATTTATTAAGCGACTGGATAACTTGCACAATGACACTATTATTCGCCGAGAAAGTGACTATCGCAGTCAAATTAATAAAAAAGAGGTTAGTGGCGATATTGAAATTTTTTAGTGGTTACCGCAGAGGAATTAAATTGTATGGATATAATTAAAGTACTTATTGTTGATGACTCTACTGTTATTCGTAATATCATCAGGGATGCATTAAGCCATAGCCCATATATTAAAGTTGTTGGCGAGGCTGAAGATCCTTTAGTTGCCCGAGAACTAATTAAAAAGTTAAACCCTGATGTATTAACCCTAGATGTAGAAATGCCTAAAATGGACGGTATTACTTTTCTTATTAATTTGATGCGCTTGCGACCTATGCCGGTCATTATGCTGTCGACTCTTACCACTAAAGGCGCTGATATTACCTTACAAGCACTTGAAATTGGAGCGGTAGACTTTATTGCTAAGCCAACTGTTCAAGAGTTACTGGCTCCCCAAGCCAGCTTTAAAGAAGTGCTCATTGACAAAATAACTCAAGCAGTCACCATAGACCAAAAGAATTTTAAGTTATCGGATAACTTAGCCAGTGGTAAAGTAATCAAAGAGAGTGGCAATATATTATCTTTTACTGGTATCAAACGGGCTAATCACCTTGTTGCTATAGGCGCTTCTACAGGTGGCACCGAAGCGATTAAAAAACTTCTTGTCAGCTTACCGAGTAATGCTCCCGCCATTGTCATAACCCAACACATACCTAAAACCTTTAGTTTACGTTTTGCCCAGCGCCTCAATGAACACTGTCAAGTGGAGGTACATGAGGCAACTCATGGTCAAAAAATCAAAGTGGGACATGTTTATATAGCGCCAGGTGATAAACATCTAGAGGTTGTCTATAAAAATGGCGCTTTATTTTGTACTTTAAGTGATGGGGACGAGGTAAATAGGCATAAACCTGCTGTGGATGTTTTGTTCCATTCAATGCTTGATTTTGCCGACAATGTACAAGCTGTTTTGTTAACTGGCATGGGACAAGATGGCGCCAAAGGCATGTTACGGCTAAAAGAATTGGGTTCACGCACTATTATTCAAGATAAAAATTCGAGCTTAATATGGGGTATGCCGGGCAAAGCCCATGCAATATCGGCTCATACTATGCAAGCTCCTTTGCTTGAAGTGACTAAACATCTTCTTGATTACGCCGGTTTAACTCGTGTTGAAATGCAAGATGTCTTAGCTAAAAATTGTGTTGGCGGCGTTTTATGAGAAATTTAAAAAAGGGTTTGTATGCCTCGTGCTTTTTATGTCTGCTGTCATTGACCA
This sequence comes from Colwellia marinimaniae, assembly GCF_002207865.1. Lineage (GTDB taxonomy): Bacteria > Pseudomonadota > Gammaproteobacteria > Enterobacterales > Alteromonadaceae > Colwellia > Colwellia marinimaniae. The sequence continues at coordinate 4,800 of NZ_BDQM01000019.1, forward strand.
GTTACCTCTTTACTGATGATAAAACAATTCTTATGCTGTTATTAGCTATATTACTCATCCTATTGCTCGCTTTAGCGGCTCAAGTTAATAAAATAATCCAACAAGAATGTATGACTACGACTGAGACGGGCATGCCTGTGGTTGATGAGGAACTTATCCATAGCGTTATTTTTGAATTACAACAATTTATTCATCAAGAAATTAATATCGTTGAACAAGAATTAGCGCGGACAAAGAACGTTGTCGCTGATGCCGTAACGGGCATATCGGATAGTTTTAAGAATCTGCAGAGACTAAGTGAAGAGCAGCAGCATATGATCAAAGTACTGATTTCTCATTCTGGCAGGACAGAAGAGGGCGACGGTGTAACATTAGAAAACTTTGTCACTGATTCCAATAAAACCTTAGATGACTTTGTTAGTGTCATTATTAATACCAGTAAGCAAAGCCTGGTAACTATGACTTATACCGATGAAATGGTGTCACAATTTAACCGCATATTTAAGTTGTTGTCTCAGGTAGAAGGCTTAGCAAGTCAAACTAACTTATTGGCCTTAAATGCCGCCATTGAAGCGGCAAGAGCCGGCGAAGCTGGTCGTGGTTTTGCCGTCGTTGCTCATGAAGTACGTTCATTGTCTATCGGCTCAACAGCACTCAATGAGGATATTCGTATTGAAATAAATAAAGCTAAGGGCATCATTGCCAACCTTCGTTCATCCGTTGAAATAATGGCCTCGGCAGATATGACTTCAACCCTTGAAGCAAAGGAGCAGATGTCTGTCATGATGAGTCATGTTGAGCAGGTCAACATTCAAACGGCTAAAAGTGTGGCAGAACTTGCCACCCTAGCACCTCAGATAACTCAAGCAGTAAGCCTTGGTATTCGTTCTTTGCAATTTGAAGACATAACCCGACAGTCATTAGAATCCTTACAACTGAATATCAGTAGTATTCATGAAATAAGTGATGTCTTGGCAATGTTTAATAAAAACACTGATGAAGATATGCACGAACAATTAGTTAAGCTCAAATGTACTTGTCAAAGTGTCTATCAAGCGACTCAAAAAGCAGATAACTCACGGAGTGTATTACAGCTTAATATGGAAGAAGGTGAAGTAGATTTATTTTAACTTGTTTAATTATTTAACTATATAAGGAATGCTGTTATGACCGTTAGCCGTAGAATTTCACCAGATGGAAAAGAACTCGTTATTGCCATTGATGCTCGTTTTGATTTCTCATTACACCAGCTATTTCGTGATGCTTACACCAGTATTACCACTCAAGATTTAAGCTACGTACTTGATTTAAGCAAAACAGAATATATGGACAGTTCCGCTTTGGGTATGATTTTATTACTTAAAGATCATGTACAACTTTATGCGGGACAATTAACTATTTCAAAACCAAGCGAGACCGTAAGGAAAATTTTAGAAATAGCGCAATTTCAACGGCTAATGACGATTGAATAATCTGATACCTTCTTTTTACCGATACCAAGGGTAATATATGCATAAAAATCAAAAACTTGCTTTAGTTGTTGATGATTCAAAAATGCAATGTAAATTGTTAACTGTGTTATTGAATGAGGAAAATTATCAAGTAATTATTGCTAATGATGGTGCTAGTGGTGTGCAAATGTATATTGAACACCAACCAGATCTTGTCTTAATGGATATTAATATGCCTATTATGGACGGTTTTGAAGCGAGCAGGAGAATAAAGAAACTGTCGGGGGAGGGCACACTAGCGCCACTTATATTTATTACCAGCATGGATAGCGAACAAGCCTTTATCGATAGTGTCGAGGCTGGCGGTGATAGTATTTTGGTACGGCCTTTTACGCCTAGGGTTTTCAAGGCAAAAATAAAGTCTATTCAAAGGATTAGTGATTTAGTTGACCAAGTAAAAGGTCTACAACTAGAGCAACAGAAAGATGCTGAGCTTGCTGAAAAAATGATGTCAGGAGTTATTGAAGCGAGAAACTTTGCCTTAGATAAGATTGGTGTTATTAAAAAAGCCGCCACAATTTTTAGCGGTGATATCCAGTTGAGTGCCTTATGTCCTAATGGTGATCTGCATATTTTACTTGGGGATTTCACCGGCCATGGCTTACGGGCATCCATTGGTGCTATTCCAGTCACTGAAACGTTCAGAGCAATGACTAAAAAGGGCTTTTCCCTATTAGAAATAGTCGCTCAATTAAACCGACAAATGTTTACCTTATTACCCGGAGATTTGTTTTTTGCGGCCAGTTTTGCTTGTATTTCAGAGCATGAAAAATCGGCATATATATTTAATGCCGGTTTACCCCATGGCTATTTATTTGATGTCCAGGCAAACATAAAACAACAATTTGTTTCAACACATCCCCCTTTAGGCATTTTACCGAAATTGCTTGCCGATGCTCAGGTCGAAGTGGTGCAAGTTATGGCTAATGACCGCATAGTATTTATCACTGATGGCATTGTTGAAGCCCGTAATCAAGCAGGTGAACTCTTTGGCTTTTCGCGTTTTGAAAAAGCAGCTATGGATGGCATAGGCAAAAAAATGCTAGTAAACACGGTTTTGAATAGCCTTGATGATTTTTGCCAGAACTGCGCCCAAGAAGATGATATTTCATTGGTCGATGTTCCCTGTAGTGGCTGGCAACAAATTAAATTGAGTAATAAAGTAACAATACCTGAAGGTTTTACCGAAGAGGATAACTATTTTTCTACCGTGAAAAATTTATTACCCACTTGGTCTTATCACTTACATTTAACGGGAGAGTTACTCAAAAAGGTTAATCCAATCCCGTTAGTTATGAATCAAATTAATGATTTAGAAGGCGCTGGTGAGCATTGGCAAAGTTTATATACTATATTAACAGAGCTGTTTATTAATGCCCTAGATCATGGGGTACTCGAGTTGAACTCCTCATTAAAAAATTCAGCGGAAGGTTTCAGTCAATATTTTAAAGAGCGAGCAAACAGGCTAGAGATGTTGGGGAATGGTGATATTCAAGGCTCTGAAGATTTTGTTGGCATTACCCTTAAATACTTTCCCCTGACTAAAGGTGGCAAGATGATAATAAATATTAAAGACAGTGGCCAAGGGTTTGATATTTTGGATGTTATGAAAGATAACAGCATGGCCATGAATGACGGTTTAAAGTTAAGTGGTCGAGGGGTGGAGTTAGTCAATCAACTTTGTGACACCTTGGATTATCAAGAGCAAGGTACTTTAGTGATAGCCAGTTATATTTGGCACGACTAAGTAGCGTTAAGTATCATAAAAGGATAGTAAGATGGTGAAACATAATTTATTAATTATTGATGATGATATTGACTACTTAAAGTTATTGGCTGAAAGTTTAGAAGATTCTTTCGAGGTGAAATGTGCCCATAACCTATCGGCAGCTCAAGATTTACTAAAAGAAAATATCAAATTTGATATCGCTTTAGTTGATGAAAATATTGGCAATGAGAAAGGCTCTGCTTGGATTAAATCCCAGCAAGGGCATGAAAATTCGCCAACCTCATTTGTACTTTATTCAGGTATGGCTACTGAAGAGGCAATATTAAAAGGCTTAGAGTGCGGCGCCGATGATTTTTTAGCAAAACCATTTTCCTTATTAGCCCTTAATTCAAAGCTTGAGAAACTGATTGAATATCAAGATAAAATACATGATTTTGAAGATGAAATTAAATCAAAAAATAATGTCATCAATGTCTCAATGGCGCAAGCATCAAAATATGGCAGTTGTATGCAATTGACCTCTAAACTCAATCATTGTTTTTCTTATGAGCAAATTAGAGATGAAGTCTTTTCATATTTTAATCGTATGGATTTGCATGGTTGTATTGCTTTTTATCCAATTAATGATAAACCTAGTTTCTATAGTGCTCAAAAAGGTGTGTGCTCACCGGTCGAAATTGAAGTAATGGAGCTGTTGAAGTTTAAATCACGTCTTTATCGCTTTGGCTCAAGAACCATATTCAATCATACCTTGGTATCATTATTTATTCTTAACCTTGAAAATGACACGGTTGATACTGACATATTTATTGATGCTTTAGCCTCAGTTATCGAATGTATTGGTTCTAGAATTGCCTTCATTACCTATAAAAATTCACTGGTTAGTGTGCAAGAACAAATAAAGACCGCGGTGAGTACAACTAAAAAAATGGTGGAAATATCTAAACATCATCAACAAGAAGTAATGAATGAAATAGTGCAAAAGATGGGTACTAGCTTCCATATTTTAGATATGACCCAAGAGCAAGAAGATTACCTTATGGATTTAGTGCATGGAGCGCTAAAAAAACATAGCCAAGATGATATAAATTTTCTAGAAGTTACCCAGTTACTTGATCAAGCTTTATTTAGTATTGATCAACTGCAACAATTAAATACCGAGAATGACCAAATTGATAATACTTATGATTTTGATGATGAGGATGAACTATTTTGAGCTCACAATCACACGAATTAACACACAAGGTATTAACGGGCATTGATGAGGCCTATTGGCAATGGGATCTTGTTAATGAAAGCATTTTTTATTCCGCCCAGTTAATGAAAATACTGGGCTATGAAAATAAAGAGAAAATAGGCACAAGTGTTATATGGGAAAAACATTTGGATCGTAATACGCTAGAGGATGTGCATAGCAAAATACAACAACATTTAAAGGGCGAAATAGATCGTATTGATATTACTATACCGATTGTAAACCACCAAGGTCATAAGTTATGGTTACATGCGGTTGGTAAAGTTGTTGAACATATTGATGGCAGAGCTAGTTTAATGTTTGGCACAGTAAAAGATGTTACTGAAACCAAGAACATGATAGTTCAATTAAAAAAACAAAATGATTGGTTAATGTTAGCCGAGCGTATCAGCAATTCTGGTCATTGGCGCTTTGATATCCAATCAGCAACACTCGATTGGTCGGCAGAAGTATTTCGTATTCATGGGCTAACGAATAAATCGATAGTACCCACTTTTGATAAAGCGGTTGATGTACTTTTAGCCAAAGATAGAGCAAAGTTTCGCACTAGTTTTCATAATGCTATTCACCAACAGCAGCCTTTTTATCTCAAAACAGCGCTTACGCAACCGTCGGGAAAAAAAATCAAAGTGGAAGTCATTGCCGAAGTAGAACGTGATAGTAATGGCGTTGCCCTTGCCGTTTTCGGCGTTTATAAGGACATCACTCGCAGTGAAGATTTATTTGAAAAGTTAAAGCTTTTGGCTATGGTAAATTTTACCATAAAAGTACCGATCTTCTTTATTGATGATAATGATAATGTTGTTTATCAAGATATCTCTCCTCATCATGATGGCATCAGTGGCGTGCTTTTTAATTATATAAATTTTAGCATTACTGAATATATGGAGTTTAAAAAGCTCGCTAAAGAACAAGGTCAAATAAAAGAGAATAACGTTAGCTTTGATAAATACACCACGGTGTTTGATTTATCAGTTACCTATGAGGCCGATGAAGGTATTTATATTTGGATAGTGGAGAATGTAACAGATAAGTTTCGGACAGAGCAGCAACAAGTGATCTCTAATCGTTTAGCTTTGTTAGGTAATACCTTTGGTAATGTCTCCCATGATATTAATAATGTATTAGGCGTGGCGCTTGGTGCTATTGAAATGTTGGAGATAAAGTTTTCCCGGGGCGAAGATATTTCTGATTATATCGACAGAGTCAAAAATGCCATAGATAAAGGTAAAGATGTTACTGAGCGTTTATTGGCATTTACGCGGCGGCCTACCGTGAAAGTTGTTAGCTTTGATCCTATACAAGACATTTTCGATAATCAATATTTATTTAAACAGTTATTGCTAAGCACTATCAAGATTACTTTTAACTTTAAACCTATGCACTGTTTAATCAACTTCCCTCAGGGTGAGTTTATTAATATTTTATTAAACTTAGTACTGAATGCTCAAGATGCTATTCAAGAAAAAGGACTTAGTGGTCACATTGAGATTTCAGCAAACTTACTGGATAATAATCGTTTAGAAATTCATGTAAAAGATAGCGGTATTGGTATAGAAAAAGAAAATTTAACCAAGATATTTGATCCATTTTATAGCTCTAAATCTGTTAATAAAGGTAATGGTATTGGTTTGGCAAATGTATATAGTACTATGTATAAACATAATGGCTTGATTCAGGTGGAAGGGTATGGAGCCCTTGGTGGCGCTCATTTTACCCTAGTATTTAAATGCAAAGTATTAATAGAAAAGTTTTTAGCCAAGGAGCCTAAATCAAACTCGTTACGTTATAAAAATACCAACATTTTAGTGCTTGATGATGAGGTTAGTATTGCGGAGTTTGTGGCATTGTTTCTGGAGAGTAAAGGGGCAAACGTTGTTGTCGCCAATAATAAAAAAGAACTGATAGACAGAATTAATTCGGATATTGGCTTTGATATCTTTATCACGGATATGATTTTACCTGACTTATCAGGTAAAGAAGCGGTTAATTTGGTGATGGAAAAGTTCCCTGATATTAATGTGTTTTCTATTAGTGGCTACATAGCCATTGAAGATAGAAGCTGGGATTATCCGGTCCTTAGAAAACCTTTTAATTCGAAGGAATTAGCTGAATTTTTAGCGATGTGATTTAAAACTTATTGTCGGGTGAATGCTAAATGATCTTAGATAAAGCATATAGAATACTTGTAGTTGATGATGCCAAAGATACTCAGTTACTATTAGAGTTTGATCTTGGTACTGCCGGCTATCAGGTCACAAGCTGTGATAGTGGCGAAGAGTCATTGGTTTTTTTAGATACCTTGGCAATAGACCTTATTTTACTCGATATGTATATGCCGGGCCTTTCCGGCTTAGAAACGTTAGCAAAAATTAAAGCTCAACCAAAAAGTGCTCAAATTCCTGTGATTATGTTATCCGCCTCAACAGATGAAGATGAAGTGGTTGCTTCTTTAGAGCTTGGCGCAGGGGATTATGTGATCAAACCTTATGTCGCTAAAGTGCTGCTTGCGCGCATTAGGACTGCCATAAGATTAAAAGAAAAGACCGCTCAACTTGAATATTTAGCTAAAACAGACTTTCTTACCAATTTGAATAATCGTGGCAGTTTTTTTGGACTAAGTAGTAAAGCCATAAGTTTAGCTAATAGAGCAGAGCAACCATTAGTCGTAGCAATGTTTGATATTGATTTTTTTAAAAAAGTTAATGATAATTTCGGTCATGATGCGGGCGATCAAGTATTGCGCGCTTTTGGTCAAAGCATGACCGAGGTATTTAGAGATTATGATATTGTTGGTCGAATTGGCGGTGAAGAATTTGCTGTCTGTTTGCCTAATACCAGTAGTGGCGATGCCTATATTGCTTGCGAGAGGTTACGGCAACAAGTTGAGCAGCTTAGTATCAACATCACTCATGCGGATAGTAAAAAGACAGAAATAAAAATTACTGTCAGTGTTGGCCTAGTCCTAGCTGACGATGATTACTTAACCATTGATGAATTATTAAAACAAGCGGATAGTGCGCTATATTTTGCGAAAGAAAATGGCCGTAATCAAGTTATTGATGTTGCCTCACTGACTAATCTGGTCGACATCGACGATGATCCCATTAGAGCCAGCTTAATGGCTACTGATAATGTTTTATCCGTCACTGTTGGCAATGCTATTGTTCTTAATTATGATGGTATTGACTTTGAAGTAGGCGTTAATAATGTCTTAGGTGATGAAAACTTATTTAAAGAAATTTTAGTGATGTTTTATCAAGATCACCATCTTGATGCTCAGAAGTTACAAAGTGCCATACAAGAGCAAGATATTGCTAGCGCTAAACATATAGCTCATACCTTAAAAGGCGTTGCTGGTTCAGTGGGTGCTATGGCTTTGTTTGAAGCAACAAAAGCCCTAGATATCGCTATCAATGATAATCAGCAAGATGATTTTGATGGCTTGTTTTCCCTGCTTTCTCCAGAGCTCAGCCGGGTGATGAAGGGCATAGAATTACACTTGGATGTTAGCTAGGCATTTACTAGACATTATCAAGACAGGCGCTACTCGTCTATTGCAATGCTAATGTCGGTGACAGGAACACAGCAGCAGGGTAAGATTTCATTTTCACCGACAAAAGCTAAGGGTTCCCCTAAGGGATAGTTAATTTCGCCGGTAACTAAAGTTACCCGACATGCACCACAAAAGCCATCACGGCAATGATAATGTACTTCGATGTTGGCAGACTCTAAACAGTCGAGTAAAGTTTGTTCGTTATTTTCAAAAGGAACAACTTTACCCTGAACGGTAATTTTAGGCTGCAATTTGATGATGTCCTTCATGTTTTGACTGGTATTTTTTACTTTCATATTCATGCAACCAGCCTAAATTAAGGCTAGTATCACCATCATTTTATCTCTATAAGTCAAAACCGTCAAAATCAGCAACATCAACAGAAGAGTCAACTTGACCAACTAAATAGCTCGATATTTCGGTCTCTTGAGGAGCAACCTGCACGTTATCACTAACAAGGTAAGCACTCATCCAAGGTAAGGGGTTACTTTTTATATCGAAAGGTGCCTCATAGCCAATGGCAGTTAAGCGTTGATTTGAAATATATTCGATATATTGGTTCAGTATTTCAGCGTTAAGGCCAATCATTGAGCCATCTTTAAACAAATATTGTGCCCATTCTTTTTCTTGTTCGACCACCTCTAAGAATATTTGCAAACCCTCATCGCGCATATCTTCACAAATAATCTTCATTTCAGGATCATCGTTTCCTGATTTCCAATTATTTAGAATATGTTGAGTACCTGTTAAATGTAGTGCTTCATCGCGGGCTATCAATTTAATGATTTTAGCATTGCCTTCAAGCAACTCACGCTCGGCAAAAGCAAAAGAACAAGCAAAACTAACGTAAAAGCGAACAGCTTCTAAGGCATTAAGAGAGCACACGGCTAAGTATAAACGTTCTTTTAACTTTCGAGTGCTAACTTCAATTGTTTTCCCCTCAACCTCATAACTACCTTCACCTTGAGATTGCAATAACTGAGTGGTCAAAATGACATCATCAAAATACTTAGCAATGCTAGTTGCGCGTTTTAAAATTGCTGGGTTAACAATGATGTCATCGAATACTTCACTGGGGTTGGTGAATAAGTTTCGTAAAATATGAGTATAAGAGCGAGAGTGAATTGTCTCACTGAAGGCCCACGTTTCCACCCAGGTTTCTACTTCAGGTAAAGAAACTAACGGCAAAAACACGGCATTAACAGAGCGTGCTGCCATTGAGTCTAATAATATTTGGTACTTTAAATTAGAAATGAAAATATGTTTTTCAGAGTCGGTTAATCCCTGCCAGTCGGCTCTGTCTTTAGAGACATCAACTTCTTCAGGGCGCCAAAAAAATGAAAGTTGTTTTTCAATTAATTTCTCAAAAGCCATATAACGTTGTTGATCATAACGAGATATATTGACGTTATTGCCTAAAAACATGGGCTCTAATAACGCATTATTTGGAGTTTGGTTAAACGTGGTATACGTCATGAATCTTATTCCTTTGGAGTACTACTAGCCTTATTGCTCTTAGGCTAGTAGTAACGAGAGCCCAGTATTTAGCTAGGCTCTTTTTTATGTATAAATGGTAAGCTGAGTAAGTTTTTCTTACAAATTAAATCTTACAAGCGCCGTCAGCACAACTATCATCTTCTAGCTCAATATTATCACTAGCACCATCTCGGGTATTATGATAATACAAGGTTTTAATGCCTAGTTTATACGCGGTTAAAATGTCTTTTAGAATTTGTTTTACTGGTACTTTACCACCTTCAAACTTAGCAGGGTCGTAATTAGTATTGGCTGAAATAGCTTGGTCGACAAATTTTTGCATTATGCCTACTAATTCCAAGTAACCTTGGTTATTAGGAATATTCCACAATAACTCGTAGTTATCTTTAAGTCTTTCATACTCAGGCACTACTTGTTTCAATACCCCGTCTTTACTCGCTTTAATACTGATTAAACCACGTGGTGGTTCAATGCCATTGGTCGCATTAGATATTTGTGATGACGTTTCAGAGGGCATTAACGCGGAAACAGTTGAGTTTCTTACACCGTATTTTTTAATGCTTGCTCGTAAACTTTCCCAATCTAAATGTAATGGCTCACCCGTAATATCATCAATGGTCTTTTTATACGTATCAATGGGTAATATACCTTGGCTTAAGCGAGTTTCATCAAATTTAGGACAAGCACCTCGCTCTTTCGCTAATTCATTGGACGCTTTTAATAAATAAAACTGAATAGCTTCAAACGTACGATGGGTTAGATTATTCGCGCTACCATTGGAATAATAAAGACCGTTTTTTGCGAGGTAATAAGCATAATTGATAACACCTATACCAAGTGTTCTGCGTGCCATACTGGCACTTTTTGCGGCAGCAAGCGGGTAGTCTTGGTAATCAAGTAAACTATCTAAGGCACGAACCGCTAGATCGGCTAAACCCTCTAATTCATCTAATGAATCGATAGCGCCTAGGTTAAATGCCGACAGTGTACAAAGAGCCACTTCACCCTCTTCATCGTTAATGTCATTCATGGGTTTAGTCGGTAAGGCAATTTCTAAACACAAGTTACTTTGACGAATCGGGGCTTTGCTGGGATCGAACGGACTGTGAGTATTACAGTGGTCGACATTTTGTAAGTAGATACGACCTGTGCTGGCACGTTCTTGAGCAAACAAGGTAAATAACTCTATCGCTTTAATACGTTTTTTACGGATAGAATCATCATTTTCATATTGTACATAAAGTTGTTCGAATTTTTCTTGGTCTTCAAAAAATGCATCGTAAAGGCCAGGTACATCACTGGGACTAAATAAGGTAATAACCCCCCCTTTAATGAGGCGTTGATACATTAATTTATTAAATTGCACGCCATAGTCTAAATGACGAACACGGTTTTCTTCGACCCCACGGTTATTTTTTAACACCAGTAAACTTTCTACTTCTAAATGCCACAAGGGATAGAAGAGGGTTGCAGCACCGCCACGGACACCACCTTGTGAACAACTTTTTACTGCGGTTTGAAAGTGTTTGTAAAAGGGAATGCAACCGGTATGAAATGCTTCACCGTTTCGTATAGTGCTCCCTAAGGCACGAATTCTTCCCGCATTAACACCAATACCAGCACGTTGAGAAACATATTTCACAATGGCACTAGAGGTAGCATTAATTGAGTCTAAACTATCACCACATTCGATTAATACACAAGATGAAAATTGGCGGGTAGGTGTGCGTACGCCAGCCATAATAGGTGTCGGTAATGAAATTTTGAAGGTTGAGATAGCATGATAGAATTTTTCTACATACTGTAATCGTGTTTCACTTGGATATTTAGCAAATAAACAGGCAGCAACTAACAAATAAAGAAATTGTGCGCTCTCGTAAATTTCACCGGTAACACGGTTTTGGACTAAGTATTTACCTTCAAGCTGTTTTACCGCGGCATAACTAAAGGCTAGATCACGACTATGATCTAAAAACTTTTCCATATGCTCAAAGTCATCTTGAGTGTAATCGGTTAATAAGTGTTGATCATATTTCCCTGCTTGCACCATTTTAACAACGTGGGTGTAAAGCGCCGGCGGTTCAAATTGACCATAGGCTTTTTTACGCAAATGAAATACTGCTAACCTTGCCGAAAGGTATTGATAATCAGGTGTTTCTTCTGAAATAAGATCCGCGGCAGATTTTATAATGGTTTCGTGAATATCTTCAGTCTTTATGCCATCATAAAATTGAATATGAGATTTGAGCTCTACATGAGAAACAGAGACTTTTTCAAGTCCTTCCGCGGCCCAAGCAATAACACGGTGAATTTTTTCAAGGTCAATGGCTTCTTTCTCGCCATTTCGTTTGGTTACAAAGAGGTTGTTATTCATGAAGTACCTGTAAAGAGATTATTGTGATTGCTTATTTATCGTCCCTAATAAAAAGGGTCTAAAACTTCCCTAATAAAAAATCCCACACTCGTTTTAGCAAATAGCAGCCTAAAAACGAAGTATTTTAAAATAACGACTGAGCAGCAAATGCACAATATCTAGGGTTTTTTATAATTTCAAACACAAGATAATGGGGTTTGAGCTGTTTTGCAAGTGATAAAACACGTTCATCGTTGCCATTTTTATTTCCAAAAAACCAGGGTTAGTGTTGACTAACCTAGCAAGACTATTTCATTTTGGAATTTACCAAAAGCAACGATTATTTTAGTTATTTTAGTCTGCACTCAATTTCATAAATTATTTTTAGTAAAAATATCTGCTCGCTATAATGATTTAGTATAACGGATTTAATGTGTATTAATAACAATGACTTATGAATTAATGGCAACAGCAGATTAATGTTTAAACAACTTGGCTATTAATACAACACTCTTATTCCTTACGTTAAGCACTAGCATTCTTTAATTTAGCTAGGTCTATCGCTTGCTATCAAAGCTTACGACAACAGATAATATAATTAACATCAAGAGAGTCTATCAGTTTGTGATTGCCCGTTAACGGATTGTAGTGAATGCCACTGGCATCAATACACTTTAAGCCATGTAATGCTGCCCAGCTAATGAGTTGTGAAGGGCGAATGAATTTATCATGGTCATGGGTACCGTCGGGAACAATTTTCAAGATTTTTTCTGCGGCAACTATGGCCAGTAAATATGACTTAATACCCTTATTTAGCGTTGAAAAGAACACCAAACCACCCGGTTTGACTAATGTCGCACACGCTTGCACCACGGAAGCAGGGTCAGGCACATGTTCAAGCATTTCCATACAGGTAACCACATCAAACGTTTCACTACATGCTAGCGCCTTTTCTTCTGCGGTAATCTTCTGATAATCTATGGATAAACTGGTTTCTAGTGCATGTAATTTAGCAACATTTAAGGGTTCCATGCCCATATCTATCCCGGTGACTTTAGCACCTAACTTTGTTAATGATTCAGATAAGATGCCACCTCCGCAACCTACATCGATGACTTGCTTATCATACAAGCCATTATTTGCTTGAGTGTCGTTATCTAGCCAGGCAATATGTTGACATATAAATTGTACTCTTAATGGGTTGATTTGATGTAAGGGTTTAAAGTCTCCATTTAAATCCCACCATTGACTGGCAATTTTATTAAATTTTGCAATTTCATCTTCATTTACGTTAAGCGGTTTGGTTGACATAGTATTTTAAGCTTCAAGTTAACTTTTCATTATTTTATTCTAAACCAAAGTTATTTTGAAACAAAGGGTATAGATCAAATCAAGGCTATTTTGTTGTTTTTTTAAACTGATTATAACCCCTTAAAAATGCTTTAAATAAAGCGGTATGGCATCAAACATTTTTATGCTAGTATGCTGCGTTGATTACTATTGTTAGTGTCTATTAGATAACAATAAAATCTTTAAAATAGCGTTTTTCAAGACGCTAATAATTAGCCTCGCTATATTAGATGTTTTGTTAAGCAAAAGAATTAGTTAAGGGATACCATCGATTTATGTCCGATCTGGCCAAACAAATAGTTCAAGTTAATATTGAAGATGAACTAAAAACCTCCTATTTAGATTATGCCATGAGCGTAATAGTTGGGCGTGCATTGCCTGATGTTCGTGATGGCTTAAAACCTGTACATCGCCGCGTCTTATTCGCCATGGATGTCTTAGGTAATGATTGGAACAAAGCGTATAAGAAATCAGCCCGTGTGGTTGGTGATGTTATTGGTAAGTATCACCCCCATGGTGATACGGCTGTTTACGATACCATCGTTCGTATGGCGCAACCATTCTCATTACGTTACATGCTGATAGACGGGCAGGGTAACTTTGGTTCTGTTGATGGTGATAGTGCCGCGGCAATGCGTTATACCGAAATCCGTATGTCTAAAATTGCCCATTCTATTTTAGCTGATTTAGAGAAAGAAACCGTTGATTTTGTGCCTAACTATGATGGCACTGAATTTATCCCCGTGGTTATGCCAACGCGTGTGCCTAACTTGTTAGTCAATGGTAGTAGTGGTATTGCGGTAGGTATGGCAACCAATATCCCGCCACATAACTTGACTGAAGTCATCAATGGCTGTTTAGCGCTTATTGAAAACAGTGAAATATCATTTGAACAGTTATTAGAAATTATCCCAGGACCTGACTTTCCAACAGCAGGTATTATCAGTGGCCGTGCGGGTATCGAAGAAGCCTATCGTACGGGTCGTGGTAAAATAAAGATTCGTGCTCGCGCCAGCATTGAAGTGCACGAAACTACGGGTAAAGAAACCATTATTGTCCATGAATTACCGTATCAAGTAAATAAAGCACGTCTCATTGAAAAAATGGCCGAGCTAGTGAAAGATAAACGTCTTGAGGGTGTTTCAGCTTTGCGTGATGAGTCGGATAAAGACGGCATGCGCATGGTTATCGAAATCAAACGTGGCGAAGTCGGTGAAGTTGTTTTAAATAACTTATTTAAACTCACACAGATGCAGGTCTCTTTTGGTTTTAATATGGTGGCGTTAACTAACGGTCAACCAAAATTATTTAACATTAAAGAGATGCTTGAAGAGTTTGTTTTACATCGCCGTGAAGTGGTTACTCGTAGAACAATTTTTGAATTAAAGAAAGCACGCGAACGTGCTCATATCTTAGAAGGCTTATCGATTGCCTTAATAAATATTGACCCGATCATTGAATTAATTAAAAATTCAAGCAATAGAAAAGATTCCGAAGAAAAACTGATTGCCCAAGGTTGGGCATTAGGTGCTGTTGCCGATATGCTTAGCGCGTCAGGCAATGATGCCGCACGCCCTGAGTGGTTAGAAGCAGAATACGGTATTCGTGAGGGTTTATATTATTTAACCGCAGAACAAGCAAAAGCCATCGTGGACTTGCAGTTATATAAATTGTCGGGCATGGAACACGAAAAGATTTTAAGCGAGTACAAATCGCTATTAGAGCTAATTGCGCAATTACTGCATATTTTGACTACGCCATCACGTTTAATGGAAATTATTTGTGAAGAGCTTATTGCTATTCGTGAAGAATTTGGCGATGAACGTCGAACTGAAATCACTGACGCTTCCCATGATTTATCGTTAGAAGATTTAATCACTGAAGAAGATGTTGTCGTGACCTTATCTCACGAAGGTTATGTTAAGTACCAAATATTAAGTGATTACGAAGCTCAGCGTCGTGGTGGTAAAGGCAAAGCGGCAACTAAGATGAAGGAAGAAGACTTCATCGAACGTTTATTAGTGGCGAATACCCATGACACCATCTTATGTTTCTCAAATCGTGGTAAATTATATTGGTTGAAAGTTTACCAATTACCGTTAGCAAGCCGTACTGCCAGAGGTAGACCGATTGTAAACATCTTACCATTAGAAAGTAATGAACGTATTACTGCTATTTTACCCGTGCGTGAATATGAAGATGATAAATTTATCATTATGGCCACTGCTTCGGGCACCGTTAAGAAAACACCATTGAAGGCTTATTCAAATCAACGTGCCAATGGCATCATTGCTTTGAACTTGCGTGATGACGATACCTTAATTGGTGTTGATATTACTAACGGTGAAAGCGATATAATGCTTTTCTCTGATGCAGGTAAAGTGGTGCGTTTCAATGAGAAAGCTCGTGATAGTGAAACAGGTGCAGTTAAAATTGATCCTGAAACTGGCGAAGAAATACTAGCCTTACGCTCCATTGGTCGTACCGGTACAGGTGTTCGTGGTATTCGACTTGACGGTGATCAAAAAGTTGTTTCGCTTATTGTGCCTAAAAATAATGGTGCCATTCTAACCATTACCGAAAATGGTTTTGGTAAGCGTACTGAATTAGCAGAATATCCAGCGAAAAGTAGAGCGACGAAAGGTGTTGTTTCTATTAAAGTCAGCGAACGTAATGGTAAAGTTGTTGGCGCAGTGCAAGTTGAAGAACTTGATGAAATTATGCTAATTACTGATAATGGTACTCTAGTTCGTACCCGCGTTAATGAAGTGAGCGTTATCGGCCGCAATACTCAAGGGGTACGTCTGATTCGTACAGCAGAGAATGAGCATGTGGTTGCACTACAACGTATTGATGAAATTGAGGAGCCCGAACACGTTGAAGAAGTTGCTGAGGGTGACGAGATAGTCGAAACGAGTGCCGAGCCCAATTCTGAAAACAGTCCAGAGCATAGCGCTCAGCAGGATAGTGCAGATAGCACACAAGACGAAAAACAAGACGACAAACAAGAGTAATTGTCGTAGTAACAATGACAAGGGCGGCTAATAACCGCCTTTTTTAATGTGATTTTATTAATAAAAAATAATATTTAAGATACCATACCCGTTACCATTCAAGATGCATGTTTCAGAGTGCTTAAGTCATTTCAATTCAAGGTGTAGTGATGAAATAATGGTTGTGCCATTATAAGTTACAGCAACGATGAAGTGATGTTGCTCAAACGCTTCTTCGATGGGGTTTAAAGTGACTTTAACGGGCATAGTTAACATGATTAGGAATGATAATGTCTAAAGTTTTTAATTTTTGTGCTGGACCGGCCATGTTACCGACAGCGGTAATGGCAAAAGCACAGCAAGAATTTGTTAATTGGCAAGACACAGGATGCTCTGTGATGGAACTCAGTCACCGTAGTGATATTTATATCGCTATGGCTAAAAAAGCAGAAGCAGACTTGCGTGAGTTGATGTCTATTCCTGATAATTACCAAGTATTGTTTTGCCATGGTGGTGGACGAGGACAATTTTCTGCGGTACCACTTAACTTGTTACCTCAGGGTAAGTCTGCGGATTACATTGTCTCAGGCTCTTGGTCAAAAGCGGCGGCGGTTGAAGCCAAAAACTTTGGTGACATTAATACCATTAATATCAACCAAGACAATGATATCAGCTTGAGCCTTTTAGCCAGTTCAGACTGGCCACTTAACCCCGATGCCGCTTATGTCCATTACTGTCCCAATGAAACCGTTAATGGTCTTGAAATTAATACTATTCCAGAAACACATGGTGTGCCTTTAGTCGCTGATATGTCATCAACTATTTTATCCCATGAAGTGGATGTCAGTAAGTTTGCTTTAATTTACGCAGGGGCACAAAAAAACATTGGTCCATCTGGTTTAACCATTGTTATTATTCGAGAAGATTTACTTGGTCATGCACAAATAGCAACGCCATGTATTATGAATTATAAAACATCTGCCGATCATAATTCTATGTATAACACGCCGCCAACGTATGCTTGGTATCTTGCCGGTTTGGTCTTTCAGTGGCTCAAAGAGTTAGGTGGGGTAAAGGCAATGGCTAAAGTAAATAAAGTTAAAGCTGAGCTATTGTATCAAGCTATCGATAAAAGTGACTTCTACCTTAATCACATAGAAAGCCAGTATCGTAGCAAGATGAATATTCCTTTTTGGCTAAAAGATGACAGCTTAAATGATAAGTTTTTAAGTGAATCTGAAGCTGCGGGTTTAATGGCGCTAGAAGGCCATAGAATGGTTGGCGGTATGCGGGCAAGCATTTATAACGCCATGCCACTGGCAGGTGTGCAAGCCCTTGTTGCCTTTATGGCAAAGTTTGAGCAAGAAAATAAAAGTTAGTGGCTCTTACTTAACAATAAAACAAAGAAAAATTATTTTTAACACTTTCTAGAACAATATTATTAATAGTTGGAATATCCATGTCTCAAGCAAAAAAGGCGTTAACCTTTACTACTCGCCCTGGTCATAGCGTTTCAGGTGATATTATAGTACCTGGCGATAAATCAGTTTCTCATCGCTCAATCATGTTTGGTTCATTAGCCAATGGTACTACCCATATTAAAGGCTTTTTACCGGGTCAAGACTGTTTAGCGACTATGAATTGCTTTAAAGCGATGGGCATAGAAATTGAAGGGCCAGATAGCGATCATAATGTGACTGTTCACGGTAAAGGTTTACATGGTTTATCACAGCCGAAAGAACAGCTTGATATTGGCAACTCAGGTACCTCTATTCGTTTGCTTTCGGGCATCCTAGCTGGACAGCAGTTTAGTTCTTCTATGGCCGGTGATGTATCGTTAAATAAAAGACCTATGGCACGTGTCGTTGAGCCATTACAATTAATGGCTGCTAATATAAGTGCACGTGAAGATGGCACACCACCGGTTGTTTGTCAGGGACTTGCAGAAAATCAAAAGCTCAAAGCTATCGATTATATATTGCCTATGGCTAGCGCTCAGGTGAAGTCTTGCGTTATTTTAGCTGGCATGTATGCAGAAGGTGTTACTAGCGTGATTGAACCTGGCATTACTCGTGATCATACTGAACGTATGTTAACCGCTTTTGGTTACCCTGTTACTGTTGAGAAAAATATCGACGGAGACGAACAAAAAACACGTATTTCTATTGAAGGTGGCCATGAATTGACCGCTTGTGATATTCAAATACCGGGTGATATTTCTTCGGCTACCTTTTTTATGGTTGCTGGCTTAATTGCTAAGTCAGGGCAACTGACGATTCGTAATGTAGGCATGAACCCAACCCGCATCGGTGCTATAAATATTTTAAAAGCAATGCAAGGTGATTTAACCATTATCAATGAACGCATGGCTGGTGGTGAGCCCGTTGCTGATATTGTTGTTAAAGCATCGCAATTACAGGGCATAGATATTAGTGAACGTGATGTGCCGCTCGCTATCGATGAATTTCCAGCAATATTTATTGCCGCAGCCTGTGCTAATGGTACAACGAGATTACGCGGCGCAGAAGAGTTAAGAGTAAAAGAAAGTGATCGTATCCAGGCGATGGCTGACGGCCTTGTTGAACTTGGTATAGAGTGTACTGTTTTTGACGATGGTATTGACATTACCGGTGGGGAAATCGGCTCAGGTACCATTCATAGTCATGATGATCACCGAATCGCCATGTCATTTGCTATTAGTTCATTAAGAGCAACCGGTAGTATTACTATTTTAGATTGTGATAATGTAGCCACCTCTTTTCCTAATTTTGTTAGTTTAGCAAATGAAGTAGGTTTATCCATTACTCAAGCGTAAGTTGGGTGATAATGTTACAAAACAACAGAGTGTTGTCGCGTTAAATTGTTTATAATGCTTTAAAATGAATAACGTACTGTGGCGTAAAGAAAGGAAAACTATATGAATGAAAAATTCCCCATTATTACCATTGATGGTCCAAGTGGTGCAGGTAAGGGGACCGTTGCTCGGATAGTAGCGGATCAATTGGGTTGGCATCTGCTCGATAGTGGTGCTATTTACCGTGTCTTAGCGGTGGCAATTCAGCATCATCAACTCTCCTTAGATGATGAAGAGCCGCTTATCCCTATGGCTGCCCACTTAGATGTGCAATTTGAAATTAATAATCAAGGTGAAGGAACCGTTATTTTAGAAGGCGAGAATGTTACCGATATTATTCGTACCGAAGAAATCGGTGAGTTAGCTTCACAAGTGGCGGCCTTTCCTCGTGTTCGAGAAGCATTATTACGCAGACAACGTGCTTTTAGCGTGAGTCCAGGGCTGGTTGCTGATGGTCGTGATATGGGCACAGTCGTTTTCCCGCAAGCAGAAGTTAAAATATTTCTAACGGCCAGTGCAGAAGAGCGCGCACAAAGACGTTTTAATCAGTTGAAAGAAAAGGGCTTTGATGTTAAAATCGGCCGCCTTTTGGATGATATACGTCAACGAGATGAGCGAGATCAAAACCGTAAGGTGGCGCCGCTTATCCCAGCAGAGGGTGCGTTAATGATTGATTCTACTGATATTTCCATTACGGAAGTGGTCAATAAAATTCTGTCGTTTGCCAATGGCAAGTTAACGTAAAACAACCAGCTTTAAGTTAGCTTAATCATTAATACCTGCTAGCATTAAAGAACTTTTATTTGAAAGCCTACTGTATGGATGCACTGGGCATACTTAACCACCCCATGAAACATTGACGTTGACTGGATTAATAGCTGAGTTATTACAAGTTATGATGGAAAATTTTGCAGAACTTTTTGAAGAAAGTTTAAAAGAAATCGAAACACGCCCTGGTTCAATTATCAAGGGTACAATCGTAGCCATTAACAAAGACAATGTTATTGTTGATGCTGGCCTTAAATCTGAGAGTGTTATCTCAATTGATCAATTTAAAAACGCTGCTGGTGAACTTGAAGTAGTTGTTGGTGATGAAATTGACGTAGCCCTAGATGCAACTGATGATGGTTTCGGTGAAACGATTCTTTCTCGTGAAAAAGCGAAACGTCACGAAGCATGGCAAGTGCTTGAAAAAGCATACGAAGAAAAAGAAACTGTTATCGGTGTTATCAACGGTAAAGTTAAAGGTGGTTTCACTGTTGAAGTTAGCAACATTCGTGCTTTCTTACCAGGTTCATTAGTAGATGTTCGTCCAGTACGTGACACTGCTCACCTTGAAGGTAAAGAATTAGAATTCAAAGTTATTAAGCTTGATCAAAAGCGTAATAACGTAGTTGTTTCACGTCGTGCTGTTATTGAAGCTGAAGGCAGTGCAGAACGTGATGAATTACTTGAATCATTAGCGGAAGGCCAAGAAGTTAAAGGTATCGTTAAGAACCTTACTGACTACGGTGCATTCGTTGATTTAGGCGGCATTGATGGTTTATTACATATCACAGATATGGCTTGGAAACGTGTTAAACACCCAAGTGAAATCGTAAATGTTGGCGATGAAATTCAAGTTAAAGTATTGAAATTTGACCGTGAGCGTACTCGTGTATCTCTAGGTATGAAGCAGTTAGGCGAAGATCCATGGGTAGCAATTGCTAACCGTTACCCAGAAGGTTCTAAACTTTCTGGTCGCGTAACTAACTTAACTGACTACGGTTGTTTTGTTGAAATCCAAGAAGGCGTTGAAGGTTTAGTTCACGTTTCTGAAATGGATTGGACTAACAAAAATATCCACCCATCTAAAGTTGTTAGCTTAGGTGACACAGTTGAAGTGCTAGTATTAGAAATTGACGAAGAACGTCGTCGTATTTCTCTAGGTCTTAAACAGTGTATTGCTAACCCTTGGGAAGAGTTTGCTAAAAACTTCAACAAAGGTGATAAAGTTTCAGGTAAGATCAAGTCAATCACTGACTTTGGTATCTTCATCGGTCTTGACGGCGGCATTGATGGTTTAGTTCACTTATCTGATATTTCATGGGCTGGTGGTGAAGAAGCCGTTCGTGATTATAAGAAAGGTGATGAAATCGACGCTATCGTTTTACAAGTTGACCCAGAACGTGAGCGTATCTCGTTAGGCGTTAAACAAGCTGAAGACGACCCGTTCAATATGTATCTGACAGATAAGAAAAAAGGTGCTATTGTTACTGGTAAGGTAATTGAAGTTGATGCTAAAGGCGCAACTATTGAGTTAGCTGAAAGTGTTGTTGGTTACCTACGTGTTAGCGACATTTCTGTAGACCGTATCGAAGATGCCTCTACAGTAATTAAAGTTGGTGACGACGTTGAAGCTAAGTTTATGGGTGTGGATCGTAAGAATCGTACTATTAGCTTATCTATCAAAGCAAAAGATCAAGCTGACGAACGTGAAGCAATGGATAACCTAAACCAAGTTGAAGAAAGTGGTTTAAGTGCTATGGCTGCAGCGTTTAAAAACGCTAAAAACTAATATTCCTTAAACGGAATTAGTTTTACTTTGCAATGGTGCTGTAATTATTACAGCAAGTGAAAAGAGTATTTATCACTATTGTGGTGATACTCTTTTCTTATTTTAAACGCCATCGGCGGAGCCAACTTTATACGATAAGTAAAGTTGCGCGGTGCTAGGTAAATACTGAGAGGTCGAGCATGACTAAGTCAGAACTTATTGAAAAATTATCCGATAAATTAAGTCATTTATCCGCTAAAGACGTGGAAAAATCAATCAAAGAAATCTTAGAATTAATGGCACAATCTTTATCAAAAGGTGAGCGCATTGAAATTCGAGGTTTTGGGAGTTTTTCATTGCATTATCGCGCACCTAGAGTTGGAAGAAATCCAAAGACCGGTGAATCGGTTGAGTTAAGCGGGAAATACGTTCCTCACTTTAAGCCAGGCAAAGAGTTACGTGAAAGAGTTAATCTTTCTGTA
The DNA here is from genome assembly GCF_002207865.1 of Colwellia marinimaniae. Classification (GTDB taxonomy): domain Bacteria; phylum Pseudomonadota; class Gammaproteobacteria; order Enterobacterales; family Alteromonadaceae; genus Colwellia; species Colwellia marinimaniae. The sequence continues at coordinate 26,916 of NZ_BDQM01000019.1, forward strand.
GCATAAATTGCAAAGCTAACTAAAAAATTAGATAATAAACGGCATGTTAACCATGCCGTTTTTTTTTGCAAAATTTAACAAGGCCGATGAAAATGCGATTATATACTACACTCTTTTTTATCTTAGTTTTACTTACCGTAGCATTTATTTTTGGTAGCCAAAACGAGCAATTACTGACCTTAAACTATTTAATTGCGCGCACAGAATTAACTGTGGCTGCCGCGGTGAGTTTATTTACTGGTCTAGGATTTTTCTTAGGTTTATTAGTTACTATTCTTTGGCGTATTGTACGAAAAAGTAAAAAAGCATTCGCGAAAAATAAATCTCAGGAAGTGTAGTGTCATATGACTTAACACTAGACTTCTCTCTTTCTTTATACCACCTGTCTCAAGAGATCAAATGATTGAATTACTCTTTTTATTATTACCCGTTGCTATGGCTTATGGCTGGTTTATGGGGCGTAATAGCATCAAACAAAACCAACAAACAGCAAAACAAGATCTATCGATAAAATACTCTACTGGCTTAAATTACTTACTATCGAACCAGCAAGATAAAGCTATTGATTCATTGCTCGATGCGCTAAAGGTTGAAGATGATAGTGTTGAAGCACATTTTGCTATGGCCAATTTATTTCGTAAACGTGGTGAGTTAGACCGTGCATTAAAAGTTCACGAGCATCTTGTTAGGTTAAATCACCTCCCCACTAAAGATAAACAGCAAGCGGTCTTTGAGTTAGGTAAAGATTTTTTAAGCGCAGGTTTGTATGATCGTGCGGAAACTATGTTTACCAAGTTGTTAAAGTCGAAAGATTATGGGGTAAAATCGTTATCGTATTTATTGAAAATCTTTCAATCAACAAAAGATTGGCAGCATGGCATAGACAGAAAAAAATTAATCGTAAAATATAAAGATAAACGCTTATTGCATACCCTAGCTAACTTTTATTGTGAATTAGCGACCACAGCTTTTGAACAAGATCAATTTATTGAAGTGATTGAATTACTAGAGCAAGCACTGTTACTCGATCCCAATTCATGTCGCGCAAATTGGCTGATGGCTAAAATTTATGAGAGTCATCAGCAATGTGAGTTAGCGGCTAAGTGTTATCAAGCTATTTATCATCAAGATAATGAGTTTTTTCCTGATGTTATTGACCAAATGTTAGCTTGTTATACTCGCTTAGATGCTCTGGAAGAATTCTATAGCTTTATTAAAATGGTTTATGATGAAACGGCAAGCTCAGGGGCGTTAATCTGCTACCTTAGCTATGTAGAGCAAAAACACGGTAAGAAAAAAGCATTAGAATTTATTGTGTCAGCGTTAAAGCGTAGACCGACTATCCGTGGCTTTGAACACTTCGTCAATATGCAAATGACATCGACAGATGGGCCGGTCAGCAATACCGGCTTAGATTTAATTAAAGAATTGATCAGTGAATATTTGAAAATTAAACACAGATATAGCTGCCGTACTTGTGGCTTTAATAGCCAGATTCATTATTGGTCATGTCCATCATGTCATGAGTGGGAGCAATTGAAACCGATCCGCGGGCTCGAAGGCGAATAAACAGCATATTCGTTGCTACTTTCAACTATATTATTGTCAAAAGTACTCACTGACATTCGTCAGCTCCGTGCTTTTTTCTCAATATTGAAGAAACTCGCTTTGAATATCCAGTTTATTAATTTTCTGTTAGTAATATTAAAAGTTAGCAACAAACTAGACCTTCAGGAATTAATTGAAGGCCTTAAGTAAAGAACACAAAGGAAAAATCATGAACGATCCAAAAGTAGTAGTCGCTCTAGACTTTGATAAAAAAGAAGCTGCGTTATCATTTGTTGATAAGATTCAACCCACAGATGCTCGCTTAAAAGTCGGTAAAGAAATGTTTACCTACTTTGGTCCTGAGTTTGTCAAGCAACTGACAGGGAAGGGCTTTGATGTATTTCTCGATTTAAAATTTCATGATATTCCTAATACTGTGGCAAAAGCGGTTACCGCAGCTGCTGATTTAGGTGTCTGGATGGTGAATGTTCATGCTAGTGGTGGTAGCCAAATGATGACTAAAGCTAAGCAGGCATTAGATCATTACGGCAAAGATGCGCCGTTATTAATAGCGGTCACCGTATTAACAAGTATGAGCGAGGATGACCTACGTGGTTTAGGCATTACTAAATCTCCGGCAGAGCAGGTGAGTTTTTTAGCGAATCTAGCCAAACAAAGTGGTTTGCATGGTGTTGTTTGTTCTGCATGGGAAGCTGAGCAATTAAAATTGGATTTAGGTAAAGAATTTAAATTGATAACCCCTGGCATAAGACCGGCAGGCTCGGCGCAAGATGATCAACAGCGGATTATGACGCCAGAGCAAGCAATGAATGTGGGTGTCGACTATTTGGTGATCGGACGCCCCATTACTAAAGCAAAAGATCCACAACTTGTCTTACAACAAATTAATGCTTCCATAAGCTAACGTTATTTTCTGTATTAATAATGCATATTTTTTATAATACTTTATAAAAACAAGACAAAAAAAAGCTAGCTCAATGAATGACCTAGCTTTTTTATACCAGAGTGTTTATTTCACCGGCGTTTATTTTTCGTATTGGTGTATGAAGGCAACTAAATCGAGTACCTTGTTTGAATAACCAATTTCATTATCGTACCAAGCAATAACTTTAACAAAGGTATCGGTTAAAGAAATACCTGCTGTCGCATCAAATATTGATGTACAGGTTGCACCGATAAAATCATTCGAGACCACAGCATCTTCAGTGTAATCTAAAATACCTTTTAGCTCACCTTCTGCAGCCGCGCTCATGGCTTGACAAATTTCTGCGTAAGTGGCTGGTTTTTTCAAGTTTACCGTTAAATCAACTACCGATACATTCGGGGTTGGTACACGAAATGCCATACCGGTTAACTTACCATTTAACTCAGGAATAACTTTACCAACCGCTTTTGCCGCACCCGTTGATGACGGGATGATATTTTGACTGGCACCACGACCACCGCGCCAATCTTTAGCTGAAGGGCTATCTACTGTTTTTTGCGTCGCGGTGGTCGCATGTACTGTGGTCATCAGGCCATGTTCGATGCCCCAATTATCATGCAATACTTTAGCGATAGGCGCTAAACAGTTAGTGGTACAAGAGGCATTTGAAACAATATCTTGCCCGTCATAGGTGTCTAAGTTAACACCACAAACAAACATAGGGGTATCATCTTTTGACGGTGCACTTAAGACCACTTGCTTGGCACCGGCAGTAATGTGTTTGCGCGCTGTTTCATCGGTTAGGAATAAACCAGTAGATTCAACCACAACATCTACATCAATTTCATTCCATTTTAAATCTTCAGGGTTACGCTCAGCGGTGACACGAATTACTTTATCATTTACCACTAACTGCCCGTCAATTACATCAACAGTGCCCTGAAAACGGCCATGAGTTGAATCATATTTCAACATATAGGCCATGTATTCGATATCCATCAAATCGTTGATACCAACAATTTCAATGTCATCACGTACTGCGGCTGCTCTAAATACAAAACGGCCAATACGGCCAAAACCATTAATACCAACTTTAATTTTCATGGAGAACCTCTTAACTTCATTATGTAGTAAAATTACACCATTTTGAGATTATTACAAGCTAAACATAGCTTTTTTGACTTAATATTTCATATTTAGCCTGTTGTTTTGTTTTAATTACAAAACTTTGTATTTACAGCTTAATTAATTGCGTATTTTGTACAATACTTTAGAAATAGCATGATAGAATGCGCAAAATTTTGAAGAATAGTTGCGAGCCAAGACTCCCGACCTTATTTGGCAGAGGAAAAATATTTATGACACAAGATAAATTTTTGTGTGACATTGGCTTTATTGGCCTAGGTGTTATGGGTAAAAATCTGGTGCTTAATTTAGCAGATAATGGCTACAATATTGCAGCATTTGATTTAAGTGATGAAAAGGTTCAAGCCCTTATTGCTCAAGATGAAATTGAGAACACTACCGGCACTCCACGTGTGTATGGCTGCTCCTCTTATACTGAATTATTGTCGCAACTTAAAGCTCCTCACCTTATTGTCTTAAGTGTTCCTGCGGGGGATCCGGTTGACCAAATCTGTGAAAACCTTATTGGTGCGGGTATTCAGCCAGACGATATCATTATTGATACCGGTAACAGCTTATGGCTTGATACCGTTGCTAGAGAAAAAAAGTACAAGAGTAATTTCTTGTTGTTTTCTTCGGCAGTATCCGGGGGCGAAGTTGGCGCACGTTTTGGTCCATCATTAATGCCAAGTGGCTCTCCTTATGCTTGGGCTCGTGTTAAACCAATTTGGGAAGCTATTGCCGCTAAAGTTGATAAGAAAACGGGTAAACCTATCGAGCGTACTCAACCTGGGCAAGTTATCACTGATGGTGAGCCTTGTACTACTTATATTGGTCCAGCGGGAGCAGGCCATTACGTTAAAATGGTGCACAACGGTATTGAATATGCGGATATGCAAATAATTTGTGAAGCCTATCACGTATTAAAATCGGCGTTACGTTTAACGTGCGATGAAATTGCTGATATATTTTCCCAGTGGAATAAGGGTCCATTAGACAGTTATTTATTGGAAATATCGGTCGAAGTATTACGCCATAAAACCAAGGATACTAATACTCCCTTGGTTGAGTTGATTCTAGATAAAGCGGGGCAAAAAGGCACTGGGCTTTGGACGGCAATGAGTAGCTTAGAATTGGGTTGTCCAGCACCTACCATAGCTCAAGCGGTTTATGCTCGCTCTATTTCATCATTTAAAGAGCTACGAACTCAGGCATCAGCATTGCTCACTGGCCCACAACAGACAGCTTTACCTGCAGCAGAGCAGCAAGAAATTATTGAGCAATTACATGATGCCATGTACTGCGCTAAAATTTGTGCTTATGCCCAAGGTTTCCAGTTAATGAAACTTGCCGGCAAAGAGCATGGTTGGACCTTAGATTTTGCCAGTATTGCTAAAATTTGGCGTGCGGGTTGCATCATTCGAGCCGCATTCTTGCAGTCGATAACCAATGCTTATCAGCAAAATGAGCATTTAGATAATTTAATGCTAGATGATTTCTTTATTAAGCAACTAAATGAGCGACAATTAAACTGGCGCAAAGCGATATGTTTTGCAACTATGCAGGGTGTACCTATAGGGGCCTTGTCGTCTTCACTTGCTTATTATGATTCAATGCGATGTGAAACATTACCCGCTAATTTGTTGCAAGCTCAGCGAGATTTTTTTGGTGCTCATACTTTTGAGCGAATTGATAAAACGCCGGGTAAAAAATATCATGTGCAGTGGTCAACCAAGGACAGAGAAACTGTCGTTGTTGATAGCTAAGGGTTCAAATTATGACAAATAATGATGATTATAAAAATAAACTCACCGATGATGCTTATAAAGTATGTCGGTTAGCGGCTACTGAACAGCCCTTTAGTGGTATTTATAATGATCACTGGCAGCAGGGCACATATCATTGTGCCTGCTGTGAGCAAGCTTTATTTACCAGTGAAAGTAAGTTTGATACCGGCTGTGGCTGGCCTAGCTTCTTTGCCAGTATTGAAAAACAAGTGCTATATAAAACGGATAGCTCAAATGGCATGCAACGGGTAGAGATTCAGTGCCAAAACTGTTTATCTCATCTTGGGCATGTCTTTGACGATGGCCCGAAACCTACGGGTAAACGTTATTGCGTTAACTCACTTAGCTTAAACTTTCAGCCTACATAAGCGGTAACAGCAATGTTGCTTAGTCGTATATAGCACTATCGCTGCCCCCTTAACCAGGTACTTACCCAGATTAATAACTTGGGCTAGTAAATTGTCCCGCGGTAATTTTAGCAAAGGTAGTGCGCGCGACTTTATCAAGAAACTTTGCATCTAGGCTTTTAGCTTGTTGATAGTTCTTAAGGTTAGCTTCTATCCTCTGGTCGGGCTTATCTTGTAATAACTGGTATATCCGTAACCATATATATGCTTGCTTATATTGCTTCTTCTGCGTGAATATCGTGGCTAGGGTCTGTAATATTTCAGCAGGCAGTTCAGTGCCAGGTTGATGAAGTTCAAGGGCACGGTATAACAAGCCCAAGGTTTTATTGCGGTCTCGTTTTATATAATAGGTGGCTAAATGCAGTTGTGCCGTTGAGTTTTCAAGTATCGGTGTGCCTTCTAGTTTTAAAAACTCGGCTAGGGCCAAGGTATTTCCTTCCCGGGACCAGTGATAATAAAGCAGGTGTGGGTGCTTAGCCTGAGCACTTTGTTCGGTTAGTAATGATAAATTCGCTTGAGCTTTTATTAAATTATCTTTTCTTAGCGTGGTTTTTTCTTTTAATTTGATGTGTTGGATTTGAGAAGCCAGTGACATACATTTAATATACCCCTCATAAGCAACAAGTAAGCTGTATTTATCAACATCAAGGTTTTTATCTTTGACATTAATTCGTGCAAAAATGACTTGGTTTCGTTGGGTTTTACACCAGCTATCTTGGCCAAAATCATTACATATATCTTCATTTTCCTTACACAATTGCATCAAGGTAACACTGCTGTCACAGGCATTAAGAGTTAGCACTAAAATGAGGGGCCAGCATTTGCTAACCGAGGGAAATCGTAACTGTATTATTTTTCGAAAAGCAATCATAAAAACACCAAAAAGATTTTTGTAACCGGTAGAGAAATAATTCATACTGAATTACAATACGCCCGTGAGTATAACCCAACTAGCTATTATCGATTCTAGAACACTATGATAATAGCCTATTGTTTAATTGACTGAAATAAAAGGTTTAAGTAATGACTTCTCATCTTGAGGAAAAATATCAAGCAAGCTGGCAAGAGCGTCAAACGTTCGCAGAAAATATGCAACCCCTTATTGGACAGTTGTATCGTAATAAAGGCATTGAAATTTCAGTGTACGGTCGCCAGTTATTAAATGCGTCTCCTATTGATATTATTAAAGCACATAAGTCTGTTGCTCTACATGAAGCAAGCAAATTACGTTTACGTGAAAGTTTCCCTTTTGTTGAAGCCATTAGCAAAATGGAACTAGCACCTGCTCGCATTGATGTCGGTAAACTAGCCTATAGTTATTTATACCTTGGTAAAGCCAATGACCTATCGATTGAACAATACTTAGAGAAAGAGTTATCAGTAGAAAGTCGTGAAAACACCGGTCAAAAAAGCCAAGACGTAGTGCTTTATGGTTTTGGTCGAATTGGTCGCTTGTTAGCGCGTTTATTAATTGAGCGTGCCGGACCAAATGCGACACTAAACCTTCGTGCTATCGTTTTACGTCCCAGTAAAGGCGCCGATGATCTAGAAAAACGTGCGAGTTTACTCCGTCGTGATTCCGTTCATGGTGCTTTTAATGGCAGCATTACTATTGATAAAGAAAATAATGTCATTAAAGCCAACGGTGCCTTTATCAAAGTGATTTATGCCAATTCACCGGCTGAAATCGATTACACTGCATATGGTATTAATAACGCCTTAGTTGTTGATAATACCGGTATCTGGACGGATGAAGAAGGTTTAGGGCAACATCTTAAATCTAAAGGTGTTGGTAAAGTATTACTAACAGCACCGGCTAAAGGTGATATTAAAAACATCGTTTATGGTGTTAACCACGATATGATATTAGCTTCAGATAAAATTATTTCTGCTGCTAGTTGTACAACGAATGCGATTACCCCGGTATTAAAAGCGATTAATGATGAATACGGTATTCGCAATGGCCATGTGGAAACTATCCACTCATATACCAACGATCAAAACTTGATTGATAATTACCATCCAGCACCACGTCGTGGTCGCAGTGCGCCTTTAAATATGGTTATCAGCACTACGGGTGCAGCTAAAGCGGTGGCTAAAGCATTACCTGAGCTGAAAGGTTTATTAACGGGTAACGCAATTCGAGTGCCAACGCCAAATGTTTCCATGGCTATCTTGAACTTGAACCTGAAAAAATCAACGGATAAAGCAGCGTTAAATGATTACTTACGTAATATTTCATTGAACTCGCCTTTACAAAACCAAATTGATTATACCGCTTCGACCGAAATCGTTTCTAGCGATTTAGTTGGCTCACGTTATGCGGGTGTTGTTGATTCACAAGCAACAATTGTTGAGGGTGATCGTGCGGTATTATACATTTGGTATGACAATGAGTTTGGTTATAGCTGTCAAGTATTGCAAGTTATGCTTGAAATGTCAGGAATTACGGTACCTAGCTTACCGCATAAATAAATTCACTTAATAAACATAAGTGAATAAAAAAAGCGCATATTATATAATAATATGCGCTTTTTTGTTTTAGTAGTCGTTATTTTTTAGTGGCTGGTAATAACAACTCACTTAATACCAAATTGATTAAGTTCTTTCCCACTCAGCGAGAATTAAAAGGCTTAGAGACAAGGCATTGATTGAAGAGAATGGTTACTCCCTTCTCCAAATCAATAACGCTGTGTGTAAGCCTTTTAAACTCGCCCTCGGGAGCTTACTCGATGACCACTAACTTCGTTAAATTCATTTGATTTAGAGTGACTAAACCGAAACGAATTTACCTTGTTATTGAACATCGAGCATAACTCTGAGTTGGGAAGAAATTTAATCAAATTGGTATAATACTTATGTTTTTCAGCGGTCGGCCGATAAATGTTTATTGCTAATTAATACACAAGGGGGATTTATGTCTATCAGCTTAGGTCAAAATAATTCTGTTGCTGCGCAATCTAACTTTGGTGCTGAATTTCTCACTGCAGCAGTAGCTAAAAGCCAGCAAGAATTAGAGGGACAAATGGTATTACAGCTTATTCAATCAGCCAATATAAATAATGTGCCCGCGCCTATGGGCAATAGTGGTTTTCAAGTCAATATTAAGGTGTAAAGCCTTTATCTTATGGCCCTGACTTACCAAGGGTATTTGTCAAACTAGGTGTCGCTTAAATACAACGAGCAGGTTTAGGTAATCCTGCATATTTTGTTGCTTGTTTAGCGGGTCCCTCAGGAAATAACTTATACAAATAACGACTGCTAGCCTTTTCTGCACCAAACTCTGCTTTCATCGCTTTGGTGAGTGCCCTAATAGCAGGAGAGGTGTTATAGGTGAGATAAAACTCTCTGACAAAGTTAATCACTTCCCAATGGGCATCCGTTAGCTCAAAATTATCATGATTTGCCATAACCAAGGCTAATTCTTTTTGCCACAACTGATGATCAAGTAAATATCCGTGTTTATCTGTTGGAATAATTTTGTCTTGAAAAATTAATGCTATTGCCATGTGATCACTTTATTATGGGTAAAGGTTAATTCAACAACATCGCTAATTTCAATGGTGTTGACCGCTGTTATGATTTCAATGGCTCTTGCCTGTGCATGACTGGCGATAATATTGATATTAACCGAGCCTACTCGTTTGATTAAGCTATCCATCAACGAGTGTTTAAGGTTATAACAGCCATCATCCATCAATACTACGGAGTCTCGATGGTCTAGCACACTTAAACATTGGGCAAAGTCATTGCTAGCAAAAGCGGATTGTCGTATTAAATGTAAAGTACTCATGTTCGTTTCCTTAAATAAAAGCTCTTAAATATAAAGCCTTAAAACCTCAGTACATGTTGGTGGCGGTTAAGCGCTAAACCAAATTCAATACTCGATAATACTTGTACATCATCAATATGAAAATCTTCATCGAGTTGACGACTGGCTAATGACGGCTGGCAAACGTATATGTCTTCAATATCATAGAACTCAAAAGCCGAAAACGTTTTTAAATAATCTTTAATGCCAAGCAAGCTGCCGTCTTGCTTATCCATCAGTTGATAAACACCATCACCTTGAAAGAATAACGAAACCTTTTGTTCAAATGCAGCAAAAATTAACGCAACATCAAGGGCATCTTTACCATGGCTACTACTAAAAGGCGCTTTACTGTTAATGATTGCCAGAACACTTTCTTGTGGCGATGCAGAGGAGTTTTGCTCTATTGAGGTCATTAAAATTGTACCAAGCGCGATGCTTTTGTTGTTAACTCAACTAATTCACCTAAACCTGAGACGGTAAAGGCTTTATTTATTTTGTCATTATCTATGGCATCACAAGCTATACCACGTTTTTCTGCTGCAGTAATGCAAATATGTAGTGGTAATTGATACTGTTTTTGCAGTCGTTGCCAGTGTTCAATAGCCTGGTATTCATCACTAGCAATGCTAATATTTTCATTCGCATGCATTACGCCATCTTGGTAAAAGAACACGCCAATAACGTTGATGCCAGCGACTAATGCCGCCTCGACATACGTTAACGCGGTAATCGTTAGGTGGCTATAGGGGGGAGTAGTTATTACTACAGCAAGAGTTTTCACAACACATCCATCATAAAAAATAAATCAAAAAAAAGCCCCGCAATTGCGAGGCTTTTATTATAAATGATTATAAAGCTTTTTCAGCTAAATTTTTAGTATTAACTAATCATCGTTGTTTAATACGCCTAATAACATAAGTAAGTGGACAAAAATGTTATAGATGCTTAAGTATAAAGAAATAGTGGCACGAATGTAGTTACGCTCACCACCATTAATAATACGGCTAGTATCATATAAGATTAAGCCTGACATAATCATAATGATTGCTGCACTAATCGCTAAAGAAAGCGCTGGAATTTGAAAGAAGAAATTAGCAACCATTGCCACCAATGCCACAACCATACCGACCATTAAGAAGCCGCCCATAAATGAGAAGTCTTTTTTACTGGTTAGTGCATAACCTGAAAGCGCAAAAAATATTAATGCTGTACCACCAAGTGCTTGCATGATTAACGCGCCGCCACCCGGCATTGCCGCGTAAGAACTTAACATTGGCCCTAAAGAAGCACCCATTAAACCGGTGAACGCAAAAATCCAATAAATACCACTGGCAGAATCTGCTTTTTTGTTAACAACAAACATTAAACCAAAAGCCACTAACGTCATAACAAGCGCAGCACCGGATGGTAGGTTCATCGCCATGGAAATGCCTGCTGTTACGGCACTGAACCCTAGTGTCATTGATAACAACATATAAGTATTTTTCAATACTTTATTAATTTCTAGCGCCGTACTTTGACTCGCCGTTTGAAAACTCATATTAGATTGCATAAAACTTCCTTAAGAATTTAATTCTATTTACTTGTTATAAGCTAAGATAAGGTCATTTTAGATAAGTTCAAGTTTTTATTATTTATATAACTGTATAACCGACTTACGCTAACTTGCTGCCTTATGACATATTATGGCATGGTGATTTTTAAAATACTATGCTTTGCTTTGTTTAACAGTGGCAATAAGTTGTTTTTTTTTGTAACAAAGGATAACCCTTTTACCTATGCATTGCTTAAGGTGCTAAACAAAAGGGCGTTAGTTAACACTGTTGCCAGTTTAGTCCTAAAGTTTTATAACTGTCGATAATCTCTTGTTTTCTTTTACAGTCATTACTGTGATCGTTAATCAAACCTGAGGCTTGTAAATGAGCATATAGAGTGGTTGAACCGACAAATTTGAAGCCCCGCTTTTTTAAATCCTTACTTAAATTATCCGAAATAGGGGAGGTGGCCGGATAATCACTCAATTGCTGTAAATTACTGACTTGTACCTTGTTATCGACAAATGCCCAAATGTAGTTAATAAAACTACCAAATTCCTTTTGTATGGCAATAAAACATTTAGCGTTATTAACGGTGGCGGCAATTTTCCCTGGTGACGAATAATACTGGCATCGAGCACTAGACGTTGTTCATCCGCCAAAGTAAATAAAGCGACTTTATTAACATCAAAGTTTGCAAAGGCTTTTCTGTAGCCATCACGTCGCTTTAATATGGTATACCAACTTAAACCCGCCTGAGCTGATTCAAGTACAAGGTATTCAAACATCTTATCATCATCAAGAACAGGAACCCCCCATTCTTCATCATGGTATTTAACATAGTCTAGCTTCGTTGTGTCTAACCAAGGGCAACGGCAGGTATTTTCAGCTGTCATTGGGACATTCCTTCTTTGATGTTAATTAAATTGCTGGAAAAAAAAGCAAGCTGGTTGTTTTTTTAGCAAACAAACTTAAAACAAGCATAAATACTAAAATAGTGCTTTACAAGCCATTGGAGAGACTTTAATATTCGCCTCGTTCTCAAGCAAGCATTGTTTTATCAGCTTATTTGTTAACTTCAGGTGAGATGGCTGAGTGGTCGAAAGCACCGGTCTTGAAAACCGGCGAGGGTTTGTAGCCCTCCTAGAGTTCAAATCTCTATCTCACCGCCACATTCTAAGAAACCGCAACTTTAACGAGTTGCGGTTTTTTGCATTATGACGTTAAAAAAAACAAGGGTTTGTAGCGCAGCACCTACGACGTAGAGTTTAAATTTCAATCTCACTGCCACATTTAGAAAAACCCGTTAATCGAAAGGTTAACGGGTTTTTTGCTTTTACAATGTTTAAAAGTAGCAAAGGGTTTGTAGCGCAGCACCTACGACATAGAGTTCAAATTTCTATCTCACCGCCACATTTAGAAAAGCCCGTTAATCGAAAGATTAACGGGCTTTTTGCTTTTACAATGTTTAAAAGTAGCAAAGGGTTTGTAGCGCAGCACCCACGACGTAGAGTTCAAATTTCAATCTGACCGCCACATTTAGAAAAACCCGTTAATCGAAAGGTTAACGGGTTTTTTGCATTTAAAGTGTTTAAAAGTAGGCAAAGGGTTTGTAGCGCAGCACCCACGACATAGAGTTTAAATCTGGATTCACCGCTACTGTTTAAAACTTGTCGATTCTCGTTTGACCAATCTTGGTATATGCTTGCAGTTTACGTCACTAGTGTTTGTAGGTCGCTTGGCAGTTAGCTCAAGCCCGATATTGGCGGCTTGCATGGCCATTTCTTCAATGGGGTAATTGAGGGTACTCAATTTTGGTCTAGAATACCTTGACAGTAACACATCATCAAAACCGAGTACTGAAATATCAGATGGCACTTTAAAACCATTATCTTCTAAGGTCGAAATTGCCCCTATTGCCATGGCATCGTTATAAACAAACAAGGCAGAAAAATGCTTGCCAGAGGCGAGTAGCTTTTGCGTGGCCATTTCCCCACCTTGCAGGGTCGGCTCGCCATATTCAATCAGGCTTTCTTCAATATCGGCACCAGCCGATTGTAATTCGCTTTGAAAGCCTTGTAGACGCAGTAGTGGGTCGTCTATTTGATGTTTACTGGATATGCAGGCAAAGCTTTGATGATTTAAAGCTAATAAATGCCGAGCGGCGATTTTACCACCTTCTAGATTATCTAACCAAACACAACGGTGAGCTATTGCTTCAATATAGCGATCAATCAGTACTAAGCCAGGGACGTTATTGGCTAACTCAATTAAGGTTTCATCCGATAATTTTTTGCTATGCACCACCATGACCTCACAGCGCCTTTCAATCAGTAAATTGATGGCCTGCATTTCTGTTGCTGCACTAACTAGTCCGGTACTTAATAATAATTGCATGTTTTTTTTGCGGGCTACTTGTTCAACACCATGAGCTAATGAGGCAAAAAACGGGTCGACTAGCTCAGGAATAACCACACCTATCGTGGTACTTTTTTGTGTGACTAAGGCTCTAGCATTAGCATTAGGGCTGTAGTTTAACTCTTTCACCACCTTTAATACATTTTCAATAGTCTTTTGACTGACTTTTGGACCCTTGTTTAATACGCGTGAAACGGATGCCACTGAAACACCAGCGCTGCGAGCTACGTCTTTTATTGTTGCCATAGGGTAAATGTTTACATTGTTGGATTTAGTTAAATACTCAGTAAATATACACTAATTAATGGCCTATCATCAATATTATCCTTAATGAAATTTTACCTTGCAGATAAAAGGGTAAACGTTTACCCTTGGGTTAAAGTTTTCACTTATGGACTTTGAAAAATATTATGACGGTAGAATTTGACCCAACGGAACACCCGCACAGAAGATATAACCCACTTATTGATGAATGGGTGTTGGTTTCTCCTCACCGAGCAAAGCGGCCTTGGCAAGGGCAGATAGAAAAGCTTGATGAACAGCAAAAGCCTGCCTATGACCAAGAATGCTTTTTATGTCCGGGTAATACTCGCATCAATGGTGAAGTTAACGATGACTATAAATATACCTTTGTTTTTACTAATGATTTTGCCGCGATAAAAAAAGACACTCCAATCGTGAGTAGTGATGATCCACTTTTTAAAATGGCGACAGAGCAGGGCGAAAGTCGTGTTATCTGTTTTTCACCGGATCATAGTAAAACCTTGCCGGAGTTATCAATAGCGGAAATTTCTCATATTGTTGATACTTGGCAAAGTCAATGTCAAGAATTAGGGCAAAGCTATACCAGCGTGCAGATCTTTGAAAATAAAGGCAGTATTATGGGTTGCTCTAACCCACATCCCCATGGACAAATTTGGGCGCAACAGCAACTACCGACCTTGGTGATGAAAAAGCACAAGGCACAGTTGGCCTACTTTGAGCAACATGGCAGCAATTTATTGCAAGACTATGTAAACAGAGAAGTCGAAAATAAAGAACGTATTGTGGTGAAAAATGATGATTGGCTAGTGGTAGTACCTTATTGGGCCGCATGGCCGTTTGAAACTTTACTACTACCACGCTTTTCCGTGGCACGTATAACTGAGCTAAATGCCGCGCAAAAGTTATCTCTGGCTGATATTCTTAAAAAAATCACCATCAAGTATGACAATTTATTCAATTGTTCATTTCCTTATTCTATGGGTTGGCACGGTGCGCCTTTTGATGGCCAACAACATGATGAATGGACTCTACATGCCAGTTTCTTCCCGCCACTATTAAGGTCGGCCACGGTGCGTAAATTTATGGTCGGTTATGAAATGATGGCTGAAGCGCAACGAGATATTACGGCAGAGCAAGCAGCCCAAAAATTGCGTGATTTGCCAAATATTCATTATAAGGCGGCAAGTGAATGACTCAAGTGAATATTGAACTACAAGAACTTGCCCTACAATTATTTCAACAGCAATTTCAACGCTCAGCTGAGCTTGTTTGTCATGCCCCTGGCCGAGTCAATTTAATTGGCGATCATACCGATTACAATGATGGTTTTGTTCTGCCCGCCGCTATTAATTACGGCACTACCATTGCTGCATCAGCTCGCGAAGATAAGGTCATTAAAGTTTATGCTCATGATTGTGAACAACAAACTAATGAATTTAATTTGACTGAGATAGTGTTTGATCAACAGATGATGTGGAGTAATTATGTTAGAGGTACATTACAAGCATTAATGAAAAAGTACCCTGAAATTAATGGCGCAAACTTAGTGGTTACCGGAAATGTACCACAAGGTGCTGGTTTAAGCTCTTCTGCCAGTTTTGAGATTGCTATCTTAAAAGCCTTTAGCCAGCTTTATCAATTAGATTTAAATGGTGTTAATGCCGCGCTTATTGGCCAACAAGCGGAGAATAATTTTGTTGGTTGTAACTGCGGCATTATGGATCAACTTATCTCAGCCCTGGGACAGCAAGGGCATGCCATGTTACTTGATTGCAAAGATTTATCGTTTGAAAATGCGCCTATTCCAGATGATTTAACGCTGTTTATCGTAAATTCCAAGGTAAAACGTGGCTTGGTAGACAGTGCCTATAACTTAAGGCGTCAGCAATGTGAACAAGTTGCCAAGTACTTTGGTGTTTCTGCCCTACGGGAGGTCACCATAGAGCAACTTAATTCAGCCAAAGAGCAACTTGAGCCGGTATTGTTCAAGCGCGCCCGTCATGTGATCAGTGAAAATTCTCGAGCGCTTGCTACTTTCAAGGCGCTTAAAAATAATGATATGGCAACAATCAGTGTCGCGATGAGAGCGTCTCATATTTCTTTGCGTGATGATTTTGAAGTCACTACCAAGGAAATGGATGGCTTAGTTGACATGATTGATGGTGTCTTAGGCTCAAAAGGCGGCGTGCGCATGACCGGCGGTGGTTTTGGTGGCTGTGTGGTCGCTTTAGTGCCAACGGCTTTGGTCGAACAGGTAAAGCAGGTTGTCAACAACAACTATGAGAAGGAATTTGGTTTAAAGCCGAGTATATATTACTGTACGGCGACACAAGGTGCATTTAGATAATTGCTAAAGTTAGAATTGAATAAAGCTAACATTTTATAAAAATAAAATATAATAAAAATTAATAAAAACAAATAATTACAATTAAAAGTAAAAGGGGAGATATATGGAATTTACCAACAAATTGGGCACGATAGATAGCACCATCTTTATTGTCTATGTCATAGGACTGTTGTGCCTAGCGTTATGGATTTCTCGCAATGAGAAGGCCGAGGGAGCGAATACCGAAGATTATTTTTTAGCCAGTAAATCCTTGCCTTGGTGGGCTATCGGCGCTTCTTTAATCGCTGCCAATATTTCCGCTGAACAAATTATCGGCATGTCAGGCTCGGGTTACGCCATCGGTTTAGCGATTGCTTCCTACGAGTGGATGGCTGCTATTACCTTGGTGTTAGTCGGTAAATATATGCTGCCTATTTTCCTGAAAAATGAAATATTTACCATGCCGCAATATCTTGAACAACGCTTTGATAACAAGGTAAAAACGACCATGGCCATTTTTTGGCTGGCGGTCTACACCTTTGTTAACTTAACGGCGGTGTTATGGTTAGGCGGCATGGCTATTGAAACCGTGGCGGGCGTCGATTGGATGTTCGGCATGATATTTTTAGCGGTATTCTCGGTTGCTTATTCTTTATATGGTGGTTTGAAAGCGGTGGCTTTTACCGACATCTTACAAGTGGTGTTATTAGTCTTGGGCGGCCTGTTACTAAGTTACTTGGCCTTAGATGCGGTTGCTGATGGTCAAGGGGTCTTAGTTGGTTTTGGCATACTGACCGAGCAAATGCCAGAGCATTTTGATATGATCTTAAGCCCAGAAAATGAACATTATATGAGCCTGCCGGGCATCTCGGTGTTAATTGGCGGCATGTGGGTGATGAATTTTAGTTATTGGGGCTTTAACCAGTATATTATTCAGCGCGCCTTGGCCGCTAAAGACCTGAAAGAAGCGCAAAAAGGCATTGCTTTTGCGGCCTATCTTAAATTGCTGATGCCGATTGTTGTGGTTTTGCCCGGCATTGCCGCGGTTGTACTTTATCCTACCTTAACCACACCAGACCAAGCTTATCCATCGATGATGGCAATGTTGCCTGTCGGTATTAAAGGTTTAGTCTTTGCCGCCTTAGTCGCTGCGATAGTGTCATCGCTGGCATCAATGACTAACAGTATTTCTACCATCTTTACCATGGATATTTATAGCCAATTTAAACCTAATGAAAGCCAACGTCATTATGTGCATATCGGCCGTATTGCCGCGTTAGTCTCATTGTGTATCGCCTTAATCGTCGCTCAGCCATTATTGGGTGAATTTGACCAAGCGTTCCAATACATCCAAGAATTTACGGGTTTCTTTACCCCTGGCATAGTAGTGATATTTGTTTTGGGCATGTTCTGGAAAAGAGCTACCTCAATGGGCGCTTTATCGGCCGCCTTAGGCTCGGCAGTATTTTCATTAATACTTAAGTTTGCTTGGCCTGAACTACCGTTTATGGATCGTGTTGGCTTAGTGTTCTTACTGTGTTTAGCGCTTTGTTACTTTGTTTCTATGGCAGGTAAACCGCCAACGGAAGATAGCAGTGTTGATTTATCACAAGTGAGTTTTGCTACCACTAAGTCTTTTAATGTCGCCGCAGTAGGTGTGGTACTTATTCTTACCGCTTTATACGCCACTTGGTGGTAAGCGTGAAAAGCTCTTATGCTACCACTGATGGTAGCGGATAACGTGGTTATTAACAGGTGATGGATTTAGCCAAATGCAGTGTTCCGGCTGTAGCTTGGTTAAATCGTCATAGTGAATTTACGGTGTTTCAGCCATCCAATTTTAAGTGTCGCCTAGAACAGCAGGAGATCTTGCTGTATTTTGGGCGAAGGCTATAAAAGTTCAGAACATGATGATGGATATCTGGCGTTGGCAGTCAAACAACTTTAAAGGGACTGTAGCTTAATGCTCCCCATGGCAAGAGAAGTGATAACAAAAGTGGAAACCGAATTGGCAACAGTAACATTGACCAATGACTTTGGCATGTCAGTTGAAATTATGAATTTTGGTGCCCGAATTAAGTCAATTAAGTTTCCCGTTAACGCTAAAGCCACGGAAATGATATTGGGCTATGCCTCGGCTAGCGATTACTTAACCGATGAGTTTTATTTAGGGGCAACTTGTGGTCGAGTCTGTAATCGTATTGCCGGTGGTAAGTTTGAGCTTGCTGGTCGTCAAGTTCAGTTAGCCTTAAATGATGGTGACAACTGTTTACACGGCGGACCCGATAATTTTTCCGTGCGTTATTGGCAAGTAGATAAAGAAACAGTCACTGCTTCTGCGGTGACATTATTGCTTATTTCCCCTAATGGCGATCAAGGTTTTCCAGGAAAACTTGAGTTGTCTGTTACTTATCAGTTAAGTGCTGACAATAAACTGACTATAGCGTACTCGGCCAATACTGATTCAGCTACGCCAATAAATTTGACTAACCATGCTTATTTCAATTTGGGTGAAAAAGATTGCCAATCACTCTATTTACAAATGATGTCATCGGCATTACTTGAAACTGATTCAGCCAATATACCTACGGGTAATATTATCTCGGTAGCAGAGACAGATTATAACTTTAGAGAGCCTGCAGCTATTGGCCATCGACAACAGCATACTGAAGATGAATCCCTTAAAACAAAAAACGGTTATGATCACTGTTTTATTTTGGATAACACGCCGTTTGAACAGCCTAAAGCAATTCTTACTTCATTAAAAAATCAAATAAGTGTGTCTGTTTATACCGACCAAGCAACGATACAGCTTTATACGGGCTTTTACTTAACTGGCAAATTTAGCTCGTACCAAGGTTTATGTTTAGAAGCGCAAAAC
Organism: Colwellia marinimaniae; assembly: GCF_002207865.1. Taxonomy (GTDB): domain Bacteria; phylum Pseudomonadota; class Gammaproteobacteria; order Enterobacterales; family Alteromonadaceae; genus Colwellia; species Colwellia marinimaniae. The sequence goes on from NZ_BDQM01000019.1 coordinate 45,967, forward strand.
TATACCGATGCGGACAATCATAAACATTTCCCCAGTAATATATTGATGCCAAAGCAACAATATCAGCGGAAAATTATTTATAAATTTGAGTCGATAAATTAGCTGAGCTGTTATTTGACAGACAAAGATAAAATCTATTAATAGTTTTACCAATATTATTAACCCTTAATTTGCTCTTATTGGCCTGTAGCTGAGTTTTTTATTCGGAATTAATCAGTTAGCTAATGGATTATTATGATTTAGGGCTGGTCTTGAAAACCGACGAGGGTTGGTAGTGCAGCAGCCACGACGTAGAGTTTAAATCTGGATTCACCGCCACATATAGAAAAACCGCTAATCGAAAGGTTAGCGGTTTATGTGGACGATCTGTTTATCCTAAACCATGTTAAAAACGTTTTAGCTAAATATGTTATCTCGGGGTAGCCATACAGCTTCTTAGCCAAGCATTAGCACTATGGTTATCATAGAAAAAGCGATGCTCTACGCCGGCCTCAGTGTAAGCTTTTTTGCAAATGTCATGAGTGGTTGACGGAGTAAGGCTATGCTGCAAGTTGATGGCGACAGCACGTACTTGCACTGTTTTTAAATAGTTGGTGAAGTATGCCATCGCTTCAGGTGTTGCTAGTGCCTCATCGCGAAGTATGACTAAGCCAGTATAGTTATTCATATTTAGCTGTGGTATAAGTTTCGCTAATTTTTCCGCCATAAGTTCAAAAAACTCAGTATTGCAAGGTCCTGAAATATCCATAGAAACTAGGTCATTATCCAGCTGTATATCGATACTTCCGTGTGGAATAAAGTGAGACTTTAGCATGCGTTGCTCGGATAGAATTTAGAATGAGTAAATATCATAGTGTCAATAAAAGGTCAATAATAGGTTAATGATGTTATCAGCTAATATACTAGCAATCCCTATGAAACTCTAATTTAAAAATAATGCTCGTTATAAATGGCAATAAACATAGCTGTCGTTTTTGATTTAACGCTATATTTTATTCTTTATCGTAAGGGCTGATGCTCGACTATGATATTTTTTGTCGACTAAAAACCTTACCATCAACTTCTTTTAAACTCAGTGTGATTTGTGGATCGTCTTGTTGCCAATCAATGAGTAATTCACCGTAATTTACTTTATTGATGAAATCCCCCGACGCGATGCTTATTTATTTTGAATATTTACCAGACAAAACGTTTATCTATGGCCTTCAATCAATATCAAAGGAATAATAGAGATCACTTGATTGTTCAATGCCACTGACAATTTCTAACCATAAGCGATTAAGTAAATACAGCCTTACCGTCAATTCATTAATAGGCTCAAAGACACCAATACCATATTTTACATAGATACGGTTGCCAATATAGCCACTTATGATCGCTTGTGTGGTATCGCCTTCGCCTTCAGTATCTATAGCAATATTACTAATAAATGGTAGCTGCTCTAATCGATCAAATAAGCCGACACTATTCGTTACGCCAAAACCAATGAGCATACTTGCCGCTGCTGTGCCATTACTGCCACCAGAATCTAAACCTCGCCCTCTGGCTAAATAAGACAGTATTTCAGGCGCTTCCATCGTTGGTGTCGAGAATAGTTCTATAGCTAAAGTGTCAGCTAAGCCAGTTATTTTTAGTCCAACTTCAATATCTTCGGCTTTAATATGTCTACTCGCACGTAAATTAAAGTAGGGATTATTAATCGGCCCGTTAAAGCTCAGTTCTCCTTTTTCAATCGTTAATCGTTGTCCGTAGGCTTGGTAGGTACCCTTTGCTGATTGAATATTACCGAAAATTTGTAACGGTTGATTCAGCTGTTGACTAACGTGTAATTGGCCAAACAAATTACTTTTTAACCCTTGGCCAGAGACTTTAAACGCTTTGGTGATATGAATGCTGACATTGGTTTTAATATCAAATCCAGATGATTTTTTAACAACTTCCCGTCCATATTGATCAACTATAATGACATCATCACTTAAGGTAATACTGCCTTGTGGCAGTTTTTCAATATTATAACTACCGTCTAGCACAGTTACATTGCCACTAATGGTTAATACTTTATCTTGCACAGAGAAATTCAATGCGGGTGATATTGTCATTAGCAATTGTGGCGGAAATACTAAGGGTATCTGCTTGGCAGTAAGATCTAACTCCATAGTAAAACCATCTTGCCAGCCAAGCTGACCCTTTAACATGGCCTGGTCACCTTTTATAGAAAATTCCCCAAGCAGCGTTGCCTGATTATTGTTAATGTGCAGTTCAGCGTTAATGTCTGTCAGTTTGTTGGGGTTTTGACTCAATAATAGCTCGCCACTCTCTAGTGCTAAACTACCGTTGACTACAGGAGCCTTTATTGTACCGCTAACGCTGAGCATGGCCGTTACCAAACCTTGTAAATGAACTACCTTGCTAATTAGTGCTTGAAAAGGTTGTAAATTAAACTGATTAACTTCTATTTGCCCATCAATGGGAAAATCATCAATAAAGTTAACTGTTGAGTTGATGTTAATAAGTACTTGTTCTTGAATATCTTGTAACTGAAATTTACTGGTACATTGCTTTTTGTTTACCTTGAACGAAAACCCACCTTGGTGCCACTGGCCAATTTGTTGTTTATGGTACTCGTCATTTACCTTTATGTTACCTGGTGACAAGGCAAAGTTAGCCTGTGCCGATATTGCCTGAGTGGGTGACCATTGTGCGGTTATTTCACCGGCAACATTACCCTTTAGTTGTACCCCCTCGGGTAAAATCAATTCATCCATTAAGGATAAATCAATGTTTAACCCTAAAGTAATATCACCTGATGCACCCACAATGGTATTGTCAGGTAAACATACTTTAACTGCTGTACCTTGCCAGCAATGTTTCTCGATGAGTAACTGCTGTTTATCTAGATTAAAAGCTAAAGAAAAAGCGTTATCATTGCGCCAAGTGATGTCTTTATACGTTAAGGTACTGTATTCAACTATGCCTTGCCAATCGTTTAGTGCGTTATGCCATTGACCTGACAATTTTAGTTTGCCCGCCAAATCGCCGTACCAATCGAGCTGTAATTGCTGCTGATTAAAGTCACCAGAAAAATTAAGCGCTATATCTTGCAAACTTAGGCTGTCGTTGTTAACAGTGATGTGCAAACGTTCATTTTGTATTGTTAGCTGGATTTTATGATTATTAAATGGCTGATAAACCGCGGTGATTTCTACCGAGGGGCTATAAAACTGCTGCCAATGTAGCTGCTTTAGCTTACTATTAAGGGCAATAATGGGCTGGTGTTTATTGCCCTTAATGGTGAAATTACTGGTAATAGCGCCGCTAGCCAATGGATACCAGCGGTTAATGTCACTAATTCTGAGTTGGCCGTTAACATGCCAGTTATTATCGCGGGACGTTTGTAAGGTTAATTGATCATTATCAATGGCTATTAGCAGCTTACCTTGTGATAAATCACCCGATGAGAAGTAGCCAGATTGATTTAAGGCTATGTCGCCTTGAATGACTAGCTCCGAATCATTAATGCGGCCAGAAACATCGGTATCCGTAATAGCGAGCGACCATTGTGACTCTGACCAGACACCAGTACTGGCTATTTTACCTAAAACTCGTCCATTGATCACATCTGGTAATATGTCTTCAATAAAGCTGGTTTTGGCTTCAGTGCTTTTGTCTGCACTGGCGTTGGCGCTGGTGTTAATGTTGAACTCAGTGTTTTCTGGAAAAATTAACGCTTTAAGGTTAATTTCTGGCAAGGTAAAACCAGCAGAGTCAGCAAATAATTGCCACGTTATTTCTTTAGACTGAAAATCTATATGCCCATGTAAATTTAATTGACTATTTGAGTCTGGCTCGTTAAATGCTAATTTATCCAGGCTAATTAAACCTTGTTGGTGATGAGCGGATAACTTTAATTGGGCATTTTTATAACCATAGCTATTGAGCTGGCTGCTTAATTTAACTGTTTGCTGGCTTAAATCACCAACCAGATCTAAGTAAAGTGATGAAGGCTGGCCGTATTGCGCTAAAGACCAGGGCAGGGGTAGTTTATCGGCCGATAATTGTAGCTCAAAAGGAAGTAGCTGGTGGGTTAAGTTAATTGTCCCTTGGCTGTTTAATACCACGCTACCCTGACTGGTTAGCTTTACGTTTAATTCATCAACACTACCTTGCAATCTTATGTCTAGGGTTGAATCAGACGCTTCCGGCCAAAGTGGTACTTTATCTAATTGTGCAACCAACTGAGCATTAATTTTATAAGGCGGTATCAGTTGCGTGTTTAGCGCTAAATGTTTTATGGCATAGTCTGCTGTTGAGGTCTTAAACTCCGTTATATTGACATCACTTTTAGCCCAAGTGCCAGTGAGGTGGTTTTGTTGATAAGGCCATTGGATATCATTATTAAGGGTACTATTTAGTGTGATGTTTTTCTGTGTTTGATCATCGACTATGCGTAACTTATCAACGAATAATTGTTGAATATTTAACGATATGGGTAAATAGACTTTTGGTAGTGTACTAAAAGCAGCATATATTGAATTTGTGCTATTACTGTTTTCAGCGTTATTTTGTTTAGAACTATTGTTTTCATTGTTGCTATTTTTGTCGAACGTTATGGTTAATTTGTCGGCATTTGGCTGCAAGATAGTAAATTGACTTGCCTTAATATCTACTTGCGCGGTGAACTGCTCAATATCTATTACCGTTTGGTTAATGACTAAATGGCTGTTATTAATTGTTATTGCTTGCGCTTCAATGGCAAAGGGCATAACAAACAAACGCTCATCATTTACCGTATTACTCGCACGCTTAGCCGCCGTTTTATTTTTTGTATAGGTTAGCGAAAAGCTAGCTAGCTTAAGTGATTTAATACATAACTTTTTTTGCCAACTACATGAAAAATCAATTTCAGCAACTAAATCCTTAATCTTAATGTCTAAAGTCGCTAAGTTAAGATGAAAAGAGTTGAGTTCAATGTCTCTGATTAAGGAGCCAGCTTTGTAGTCTGCATGAATGCCATCAATGTTGTTCAGTAAGCTAATCGTTAAGCGGCTGCCTATAGGTGTGGTCAGTAAAATAGTGACTAAACAAAGTAATAGCGTTAACCATTTTGCTATTTTATAGGTTATTCTGCGCCAGATCACAGTTCGGCGCCTAAGTTGATATGAATGCGCCAGTTGCTATCATCACCATCAATGCCATAGGCGAAATCAAATTTTACCGCGCCCACAGGGGAGATATAGTGTAAACCTGTGCCAAAAGAATACACGGGTTTAAATTCACCTTTATTGGCGGCGCTGCCACCATCAGAAAATAGGGCAATACGCCATTTATCGTTCAGGTAATATTGATATTCTATGCTTGCTACTAAGAGGCGAGTACCGCCGACCACGATAGGCTCGCCTTGCTCAGGATCAGATGATGAGGGAATCGTTGCACCAATAGATTGATAGGCAAAGCCCCTAATGCTTTGATCACCACCGGCATAAAAACGTAATGATGGCGCTAATTCTGCGTCTCTATCCACATAAATGGCGCCAAACTCGGCGCGGGTAACCAGACGGTGATTAGTTTTCAATGTGGTAATGTAATTCCAACGGGCATGAATGCGAAAGAAACTATTGTCCGAACCTGCTTTTAAATGCGCCCCTTCTATATTATAGGTTTGGCGAAAGCCTTCACTGGGATCTAATGGCGGGCCTGAGCGCTTTGTTTTTGACCAAGTAATGCCAGGAATAAGATAACTTGCTGCATCTAACTCAGACCAATCAATATTCGGTACTTGCTCATCAAGTTCGTATTGCCAGACCTCTTTATGATAACGAGTATAAATTTGCCTTTGCCATTTATTATTACTGACCAGCCTGCCAATTTGAGTGGAATAAAATTTTGTTTTTTGCTCAGCATAATCCACATTTTCAATGTTCATTTGAAATTGCAGTAAATCTCGGCTTAGGTGGTTTAAAGGAATACTATAAATGAATTTACCTGTTGGATTTATTTCAGAATATTCAAATTTAGTTTCTTGAAAGTGTCCATATTTATTAATTAAAGGCGTACGCCAAGCCGCAGAAAGACGAAAATCGGTATCGGTGGCATAACCAATGCCCAAGTCGAATTGATGACTTTTAGCGGGCGTTAGAGCAACATTAATGGGTAAAGTATATTGGTGATTAATATTATCCTCAATTTTATCTGCGGGCACTGCGATGATGCTGCCAAAGTACTGAGTAGCTTCCAGTTGATGCTGTAGTTGGTGAAAAGCGCTGGTACTATAATATTGATTTTTCTGAAAGGGGATTAAATTGGATAACAATTCAGGCTCTAGATCAAAATCATTAAAGGTAACGTCGCCAAACCGGTAACGAGGGCCACTGGTATAGCGCAAAGTAATATCAGCGTAATGATATTGATTTTTGATCACTATTTTACTTTCAGTTAATGCACCATTGAAATACCCACGCTGTAAAGCTAAAGAAAGCAAATCTGCTTTTAACTTTTCATACTTGCCATGATGAAGGTTTTCACCTGGTTTAATCCCATGATTATTAAGTAATGCTTGGAAGGCGGGGTCTTGACTCGCTTCACCATCAAGGCTAATAATCACTTTATCTATTAAGGTAGCAGCGTTTAACGTTATGTTAAGGTTAAGCAGCCATGGCTTTGCACTCGTTTTTTCAGCAATAGTATTGTTGTCAATTACTTGGCTAATAATCTCTGCTTGATAATAGCCTAGCGCTTGTAGTGCTTCGCGGGTGTTATCTTTGGCGCTATAAATAAAAGCAGAGCGCTCTAAGACACTATTGGGTAACTTACCTAAATGAGCACGTATATTGTTATGGACAACTTTTGGCAATTGGCCGTTGAGTGTGACCATTAAATTACTGGCGTAAACAGAGTGACTTAAGATAAGTATAAAAAAGCCGCTGGCTAATGCCCTAAAATAAAACACTATGCGCTAAGCCAATAATCAGTGGGTATCATAATGCTAACGTCGCGACCTAGGATAAAACGATGAATTAAACGGTATTTTTAGCTATTATCGCATAAATACAAATATAAAAGCGATTATAGATGTATAAGAAAAAGTCCTTACTATAAACTTTTATCAGTTATGTTTTATAGGGTTAGCATTAAAAGGACTAGCCGGTGATTTATCCTATCATGCAACTCATATCTATTTGTTAACCACTGTCACACCTTAAGTAAATAATATTTTATTTGAAAGTAAAATCAGCAAAGTTTTGCTTATTTTTAAAACAACTTGCTTATTTAAAAGCCGAACAAACAGTTTAGATGACTTTATTTAACATTTTTCGCATTTAACGCTTTACAAAGAAGGTGCCAGTATTTAGAATGCGCCCACTTTCGAGGAATAGCAAAACCTTCCTTTTAAGTAACTTGGTGAGATGGCTGAGTGGTCGAAAGCACCGGTCTTGAAAACCGGCGAGGGTTTGTAGCCCTCCTAGAGTTCAAATCTCTATCTCACCGCCACATTTAGAAAAACCCGTTAATCGAAAGGTTAACGGGTTTTTTGCTTTCTGACGTTAAAAAAAACAAGGGTTTGTAGCGCAGCACCTACGGCATAGAGTTCAAATCTGGATTCACCGCCACATTCAAAGGGCTGCACAATGTGCAGCCCTTTCTCGTTTTAGACACTTCCGAACATAATCGCTATGTCAGCTCAATCTTTGATAAATTCGTTGTAAGGTTTAGTCTCCTTCAAAGACATTCTCAACCCAAGAAAATAAGGATCATTTATTGATGACTTAGCTGGTATCAAAGCTAATACATCTGAGTATAGTGCTGCTTCCTTGTTTGCTTTTGATGATGTTGGACCTGGAAAAAATAAAGTGATTTTTGCTCAAAATGAAATTACGCATTTATAGTTTATAAGTGATAGAAATGACAATGTCAAAAGAGGGTTTACTTACTCAATAAATCATCTATCAAAATTATCTAGTTAACTAATACTTGAATACACTCAAAACATACTGCAAGTTCAAATTACTTTTATTTAATTACTTTGTTATGACTTAATTACTTACCTTGAAGATTTGATACAACGTTTAGGGTTACCTAACTCATTAAAAGCAATGAACATAGCCGAGAATAAATTAGCCATGTTGGCACAAGATGCCATGATGCAAACGCGTTTATTGGTTAATAATCCTAAAGATGTGCTATATGAAGATGTCTTGGCTATTTACCAAGCCGCTTATGAAAGAAATTACCACGCGTTGGATGGATAATGACGTCTACGGGCATGTCAATAATGTCACCTATTATTCTTACTTTGATAGCATTGCCAATAACTACCTTATTGAACATGCCGGTTTCGATATTCAAACCAGTCCAATTATTGGTTATATCGTAAGTTCAGCCTGTAATTATTATTCGAGCATCGCTTTTCCAGACAAAATTTTTGGCGCTTTTCGAGTAAACAGAATAGGTAAATCTTCAGTTGAATATGGCGTGGCAATATTTAATGCGCTTATGGCACTATGACCCATGTATTTGTTGATAGAGTAACCGAAAAACCAGCAAAAATTGAGGGTGTGTTAAAGGCCGCGTTTGAGCAGGCGTTAATGTCTTCGAATGACCCTTTAAAGTAAGTCCTAGTCTATGTTAACTAGACCTAGGCTTATTACTGCGGGAGAGTAATAAAATATCACACTCAAAACACCGTTAGCTTACGGTTATCTGTTTTTTATTGGTCATTGATTACGAGATAAGGAACACTGTTACCACAAAATAGACATTATTTAATTTGGTTAAAATAGTGATTAGGATTATATTTTGTATCAATAAAGAAACTTAAAATCAGGTCAAAAAAAAGCGTTCACCTGAATTCAAGTAAACGCATTATAAGAACACCTATCGGTATTAAAGTTCCCTGTTCCACACATAATAATTTAATATAGACCGTTTCTACCACACTGCCGACATTAGGCTTAAACTGTAAAAACAGGGTTTGGATTAGATTTTGTACCAACGCCCTGCATCCGGGGACGGGCGAAGCGGAAGTCCCTCAGATGCTTTTGTTATTTATATAAGACATTACACAAGTTTATTTTATCATTTGTTATATGTATTTGCATCAATTTGATATTGAGCGATAATTTGTGCTTTGATTTTAGTCGATGAATTATGCGGATGATAGTTAACCTGAACAATTTTCTTACCATTATCTTTTAAATATTCTTCTACACCCTGATTATGAGGTTTTCTCCCCCAGTCTTCGCCAATCACAAAAATATCAGCCTTAACTTCCTTACAAACAGCGATATAATCAAGTTCATGGTAGGGAAGTGCGATATCCACACAGTCTAGAGCAAGAAGCATTTTTATACGTTGCTCAAGAGGAATAACCGGAGCATTAGGCTTATACAATTTAACAACTTCGTCAGAGGCAACACCAACGGCAACTGTATCACCTAAGCTAGCGCAGTATTCCAACAAGGCAAGGTGACCAACATGCAATAAATCAAATGTACCGACTGTATAAACAACCATTCTCTTATAATCCTATGATAGTAATAATTTCGCAGCCAAGATAGCACACTTCAAATGAAGTAGAACTGAATAATTACAAGGAACCAGAATGACAACAGAAACTCAGCAACCAACCATACCCTCTTATGTAAAGGATATTCCCAACTTTTGCTCTCTTGCTGGTCTGGCTTGTACAGTACTTGCAATTTATTTTTGTATCATAGGTGTTTATGCAGCCGCTATCATTTGCATGATTTGGGCTGTTACTTTTGATTGGGCTGATGGACTGGTTGCACGAATAATGAAGGGGTGAACAGGAACCGATAGTGCCTTTGGCGGGCAGCTTGATGTATTAATAGATATTGTAAGTTATGGCGTTACGCCTAATAGAAAAAGAAAGATCACCTATTTTAATGGTGTACCCACTATGTCGATGGAGTTAATGAATCATCCTAATAAATCAAAATACGATTTAAGTTCGTTAACCGATATATGTGCTGGCGGCGCAGCTAGGCCCCCTGAACATGTTCGTAAAATTTATGACGCATTTAAATCAGGTAACCCGAGTTGTGGTTATGGTTTAACCGAAACTAATGCCTTAGGTGCAGTTAATGGACCTGTTGACTATGTGAAAAAACCCAATAGTGCCGGTTTGCCTACACCACCTATCGTTGAAGTAAAAATACTGGATGAAGACGACAAAGCGCTGGCAGCGGGTGAATCAGGTGAAATTGTTATTAAAACCATGGCCAATATATTGGGCTACTGGCGCAACCAACAAGCGACAGAAGCAGCTTTAATTGAGGGCTACTTTAGAACGGGTGATATAGGATTTTTAGATGAAGAGGGTTTTATTTATATCGTCGACCGCGCTAACGATATCATCATTCGAGGTGGTGAAAATATTTCATGTTTAGAAGTAGAAACATCACTTTATAAACATAGCTTAGTTGGTGAAGCATCGGTTTTTGCTTTACCTGATGAACGTTTAGGGGAGGTGGTTGGCGCGGTTGTTTATGTTGACCTTACTTCAGAAGAGAATGCTGCAGCAGAAATTAGCGGAGCGATACTACAAGAATTTGTTGCTGAGCATTTAGCCAAATTTAAAGTGCCTAGTAAAGTCTGAATTATCAATGAACACTTACCGCGTTTAGGCTCAGGAAAAATTGATAAACGCACTATCAAAGAAACTTCATTGTTATCACCCATGCTGCCATCTTCATTGACAAGAAATTTAGGCACAAATAAATAGAGATATACCTTTAATACCTTTAGGTGCGCCTTTAATACGAGCCAGTACTAAGTGAATGATATTTTCATTTAGGTCGTGATCGCCACCAGAGATGAATATTTTATTGCCAGTAAGGCGATAATTACCTTGATCATCTTTGGTTGCTGTCGTGGTCAAATCTGCAAGACCAGAGCCTGCACCCGGCTCAGTCATCGCCATGGTACCAGCGTAACGACCTTCACGCATGGGCTTAACCCATTGTTCAATTTGTTCTTTAGTGCCATGAGCTTCAATTAAGTTACAGTTGGCGTGTGTTAATGATAAGTAACCCAGGCTTGTACTAGCAACAGCAGAAAGGTAAGCAAAAGCGCCACTGGCAGCAACCATAGGTAGTTGCATACCACCATCTTCATAAAGTGAGGTTGGGGCGCTTAGACCTGCTGCTAATACGGCATCTAAACCTACTTTAATCTCAGGTATTAAATGAATTTTTTTACCATCAAAAGTTGGCTCATTGGCATCAACTTTCTGACGAATAGGCATAAAGTACTTTTCAGCTATAGATTGTGCGGTGTCGATTGCACCATTAAAGGTGGTTCTATCATGATCTTGGTATTTTTCACGATTGGTTAACGATTCCACGTCAAACATCTCGTAAAGAAAAAACTCAATATCGCGGCGGTTAAGAATAGGGGCTGACATAATAGTGTCCAATCAAAAAATCATAATTGGACTTTATAATAGTGGCGGGTAAAAGGTGTCACCTAGGTGACACCGCAAGTGATTTTAAAATATCCCATTCGTACTACACTGCACTTGAACGAGTTTATGGCAGCATAAAGGGGGTCTTAGGTGAATAACTTGCGGTTTAATTATGTTTAAATCAAACTGAAGCAGTTGTATTAGTCAAAGGCTTAGGTTATAAATTTACATGCCTATGTAGTATACTCTGGAACTCTTTGTAAACGTCATCTTCGAAGTCTCTGATCGAAGATCCATTGCTCTTTATGCACTGGATCCCCGATTAAAATACCACGGGGATGACGATCCTGAGCCAAGTGCATAGGCATGTAAATTTATAGTTTCAAACTCACAACGGGGGCGAGATATAAAATTATGATATTTGCTCTCCAATGAGTATTTGACATAAAAAGGGTGCACCTATTTTTGCGTTTTTTATATGATAAAATCACTTAAAAGGCATTAAATAATTCCCGAATATGATTAACCTTTATTGTGATTATATTGGCTTGTATAATAGTTGTTTATTCGGGATTAAAGAGCTAACTGATTGATTATTAAATCTTAGGTGTAGGTCTTTAAAACCAGCGAGGGTTTGTAGCGCAGCAGCTACGACATAGAGTTCAAACATCAATCTCACCGCCACATTCTAAGAAACCGCAACTTTAACGAGTTGCGGTTTTTTTTCGTTTTGAATTTGATACTTTCAATGGTAACGGGAAATAGAAGTATTGTTATATAATATTCGCCATATGCACTCATCATTGATTATTGAACGCGGAATTCACATGAATTTAGAACAAGCTTTATTGGATATAGGTAATGCACAAGACAACGAATTACCTATTACAGGTCTCGAAGTGGTTAAAGCAAATTGGTCGGAATTTTATCCTGAATTAGAACGGCTGATAGATCAATTTATTGCAGATGATACCTCGTTAACCGACGAGCAGCAGGCCATTTTATTTTTTGGTACGCTATTATTAGCGGAATTAAAATATTCTCCAGCGTTAGAAAAGTGTTTGCAGTTATTTTCACGTAGCGATACGTGTTTAACACCTCTTGAAGGGGTTTTTGGCGATGCGCTTACTGAATTAACTCCTACCTTATTTTATAATGTGGTCGATGGTAATACACAAGCATTGTGTAATTATATTGTTGATGGTCATCAAGCTATGTATTGCAAAGCATCGGCCATTGAAGCTGTATTTGCTCAGTACGAAGCGGGTATTATTGATGAATACGTATTAAGTGCACATGTAACCCGATGGATAACTGTATTTTCGGCTTTACCGAGTTCAACCAATAGCTTTTTAATTAGCGCATTAGCCGATTCTTGCATTGAATATCAACTTGATAATTTTAAATCTCAGTTTGTTGCCTTAGGTGATAAAAATGTATTTGATGAAGAGCGATTTAAATATGACGAAGTAAAAGCATGGCATAAGGCTGATGCACGTAAGTTGATTGAGTCTGGCATGATTCAAACAGACTTTAATGTTGTTGATACCTTAAGTGCTTGGGCTGATGATGACTCAGAAGATGAAGAACTCGATAGTCTGGTAAATGAAGATTTTGATGATTTTGCTTCGTTAACGGGGCAAGGCGGTTTATTGGCTAATATGCTTTACGACGAAAATACAATTTTAGAGAACAGTGTGCCCGTTAGTTCGTTACCTACGGCTGGCCGCAACGATCCTTGTCCGTGTGGCAGTGGCAAGAAATATAAGAAGTGTTGCTTAAGGTAGCTCTGTAAATTGGCATTGCTCATTGAGTGTTTATCAGTGAGGCAGCTAAATGGTCAAAGCTACGGTAGTCATAACTACATAGCCAAAGTATGCCTCGAACTTACCTCGTTAGGAATAATATCCGTTAATCGGGAGTTTGGCGGGTTTTGGTTTTTTATTATTCGCCGTGTATTTTAGCCACATCTTCTCGCCATATAGTTTATTATCCATTGAATACCGGTATGGCTATGTAGTTAACGTCATCTTCGAAGTCCCTGATCGAAGATCTATTACCTTTTAGAAATGGATCCCCGATTAAAACACCACGGGGATGACGTTCATAAACCATGTACATAGGCATATAATTGAAAACGGAACAAACCCTATAAATGAAAATATTTTTACTTACCCATGAACGTGAATTGCATAGAGCAACCAATACTGGCGTTCTTGCTTTAGATGATGCTAATGAAATTGTTGAGCGTATTCTTTGGCAAAGAGTAAACCCTAATAAAGACCTCGTTAGACTTATAGACAATAATGAGGCGGTATTACTATATTCGAAGGCAGAGTCATCATCGGCAGTATCACCGGTAAAGATTGAAGAATATGACAACATCATTATTATTGATAGTACCTGGCAGGAAGCCAAAAAAATATTCAACCACAGCGCTTATTTAAAAAATGCTCCGCAATTCACCTTGAAAACAGTAAATAATTCTTTATACAAACTTAGGGCCAATCAACCTAAAGGAGGTCTATGCACCATTGAATGTATAATCGAAGTTTTAAGACTTAAAGGGCTAAATAAAATGGCAGCAGAATTATCAATAAAATTCGAGCAGTTTAATGGCTAAAAAATCAATAAAAAAATATGCCGGAAGGCAGTTTATAGTTTGAAATAGGCAGACAAACCTTTAACGTGGAAGTACAAAAGAATATTAGACTTAAGCAAAACAACGCCAAGTCAAAAGAGAATTTATTGTGGTTAAGAGATAATACTTCCGCACATATTCATGCTGATCTTATTTTTGGTTTACCCGGCGAAACCTACGACACCTTTAAAGATAGCTTCAACCAACTGTATCATTGCCGTCCTCATGAAATTCAAATGGGTATTTTGAAACGCTTGAAAGGTAGTCCAATTATTCGACATACCGAAGCATTCGACCTGCGTTTTAATCCATTACCGCCGTTTAATATATTAAGTACTGACAGGGTGAGTTTTACCACCAAGCAACGTATTAACCGCTTTGCCCGTTATTGGGACATGATTGTTGAGTCATCATGATTTTTCTCGAGATAAAATTAAATCATCTCTAACTTTTTTATCTCTAGTTTTGAATAACTTTACTACTATGTTTACCGAATTTTATGGCTGTCATCACTTCAATGTTTCCACCTATTGCTTTGTAATCTATACGTAATGTAAAGCCTTAAATGACTCCAGAGTATTGCAATCTTTTGACTCTTTCAAACATGTGAACGGTACTGGTGATACGTGAGTTAGCGTATAACTCTGACAATATATTAAGGTCAGTGTTATCAATTTTTTTCAACGTATTTTAATACTCCTTTTTATCATTTCATCTTTGTGAGCCAAGGTAATTATGTACATAACTCAGCGGTTAAACAGTTATTAAATTTTATTTAGTTATAAAAAATCTTCATATAATTTTTTTTGTTGTTAAGTGTAATATTACTTTAATAAATGTATGTCATATTAGTAAATCCAAATCACCAAATATGTAAGTTGTTGATTCTCCGTAAAATTAAACAAAATCATATAGACTAAAAAATTCATTAAGGTAGTAGAAATGTCGAATAAATTTAAATTTAAAAGCTTAGTTATTGCTATGGGGATGACCTGCGTGGCAATGCCAACCATAGCGGCTGAACAGGTGCAAGAAGATGCCGAAATTGATGAAATTATCGTTGTGGTTGGCTCTCGTGCCGCACCTCGTTCTATTGCTGATTCTCCAGTGCCTGTTGATGTAATTGGCGCTAAGGAGCTAATGGCTAACGGGACATCTGATATGAACTCATTACTCAGAGCGGTAACCCCTTCCTATAATGTCAGCCCCCAAGCCATATCAGATGGTGCCACCGTAGTACGACCAGCTAATTTGCGAGGATTATCTCCAGACTCAACCTTAATTTTAGTGAATGGCAAACGCCGTCATAGAGCCTCTGTCATCACCTTTTCGGGCGGTGGTATTTCTGATGGTGCACAGGGACCTGATGTATCAACTATTCCTGCTATAGCCTTAAAACAGATTGAAATATTACGTGATGGCGCATCCGCTCAATATGGCTCGGATGCTGTCGCGGGTGTGATTAACTTTGTCCTAAAAGATAATGATAGTGGCGGTCAATTTGAATTGAAAGCGGGTCAGTTTTCTGAGGGTGATGGTGAGCAGGTTACTTTGTCCGGTAATTTTGGTTTGGGTTTAAGTGATAACGGTTTTGCTAATTTTAGCTTTGAAGTTAATCAACAAGAGGCTACCAGCAGAAGTACACAACGAAGTGATGCACAAGCGCTCATTGATGCCGGTAATACCTCGGTTGCAGACCCCGCTCAAACATGGGGTTCACCTAAAATTTCAGATGATTTTAAACTGTTTTTAAATACCGGCATTGAGCTAGCTAACGGTGGCGAAGCTTATATGTTTGGTAATTGGTCTGAAAAAACCGTTGAAGGTGGCTTTTTCTTCCGTAATCCACAGACCAAAAGTGGCGTATTTAAAGGGCCAGCTCTTGACGATGGTACACCAACTCTTTTGGTTGCTGATTTAACACCTGGAGCAACTGATAACTCTGCTTGTCCTGTGGTAGTAATTATTAATAATGTGCCAGACGCTGACGCTTTAGCCTCTTTGGCATCGGCTAATTGTTATGCGCATAACCTGCGTTTTCCTGGCGGATTTACACCTTATTTTGGTGGTGAAGTTGTCGATCTTTC
This sequence comes from Colwellia marinimaniae, assembly GCF_002207865.1. Taxonomy (GTDB): domain Bacteria; phylum Pseudomonadota; class Gammaproteobacteria; order Enterobacterales; family Alteromonadaceae; genus Colwellia; species Colwellia marinimaniae. The sequence continues at coordinate 62,117 of NZ_BDQM01000019.1, forward strand.
TTTAGTAATGGGAACTCGTGGTGAGTTCAGCGATGGTACTAGTTATGATTTCAGTGGTAGTGTTGGCGAGCATTCAACAGAATTCCACATGAGTGATTCAGTTAACTCATCTATGGGAGCCAATACTCCTACTGAATTTACCCCTGGGGCATACGCTCAATTGGAAAAGTCTATTAATGCAGATTTTTCTAAAGAATTAGACTCAGTAATGGGCTTAGATTATTTGGTGGTCTCTTATGGTTTAGAATTCCGCCATGAGACTTTTACCATTACCGCAGGTGATGAAGCATCATGGCAATTAGGTCCTTTAGTTACACAAGGATTTAGTATCGGTTCAAATGGTTTTCCTGGTTTTAAACCTGCGGATGCGGGTGCATCTTCACGCACAAGTAAAGCGGTCTACTTTGATACTGAAGCAAACATTACAGAAGATTTTTTAGCGCAAGTAGCGTTTAGATATGAAGATTTTAGTGATTTCGGTTCATCTTTTAACTGGAAATTAGCGGGTATGTATGACATTAATGAGTCATTCAAAATTCGTACTTCAGTGAGTACTGGTTTTCGCGCTCCGACTATCGGGCAAAATAATGTTCGGGCGGTACAAACTCAAACTGAAAATGGCATATTAGTTGATGTTGCAACATTACCACCCACTCACCCGGTATCAGTTAAGTATGGTGGCATTGCCTTAACACCTGAACAGTCAATAAGTTATTCTTTGGGCATGGTTTATCAACTTGATGAATTTTTTCTAACTGTAGATTATTTTAACATTGAAGTTACCGACAGAATTACGCAAACATCTTCAATTAAAGTAAGTGATGAAGATCGCCAAGAACTTATTGATGCGGGAGTGACTGATGCCATTGGTTTATCAAAAGTTAAATTCTTTACTAATGATTTTGATACCACTACTCAAGGTATCGATGTTGTCGCGAATTATTCGAATGAAATGTTTGGCGGTGATATAAAATATGCTTTAGCTTATAACTGGACAGAGACAACCGTAGACAAATACGGTAAAAATGTTAACCAAACTAAACTTAATCGTTTAGAAAAATCGTTACCTGAGCACAAAGGTTCATTCACGGTAAATTATCAAGCTGATTCATGGTCATTAATGGCCAGAGCTAATTATTTTGGCGAATGGTCACAATTTGATCCCGATATCCCTGGTGATGCTGCGATTCTTTTGGATACTGAATTTGCTTATTACTTTGATAATGGTGCCGGTTTTGCCGTAGGTATTAATAACTTGACCGATGATAATGGTCCTGTTGCTGAAGGCGCTCCTAGTGGACGTTCATATTCATCAACGTCACCATACGGCTTTAATGGTCGCTTTGTTTATGGGAAGGTCACTTATAGTTTCTAATAGATATTAGGCAGTAACTAAAAAGTAAAACCAACACGTATGTGTTGGTTTTGAAATATTTAACATTGCTGTCATTGAAAAAATGATTGCGTAAATTCGTCAAAATCCTGCATATCCTTAGCTAATACAATTAAAATAAAATCAGCTTCTCCGGTAACGTAATAACATTGCAAAGATAGAAAACACTTTGCATAAATTAAGAGGTATATAATATGAAATTTTTGGTGCTGCTTTATGCAGTTTTTTTTATCGGGATCTGTAACGCTCAAAGTTTAAAGACAGAAAATGTTGTCCTTATCACGCTAGATGGTCTGCGTTGGCAGGAGGTATTTCGTGGTGTAGATGAAGGGCTTCTGAAAAATAAACTTTATACAAAAGGTGTCGATGCACTGAGAAAAAACTTTTGGCATCAAAACCAGGCTAAACGGGCTGAGCTGTTGATGCCCTTTCTGTGGAAGACTATTTCTCATCAAGGAGTGCTCATTGGCAATCGCGATAATGGCAGTTATATGAATGTAACTAACCCCGCAGTGGTGTCCTATCCGGGTTACAGTGAGATTTTTACTGGCTATGTAGATCCGAGTATTGATACCAATAAAAAAATCTGGAACCCCAATGTTAATGTGCTGGAATGGATAGAAAATCAAGCTGGCTTTGCCGGTAAAGTCTCCGCTTTTGGGTCTTGGAACGCATTGCCCTACATACTTAATACTAAGCGTGCTACTAACTTAACGGTTAACGCGGGTTTTGTGCCGGTGAAGGGCGATCTTTCAAATGTTGAAAAATGGTTGAATCAACAATTGGCAGATACTCTTGGCACCTCGGATAATACACGATTTGATGCGTTTACACAGGGCTATGCAATTGAGCACATCAAAAAGCACAAACCACGCTTAATATACATAGGTTACGGCGATACGGACAACTTTGCTCATGATGGACGTTACGATCTATACTTAAAAGCAGCACACCGAAGCGACCGCTTTATTGCTGAATTATGGGACTTACTGCAACAAGATCCACACTATAAAGATAAGACAACTATGATCATTACTACCGATCACGGCCGTGGTGAGATGCCACAAGCGTCCTGGAAACACCATGGCACAGCCTTGTACATGACGCAAAGTGATAACAAAGAATACACTAAATACCAGAAAACAGGGATAGTGGGCTCAGATCAGATATGGGCAGCAGTGATAGGACCAGACACGCCTAGCAAGGGGTTGATACAAGGTAAAGAACCTTGGCAACAAAATCAGATAGCGGCGACAATTGCATCATTTTTAAACCTAGACTACAACCAGTTTCAGAAAAAAGCGGGCGCACCGATTAAAGCGGTCTTTAATAACTAAAGTAAAATATTCAGTAATACCAATCGGTATAAGACAATGAACGCTAGCGAAAGCTTTTTTATACTGATTGCTCTAAGTAAAGATGACAAGATGTTTACTTGATTGCGGTTTAACTTGGTCAAATTCATCTACTCAAGTTAAACCTACTCAAGTTAAACCGCACACTTTCCTCTTACATTCTTAAACTCAATGAGTGCCATGTCATTAGTTGTAGCATTCTGAGCGGGTCTAATGTGGTTAAAGCTTTTATAAACTGCTTTTAGTTTGATATTACTTCTCGAATTGAAAAATGAGATGAACAAGGGGAGCACATGACCATGGTAAAATACCCACCTAACGTTGGAATAAATGATGGTGTGATCCTATTTGATGGTGTCTGTAAACTTTGTAATGCTTGGTGCCAATTTATTATTAAGGTTGATAGACAACAGCGTTTTACATTATGCAGCGTGCAATCACCAGAGGGGCAAAGCATATTAAAGCATTTTGGCATGCCAACTAACCATTTCGATACCATGCTACTTGTAGAAGGTAATCATTGTTTTGATAAGAGTGACGCTTTTTTAAATGTCGTGAATAAACTTGGCTTGCCATGGCGTTTATTATACCTATTCAAAATTATTCCCAAGGGTATAAGGAATTGGCTTTATGATCGTATTGCCCTTAATAGATATTATTTATTTGGACAATACGATAGCTGCATGTTGCCAAGTAAAGAAAATGAACATAGGTTTCTTAAAGGTAAAAGTGAAAAGCAATAGGTAATCTCACCAGCACATTAAGAAGAGCCCGATAATTTGAAAGAGTTAACGGCTTTTTACTTTTTAGCGTTTGTATTTTGAGTATTTGAACAGAAACCGGTTTATAGCGAAAAATCTACAACCTAACGTCCAAATACTGATTAAATACACAGATATTAAAGCATATATCGAGCTTATGTTAGTTCGTCTTAGGTTGATGCTACACCATCTTGGAATGGTTGACAGGTAAGAAGCAATGTAGGTTTTTGTACTAATTATCAGTTAGATAGTTTATGGTTATCAATCAGTTCTATGTATTAAATTTGTACCACACCTAAATGGAGATTATTGTGAAAATTACTTATTTAAGCTTTATTGTTGGAGCACTATTACTACAAGGTTGTGAGCAACCTAATAGTAATAGTAATGCCAGCACAAAAGTTGAAACAAAGCCTGTTACAACGACAGCAGAACAACCTAAGAAAGAAACTACAGTCAAATATGCACAAAATGTCTATTTTGGTGATACCCATTTACATACTAACAACTCATTTGATGCCGGTGCTTTTGGCAATACCTTAAGCCCTGATGATGCTTATAAATATGCTCGAGGTGAAAAGATAACCGCCTCTATGGGCTTAGAAACACAGCTAATTAAACCACTCGATTTTTTAGTGGTTTCAGATCACTCCGATAATATGGGCATGATCCCTGATTTATATGCCGGTAAAAAAGAGCTCATTGCCAACCCTCTGGGTAAAGAGCTTTATGAAGGCTTAATGGCAGGCAGAAATCATGAAGTTGCACTTAAATTAATTAAAGGTTTTTCTCAAGGCACACTGCCTGATGTTTTAAATTATGATCCAGAGTCAATAGGCTACAAAGACGCTTGGAATGCAATAATCGATTCCGCTGAAAAATATAATGAGCCGGGTAAATTCACCGCGTTTATTGGTTATGAATGGACATCAATGATCAAAGGCGCCAACATGCATCGTGTTCTTATTTATCGTGACGGTGAAGAAAAAGGTCGTCAAATGGTGCCCTACACCACAACTCCTCCTTATGGTAGCCAAAATCCTCGAGACCTATGGAAGTGGATGCAAACCTACGAAGACAAAACTCAGGGAAATATACTCGCGATTGCTCACAATGGTAATTTATCTAACGGTATTATGTTTCCACTTGATGAACAATATGATGGTACTAAGCTTGATAAAGAATATGTTGAATCACGTGCTCGTTGGGAGCCTTTATACGAAATAACTCAAATGAAAGGTGATGGTGAAACCCATCCAGTTTTATCACCTAATGACGAGTTTGCCGACTTTGAGCAATGGGATGTAGGTAACTTAGATCTTTCTGAGCTTAAAACCAACGAAATGCTGCCAGGTGAATATGGCCGTGAAGCGTTAAAACGAGGTTTAGCCATAGAGAAAAAATTAGGGATCAACCCTTATAAGTTTGGTTTAATTGGCTCAACCGATTCTCACACCAGTTTAGCAACGACTGAAGCGGATAACTTTTTTGGTAAAATGTCTACCTCGGAGCCAGGTAAAGCACGTATGACAGACGCTCTTGTTAGTGGTCTTGGCAAGACGATACATTATCGAAAAACCATTAATTCGGGTTTAGCGGCCGTTTGGGCAACAGAAAATACTCGCCAAGGTCTTTTTGATGCGATGAAAAGAAAAGAAACCTATGCCACCACAGGTCAACGTATTCAAGTAAGGTTTTTTGCGGGTTGGAATTTCAATGAAGGTGACTTAAACAGCAAAGACTTTGTCCAACTTGGTTATGAAAAAGGCGTTCCTATGGGGGCAGATTTACCGAGTAAAGCCGGTGAAGCCCCTCAATTTATGGTTGTAGCGATGAAAGACCCTGATGCGGCTAACTTAGATCGTCTACAAGTGGTGAAAGGCTGGTTAGATAGTGAAGGTAATACTCATGAGCGTATTTTTGATGTGGCCTGTAGTGATAACAGGAAAATTGTTGCACGGCGCTGTGACAAAGTTGTTGGTAATACCGTTGATGTTAAAACAGCAACTTATACCAATGATATCGGTGCTGACAGTTTAAAAGCATTGTGGATAGATCCTGAGTTTGACTCCTCACAAAATGCTTTTTATTATGTCCGTGTGCTTGCTATTCCAACACCTCGTTGGACCACTTATGATGCGGTACGTTATAACATTGCAATACCTGATGATATCCCTACCAGTATTCAAGATCGTGCCTATACGGCACCTATTTGGTATAATCACTAAGTATAAAACTTCAAGCTCAAATTACTTTGGGCTGAATACCCTAACCGATGTTGATTGTTTTTCTGACACTGTCAGATAAAAACAACATCGGTTTTTCATTTTATCTATTACCCTGTTTTTTATTATTGTTAGGTTACAGCCCCAATGAAAACTGCGTTTAAAAAATTGATTCATGAGCCATTGATTCACTTTCTATTTATTAGCCTTGGTTTTTTCTTTGTTTATGATTTATTAAATCCACAAACTGCTGATGAAAGTAAAATCATAACGATTAGCCAAAACCGTGTTGGTTTGCTAATACAAGGCTTCGAAAAAACATGGACGCGACCACCGACAGCGCAAGAATTAACTAAGATAATTGACGATTATGCCCTTAATGAAATTTATAGCCGCGAAGCAATCGCACTTGGCTTAGGGGAAAATGATGAGGTTATCCGCCGTCGCTTAAGACAAAAAATGGAGTTTATCCTACAAGATATTTCTGCCTTACAACAGCCTACTACTCAAGAGTTAACACAATATTTCCAACAACATAGTGAAAATTATCAAGAGGAAGCTCTCTATAGTTTTGAGCAAAAATACCTAACCACTAATCGCAGCTCCAAGCAACTGAAACAACTTATAGCCAAGCAAAAACAGCGCATATTGTCGGGGCAAAATCCTCAAGGTGATACCAGTTTGATAGCGGCAGACTTTGCTAAAATGAGTGTTTATCATATTAATCGACAATTTGGTAAATACTTTAACGAAGTGCTAGATAAGGCTCCTTTAAATCAGTGGGTTGGCCCCGTTAAGTCAGGGCTTGGTTTGCATTTTATTAAAGTATCACAACGTATTGACGGTAAAATTCTGCCCTTAATGCAGGTAAAAGAGCAAGTCATTAAAGATTGGCAACATCAACAAAGCATAGATTTTACTAACAAGTATCAGCAAGAGTTATTGCTACAGTATGATGTTATTGTCGCCAAACAGGTGAGTGACTTATTATCGGTAAAAGACTCTTCACCGGTGGAAAAGTAAAGTGATGAAAGCAATAGTCAACTTACTCTTTTTTACTCTATTGCTTATTAGCTTTACCGCGCAAAGCGATAATATGCGACCCGCATCATTAACGATTGAGTCGATTGATGAGACCAACTTTTCTGTTGTTTGGAAAGTCCCTGCAAAAGGCAATAAACGGCTAAAACTTGACCTTGTTTTTGATAACAGCGTATCAAGAACAAAGCCAAAACAAGTGAATTTTTTTAACAATGCTTATATAGAAACTTGGACAATAAACCGAGATGCGGGTTTGCTGGGTATTAGCTTTATGGTAGCGGGCTTATCTAAAAGCTCTACCGATGTATTAGTACGAATAATTGATAGCAATAATAAAACGGTTACCACAGTATTAAATGCAGATAAACCTAGTTATAGCCTAGCTAAGCAAGCGAGCGAGCAAACCACACTTACTTATATTACCCTAGGTATTGAACACATTTTGGTTGGCTTTGATCATTTACTTTTTATTACTTGTTTAATATTTATTTCAACGACTAGAAAAAAGCTCTTATTGACTATTACGGGGTTTACTGTAGCGCACTCAATAACATTAATTATGGCGGCAACGGGCGTTGTTAGTATTGCCATAGTACCTGTTGAGGCTGTTATTGCCTTAAGTATTGTTTTTCTTGCCATAGAAATAGCCAAGAAAAATAAGGCTAGTTTAAGCTTCAAATATCCGGTATTAGTCTCCTCAAGTTTTGGTTTATTACATGGTTTTGGCTTTGCTTCAGTGCTAGCTGAAATAGGTCTACCTAAAGACGAAAAAATCATCGCCTTATTGTATTTTAATGTTGGCGTAGAGTTGGGACAGCTTATTTTTATTGCTGCTTTAGCCTTGTTATTTGTACTCACTAAATGGCTTTATCCCCCCCTAAAAGTACAAAACCTGGCACGCATAATTAGTTATTTTTCTGGCTCTATTGCGATGATCTGGCTAATAAATCGCTTAGCCCTGTTTTAACCATTTGATAGCTAGGAAGTTCAGATACAATAAAGTGCATTTTATATAAAATTTAAGAGCACCAATGCTCGCTCTAAACAGCAAAACAGCTTATTGATTGTCATGTTATAGGTCGGAATAGTTTAAAGTCCCTATGACCTCTTTGTTGGCTTTGTTGCCAGTCAGGCTATTCGACTCATCGGTAAAATTTATCGTCAAACAATACCTGTTTATATCTGTGGGGGAACGTCCGCTATCGGGAAACTGTTAACGAAGTATGGTTGTTCAGCCAGGTCTGCTCTAGATCAAAACATACAGACCTTTTTAGTCTAAATTTTTAAATGTTAACTTCCGCTCTGTGGTAGCTACTGCCCTTAACAACTCACTTTAAAAATTAGTGAATTCCAGATGAAGCAGTTATATTGTTAAGGACTTCTTGGTGCGCATTCCGGGCGTTAGCGGTAGGCAAATCGTTAGGTCTTCTCCTCGCTAAAAGAAGACATTAAGTCGTTAACTTTATTTGATAACTTTTTGGTGCAAGAGTTAGTCTCACTCTTATGTCTACTATCTTCAGGATAGCTGACATTAGTAGTGTTTTTCTATCTCGATTTTGCGCGAAATCGAGATAGAGCGGGTTTCGATTGTCGTGTGACTAAATCAATTCGCAGTACTTTTTCTAATGTATTTCAAATTAGTCATATTTGTTGTTTTATTTAATTTTCATCTGACCCTCATTATCTATAGTTTTACTCCCTATGCACCTACATCGACAATTTCTCCGTTAGCGATATAAGTGTTTAAACCTTTAATGACTTGTTTAAACACCATCTTCATCATGGGTCTCATTACAAGTAGCCCCATTAAATGACCCAGCATGCCAAACTTTGGCTCAAAACTCATTTCGATCGTAACTGTTGATGAATTTACGCCCGTCGCTTGCACAGACATTACCGTTGAAGCCGATTTCATGGGCATCGACATCTCAGTTAATACCATGGAAATTGACTCGCCTTCTTTCCAACCGGTAACTGTTTCGACAACTGAAGTACCATCGTGAAATTCGCATTTGCGAGCAGAACCTTCACCTGTAGGGTTGTTACTCAAAAGCGGTGAGTGGAGTACTTTCGGGTGCCATTTATGAATACCATCAATTTCCGATATGATTCTCCATACGGTTGAACTACTTGCATTGACTTGATGTGTTCCGCTTACATTAATCATGATTTATTCCTCATTTAAGATTTGGTATGTTCTGAAGTAAATGTTGTATTGCATTTGTGAATACTCTAGTTTTAATCGTAAGCGTATAGGGATCGGCACCTAGCCGCGCTCAATATTCCATGGTAACAGCGGTTCAAGGTTGTTTGGTTGCTCAGCAATATGTTGCAAGCATCTTGAGATATAATCATGCACGACTAGGCCATTAGCCTTAGCCGTTTCAACGAGACTATAGAGAATAGCACTCGCATGAGCGCCATTGCAGGTATTTGAAAACAGCCATGCCTTGCGACCTATCACAAACGGTTTTATTGCCCGCTCTGCTCGATTGTTATCAATCGATAGTCGGCCATCTTCAAGGTAGCGTTGGAATTTATCAAACTGATTTAAACTGTAGCTTATTGCTTCGCCAAGTTTACTTTTAGGCGGGATTTTATCTTTGTGCTTCATCAGCCAGTGATGTAGTTCTTTTACAATCGGCTTAGCGTGTGACTGCCGGATGTTGAACTTATCTTCACTCGACTTTCCTTTAATACGTTGTTCTATGCCGTAGAG
>NZ_BDQM01000020.1 GCF_002207865.1 Colwellia marinimaniae
GATGTGTTACTGCTCAATGAATTCTGTCGTTTCTTTTAAAAGTAATGCGCGAACAAGTTCCCGCCTACAAGTAAAAGAAGCATTACATAGTCGCTACCTATCTCGCTAGAAATAAGTAACTTATATTTATTTGCATGAACATCATTCATTAAGCGTTTTTGTTCTCCCCGAAAGGAAAACTATGTAAAACAACATTAATGTGAGTGTCCACACAAATTGCATGATAACTAATTGTTAAAGAAATAAGCAGTAATCGCATTCGTTACTCGCTTTAACTCCTTGCTAACGTTGCCGTTTGCCCGAAGCAGGATGCGCATTGTACGCCTCCGAGTTTTGATGTCAACGTTTTTTTTATAAAAAGTAAAGTATTTTAAAACACTTTAAAACGTTAGCTTAAGTTAGCTGATTTACCTTAAAAGGAAGTAGATAACTTATCAAAACAGCTCTTTGGGTTACCCCTTAGAACTGGATGCGCATTCTAGAGAGTTTTTAGTTTTGGTCAATACCTTTTTAACTTAATCTTCTATATATTGCATCATTCGTTTACTTAAGCTACAACATGATTACTTAAACAACTATTGCACTAGGTGTTTTTACTATTTATGCTGTATTAGCAGATTAATTGCATAAATTTTGCACTTGATAGTTGCACATTGTAAAAAGCTGCGTAACATAGAATTGCTATTTGCATATATTCAAGCAGTTAAATTAGTTCATTAAAATAATAATTAGGTATCTTTATATGAAGTCTCCAACCATAAAAACAGTCATTATTGCTGTTGTTTTTACCATTATCGCTTACATTATCGCTTTTAACATGACAGCTAGCCCTGTTCTTGCAGCTGGTCTAGTATTTATTAGTGCGTTTCTCGCACCTCTAGTCGTTGGTAAAACATCAACTGGTCCACAATCTTCTACAGCCAATAACACTATTGCTTCAGATGAAGATGTTAGAACACTCTATGTTGGTAATTTACCTTACAGAGCCAATGAAACAGCAGTAAGAGAACTTTTCTCCAATCATGGTGCTGTTCTTTCTGTACGTTTAATGAAAGATAAACATACAGGAAAACGTCGAGGTTTCGGTTTTGTCGAAATGGCTGCTGATGATTTAGATGCTGCTATTGCTGCGCTTAATGATACCGAGTTTCAACAACGAACATTGAAAGTAAGAGAAGCAAAAGATCGCCCAGAGCGAACTGAAGATAATAACCTAGACGATTAAAGCTAGAAATTATAAATAAAAGGCTGTTAATTTATTTTAGCAGCCTTTTTTATTGCCTTAATCTAACGCTGCTGCAACCGCGCCACGCGCTTGAGCCGATATATGACTAGTATAGTCAAATGCCTTTACATTCTGGTAACATCTTCTAAATGAAACAATGCTACAACTGACTCTTGCTCTGTTTTAATATAGTAAATATTGCTTAAGTACTTATTTGCCTAGATCGCCCATGGCTAATAGATAATGTTAACTGATTGAAATAACGCTATAGAGTAACTTCATCGCTATTAGTGTTTTATCATCTGCCTTCATAGTATCCAGTACAAGTTATACATTATCGTTTTCCCACTTCACTTTAATTAGCTACTCTCACATTAATTTATTTTATTGCCGACTAGTGCGGAGCAATAATTTATGCTTAGGTGTACCTTTGTATTCAAAGGCTTAGTTGAATTGACCATGTCATACGCCTTACTTTACTTATGTTATATACTAGATTACCGAACATTGGGGCTAAAATCAGAGCTTTTTTAATAATTCTTTGATTATTAATTATATAAATTAAACGCTAGACAAAAGCTAAGTCGATAGTAAAATCCGCGCTGTATTATTATCTCTATTTCTTTATACAAGGCACTTTTATGTTTAGTCACATTCATCCCGATAATTACGATGCGCAATTATTAAAGAAACAACAAGATATGGCTAAGCTATTTAGTGATTTCTCACTACCAGCTGCTGACTTATATCCATCTGCACCCTTAAATTACCGCCAAAGAGCTGAGTTTAGAGTTTGGCATGACGGTGATGATCTTTATTACATAATGTTTGATAGTAAAACTAAGGAAAAATATCGCGTAGATGACTTCCCTGTTGCCAGTGAATTGATTAACAAGGCGATGAAAGCTTTGCTTGCTGCAATTAAAAATCATAGGGAATTACGATATAAGCTTTTCCAAGTTGATTTTTTATCAACATTAAGTGGTGAATTGTTGATTAGCATGTTGTATCACAAGCCATTAGAAGAAAGCTGGAAAGTTGAAGCGGAAAAATTAAAAGTACAACTATCTTCTATCGCTCCTGTCGATATCATTGGTCGCGCCAAAAAACAGAAAATCATCATAGATAAAGACTATGTGATGGAATCTTTGCAAGTCGGCAGTAAGACCTTTATTTACCAACAAGTTGAAAACAGTTTCACTCAACCTAATGCAGGTGTAAATGAAAAAATGCTGTTATGGGCCCAGCAAGCAACAAAAAATGCAGGTGGTGACTTGATTGAGCTTTATTGTGGTAATGGCAATTTCAGTATTGCCCTAGCGGAGAACTTTACCCGTGTATTAGCTACAGAAATATCTAAAACCTCTGTTCGCTCCGCTCAAATTAATATTAGTAAAAATAATATTGAAAATATTGATATTGTCCGTATGTCGAGTGAAGAATTCAGTCAGGCCATGAATGGTGAACGAAAATTCAGACGTTTAGCAGATTTTGACTTAACCACTTATAACTACGATACGGTATTGGTTGATCCCCCTAGAGCAGGATTAGATAGAGATAGTGTAGAATTAGTTAGGCGCTTTAATAAAATTATTTATATTTCTTGTAACCCTGAAACATTAAAAGACAATTTAGCCTTATTAGTAGAGACTCATCAAATTGATAAATTTGCTTTATTTGACCAATTCCCTTACACCGATCATATTGAAACAGGCGTAATACTTACCAGAAAATAGCTTAACGAAATTTTTTAGACACTTTGCGACGGTCACTAAATTCAAGTGCACCGCGCGCAATGAAGCGTAATTGTTGAATGGTTTGCTCCGCTAATTGTTCTCGTTCTTCTTTATCGTCGATATCAAGCGCATCAGAGCCAGCACCAAAAACAATGGTTACTGCGGCGTGTGCGTGTATATAAGCAACATCGGCATCAAGATGATTCGCTTTTTGCAAGTAATCACAAAGTTCCATGGTGAAATATCGGATTTCTCGAATGACTGCAGCACGAAAAGCCGCCGAGGTTCCAGAGCGCTCACGAAGTAATAGCCTAAAAATATTACCATTACTCTCAATTAACTCCATAAAGGTTTGTACCGATATTTGAATAACGGAGCCACCTTTAGCTATACGTTGTCTTGCTTGGCGCATCAACTGCCTAAGCGTTAAACCCGCTTCATCAACTAGAGTTAAACCTAATTCGTCCATATCAGAAAAGTGACGATAAAAAGAGGTTGGCGCTAAGCCGGCCTCTTTTGCGACCTCGCGTAAACTTAAACTAGAGAAACTACGCTCGGCGCTGAGTTGTTTTAAAGCGGCATTAATTATTTGACGACGGGTCTTTTCTTTTTGCTGTGCTCTTACACCACTCATGCTCATTGCTCTTCTAAAAATAGCGAATTATTTACTGTAACTATCATACTGTAATAGCGAATAAATGTCTGTTTTGCCCAAGAAGTAAAAAAATATTTAGTAAACTCACTTGACTGGTCAGATGATCTAGCTAAACTACCCATAACAGCGTACACGTGTACGCTTAAATTGATTAATCCTGGTTTAGAGAAATAAATGAAAAAACCCACTGTCATTTGGCTTAATGTTACCATTTTTTTAGTTACCTTTTTAATAGCAGTTATAGCTGTACCTTATCGTGCCTTAACTTATGGTTTTGATAACGCTGAAATAATCTTTGCTTTGCTTTGCTTTATTTATTGTGGCATGTCAATTACAGCAGGCTATCATCGTCTCTGGTCACATAAAACCTATCAAGCGCATTGGAGTTTGCGTTTCATATTTGCGCTTGGTGGTGCCTTTGCCTTACAAAATAGTATTTTACATTGGTGCTCAGACCATAGAATACATCACAAACATGTTGATAAAAATGATGTTGACCCCTATTCAGCTAAAATGGGCTTTTGGTATTCTCATATAGGTTGGATGTGTAGGGAGTATCAAGCATCCCGATATAGTGATTACAAAAATGTTCGTGATTTACAAAAAGATGCCATCGTTATGTGGCAACATAAACACTATTTACTACTAACACTGTTGATGAATATAGGTATTCCCGTTGCTTTTGGTTTATGGCATGGCAATTTAATTAACAGCTTATTATTGGTAGGATTCTTTCGCCTGGTTATGAGTCACCATACAACCTTCTTCATCAATTCATTGGCTCATATTTGGGGTAAACAAACCTATACTGACAAAAATACCGCCCGAGATAATGGTTTATTAGCTTATTTAACTTTTGGCGAGGGCTATCATAATTATCACCATATGTTTGAAAATGATTACCGTAATGGCATTCGTTGGTGGCAATATGACCCAACTAAATGGTTAATTAAAAGCTGTCAATGGTTAGGTCTGACTCATCATTTACGTGTTAGCCCTGAAGACAAAATTGAAAAAATGCGTATTGCCATGACACTGAAAAATACCAAAGCAAAGTTAATTACTCACCCCAATACTGAGCAAACACTTATTTACCTGCAACAAGAGTATGAATTGCTAGTGAGTAAAATAAACGAGTATTACCTTGTTCGTAAAAAAGTATTGCAAGCAAAACGAGATCACCTACTAGCAGAGGTTGAAAAGTCAGACTTGATGGCGCAATACCAAGAATTAAAGCAAAGATTAACTGAGCAGCGTCGCAGTTGGCAGACTTTAACGGAAAAACTTGGTTAACATCAAGAAAATGGTCTAACAACTGTATTACCATTTACCTCAAATCCTGTTAAAATTTTTGCTTCAAATAAAATAGATAAGTAGGTTTTGAGGACTTTCCTTTGACTAAATCAAAAACGAGTAAAACTGAAGAAAAAAATTTTGATTATGACGTAATTATCATAGGTACTGGCCCTGGTGGCGAAGGTGCGGCAATGAACCTTGCTAAGCGCCAAAAGAAGGTTGCCATTATTGAACGTTACCATCAAGTTGGTGGCGGTTGTACACATTGGGGTACCATTCCATCAAAGGCATTACGCCAATCGGTAAGTCGTTTGATTGAATACAATTCCAACCCATTGTTTAATCAAAATGATCAAGTTAAACAATTAACCTTCCAAGATATATTAAGTCATGCCTCTGCGGTAATTCGTAAACAAGTTAGTTTACGTAGCGGTTTTTATAACCGTAACCGCGTCGAGAAAATTTTAGGTGAAGCTTCCTTTATTGATGCACATACTATTCGTGTATTACACCCTGATGGCTCAGTCGAAAAAATATCTGCTAAGCAAATAGTTATTGCTACTGGCTCTCGACCTTACCAACCAGATAATATTGACTTTACTCATGCTCGGGTTTATGACTCTGATAGTATCTTAAGCCTAAAACATGCTCCTAGACATGTCATTATTTATGGTGCGGGTGTTATTGGTAGCGAGTACGCCTCAATATTTAGAGGATTAGGGGTAAAAGTAGATTTAATCAATACCCGTGAACGTTTACTGTCCTTCTTAGATGCAGAAATGTCTGACTCACTCAGTTATCACTTACGCAATAGCGGTGTTGTCATTCGACATGGTGAAGAGATTGAAAGTGTAGAAACAAGCGATGATGCTGTGATTGTACATTTGAAATCGGGTAAGAAAATGCGTGCCGATTGTTTACTATTTGCAAATGGCCGTACTGGTAATACCGCAGATTTAAATCTAGCTGCTGCTGGCTTAAAAGCTGATAATCGTGGTCAATTAAAAGTAAACGATTATTATCAAACAGAAGTGGACAATATTTTTGCTGTAGGTGATGTTATTGGCTACCCAAGCTTGGCTAGTGCTGCTTTTGATCAGGGGAGAATTGCCGCTTTAGCTATGGTTGATAGCAAGAGTAAAGCTAAATTAATTGTTGATATTCCCACTGGCATATACACCATTCCTGAAATTAGCTCTGTTGGTAAAACTGAACAAGAGCTAACTGAAGCCAAAATACCTTATGAAGTTGGTCGAGCTCAATTTAAACATCTAGCTCGTGCACAAATCTCTAATAACTTGGTGGGCTCTTTAAAAATTCTCTTCCATCGTGAAACCAAAGAAATTTTAGGTATTCATTGTTTTGGTGAGAATGCAGCTGAAATTATCCATATTGGTCAGGCGATTATGCAACAAAAAAATGGTGGCAATACCATAGAGTACTTTGTTGAAACAACCTTCAATTATCCAACGATGGCTGAAGCATTTCGTGTGGCAGCCTTAAACGGCTTAAATCGATTATTTTAATAATGAGCTAAACTTTATAACGAGCGAGAGTGATAGTTAAATACTTATCACTCTCGCTGTTCAATCTAATTTGAAGAAAATAAGATGCTGAAAGGTATACGATGAAAAAGTTTAGTTTGATAATTGCCGGTGTGTTATTGCTCCAGCCTTGCTTAGCGAATGATAATTTTACCCTTTACCTAGTAAGGCATGCTGAAAAGCAAGCAGATGATAAAAAACCACGCTTAACTCAATGTGGTCAGGCTAGAGCAAAACAGTTAGCAACCTTGCTCAGCACGGCTAAGATAAAAGCCATTTACAGTACTAGCTACCAAAGAACGATGTTGACTGCTGCCCCGCTAGCTAAACAGCAACACGTTGCAATCAAGCATTATAATCCTAAGCAGCTTGAGCAGTTCGCTTTACATCTAAAGCAAAGCAAAAAAAATGCCCTCATTATCGGGCATAGTAATACTACTCCGCAACTTACTCAGCTATTGAGCGATGAAAAAGTAGCCGCGTTAAGTGAAGATAATTATCAAACACTATATCAGATTCAGTTTGTTGATAAGCAGGCTATATTAACCAAGTTTATGCAACCACTTGTCTGTAACTAGATAAAATGGATTTTGATTAAACTGATTATGCTATTTAATAAATAGTAACCTTTGCTTCATAAAGTATATTCTTGTCGTCATAATCATCAAACCAAAGCGTTAGTTGAAATTCATCAGAGTCAATTTGAACCGTATTACTTAACTCATAGATGTCATCTGGAAAGAATCTATCAAGTTCTGTAATGCTTTTTCCTTGGACAAAATCACCTAAAGACCATGGGATATTTGCAGTAATGTCGTCTTTTATATTAAATAGTTCCTCTAACAATTGAATTGAAGCTAGTTCAGATCTCTTTACTTCAACAAGTAAGCTTGAGTTATAAATATCTATATATGACGTAGCCGAAATTGTAATACGTCCAACAGGGTCACCTAACTCTTCATTTAGTAATGCTAGCTCAACGGTTTCACCTTGAGTCAATTTCGATAGTATCAATCCTAGAGTTTCAAACTGAGCTATCCTGCTATGTTGTTGTTTAAACTTTGGCTCTTTATAAAGGTTTGACTCCAACGAGAAGTCCTCTAAAAAATATTTTTTTTCATTATCATCGGTAGTCCTATAACGAAAAGAGAGTATCAAAGTATTTTCTTGACCCTTTATCACTACTTTTTTCTGATTGTTTAGTTGCACAGCCATCTTCAAGGCTGACTTTACTGCTGAGAAAGAAGATTGACGTGCTACCTTATTAGCTACAAGCCAGGGTGTTTGGTCGAAAAAATCACGTAATGGCACCATGTTTAACAATGTAGGAGATATAACAGATAATTTGCTTTGCACTTTAACCAATTTATTATTTTGAAAGTGCAGCCAATGATTTCTTCCATAGCCGGTAATAAGCTCACCTTCAAACATGGATAATACCACGCTAGGCTCACCAAATTTACCAATCACTTGCTTATAGCTCATGCCAATAGTAGCGCCATATATACCATTGACTAATGAAAGTTCTTTGTTAGTTATTATCGGATGATTTAATTTAGCTTTTGTCGGTGGGCTGAAAACGACTTCTGTTTGAATAGCAATTGATGTACTCCACCCTTTTTTTACTAAATAACCTTGGTGGTTAAACGGCGTTGCCTTTTCGCCCACTTTATTCCCTCCTTCACAAGACTTAATTAACTCAGCTTCATAACTTACCATATACTTAACAAAATGCTCTGAGTCCGCAACCAAATATGTCTCAGTTTTCATAAGCTTTTTAACTTTTTTATCTATCAGTAGCAGATTATCTGCACCAAGTGATTTAGCTTTTATACGTAATTTTTTCAATAAGCTTAATCTTGTTTTATCTGCAAAAGGCCGCTCTGTTGTGACTTTTACTTTGGCATTATCAATAATCTGATAAGCACAATTAGGGTAATAATCGAGGATGGTAGGTAATTCATCCTGAGCGACGACTGGTGGTATAAATAACAGTAATGACAACAAAGTGACAAAAATAAATTTTTCTAAATAACTCATATATAAATCCTTTTCGATTGTGGTTATCTTTTTAAGCTGAAGACTCACCGTAGTTCAGTATCATGCGATCTCTGTTCAGTTTATTAATCAAGCTATAAATGGCCTGATGACGGCCTATGAACAAGTTCAAGTTTAAAAAACCTTGCTCTAAGTTAAGCTCTGTAGTCATTGCCTCATCCTTAAATAGGCTTAACTTCTTAGCTCTGTCAGTAAAAGCTAGTGGATACTCAGAAAATGAGGCACTATTTTCCAGAATTTCAACTTCAATGCTATGCCAAGATAAATACCATGTAGCATGACTATTGCCTCGAGATGAGGAACTTGCCAAAGCTAAGTTTTCATTCAAGTGATAATAAGGCTGATATTCTTTTTTAGCTTTAATAAAATTCGGCCGCATTGCCTCTTCAGCTAAATTTTCACGTACAAGAGACAACAAGTTAGCACTGTCTTCAGTTAATTGAACATTAATTTTTTCAAGAACGTTAGTACTACTATAAAGTGCTAAATTAATTAAGTGGGTTTTTATTTGGTTAATCATTTGCAATTGACTATGGAGAGCAAGTTGCCACAGTTTAATTTCAGCAGATAAGCTAGTCCCTTTTTCAAGCTCAATAATTGTCAATGACCTTTTTATCGCTTTCGCGGAGCTAACAAACTGCTCAATTACGCTATTTACTTCGATCAAATCCCATTCAACAGCCGGCTTATTTTCATATTTAGAGAGAAGTGCTGGGATTGATTTGGGTAAATACTGAAATGATTTAACTATATTTGCCTGAACATTGAGTAAATAACGTAATTTTCTCCCTACCTGTATCAGTACACTTTTACTCTCTTTTGTTGGTAAAGTTCGATATGACTTATGGCTGGCAAGATAAGCTAAATAAAAATTGCTTTCTGCCATATAGGACTTAGCCTTCTGCAGCTCTACTAATGCCATTTGCGCCGAATTGAGTTTACTTTGATATAATTCCCGGTCTAACATTACCAGTGTCTTTAGCGCGACAATAATGGGCTCAGCTTGCTTTGTTGTCTTTGCTTGTGCGTAAGCCTTTTCAGCCAAGTGCAGATCTAGTCGAGAACAGCCAACTAAAAATAAAAATGATAAAATAAAAAAAGTCTGAACAATACGAACCATGTTTAAATTCCCTTTCACTTGGATTCCTTTGATATACATTATCTTGCAGCTAAGTATGATCTAGTAATTAAAAAGCTTCACCCGTATTAGCCTTACCTAATTTTATTAATTCGACCTCAGTTATTTTAAAAACCTGTCCCCATTGTTGAATGGTCATCATGTCTTTAATTACATGGCCTTGAACTTTTAGTACTGTACCTGGTAACTGATATTCCTTGGCGAGATTCATCGGTAATAGTTTGTCACCTGTTTTTGATACTAAGCCGTAAAAGCCACCTTCAAAATCCAGATACTTTACGGTAACTTGTTGCCAAGTTTTTTTTGCTGAGTTATCCATATTGTCCTTCCTTAGCTCAGTAACTTTATTTTCATTGTTTGATAGCTCATGTGCTTGTGAGCAACCAGCAACTAACAAGCTCAGTGTGACTGCAGCGATTAAAATTTCTTTCATAATATTTATCCAATAAAAAAGGCCAAGGTAATTTCATACCATGACCTTTATTTACATTGTTGTCAAAATAATCAAAGACTAACAACATTAACCAGTGTATTGCTTACCTTTACACTTTAGCTTATTTACACAGCTAAACCATGTAATTTTCTGGCATTGCTAGTGCCGCAACACCAGAGTCTACCGCTGCTTGTGCAACAGCCCTAGCAACAACGGCGCATAAACGAGAATCCATAGGTTTAGGGATAATATAGTTTTTGCCAAAGGTAAGCTCCGACTCACCACTTGCTTTAAGTACTTCAGCCGGTACTGGTTCTTTGGCAAGAGCTCTAATGGCATGTACCGCAGCAATCTTCATGGCATCATTGATAGTACGAGCGCGAACGTCTAAGGCGCCACGAAAAATAAACGGAAAACACAAAACATTATTAACCTGGTTTGGATAATCTGAACGCCCTGTAGCAATAATTAAGTCATCACGTACAGCTAAAGCAAGCT
This sequence comes from Colwellia marinimaniae, assembly GCF_002207865.1. Classification (GTDB taxonomy): domain Bacteria; phylum Pseudomonadota; class Gammaproteobacteria; order Enterobacterales; family Alteromonadaceae; genus Colwellia; species Colwellia marinimaniae. Next base: position 10,584 of record NZ_BDQM01000020.1, read on the forward strand.
CTGGTTTAATTTCTGGATCTGGGTTAGAACAAGCAAAAATAATTGGATTTTTCGCCATGGATTTCACTTGTTTTTGCGACAGAAGATTAGGACCGGAAACACCAACAAAAACATCAGCTCCTGCAATAGCATCATCTAAGGTACGTTTATCGGTATTGTTAGCAAATAGTTTTTTATATTCATTAAGATCAGTACGACGTGTATGTACTACACCTTTAGTATCTAACATGTAAATCTTTTCACGCTGGGCACCACACTTGATCAATAATCCCATACAAGCTATTGCTGCCGCACCAGCACCTAAACAAACGATGTTAACTTGTTTAATATCTTTGCCCTGGATGTCTAACGCATTCATCATAGCTGCAGCTGTGACTATTGCCGTACCATGTTGATCATCATGAAACACTGGAATAGCACAACGCTCAATTAAAGCTTTTTCTATGACAAAACACTCTGGCGCTTTAATGTCTTCGAGGTTAATGCCACCAAAACTATCCGCAATACTGGCAACGGTATTGATGAACTCTTCAACCGTTTTATGTGTAACTTCAATATCAAAAGAGTCAATATTGGCGAAGCGTTTGAATAATAACGACTTACCTTCCATAACAGGCTTTGAGGCCATAGGACCTAAATTACCTAAGCCTAAAACCGCCGTACCATTAGTAATAACCGCAACCGTATTACCTTTTGCTGTGTATTTATATACATCATCTGGGTTTTTGGCAATCTCACGACAGGGCTCGGCCACACCTGGGCTATAAGCGAGTGACAAGTCATAACTTGTTTCAGCTGATGTTGTCAATGCCACACTAATTTTACCTGGCGTAGGTAGGGAGTGGTAATCTAAAGCTTGCTGGCGTAGATCTGTCATGAGGGTTCCTTATGCGTTATTAATAGTGTTAGTTTTGTTATTAAGGCAAGTATAGCCATATTTTCTTTTTATTATCGATATCAGTATCACTGGCATTTACTTACTTATATGGTATTGCAATTAGCTAGCTCAATACAAGTCCGTTTTACTATATAACATCGATGTAAGCTATAACTAATAAGACTCTATCATAGGTTAAATTCATATCATTTTGATAAATAGTGGCTATTTCTAATTAAGTATTCAATAACAAACTTAACTTAGCCAAGCTAAAATGGACTTAACCCCCTTTAAAATACATTATCTAGCGCTAAGCCTTATATAGGGCACTATGAAAGTCATAATGAATTAATCTAGACATCGGATCACTTAAATTGAATTTACCGGACAGGAAAAATTTCCAAAAAAAAGTCCAGCTTTTTGCTGGACTTTTTTATTAAGTGATGACCTTACCTTCTATTCGGTAAGGGAGAGTAAAGTTTTCCTAATGAAAAGGATTCACTTTAATAATCGTTTCAACACGATCAGGACCGGTAGAGATGATATCTACTGGTATACCGGTAATTTCTTCAATACGCTTGATATAAGCAAGGGCATTTTCCGGTAAATCATCAACTGATGTTGCACCCACTGTGCTTTCACTCCAACCTGGTAGTTCTTCGTATACCGGGGTGATTTTCTCATATCCTTCAGCAGCCGTAGGCGGTACAGTGATAATATCACCGGCTTCAGTTTTATAGCCAATACAGATTTTTAATGTTTTTAAACCGTCAAGCACATCTAGCTTAGTTAAACAAAAACCTGTTACGCTATTTACTTGGATGGCACGGTGCATGGCAACCGCATCAAACCAACCACAGCGTCGCTCACGACCTGTAGTAGCACCAACCTCGCGACCTACAGTACCTAAGTGGTCACCAATTTCATCATGCAATTCCGTAGGGAATGGGCCTGAGCCAACACGAGTAGTGTAAGCTTTGGTTATACCTAAAATGTAATCTAAGTGACGAGGACCGAAACCACAACCCGTGGCAACACCACCGGCAGTAGTATTTGAAGAAGTTACGTAAGGGTAAGTTCCATGGTCGATATCAAGTAAAGTACCTTGGGCACCTTCAAACATGATTGACTCACCCGCTTTACGCGCTTGATCTAATATTTCTGAAATATCAGCTGTCATCTTTTTAATGGTATCGGCAACAGCTAACGCATCGGCTAATACTTCTTCATAGTTTACTGGTTCAACTTTATAGTAGTTAACCAATGAGAAATTATGATATTCAACAATTTCTTTTAGTTTAACCGCAAATGTTTCTGCGCAGAACAAATCACCAACACGTAAACCGCGTCGTGCAACTTTATCTTCATACGCAGGACCAATACCACGACCTGTAGTACCAATGGCTTTATTACCACGCGCAATTTCACGTGCAGCATCTAAGGCGTTATGGTAAGGAAGGATTAGTGGACATGCGTCACTAATCAATAAACGTTCACGTACTGGAACGCCCTTGGCTTCTAACATGCTAATTTCTGTCATTAAAGCTTTAGGACATAAAACTACACCATTACCAATTAGACATTTTACGTTATCACGTAATATGCCCGATGGAATAAGATGTAACACGGTTTTTTCACCGTTAATCACTAAAGTATGGCCAGCATTGTGACCGCCTTGATAACGAACTACATATTTAGCTTTATCAGTGAGTAAGTCTACGATCTTACCTTTACCTTCGTCACCCCATTGAGTGCCGAGAACAACTACATTTTTGCCCATGTTTTACTATTTCGTAAGTAAATTAGGCGAGGATTTTACCAAAGAATTATTTGTAGTCCAAGAGAAAAAAGCAGCTTTTTGTGCTGCTTTTAAAATAACCTATGAAGTTAACAAGTTAGCTCGAAATTATTCATAGCCCCAAGGGGTAATTGGCGTACTAATTGGCTTAGTTAAATCAAAATCCACTCTAAATTCTCGACCTTGACGGATCAAACGATAAGTAAATTTCTCCGGGTAAATATACATTTGCCAAGTATTACCAACTGATTGTGGTATGCCTTGCGCGACAAAAAGTTCCTTAGAATACTGATCTGCTGGGAAAGATTGCATTTCGGCCCAACCAGCATCGTTGGTATGGCCACCATACATAGTTGATTTATCAAAGCTACCATCTTTTTTTCGATGATCATGCTTTAACGACAAACCTGAGCCGGTTTTAGTAATAATCCATGTCCGTGATGAATCATCGCCAACATGAAAAGGTATTTGTAGTTGACTGTCGGTACATTTGCGCACGTGCATGATTAATTTTTTATTAGCAAAACTGCCACCGGCAACATTATCAACCGTGACCTTACCTTCATAGGACTTACCACAATGTTTACTGATATGGTTAAAAAAATCATCTTGGCTCTTTATTGAAACCAATGGCGCTTCAGCCGCTATTAAGGTGGCAGCCAATGGCAACGATGCGATTGCCGCGATCATATATTTTTTTATTGTCATATTATTCCCTTTATTAAATTTACCCTTGCTGGAACTCTGCTATTGCAATTTACCCATCACTAGATATAAAAAAGCCAGCAATTATGCTGGCTTATGTTCAGGGTGAGTAATAGCTCGCCTTGCTATAAATAGCAAGGCGCGAGCAATATTCAGCTATTTTTGAATAGCACTGCCACCTTTTAAATAACGAAAGAATTCGCTATCAGGTTGGACCACCATGATATCATTTTTACTGCTAAAGCTTTTTTCATAAGCCTCAAGACTACGATAGAAGCTATAAAATTCTGGATCTTTTGTATAAGCATCGGCATAGACTTTAGCGGCTAGTGCATCACCTTCACCACGTACAGTAAATGAATATTTCTGTGCTTCAGCTAACATTATGGTTACTTTGGCATCAATAGTAGCGCGAATAATTTCTGCTTGCTCTTGACCTTGTGACCTATGTTCTGTAGCAACAGCATTTCGTTCAGCACGCATACGTTCATAGATAGAATTACTTATCTCTGTCGGTAAGTTAATGGCTTTAATACGTACGTCTATGACTTCAATGCCTAAGTCTTCCCGGCTACTTGCCGCACTTTCAAGTGCCTTGCTCATAATAGCAGCACGATCACCCGAAACTATTTCTTTAATGGTGCGATTACCAAATTCAGTCCGTAAACCGTTATTAACTTTCTGCTTAAGTAATGCCCGAGCATTATCCAGAGAGCCACCAGTACGTAGGTAATAAGTAGAGAAATCAACGATGCGCCATTTAATAAATGAATCAACCATTAAATCTTTTTTCTCTGAGGTTACAAAACGATCCGCAGGTTCATCTAATGTTTGAATACGCGCATCTAATTTACGTACTGTTTCAATAAATGGAATTTTGAAGTGTAAGCCCGGCTTATAGATCATCATTTCATCGGTAGCACTATCACGTTTAATCTTTGAAAATTGGAAGACTATGCCACGTTGGCCTTCGTAAATTACAAAAACTGACGATAAACCTAACACGACAAGTAACGCTAATATAGCAATGGAAAAATTTTTCATTGTTTAGTTTCTCCCATTGCTGAATCTATCAGAGCGGTTTGACGATGATAAAGGTGACGTATTGATATTAAGCTCATTTACCGGCGCATAAGTAGTTTTACCACTACGATTACTAGTATTTTGTTGCTGAATAATTTTATCTAAAGGTAAGTACATCATATTATTACTACCCTCTACATCAATCATAACCTTACTGGTATTACTATATACTTTTTCCATAGTAGCAATATATAAACGTTCACGTGTTACTCTAGGTGCTGCTTGATATTCTGGTAAGATTTTTTCGAAACGAGCGACCTCTCCTTGTGCATCTAGTACGATTTGAGTTTTGTAGGCTATTGCTTCCTGCTCGATACGCTTAACACGACCACGTGCACGTGGTTCAATGCCTCTAGCATAAGCTTCAGCTTCCCGTAAGAAACGAACTTCATCTTCTTGGGCCGAGATCGCATCATCAAAAGCATCTTTCACTTCATTGGGTGGACGAGCATCTTTAAAGTTAACATCAACAATAATTAAACCTAGGTTATAAGGTGCAATTATTTTTTCTAACTCTTGCCATACCGCTTGGCGAATATCTTCACGACCACTGGTTAAAATGTCATCCATGTCTGCATGACCAATAACATAACGAAGGGCACTATCAAGTGATTGATTTAAGCTGTCTTCGGCATTTGTCACACTGAAAATATAGTTGCGGGCATCAACAACACGATATTGAATTTGCATTTCTACGCGAACAACATTTTCATCTTTAGTTAACATAAAACCAGATGAAGGCATATCACGGGTACTTTGCATATCAACAGGAATAATGCGGTCAATAAAAGTCCACTTCCAGTTAATACCGGGTTCAACCGTACCTGTGTACTGACCAAAACGAAGTACAATACCTTTCTCTGCTTCTTTAATAGTATAAAAACCACTAAAGGCATAAACAATTGATGCTACGATTAAAAGAATACTTAGCCCTATGCGGGAAAAGTTCTTGCCAAAACCAGAGCCACCTTTAGTAGTTTTACCACCAAAAATGCCGGTAACTTTTTTACCAAGATCATTAAGAAGTTCATCTAAATCTGGTGGCCCTTGATTCTTGCCACCTTTATTTTTCCAGGGGTCTTTATCATTATTCCCCGGTTCGTTCCAAGCCATACTGTTCTCCACTAATAATCGGCGACAATAAACTTATCGCCCCTACAATTAAAATTATTTAAGCTAATGTACAATATAATCTACTAACTCACTGTACTTAGTCGCAATTAACCTTTGCCATTCCCGCGAGGGCATTTTAACTTCAAGGTGACAATAACCTTGCTCATCAAAAGTCTCATGGGTAATGCAATTTAACTTGTACAACTCACCACGTAATTTACCTGCACTTGGCGGGATATTCAGTTGGTGATTTACTACTTGTATATCCAATCGTTCCGCAAGTGCGGTAAATAATAGCTCAATGCCTATATTTGCTTGTGCCGACAGCCAAACACGAATAGGCACCCCTTGCTCATCGCGATCAATTCGCGGTTCAATATCATCTAAGTTATCAATTTTATTACAGATAACCAACTGAGGCACTTCGTTTGCTTCTATCTCCTTAAGTACATATTCTACTTGTTCGATATTTTCGCTACGCCTGTCATCTGAAATATCCACCACATGCAATAATAATTCGGCTTCACGAGTTTCGGTCAGTGTTGCTTTAAAAGCCGCCACTAAATCGTGAGGTAAGTGGCGAATAAAACCTACGGTGTCGGCTAAAATAACCCTACCAATACCTGGTAAATCCATTTTTCTTAACGTTGGATCTAAAGTAGAAAAAAGTTTATCCGCAGCATACACTTCAGATTGAGTTAAGGTATTAAACAAGGTTGATTTACCGGCATTGGTATAGCCCACTAGCGATAAAGTCGGTAACTCGGCTCTAGTTCTAGCTCTACGCCCTTGCTGTCTTTGTACTTCAACTTTGTCTAAACGTTTGCGAATATTAACCATACGTTCGCGCAGTAAACGTCTATCTGTTTCTAGCTGTGTTTCACCTGGGCCCCGAAGGCCGATACCACCTTTTTGTCTCTCTAAATGAGTCCAACCTCGAATCAAACGACTACTCATATGACGTAATTGTGCTAATTCGACTTGTAACTTACCCTCATGTGTTCGGGCTCGTTGGGCAAAAATATCCAGAATTAAGGTAGTACGATCAACAACTCGACATTCACATAATGCTTCGATATTTTTTTCTTGAGACGGCGTTAAGCTATGATTAAACAAAATGACGTTAGCAGCCACTAAATGAACTGCGTCACGTATTTCTTCTGCTTTACCTGAGCCGACAAAAAAACGAGAGTCAGGTGTATTTCGTTTACCCGTTACAATGGTTAAGGCTTGAACTCCAGCAGAAGACACTAACATTTTAAATTCGTTTAGGTCTTCTTTACAGCTTTCATCTGGAAAGTCTATATGAACAAGTACGGCTTGCTCACCCGCTTGATAACGTTCAAACAATAGCGTTAAATCCTAGTACCATAATTAATCGTACTCAAAAAAACATCAAAAGCCTTAGGCATCTGAAGGTTGATCATCCGAACTAGGTATTGGCGCTGTATTAACAGCGCGCGAAGGTACAACGGTAGATATAGCGTGCTTATATACCATCTGACTAACAGTATTTTTAAGGAGAATAACAAACTGATCAAACGATTCTACTTGTCCTTGTAACTTAATACCGTTAACTAAATATATTGCAACTGGAATGCGATCACGACGTAATGCATTTAAGAATGGGTCTTGCAAAGACTGCCCTTTTGCCATTATATGGTCCCTTTATTATTATTAAAACGTTACTGGTAAACTTGAAAAACAGTAACAATATTTCTGAAAAATTTACTATGAAAACAGCACAACAAAACGTTGTATAAAATAGCTAACAAATTAATTATACATCAATTTTAAACTATTGCTGTATATTTACTTAGGCTTTATTTCTTGGTCTCAAGCAGTGATAAAACTTGTGTTAAGTTGCTGCTATCATCTGTGGTTAGCCAGTGTAAATCAGGCCAATTTCGTAACCAGGTTAATTGCCTTTTCGCTAATTGCCTGGTTGCACAAATACCACGAAAAATCATTTCATCATGGTCAATTTCACCCTCAAGGTATTGCCACATTTGCCGATAGCCAACACAGCGAATAGCGGGTAAATCTTGGTGTAAATCACCTCGTGATTTTAACCTAATTACTTCTTGTTCAAAACCCATAGCAATCATTTGTTGATAACGCCGGGCAATTCGTTCATGTAAGGTACTCCGCTCTTGGGGAGTGATGGCCAATTGTAGAACATTGCCGCTGAGCTTAGCACCTTTTTTTTGCGTCAATTGTGTCAAAGTGTTACCCGCGATCCTATACACTTCAAGCGCTCTAGTTAAGCGCTGCGGGTCATTTGGATGAATCCGTAAGGCTGACACAGGGTCTATTTCTGCTAGCTGATCATGCATTGCCTGCCAGCCTTTTGTCAAAGCCTCACTGGCAATCGCTTGGCGTATTTCAGCATTTGCCGTAGGTAACGGGGAAATACCTTCAATTAAGCTTTTGAAATACATCATAGTACCGCCAACCAACAATGGAATGCGGTTATTACTTCTGATCTCAGCAATTTCAGCTAAGGCATCACGACAAAAATCGGCGGCCGAATAGCTTTCGCTGGCATCACGTAAGTTAATAAGTCGATGTGGATACTGTGCTAATTCGGCCTTGCTTGGCTTAGCTGTGCCTATATCCATATCTCGATAAATAAGCGCCGAGTCAACGCTGATGATATCGCAAGGTAACGCTTCTTGCAGTGCCATAGCCAAGGCGGTTTTCCCTGATGCTGTTGGTCCCATTAAACAAATAACAGGTGGCTGATTTGACGCTATGATGTTTTCAACTGACACGAATACTGAACTCTATCTAAATTATCTAAAGGAACTAAAGTAACTGCTTAATATGAGATGTAAGGTCAAGGGGGATAGAATTCAAGAGCAATTGCTCACTAAGTTGTTCATTAAACAATTTTTTTGACAGTTTTAATAAAATTTCTGCTTGTGTTTCATCGTATTGCGCTAACACCATGGCAACACCAATACTATGATAAAAATCCTGTTCAGCAAGTTGCTTACCATTATTACCATTATTACCATTCTGCTTTTGCCTAAGCTCATCAAGAATTACGATAAAAGCATGACTGACATCTTGCTCACGCAATAACGCGGGGAATTGCCTTATTTGTATTTTATTTTTACCCTGGTCAACAAAAATAACCCCCGCTTGCGCTATTTTCTCTTGCTCTGCTACTGCCAGCTTTAATTGCTGCGCAGAAAGACTGACCATTACAGGCAATAGTAATGGTTGACTGACCAAGCCTGTAATAGCGCCCTCTTCTTGCTCACTATTTTTCTGCCAGCTGTGCGCAACAAGTTTGCTATAAGTACTTTTAGCTAATTTAAACAGCGATAAAACTCTGACCTTACTCTTTACCTCATACAGTGCATAACCCGGTTTATGTATGCTTAGCAAGATGCTCTGCTCTGAACAGCCTTGCTGAGTCGCTACTTCATGCTCGAGTGTAAAATCTTTATTTGAGTCAACTGCAAGCGCGACTTCACTTGCAGCGTCACTATGAGGTGTCATCAATGCTTGATAATTAGCCACTGCCTCTGGAGAGATTTTCTGAGTCTGTGCTTGCTGGGCATTACCACGGTAGCCATAACTCGATTGACTGTTACTAACATCATTTACCTGCTGTAACGGTCTAACATAATCAGGCCGTGAGTAATTTACTGTCGGCGAACTCGTGTCTGGTGCCTGACTGACTTGTGCTTCATTATTACCAACAGCGGCATAAGATTGCTCAGGCACTAACGCTAAATCACTCTCAGGCGCAGTAAATAACTCTTCGCCGGCTAACGCTGACGTCAACGCTTTATGACAAACAGAATAAATAAAGTCATGAACATAGCGACTTTGATGAAAGCGGACTTCATGTTTTGCGGGATGAACATTGACATCCACTTCGCGGTGATCAAGTTGTAAAAACAAGACAAAAGCTGGGTAAGTGTCTGGCGGTAATAAATCTGCATACGCTTGGCGTATCGCATGATTAATTAACTTATCACGCATCATCCGGCCATTGACATAGCTATAACAAAGATCGTTTTGACTGCGTGAGAAACTTGGCTTTGCTAACCAGCCAGATAGCTTCATATTGTCATGAGGGCAATCGATTTCAACGGCATGTTGAATAAATTTTGGCCCACAGACCATAGCAACACGTTTAGTACATTGCGCTTGGGTACTTGCCAGACGATATTGGCGCACAGTTTTACCATTGTGCGTTAGCATGAAGCTGACCGAGAAGTTGGCGAGTGCGATACGACGTACCACTTCATCGATATGATTAAATTCAGTTTTTTCTGTCCGTAAGAACTTTCGCCTAGCGGGCGTATTAAAAAACAAGTCGAGTACTTCAATGCTGGTACCGTCGGGGTGAGCCGCTGGCATTATCTGCACCGACATATCTCGCCCTTGGGCAACGGCTTGCCAAGCAGTTGCTTGAGTTTTAGGTTTTGACGTTAAGGTTAATCGTGCCACTGAACTAATACTGGCTAAGGCTTCACCACGAAAACCTAAGCTATCAATCGCTTCTAAGTCAGTTAAATTTTTTATTTTACTGGTTGCATGACGACTTAACGCCAAGGTTAATTCTTCTTTTACTATGCCGTGACCATTATCAGTAATTTTTATTTTTTTGATGCCGCCTTTATCAACATCAATATGAATCGATGTGGCACCCGCATCTAAACTATTTTCAATCAGTTCTTTTATTACCGACGCCGGGCGTTCAACCACTTCACCGGCAGCAATTTGGTTAGCCAAACGTGCTGGTAATATTGCAATAGTCATAAGATTTATCCAGTACGGGGGATTTTTAATGTTTGACCAATTCGTATTGAATTAGACTTTAAATTATTAATGGCTTTGAGTTTACTCATAGTGATATTGTAACGTTTAGCCAATACCGATAGCGATTCGCCACTGCGAACTTTATGCTTTTTATAGCCAACCGAAGCAAAATAAGACCCGGTTAAAGGGTGCGCTAAAAAATGATTCTTGATACCTCGATGAATGGCTTTGGCTAAGCGTTGCTGGTGTTTAGACCAGGTTAAATTCTTTTCTTCATTATGATTAGAAATAAAACCGGTCTCGACCAAAATCGAGGGTATATCTGAAGACTTTAATACGCCAAAATTACCATTTTGTGGGGTTTTCTTATGCATTTTGGTGATTTTTTTCAATTCTTTAATAACTTCATTGGCAACACCAAAGCTAACGCCAAGAGAATGCTCTTTGCTCATATCGGCTAAGGCTAGCGCTAAGTGACTATCCGAGGTGTTTTTTATCACCCCACCGCCACCACCAAGTAACTCGGACTTTTTCTCTCTATTTAATAACCATTTTGCCAGCTCAGACTCAGCCCTACGCTTAGTCACTACCCAGACCGAGGCACCACTTGGTCCTGGGGTGTGAAAGGCATCAGCATGAATTGAGACAAAAAAATCGACATTTTTTTCTCGAGCTAGACTAGTACGGCGATTTATATTGACGTAATAATCGCCACTGCGGATCATGACCGCTTTCATGCCTTTTTCTTTGTTAATGAGTGTTTGTAATTTTTTAGCAATCGCTAAAGTCACTCGTTTTTCATAAGTGCCCTTACCACCGATTGAACCGGGATCTTCACCACCATGGCCAGCATCTATACCAATTATAATATCGCCAATAGTTTGCTTTGGCTTGGAAATATTCTTTTTACTACGGTTTTTATCATAAAGATCAATTACTAAGCGATTACCGTATTGCCCTGCAGGCGCTAAAGGAAAAACAGTGAGTTGATACGATTGCGCCAGCTCTAACACCAGGCGGGTTTTGCCTTTATTTATGCTGGAACGGAAAAGCTTTACCCTTGGATCATTAGCGGCAAGGTTTTTTAAGGCTACCGTGTTTTTGGTATTGCTAAAGTCGATAACCAAACGGTGTGGATTAGTAAGAGTAAAGTACTTGTATTCCGGCTTTTGTCTAACATCAAACACAATACGGGTATTTTCTGGTGCCGGCCAGACACGAATGCCATCAATGCTATTAGCGGCGAAGCTACTTACCGAAAATAGGCTCGATAATAAAAAAACACTTAGTAAACTAAATATCCGTAACTTTGTTATCGCCAGAAGAACTCTGTGATACATCCAATTAACCCCAACTGTTTTATAACTTTATAATATCTGCCAGTGCCGTCATCACTTGTTCGCCGTGAGTTGACTCTGCTTGCAACTTGATGATTCTTTGTTCATCTTGGTAAGCTATATTAATGATTATATCTGCTTTAGCCAATAGCCCTGTGCCTTTTTCTGGCCATTCAATAAAACAGCAGCAATCATCATTAAAATAATCCCGAATGCCCATATATTCTAATTCTTCCGGATCAGCAAGGCGATACAAGTCAAAATGGAATATTCGCCAGTTTGCCAGTTCATAAGGTTCAACTAAGGTGTAAGTCGGGCTTTTTACATTGCCTTGATGGCCCATACCTCGGACAAAGCCTCGAGTCAGCGTGGTTTTACCCGCACCTAAATCACCATTAAGGTAAACGACTAACGCTTGCTGAACGGCTGTACTTTTAAGTACTTGCGCCAGCCCTGCACCAATGGCAATGGTAGCTGCTTCATCAGCTAAAAAATATTCTAATTCTTTCATTTTGCTTTTCTATCTTTATTAAGGCTATTGCTGCGACAACTAGTGTGACGTTAATGACTGGGTATTTTACCATTAAGCAAGTGCTGTAAGGGTACAAATAAATCACTGGCTAACAAACCACGTTGACCATTATTATTGGCTATAATATCAGCTGCCGCGCCATGAATATAGGCTGCCAAACATGTTGCCGAAAAAACATCATCACTTTGCAGCACTAACGCACTAATAATGCCACTTAATACATCACCCATACCACCTGATGCCATACCGGCATTACCTGAGTTATTGATAACAATTTGTTCACCATCAGAGATTAATGACCCCGCGCCTTTAAGTAAACAAACACCTCCATATTGTTTGGCAATAGCACTGACCGCAGCAAAACGATCGGCTTCTATGCTAGCAATGTCACAGTGTAACAAAGCCGCAGCCTCTTTCGGGTGTGGTGTTAATACCCAATGATGATAATGTTGTTTCATCTTACTTAACTTAGTATTACTTAACTTAGTATTACTTAACTTAGTATTGCTTAACTTAGTCTTGCTTAGCCATATTAAAGCATCGGCATCGAGGATGATGTTTTTCTTAGTTGCCTGACTCGTTGCACAGAGTAATGTAAATAGTTGCTCTGCCTCATTATCATGTCCTAGACCTGGACCAATAAGATAAGTTTTCGCCTGATGCAGTGGCGCTGAATTGTCCAATAACTCTGCGGTTGTTGGCGCTAACATCAATTCAGCTCGGCCGTACATGATAATTGCTTGATTACTTGCGTGACAACTGACGGCAACTAAACCCGCGCCACAACGTAAAGCGGCTTCACTGGCAAGGCGAATTGCCCCTGGCATTCCCAGCCCTCCGCCTACGGCTAATAATAAGCCACTAATGCCTTTATGGCTGGCAGGCAAGCGCTTGGCTAAGTTCAAGGGTTGTTTATATTGACTGTAATAATGATTAGTTTTCACCCGCCTAGTAAAGGCGTTATTCAATGCTAGAGGGGCTAGTAGTAACGTACCGACAAAATTGGCTGCTTTTCCGGTTAACAAGCCTTGCTTATAAACGATAAATGTTAAGGTAACATCCGCAATAATGGCTTGAATATCTCGGTTTGCCCCATGCACTTGCCCTGTGGTGGCACAAAGTCCTGAAGGTAGATCAATACTAATGACCTTGGCGGTATGATGATTAATACTCAATACCAGCCGTTGCAAACTGGGTTTAAGCTGACCGGTAAAACCGATACCAAATAACGCATCAACGATGACCTCACCGGTAAAGCTATCGATGCAAGCTAAGCTCTTAGCGTTATTACGTTCCTCCACCTTATCAATAAGTAGCACAGCGCCTGCAGCAATCATTGCTTGATAAGCTAGCAGAGCATCTGCTTTTAGCTGACTAACAGCGCAGCTAAGTAAAACACTGAGCTTTATATTTTTTTTGTGGGCTAATTGCGCAACAATAAAACCATCGCCGCCATTATTGCCTTTACCACACAGTACTAGTATATGCTCGGCTTTCGGCCAGCTTTTCAATAGCTGGGTAAAAACGGCTGCACCGGCACTGTTCATAAGATCATAGCTTGCTATGTCTTGACTAAGCGCAATTCTAGCTTCATGATTCAATACTTGCTCAGCACTATACACTGACGTCATGGGCGGCTTTTGTGATAAACTTACCAGTAATTTCATGGTGATAATCTTACCCTTAATCTATGGTTCAACAATCGAGCTAAAGCTGACTTTATTTGTATGACAATGTCTCTTATTAACTATCAAGAATTAGCAGAAAAAATCAAGTGCTGGGGTAAAGAACTAGGCTTTTCTGATTTAGGCATCAGTGATATTGATCTAACAGCTCATGAAAGTGTACTAGAGCGTTGGTTGGCTAATAACTACCACGGCAATATGGATTATATGGCCCGCCATGGTTTAATGCGTGCTCGACCGGCGGAACTAGTGCCCGGTACCATTAGAGTCATCAGTGTACGCTTAGATTATCTGCCACAAAATGCTAAGTTTGCCAGCGTACTCAAAGATAAGAACAAGGCCTATATTAGCCGCTATGCCCTTGGCCGCGATTATCATAAATTAATGCGCAAACGCTTGCAGCAATTAGGCAAGAAAATAGCCGAGCACTGCCGCGACTTTAATTGCCGCCCCTTCGTTGATTCTGCGCCAGTAATGGAAAGGCCTTTAGCCGAAAAGGCCGGATTAGGTTGGGCTGGTAAACATACCCTCTTAATCAATAAAGAAGCGGGATCTTGGTTTTTTCTGGGGGAATTATTTGTTGATATTCCATTACCCGTTAGCAGTAATGAATATAGCGCTGCCGCCATTAAAGCCATTGAAACACAAACTAAGGTTAATGACTGCGGCAGCTGTGTCGCCTGCATTAAAATTTGCCCAACTAAAGCCATAGTAGCGCCCTATACGGTTGATGCACGGCGCTGTATTTCTTATTTTACCATTGAATCACCCGACGCCATCCCCGAAGAGTTGCGGCCATTAATGGGTAATCGTATTTATGGTTGTGATGATTGCCAATTAATTTGTCCATGGAATAAATACGCCAAACTCAGCCTTATTGATGACTTTCAAGCGAGAAATAATCTCGATGATATCAGTTTGCTGGAGTTATTCGCGTGGACAGAAGAGTATTTTCTTAACACCTTACAGGGCTCGCCTATTAGGCGTATTGGCTTTCAAAGTTGGCTACGTAATATTGCCGTGGCATTAGGCAATGCCCCCTATAGTGATGAAGTTGTTAAGGCCTTAACTGAAAAATGCGCTGAGGCCAGTGAACTCGTGGTAGAACATATTAACTGGGCACTAGCACAGCAGAGTAATAAAAAAATGCTCTCGGAGAAAACTGCCGCTGAGCAAGAGAAAAACCATAGATTAACACTACGCTTGATCCGCTCTGTCGAGAAAGGCCTAACTAGAGATGCTTAGAGCTACCGTTTAAAGGTTAACAGCTATTTAGTCACCTTAACTAAGATTAACTAACCTTGCTGTTATTTAACATCTCGATATCCGCTCTGGCTTCATCTAATGCATGTTGAACAGTCAAAAACTTTTTAATGGCATTATTCTTCTCCGCCGTTACTTTCTGCTCACGTGCTCTACTCTCAACCAATTGCTGTTGAGTTTTTGTCAACGTAGCCATCAAATTAGTAATATCATTGTTTTTAGCATATTTTTGTTCGTCTCTCGCATTGACGAAATCATCATCGGCCGAATTTAATAGCTGCTTAGATTTAAAGCTTAAATAATTCACAGCAAGGCGAACAATTAAAATTAAACCGGTAAGCAGAAACACGACAATATATTGATTATCGTCAATAGAAGACAAAGCGGCGGCCACTTTAGTAAAAAAGTCCCCCTGAGCATTAATAAAATGCGTAAATAACTGATTATGCCAAGCAAGCCAAGTAATCATATAGATGACGATAAAGCTAGGAGCAGGGTGTTGGCTCTCAGTAAAGCTGAGCATTGCTTTGAGGGTTTTCTTATTAATCACAAAAAGTCCTTGTTTAAATTTGATTATATCTTCAACTTACCAGGCTAATACCACCAAAACATGCTAGACAAGCTATCATGTACTCTCAGGCTTAGCTTCACTACTTTCTCGCCTTTGTTGACATAGCTCAACAACGTGGTGTTTATCTTGCGTGGAATAACTACGCCAAGCCACTATCTCATCAATGTGCCGAAAACAACCTAAACAAATATCATCACCATCTAAGCAGCAATTTCTAATACATGGGCTGTCTGTTAACATTATTTGCTTATTATTACTCACAATGTTCCTTTTGATTTGATTACTTTATGATAAAAATATTACTAGCCTAAACTTAAACTAAGCGATGGCCTCTGCATCTTGACTGATCGCTTGCACCGCTTGTTTAGTTTTACTTAATAGATTAATTTGTCTTTGCGCACTGTTATCTAATTCTTGATTGCTTAGCAAGGTCCGCCAACGCTGACATAGTTGCAATAAATATTCTGCCGCAAGTATTTTACCGTTAACCCCTAAGGCTTGAATAGCTAGTGCAACGTTTTTATCATCGTTCATGGTAAAGGCTTGACTTAATTGCGCCACTAATTCGCTATTTTCTGTGGTATATTCCTCTAGCATATAAAGCGCTATCTCAGCCGTGCCTTGATGTTGCACATAACGGTCAAAATTAAAACTTGGCAAATCGGCCATTGTCGCTGACAAAGTACTTTCAGCTTGTTGGTCGCTAAAGGCAAAGCTTTTAACCGGTATTACTTGGCTTTTATTGTTGCTACTGAATGCGTCACTGACCTGCTCGTTGAGCCAAGGTTGCATGGCGATAATTAAGTCATCGATACTACTGTTAGCAGTTAACTCACCAACAAGCCAGTGAGCATAAGCCTCAGTTTTATTAGCTAAAACAACTGAGCTGTCCAAGCTGAAAACGCCTCTCTTTAAGGCAAGATTTTCCGAGGTTTTGTCACCTTCGTCCACCATGAAATGGGTAAAAGCCTGACAGTTAATTTCTGTCAACAACACAGCAAAGCGTCCACTTTGCCAATTTTCTTGTAACATTAATTCGCAACTAACAAAAGTCGTTTGTAAGCCCATAGCTTGCAACAATTGTTGCAAACGTTGATATTTATTAGGACTTTTTACCGCCAGCAACACCTCTATAGGCATAGCAATATATTTAGCGGCTAAGGCTGTACAAGCTTGTTCAATACCTGTTACATACCCGGGTAATGACAATATCGGATGACTTTCTTGCTGTTTACTGTTGGTAACCGCTAACGGCAGAGTGAAACTGAGCTGATAACCTTGCTCAGTTAAATTTGCACTGACATTATGACCATGCTGGTAGCGTAATAAGCTATTAAAATACTCACCAATTTCACTTTGCTCGGCGCTTTCATCATTAAAGCTTTGCAGTACTGGCGGCAGTTGCCTAATTTCACCAGTAGCATGGACATGACCGGTAAAACATATTTCCTCTTGGCCATTATTTTTATCGACTAAGCGCAAGTTTAGCGCTAATTCACTCTCTGTTTTCTGGGAAAATAACAGGCGGATAAAAATGCGAAACATCTCGACAAAGAGTTCTGCATCTAGGTTTACTTCAGCAATAATATTTTTATCAAGATTCAGTCGTAAGGTGTTTTTATCGAGTAATAACTTATTCTCTAGATTAAATAAAACAGCCTGAATTAGAGCAACCAGATTGACATCGCTCAAGGTCAGTACCGCGTCACTACTTTGCCAGTAACGATAACAACTAGCTTGTCTTAACTTTCGAACTAGGTCTCGCCCTTGCTGGTGAGCATGATACAAATAATTTTCTTCCGCACTAGGCTCATGTTCACTGCTAGTGTGAATGGTGGCGCTACTGCCTAATAGTACTAATTGTTTTATAACGGTTGAGTACAGAGTTTTACCACGTTGTTGTTCAAGCAATATTTGTATTTGATAATCTTGCGAAGTCTTAACCTTATTCAGCGCTAATTCGAGCTTTAATTGCTCTTGTGTAGCCTTATTATTAACAATTAGCTGTTCAAGTTGCTGATTTTTATCACTCAGCGCTAGATACTCTATCTCGCTATAATTACTAGCCTTTATTTGTTGTATTTTCTTTATCAGTTGCTCAGTTTCCTCAGTAGCAAAGTGATATTTATTAAACGGCATAGAGTTACTGCTATCATTTATCGGTAACTGCGCACCCTCTAAGGCGCGACCAATACAGTTGACACTGTATTGGCTAACCAGCTTAATTTTTATTCGAACTAAACACAGCAAGACAAAAATGCTCACTAAGCTAGCAACAAATACGCATAACTGCCATATGGATAATTGCTTGTTCGTGATAACGTCTATATCTGCACTTACATTATGATTAATTACTGGATTAGCTAAGACGCTAGCAAGAATACGGTGTAATTGTTGCTGCTGGGAGACGAGTTGTTGCTGATAGTCAGCCATTAAGCGTAAAGAGCCTTGCCACTTTACCAACAAACCCGCGGTTAAAATTAGGTCTTCAAAACGAATAAGATCTCGAACAATATCGGCCAAACTCTGCCTCTCACCCGGCTGACTCGCTATTTTCTTGGCATAATCAGTAACAAATATTTCATCTACTTTCTGGCGTAACTGCTCGAATACCCCAAGCGAAGTTTGTAAATTCAAGGGCATTAGCATAGTAACTATGCTGGTTAATTGCTTTTCTACTTTCGATAATAATTGTACTTGATGAGAGTCAAGGTATTGATTAGTTGATTGAATTGCTAGGGCATCAAGTAAGGTATCAAGTTGAATTAAAGTTTTATTTTTTAAGCGGGTATTACTTGGTTGGCTAGCTTCAATGCGGGTAATGAGATTCGTGACAACATTATTTTTGGAAAACCATTGTTGGTAAGTATTTTTATACTGAGATTGTAATAAGGACAACTTTTTACTTTGCAAAGAAAGTTGTTGTTGCAAGGGCATTAATTTATCTGCATTAGCGTTTAGCAATATTTCATCAATAAGCTTATTCGCGTTGATCAGGTAGGTTAGTTGTAAAAACTGATTTTGTAATGGTAGTAGCTGTTCCGTTATTAACGCGTGGGATTGTTTAGCTTGTTGAGATGCAAACCATAGTGCAGAAGATAATGCGGCCACAACAAGCAAGAATATGGCCAAAAAATATACGGTGAAATATTGATAAAATGACTTATTAGCTATTTTACTATCTTGCTCAAGTACTTGCTTACCAGGTAAGTTGTTAGTATTTTTATCCGTTTTATTGGTAGTCATTATTCATCAACATAGTTCAGCTCCATTGAACGATATTTTATACCATATAGCCTAGTAAGACATTAAGCTTTGCTACTTTTGTTTAGTCTTTTTTAACGCTTTTTTTTACTGACCCATGCCCATTCCATCTGACACTCTATCGGGGTTTGTCCCGATTCATCCTTAATGGTTACAGGCACCAAGACACTACCTTTATCCTCACGTTCAATGAGTTCAATCTGCTCAGCAGTTAATTGCGCCACAGCAGTTAAACTACCTTGCATACGTCGTTGATAATTTACTTGCATTGACTTTAATAACGGTAACTTTGAGTTAGGTACATTCATACCAAAAACAATACCCGTTGCTGACTCTGCTAATACCGCGGCAGCGATTGCATGTATGCCACCAATATGATTTTGCACATTTTTTTTATTAGCTAAAGACAACTGAGTTTTATGCTTAGTGATCTCAATAATCTTAATACCACTGGTCCCGGCAAATTTAACTTTGCTGGTGAATAACTTTGTTAAAAGAAATGAACGCATAAAGCTAGGGGCTGAGTTGATTTTTGATACTATATTATTAAACTGGTTAGCCATAAGTAGAGTCTTTCATAAATTAATTGATATTGGCATTGTTATCCATACTGGTCAGACCTGCAAGTAAATTATGTTATTCAACTGCTAGCTATGATCCACAAGCTCAAAATCAAATTAACCGTGGCAGCAACAGTAAAACTTACTGGTCTAATAACCCCTGCAGTTGCTTAAGGTAAAACTCGGAAAACACCTGAATGCCATGCTGGCGCAGTAGCTTGGTAGTAATACCTTCGCCAACAATCTTTTGCTGACTAAAGGAACCATCATAAATGGTATTGCTACCACAGGATGGACTCGATTCTTTTAGTAAGGCAAAACGAATATTATGCTGCTGGCATAACCTTAAAGCTTGCTGAGCTCCTTGTGAAAATTGTTGACTGACATCAACTGAATCAATGGTAATCACTTGCAGTGTTTTTGGGTTTATTTCTGCTGGCGGCCTTGGCACAGGTAAACCTGATATAACCTCAGGGCATACGGAAATTAACCGGCCTTGAGATTGCCATTGGCTTAGCAATTGACTTGCTAAAGCTTTTACTTCGCCGTTATAGCGTACTCTTTCACCTAGAAAGCAGGCACTGATCAAAATCTTATCAAAACATTGTTTGTTGCTGGCCATTACTTACCTCATGCCGAGTGCAGCTTAGCTAAATATTCGGTATTTTTGCTATCTCGCCAAGAGAAGCAAGTTTTTCTCGATCAGCGGCAATGTATTCTTGGTAGCCGTCATTTTCAAAATTAACGCTTAGATGCTTTGCTTGCCATGAAAACAACTTAATACTCTGTGACCTTGTTAAAGGGAACATAATGAAGCACTCTATTATCTGATCGTATATAGCTAATTATACGATGAAAGTTTGATGTTAATCAGAGAGTTTGATAAAAAAAATCCACGACAAGTTAGTCTAATTTTCATATACTCAAGACAGAATTTTATCTTTGTAACTCAAGTATCATGCTAGCATTTTACCTTGGTTACAAATACCTTTGAACCAAAGAGAGTGAAACTATGAATAAACTTATGCTTGCTGTGGCAACAGCAACAGTTATGATGGCATCTCCTGTATTTGCTGGCGACGCAGCAGCGGGTAAAGCAAAATCAATGATGTGCGCGGCTTGTCACGGACCTGCCGGTATTTCTGCAGTACCAACTTATCCTAACTTAGCCGGTCAAAAAGAAGCTTACCTTGTTAAGCAACTTACCGACTTTAAATCAGGAAAACGTAATGACCCAGTTATGAAAGGTATGGTTATGGCGCTTTCTGCTACTGATATAGAGAACTTAGCGGCTTACTACGCTAACCTGAAATAAGCTTTCACTTTTTCAAATCTGGTAAAAGTCCTGTAAAAAGCCCCAGTTTAACTTAATTAAACTGGGGCTTTTTTGTCTGTGCTGCGCTATTCAATTGATGTTCATAACTCAATGCCAATTTACCTAAGCGGCAGCCTTACTCTTTAGTAACCATCTGACAATCAGTTACCTGCCCAAGCTAAAAACTGAGCAGCTAATTTTAGCCACAAAAAAAGCCTCCCGTAGGAAGCTTTTTTTAATAGTTTATTGAGGCTATTGCTAGCTTGGCAACAAACTTAAATTTTTGACTTAAGCTTTACGACGTGAAGCGCCAGCTAAGCCTAAAAGAGCTAAACCGAAGATAGCTAAGCTAGTAGGCTCTGGAACACTAGCAAATTGACCATTCATTGATCTAGAGTAACCGGTAGATGAAATTGCTGATTGTGTCATTATAATATCAGAGCGGGTCTCTTGATAATCTAATGCAGCAACTACCTCAGCAATACCACCAATAACACTAAGTCCCATAGTAGAAAAGGTATTTGCTGTCGCTTCTACATAACTATCAATAGAGAATGAAGCCCAAAGTATGCCATTTGTTGCCTCTGTTACTTGATTATAAGCAGTTGAGCCAACAACAGTACCATTGCCAAAGTCACCAAGAGTAGTCTTTGTCTCCCATATGCCAAGGGCTGGGTTAAATATGTCCTCTGTACTAAAACTGTTATCTATATATACGTTCAACCACGCGTTATCGGTATTGAAGCCCGAATCGGTAACAATAAGACCACCAAATGAAAACGTTAGTTCACAGACACTACAAACAGTAGGGTTAAATGTATAACCTACGCCGCGAGTATCAAAAAAACCACTGAATTCACCCACACCAACTAGCTCAGTATCCGTTACTCTAGTAGTAGCAACTGAATTTACATCGCCATTACTTTGTGTGCTGACACCTGTTGTAAACCACTGTTGAGAACTAGTTTCAGCCAAAATACCACCTGCGTGATCGGTCGCATCCCAAGTAATACCACCAACAGAAATTTCACCAGCAGAAGCAGCGGTACTTGCTAGCGCAATAGCAGAAGCCGCAATTATTTTTTTAAAGTGATTCATTATATCTTTACCCTTAAGTGTAGTTATATCATTGCTGTTTTATGCTTGTTGGCATTTAATCAGCTTGGCCAATAAGCCATCTGCAACTTGTTAAGCATCAAGCGTGCCAAGACAACTAAACACATAAAATACAGAGACTTACATAAGGTTAAAACTGTACTGCTTTTACAGTGTAAAATTTACTGACACAAGATAACAAATCTATCGTTGCTACTACTTTTCATCTTGGCGTAGCTGAACAAGCGCCTTAGCTTCAGCTAAGCTTGCTTTTACTTCCGTACTTATAGAGCCTTTAGCCAAGGCATCTTCAAGTACTGATATAGCTTTAGTTAACTCACTATTGGCAACCAATATTACACCGTATGATTCTTGTATGGCTAAATTATCACCCTGTAACTGTTTTGCTTTTTCAATATTTTTTAGTGCTGTCTTAACTTGTCCTATTTTGTATTGATTCCAGGCAAGGTTATTAAATATCAGTGCGTTCTTTGGCGAGGATTTAGACAAAGATAAATACTGCACTATTTTTTTATCTCTATCTTGTGTGCTATATAAGCTAGCCAGAAATAAACGTACTTGCTCATTGCTAGGATTTCTTTCAATAAAGGTTTCTAGTAACCTTTCAGCTTCACTGGCTTGCCCTGAAAATTTAAGTGCCCGAGTTAGCGCTATCAGGTTTATTTGATTCGCTTTTATCTCATAAGCCGCAGCAAAGGCATCAACAGCTGCAGAGTACTTTTTCTCATACAGCGCTATTTCACCGGCTACCATGTCTAATAGATGATGGGTAACCTGTTTGTTTTTTAATTTTTCAAGTATTGCCTTGGCTGCGGCGAGGTTATTATTTTTAGCTTCAAGGTAAGTCAGTAGCACAGCAACCCTGTCAACTTCCTTATGATAGCCATAAGCTTTACGCGCTTGCACCAATGCCTGAGAGTACTGTCTTAAACTACTTAAGGTTCCGATATAACGTACATTTAGCAGTATGTTCTCAGGTTCTATGGCAAGCCCTTGAGCAAAAGCCAGACTCGATTTTTTAGCATTTTGTTGTTGTAAATAACTATCACCTAGTACCATATAATAAGATGACGTTAATTTTACCTCTGTTGAAATTTGTTCTAATACAGTGATAGCTTCAGTGATTTGCTTATTTATTCGGAAACTTTGTGCAAGGGCAATAGTCAATTTCAAGCTATCTCGGTATTCATGACTTGATAAAAGTACGATTACATCTTTTGAAATTTTTTCATCATTAGCAAGTGAGATGAGATTTTTTAACGCGCCATGATGCTCTGGAGCATTGGCCAGTACTCGCTTATATAATACTAATGCTGCTTGAGTCTGATTGTTTTTTTGTTTTAACAATGCCAAATTGAACAAACTAGCAACATTTTCTGGTTTTAATAGTAAAACTTGTGCAAAACTTTCTTCTGCTTTTGCATCCTCCTTGTGCTTAACATAAATAATACCTTGTAATAGTAAACCTAAGTATTTGCTTTCATTTGCTAACTTCAACTCCTCCGCTATTTGTTGGGCTTGAATATCTTGATCTTTTTTCAAATACCCTATCGCTAGTGCTAACTGATTATCTACAAGTTGTAAGCCTTGCTGTATCACATTGGCTTCTGTTAATGCGCTACTTTTACTTCTCGGCAATTGTTTAGATTTTTCGATTAAAGCTAAAGCAGTATCGAGTTCTCCGATACTGATTAAGTTCGAGGTGGTAGCTGCGAGTAAGTTAACATCATCCGTTGTTAGCTCTTCAAGCTCAGAAAAGCTTTCTGCTGTTTCACTATAATAGCCAAGCTTAAATTTAATAACGCTTAATAATTTTTTTACCGGGTGAGTATTAATCAAATATTTATCAATTGCTATTAAGTTAATATAAGCTTGTTCAATATCCCCTAATTGATAGGAACTAACACCCAAAATAAGCCTAGCAATAGCTGCATCTTTCTTATGGTATATAACCTTATTGGCATAATTTCTTGCGCCGATATAATTTTTTTTCTGATACTCAAGTTGTGCTTTAAATTGCAAAGCTAAGGCAGAGTCTTTGAAGGCTTTTAGTAACGAATCTGTGATTACATTCGCTTGTTCAAATTTCTCAGCCTTTATTAGGCTATCGGCTAAAATGAAACGTATATTATTATCTTGTGGATGATAGTTAAGGTAAAGCGAAAAAGCCTGACTTGCTTGTTCAAAATCCTTTATCGCAAAAGATAAATAGCCCTGCAGCAGCGATGCTTCGGAAAAATCTGCATGTGTTGCTAACAAGGTATTGATCTGCTCTAGACCTTCTGCAAACTTTCTTTCACTGTAGAGTAAATAAACACTAGCCAGTTGACTAAAAGCTTCATTTTGATTAATCGCGGCCGCTTGAGCAAAGTAATCCTGTGCTTTAGTTACTTCTCCCTCTGCTAAGGCACTCATGCCAGCAAAAGTCAAAATCACTATATAGTCATTATCATTAAGATCTTCACTTGCTTTGACCAATTGTTCAACATCAGAAAATTTATCTACCCGTGTTTTTACTTGCGCAAGTAAGGCCGCTGTTTGGCTAAAGCTTGCGCCAAGCTGTACCGCTCTATCTAATTCTTTTTCTGCACTAATATAATTACCTTGATTCAGGTATGCCTTGCCCAACCCTAACCTAGCATCCGCATCTTTAGGCGCTAATCGCACCGCATTTTTATAATCTATAATAGCCGTGGCATATTTTCCTTGCTGGCTAAACGCATTGGCACTGGCCATCAATTGTTCAGCCGTTTTTTGCTCACTACAAGCAATAAGATTAAGCGCTAAGGCTAATGCTGATGTTATTATTATTTTATTCATGAAAAATCCTTTATGAAATTCGAGCCAAACGGTTCAGTTACCGTAGAATAGATTGATAAATCAGCTAATATACTGGTAACAATAAAATAAAAGCGACAGCTAACACAGTCGCTTATTGGCAAGGAAAAACAATTATAATCGTGCTAGTATTTTTGCTTTTTTCTGGGTTTGCTCATCTGTTTCTGGCAATGTTTTACTTAACAAATCTTTTGCTTCATTTTCTCGACTATTGGCAATAAGTGCTTCGATGTAATTAAGCTGAATATCAATGTCTTGCCCTTTAGTTAAATCAAAGGCTTTACTGGCATATTTTAACGCCGCTCTTTTATCACCCGATTTAAGCAGTACTTTTCCGTAGGTATCAGCAACATTTGGAATATGAGGCGCTAGCGCAAAAGCCTCTTTAGCATGCATTAAGGCTTTATCTAATTTGCTCTGCTCTAAATACAGCCAAGCTAAATTATTATGGGCTATAACATTGTTAGGTTGTTTTTTAACAACATCAGCATAAACCGCAATTGCTTTATTAGTATCACCTTCAAGATAGATACCCGCCAGCATAGTTTTAATGCGATTTTCATTCGGCTCGACGGTTAATTGATGCTCTAATACTTTGGCGGCTTTAGCGGGTTCTTTATTACCCATATAAGCACCCGCTAAATACACAGCATTTTGACTACTCGGGTAAACTTGATAGAGCTTAGTTAATTTTACTATCGCTTGGTCATACTTCTCTTCTAGCAGTAGAATGCGACCAAGAAAACCTTGTTTTAAAGCATCATTGATAGCGCTAACTGCTAATGTTTTATAGAGAGTTTTAGCCGGCATAATTTGTTTGCTATTAAGCAGTAATTGCATCTTCACCAGTTGTAGTACCAAATGATCTTGATGGTAATCTAAGCCCCGTTTAATTACCTGCAAGGCACGCTCATTATTACCACTGTTAGCATGTAAATCGGCTAATAGCACTACCGGCTCTATATGGTATGGACTGGCTTTTAACCAACGTTCTAAAGCCGATTGAACTTTCTTAACGTCATGCTGTTTTCTATGGTTAAATACCACTAATTGCCAATAGCGTTTTGGTAATTTTGGCGTATCAGCTAAGTTAGTCAGTAAATTTTCGGCTTGCTTATATTGCGCTAAAGTCACCATAGCTTCAGCCACTAATACTGCTTTTTTAATATCGCTGTTATCCGCTTGATAGGCCAATTGTAATTTTTCTAAGGCCATGTCATTACGGTAGATACCAAAATAATGGCGTAATACCTTGTTATTACTTGGCGCCAATGTCATTAAATAATCAACACGCTGTTTACTCAATGGCTTATTTTTTTGTTGACGAGCTAACCTCAGTTGCTCAGTGAGGGCAAAAATATTGTCAGGCGCTAAAGTTAAGCTTTGTTTTAACGATTGTTCTGCTTGTTGATATTTTTTTTCTTTTATGGCAATACTTGCCATTAAGTTATAACCACCCGACTTTTCAGGATATTTTTCCTGCCATTTTATCGCTATCTCACGCGCTTGCTTAATATCATTATTATGTAGCGCCGCATAAGCTAACGCTAACTCAGCCTCAATAAAGCTTGGATCTAGTTTAACCGCATCTTGCAAGTCCTGGATGCCTGATGGATCATTCATCATTAACTTTAAAATACCCTTCCTAGCGTTATCAGCTGCATTAATAACAGTAGAAGCTTCATGCTGGGCCAGTATTTTTTTTGCTTCACTCGTTGCACCTAACTCTAGTAGCTTATAACTTAAGGAAGAGAGAAATTGAGCATCACCCGCTTGGTTTACTGAAAAGTCACCCACAGTGGCGCTTATCTCGCCCACTAAGCCTAGCTCTAACTGGGTAACAGCCAACATGCGCCTAGCTTGGTGCTCTTTAGGTAAGTATTTAACCACCATGGTTAAATGATGATGACTCTGTTGCCAGTTTTTTAAATAAAAGGCACTCGCCCCCGCCACTAACCTTAAGTTAAACTGATTAAAATTAGCCGATAAAGCCCTTTCCGCATGTTCACTGGCTTTAGCAAAATCTTTGCCATTAAAAGCAACCATGGCTTTAATATAATGGGCAAAAGGCTGGCTATCAATTTGGGCTAATATACCATCAGCATACTTTTCAGCGGCTTTATCTTGACCCGACTTAAGTAACGCATCGGCTAACAATAATTGCACAATACCTGAACGTGGCTGTAAATTTAAGTAGCTTTCAAAACTTAACGCCGCTTGTTGATAGTCTTTAGTCACCATGGACACTTGTCCTTGCAACATAAGCGCATCAACGTGCTGGGCATCTATGGTTAATATCCGTGAAATTAAGGTTTTCACTGCATCATTGTTGTTTTGGGACAGCTCTAAATAAGCCAAAGCCAACATACTATATAAACTTTGTTGGGCAATGGACTGCGCTAAAGTGGCACTCTCTGTTGCCTGTTCAGCTTGCTCACTACGCAATGCCGCCAGTGTTTTATAAGCTAAGTAATGGCTGTGTTCTTCATTAGCCAACTTTGCGGCCTGCTCACTTAACGCTAAAACATCGGCGTCACTGTCCGTTAATATATAGGCGCGGGCAAGTAATGGCAGCACTTTATTAGCGGCATAGTTAAATTGTTGGGCTCTTTCAAGTTCCTTTACTGCGGCAAGGCCATCGCCCAAATTTAAATAAACCTGACCTAGTAAAAATCGTGCTTCTGCATTTTTATTGTCGCCGCGAATGGCATTTTTTAATTCAATAATACTTTCATTTATTTGTTTTTTACTGAGATAACTTTTAGCATTTTCTAGGTGAGATTCAACTGAGACTTGCTCACTACAGGCGCTGAGTGCCAGAGTGATACTTAAACAGAGGGAGGCTTTTACAAATTTCATGTCGAGAGTCCTTTTGCTATTATCATTATTATTAAAACTAACAAAAATCAAAGCCCATTAACAGTAAAGCTAATGGGCTTATGATTTTATGCTCGTGTATTTATTAAGCGGCTAGATACCTGCAAATTGCCATAACACTCATGGTCTGTCACCAAGATAAGTACATCAGCCCAGTTATCAATATCACTAATTGTTTCTTGTCGTGCACAATGCCAGTCAGATACAAATGGGTCATGGTAGTTAACGTCTACCCCGGCTTTGCTAAAGTGTTCAAGAATAGCATCGGCGGGAGACTCTTGGTAATTATCAATATTGGCTTTATAAGCTACGCCTAAGATGCCAATTTTCTTACCCTTAAGCTGGCTGGTATCCCCTAATAGCGCCAAAGCTTGTTCAGCAACTATACTTGGACGCTGGTCATTAATAGTACGTGCTAAACGAACCAAGTCTCCTGCTTGAGTATTTTCAACCAAGAACCAAGGGTCAATGGGGATACAATGTCCACCAACACCTGGCCCTGGCGATAATACGTTAACTCTTGGATGACGGTTAGCTAGACGAATAACCTCATGGACATCCACTTTGAGCTCTTGACAAATTTGTGATAGTTCATTGGCAAAAGCAATACCAACATCACGTGAGGTATTTTCTACCAACTTGATACATTCGGCTGTGGTTAAATCCGTTAACAATACTTCACCTTTAACAAAACTTTGATAAATAGCTTTAACTTTCTGTTGAGCTGTATGCTTTTCTGCACCTATGATCCTGTCATTGTGCACCAGTTCATGCAAAGTTTTTCCTGGAATGGCTCGTTCTGGACAGTGAACAACATCGATGGTTAAACCTGCATCAACGAAACGTTTTGCAACCGCTAAACTTGTTTGTGGCGAAAGGGTGGATTGAATAATCACGGTTTGACCATTTTTTGCTACTTTAGCGATGGCATCAACGGCGCTAAAGACATAACTACGATCACAGCTATTACCCTTGTGAGGTGTCTGCACAGCGATTAAATAGGTTTCGCTTGACGGAATGTCACTACTGGCTGTTAAAAAGCCTTGTGCAACGACCTTAGTAAGTAAGTCCGGTAAACCGGCTTCATCGAAGGGGCATTGTGCCTTATTAATCACGGCAACTTTATCGCTATTTAAATCAACACCGGTAACCTTGTAACCAGCTTCAGCTAATAAACTGGCTATAGGTAAACCCATATAGCCCATGCCAATAACACTTATGCTTTCATGTTTAGCAATAATTTCAGCATCAAGGGTGCAAGGTACTGAATTAGTAATGATATCTAAAATAGTTTCTGCTACATGACCATCACCAAAGGGATTGCCCCAAGTAAAGTCAGCTGCATCTTTAGCAAGCCATTTTTCCGCTGCGGCTAACGCTTTATTGGCATCACGACCAACCAATATGTTAGCACCTACTTCAATAGATTCAGGACGTTCGGTATTTTCACGTAAGGTAATACAAGGCACACCTAATAAACAGGCTTCTTCTTGAATACCGCCAGAGTCAGTTAAAATAAGCTGAGCATGTTTTAGTAACTGAATGAAGTCTAAGTAACCAAGGGGGGGAATAAGCTTTAAGTAACTTGGTAGTTCAATGGCCAACTCTGTCAATTTAGCTTGGCTTCTTGGATGAATTGGCCAGACCATGGTTTGACTATATTTTGCATGTAACTTATCAAATAATGCCAGCAGTTCTAATAAGTTTGCGGGTATATCGACATTAGCAGCACGATGGGCTGTCACTAAGAAAAACTCACCTGATGTCACAGCTAAATCTGCCAAAATGGTACTGGTGCTGGCAGAAATATCTAAATGTTTGAACAAAGAATCAGAAACAGTATTACCGACAGTAAATATTTTATCACTATCGATACCTTCTTTCACCAAAATAGCATGCTGATTAGGGCCAACAGCGAATAAATACTCACTCATGTGATCGGTAAGAATACGGTTATTTTCCTCAGGCATGCTGGGATCATAACTACGCAGACCGGCTTCAATATGACCTACCTTGATACCAAGCTTTGACGCTGCTAATGTGCCAGCCAATACTGTATTAGTATCACCCTGCACTAAAACTATATCAGGTTTCTCTTGTAATAAAATAGGCTCCATTTCAATCAAAATATTACCGGTTTGATTGCTATGTAAACCTGAGCCGACACCCAAATTATAGTCTGGTGCCGGTAATTCTAGTTCTTTAAAAAAGATGCTATCCATTTCTTCAGAGTAATGTTGATTTGAATGGATAATAAAATAGGCAATGCCGCGTTTTTTACATTCTAGGATAACGGGCGCCATTTTGATTATTTCGGGGCGAGTACCAACGATAATCCCTATTTTCATTTTTCTTCCTTAAAGTTGCTAGATTGATGCGGCTAATTACTTTGATTTTCTTCGGTAATTGTAAAACATTTACTCACACAAGTAACATAACTCAGGTGAGTATTTTAACCTTCTGTTAACTAATTTACTGTACTAACGCCTTAGCAGTAAATTATATCAGTTGATTTTCCTTACCCCGTTGAGAAAAAGTATGGTCAGCTTGGTTGATTATTTTCTGCTCTATACTAGCCTGAGCCATTACCTGCTGCCAATGTTTATTACTTTAAACTAATAACCTAAATTCATCCGCGGTTAAATCATTACCACTAAGGATGATATGACTCTGGCCAGTAAACTTGCTCAAGCCCTATAGCATTTTCGTAACAAAGTTACCATCACGGTGAATGTCATTAAGATAAAGTAAAATGTCCAAGACAGCATCGTATAAGCTCCATAAGCCAACTCAGTAATATCACTATGGCGTTGTTGAAAGGTTTGTATGGAGCATCAATGTCACTTTGAATGTCAGTAAAAGTACTAAGTTCACCTTCACTGTCGCCAGCGCCGCTATAATTAAAGCGAAATACGGCAAGGACCTGTTTATGGCTAACTCCTTGACAAATAAATAGTCTGTGTCTACCCCCACGTTTTTGTGGGCCACCAACAACAAGTATTACACCTTTCAGTGGCCTTATGCCAAGGGTCATAGTTACTGCTAAGGGTAAATATTCAATGGCAATTAATTATTTACCCTTGCTATTAAAAATAACACCTTGCTCTAACATCCGCTTATTTCCACTGCGCCAGCAACTAACTGGCTAAAAAGCAGACTACTCAGCTAACAACAAAGCTAATACTTGCGCTGTTTTTTCCTGCATCAAGGCTTTATCGCCTTTAGACTCAACATTAAGCCGTACTACAGGCTCAGTATTACTGCTGCGTAAATTGAAGCGCCAATTGCCAAACTCCATACTAATGCCATCGGTTTTATCAATAACTTGTGCTTGCTGTTGATAAAAATCAAAAACACGGGCAATAGCAGCTTTAGGGTCGGCAATTTTATTATTAATTTCACCCGATGATGGATAAGCCGCTATGCGCTCTTTCACTAAACTAGACAGCGGCTGCTTACGTAAACAAACCAACTCGGCAATCAATAACCAGGGGATCATGCCGCTGTCACAATAAAAGAAGTCTCGAAAATAATGATGAGCACTCATTTCACCACCATAAATAGCATCCTCACTACGCATACGCTCTTTAATAAAGGCGTGACCTGTTTTACTTTGGATGGCTTGAGCACCCGCTTGTTCAACAATATCAATAGTATTCCACGTTAAACGTGGATCATGAATGATTTTTTCTTGTGATTTATCACCGGTAACTTTACTTAAAAAGTTTTCCGCTAATAAGCCCACAATATAATAACCTTCAATAAATTCACCATGTTCATCAAATAAGAAACAACGATCAAAATCACCATCCCAGGCAATACCCATATCAGCACCATGTTTGATTACTGCATCACGAGTCGCGGCACGATTTTCTATTAATAGTGGATTGGGAATCCCATTGGGAAAATTACCATCCGGTTGATGATGTATTTTAATAAATTCAATAGGGACATTTAAGGCGTTAAAAGCACTTTCTATGGCATCAAGCGCTGGGCCTGCCGTACCATTGCCGGCATTCACAACCAGCTTTAATGGCGTGATATTTTTGTTATCAATATAAGTTAACAAATGCTCAGTATAAGGTTGAGTAATATCAACTGTGCTTAATGTACCTTTTACGGCAACCTCAATAAAATCATTCTGCTCGGCAAGGGCTTGAATATCGAACAGGCCAGTATCACCACTGATAGGTTTTGAGTTTTCACGTACCAGCTTCATACCATTGTAATCAATCGGATTATGACTGGCAGTAACAACAATGCCGCCATCGCACTCTAAATAACTGGTGGCAAAATAAATATGTTCAGTACCCGCTAAACCTAAATCAATAACGTTAGTGCCACCCGCCATTAGCCCTTGCGCTAAAGCTTGCTTTAATTCTTCACTGGTCAAACGAATGTCACCACCAACCACTACAGTTTTTGCTTGGGTATACTGGGAAAAAGCGCGACCGATGCGATAAGCGACATCAGTATTTAATTCTTCGCCTAATTTTCCGCGGATATCATAAGCTTTGAAACAGGTAATAGCAGAAGGGCCTGATGTTAAGGCTACTTTAGATGATGACATGAAATAATTTTTTCCTTGTTAATATTAAGGTTAAGGGGGTGTATGATGTAATCAATACCAGCATAATTACTTATTTGCTTGCTGCTATTTTTTCTTCCAGTGCTGCTAGCTTAGTTTCAAGCGCGGTTAATTGCGCCCGCGTCTTGAGCAATACTTGTGTTTGTACATCAAACTCTTCGCGTGTTACCACATCAAGTTGTGATAACTTGCTTTGCAAAACTGTTTTAGCCTTGTCTTCAATTTCATGGGCGAGATTTTTTAAGCTTGCAGGAATAGACTCGGTTACTTGTTTGGCAATTTCTTCTAACTTTTTTGCATTCAACATAATAATTTCCTCTTTTTTTACTTGTCTTGCATTGTAACTGTTTTGCCTATGACTAAAAACAGGTAAAATCACGGGTCGATAGTTTATTTTCAATAATGTAGTAAAAAATAATGAAACTTAATCCTAAACAAAATGAAGCAGTAAAATATGTTAGTGGCCCTTGCTTAGTGCTAGCGGGCGCTGGCTCAGGAAAAACAGGGGTTATTTGTCAAAAAATTGCTTACTTAATTCAAAAGTGTGATTACAAAGCCCGTAATATTGCCGCGGTAACCTTTACCAATAAAGCCGCACGTGAAATGAAAGAACGTATCCAAAAAATGTTAGGTAAAGACTTAACGCGTGGTTTAACGGTTTCTACGTTCCACTCACTCGGTCTTGATATTATCCGTCGGGAAATTAAAACCTTAGGTTACAAACCAGGTTTCACTCTCTTTGATGATCAAGACAGTTTAGCCTTGCTCAAAGAATTGACCCTGGACGAGCTTGATGGTGATAAAGATTTACTGAGTAAACTACAAAGCATGATTTCAAGCTGGAAGAATGATTTGTACTTACCCGATGCAGCATTGAAAATGGCCAGTGATGCCAATAGCATTGAATATGCCGAGTTTTATCAGCGTTATCATCAGCATATGAAAGCCTATAATGCCCTCGACTTTGATGATCTTATTCTTATTCCGACCTTATTACTGAAAAATTACCCTGCGGTTAAAGAGCGCTGGCAACAAAAAATTCGCTATTTATTAGTCGATGAATATCAAGATACCAACGCCAGTCAATATGAATTAGTAAGACAACTAGCCGGTGAACGAGCTCGTTTAACGGTAGTGGGTGACGACGATCAATCCATTTATTCTTGGCGTGGTGCCAGACCAGAAAACCTAGTGCAACTGGGTAAAGATTACCCCAATTTAAAAGTGATAAAATTAGAGCAAAATTATCGCTCCAGCGGTCGGATATTAAAGTGCGCTAACGTACTCATTGCCAATAATCCCCATGTATACGAAAAAACCTTATTCAGTGAACTTGCCTATGGGGTACAGCTGCGTGTATTACAAGCAAAAAATGAAGAGCATGAAATTGAACGTGTTATTGGCGAGCTAATAGGCCATCGTTTTATGAACCGTAGCCAATACAAAGATTACGCTGTGCTTTATCGCGGTAATCATCAATCACGTTTATTAGAAAAGGCACTGATGCAAAACCGCATACCGTATAAAATAAGCGGTGGCACCTCATTTTTCTCTCGGGCAGAGATCAAAGATATCATGGCCTACTTACGCGTTTTGGTGAATCCAGATGATGATAATGCCTTTTTACGCATTGTTAATGTGCCTAAACGAGAATTAGGCCCGACCACATTAGAGAAATTAGGTAATTACGCCAATATGCGTCAAATTAGCATGTTTGCCGCCAGTTTTGAGCTTGGTTTAGAACAAACCTTAACCGGTCGTGGTTTATTAAAAATGCAAGCATTTACCCGATGGTTGGTTGATATTGGCGATCAAGCTGAACGTGGTGATACCGCAGCCGTATTACGCTCGATGATACGCGAAATTAACTACGAAGACTTCCTTTATGACACCTCGCCTAGTGCAAAAGCGGCAGAGATGCGTATGAAAAATGTCACCGAACTCTTTAGCTGGGTGACACAAATGCTCGAAGGCAGTGATGACCAAGAGCCCATGACCTTACCAGATATTGTTACTCGTTTAACCTTACGCGATATGATGGAACGAAATGAAGAGGAAGAGAGTAACGACCAAGTGCAATTGATGACACTTCATGCATCCAAAGGCTTAGAGTTTCCTTACGTATTTCTTATAGGTATGGAAGAAGGTTTATTACCACACCAAACCAGTATTGATGAAGGCAGTGTTGAAGAAGAGCGCCGTCTTGCTTACGTTGGCATAACGCGTGCGAAACGGGAGTTAATATTCACTTATGCTAAAGAACGTCGTCAGTTTGGTGAGCTTGTACGAACCGAAGCAAGCCGATTTTTACATGAGTTACCGCAAGATGATTTAAATTGGGAGCTGGGTACCACGAAAAAAACAGTCGCGCATGTTGAGCAAGCAAATAAGCAAGGCATGGCCGGTTTACGCGCCCAACTAGCGAAAGCCAAGGCGGCAAAAGAATAAACAAGGCATGGCTAGTTTACCTGCCCAACTAGCGAAAGCTAAGGCAGCAAAAAAACATACTGACAGTTTTAACTTGAAGCACTAGCCACTAGTGATGAACTCTAGTGGCTTAATAATATCGCAGTGGCAATAATAATAGCGGCAACAACAACACTGTAAATAACTCGTTGATTCTGTTTACCCTGGTTCGCCAGCATAGCCTGCATTAATTGTGTTTGTTGATGTTGATTTTCACGACTGGTTTTTAAGTAGTCGTAAATTAAGTCTGGCATTTCAGGCAGCTTTTCATTCCAGAACGGTAAGTTAGCTTTAATTTTACTAAAGACAGCTTTAAAGCCCATCTGCTCTTTCACCCAGTTTTCTAAGAATGGTTTTGCTGTTTGCCATAAGTCTAACTGTGGATATAATTGACGACCTAAGCCTTCTATATACAATAAGGTTTTTTGCAGTAACACCAGCTGCGGTTGTACTTCCATATTAAAACGTCGTGCGGTATTAAATAAATTAACCAGTACATGGCCAAATGATATCTCTGACAACGGTTTATTGAAAATCGGCTCACAAACGGTACGAATGGCAAACTCAAATTCATCAACACTGGTATTTGCCGGTACCCAACCAGAATCAACATGCAATTGCGCCACTTTTCGATAATCACGATTAAAAAAAGCAACAAAGTTTTCGGCTAAATAACGTTTATCTTCACGGTTTAAGGTACCAACAATACCACAATCTATGGCAATCCAAGTAGGATCATCTGGGTTAGTGGCATCTACAAAAACATTACCCGGGTGCATATCGGCATGAAAGAAACTATCACGAAATACCTGAGTGAAGAAAACTTCAACACCACGCTCAGCCAGTAATTTCATATTGACACCAAGCTCGTTTAGTCTAGCGATATCACCCACACCAACACCATAAATACGCTCCATCACCAAGACATTTTTAAAGCTATATTCACTATGAATTTCTGGTACATAAAGCGCTTTATCGTACTCGCTGCCCTGCTCAAAATTACGCTTTAATTGAATAGCGTTAGCGCCTTCACGATTAAGGTCTAACTCATCTAAAATGGTTTTACGATATTCTTGTACCACTTCTTTTGGACGTAAACGCTTACCATCGGGTAACCAACGCGCAACAATGCCAGCAAACAGTGACATCACTTTAATATCCGCTAAGATGGTTTCACTTATATTGGGACGTAAAACCTTGATAACTATTTTTTGCTCTTCTTTGCCTGAAATTAAGGTTGCGGTATGAACTTGCGCAATAGAGGCAGACGCCAAAGGGGTAAGGTCAAAATCTTTAAAGTGCTGTTCAAAAACCTCAATGCCCATGGCTTCAATAATAAGTTGCTTAGCTTGCTCGCCATCAAATGGTGCTACTTTGTCTTGCAATAGGGCAAGTTCATCGGCTAACTCTGGGGTTAATAAGTCACGCCTGGTTGATAGCATTTGACCGAATTTAATAAAAACCGGCCCTAAAGTTTCTATCGCTAAGCGAAATCGTCGTTCTGGGGTTTTATCTTTATGCTGGTTTCTCAACCAAAATAAACTAGCTCGACCGACTTTTACATACCAAGGTAACATCCCTGCGGGTACCATTGTATCTAAACCAAAATTCAAGAAGGTTTTAACGATTTGATAAAGACGTTTACTACTCACGATGGTTATTATTTCCTATAGATTATTAGTGGTATTTACTCATTAAGCTTGAATTTATTTTTCAGCTAAGTCAGCAAAAATTTTATCAATACGCGCAGAGACAGCGCTAACTTCACTGGCAAGTTGTTTGGCTTGCCTGTTAAAAGCAGTTACTTCACTTATAGTCACCAGTAAGCGTTTTTCATGTACTAGATATTCGCTAATATCTGTTTCAATCTGCTTCACGGTTGCAGAAATGGATTTGCTAATTTTATCACTAAACTGTAGTAACTTATGGGTGGGCACATCACCAAGGTGCCTAGCTAGTTCAGACTGCCAATCTATTGCCAGTGACTGAGTAATGTGAGCAAATTGCTGTGCTATTTTTATATCACCGCTAACATCTAATTCATCTTGTTTGATTAATTGTGTTAGCGATTGCTTAGCTTTTAATTTTTTTAGCGCCTTTATACTGGTCTTTATCGTACAGTCACTACTGTCAGTTTGAGACCTAACTATGATCACAGCTGAGCTATCGCTAGTATTAACAGTAAACGATAGCGGAAATGAAAGCTCAGCTAACTCTAGGGTTAACGTTTTTTGCTTTAACGCGGCAAAAGAGATGGCCTTATTATGATTTAACGCCAAGGCTTTGTTAATAATGAATTCAAGGGTTGCCGTGGCAACTTGTGGTAACAATAGGCTATCTCTTAATGGAGGACTAAGTTGAGTACTTAGTGGTGTTAATGCTTGGTTATTAAAAGCTCGCATCGTTAAAACTTGTAGCCTTTATGTAAGGCAACTACCCCACCGGTTAAATTTTTGAAACTGGTTTGTTCAAAACCGGCGTTATCCATCATGCTTTTCAAGGTTTCTTGATCAGGATGCATGCGAATTGACTCAGCTAAGTATTGGTAGCTTTCACCATCTTTCGCCACCAACTCCCCTATTTTAGGTAAAATATTGAAGGAATAGAAGTCATAGGCTTTATTCAATAGCTCATGCTCTGGCTTGGAAAATTCTAAAATAAGTAAACGGCCACCCGGTTTTAATACCGAATAAATTGAGCGTAAGGCTTTATCTTTATCCGTTACATTACGTAAACCGAAAGCGATAGTGACTATATCAAAAGTATTCTCTTCAAAAGGTAAATATTCAGCATTTGCTTGTACATATTCTATATTTTGCACTAAACCTTTATCACGTAATTTATCGCGACCAACATTTAACATTGAGCTATTAATATCCGCTAAAATCACTTTACCTTCTCGACCAACGAGTTGCGAAAACTTAGCGGTTAAATCACCGGTACCACCGGCTAGATCCAAAACGGTATTGCCTGGACGAACACCGCTGGCATCAATAGTAAAACGTTTCCATAAGCGATGAATACCAAAGGACATTAAATCATTCATCACATCATATTGCTTTGCCACCGAGTGAAAAACGCCTGCTACCATAGATATTTTGTCGGCTTTTTCTATAGTTTTATAACCAAAGTGCGTAGTACCTTTACTTTCGGCTGAGTTATCGGCTGAAGTGTCGGCATCGGCTGGTGTCTGCTGGCTGGTTGATAAGTCACTGGCTTGAGAATTTTTATCTGAGGATGACATGGTAATTTCACTTAAAGCAATATTAAAACTATAATTGTCGATAGTTTACTGTATGCATGCTAAATCACCAAATACCCAGCAGGTTTTTTATTGATTTAACTAAAGCTTTGCTGACCTAACTGAATAATAAGTTCTTACTTGCCATAAAATAATGTAACTAAACAACAAATATGAAATAAAATTACATTTTTAACTTGAAGAAATAGAGTGTCTACTCTATACTTCTCTTCGTTCCCTTATACGGACGCTTGTTGTAATAATTGAATATTCTAGCTTTCCTCATAGCTAACTCACCGATAGCCTTTGCTATCGGTTTTTTTTGCCTAAAATAAAGTAAATAGCCGGAGAAAGCATAGTTATATGCTGAAGGTTGGCGGTGAGTTAACAGTAAAACTAGCAAGCGCGTTATTTCTACCTCTGTCTTTAGCCTTATATAATGCTTCATCCGCGGCAGCAATAAGACTACTGGGATCACTGCCCTTTTGCGGCACTATGGTACTATAACCAATACTAATGGTTATCACCGCCTCAACTTGAGAAAACTCATGTTTAATGTTTAGCGCTTCAATAGACTTTAAGCAGCGTTGGGCAATCAATTGAACATCGTGAGTATCAAGTAAAACAAAAGCAAACTCTTCACCACCGTATCGAGCAACCATATCTACAGCACGATTCACCTGCTGTTTCAGACAAGCACCAACCTTTTTCAAACACTCATCACCGGCTAAATGGCCATAGTTATCGTTATAGGCTTTAAAGAAATCGATATCAATTAACAAAAAGGAGACTGATGATTCTTGTCTGATAGCCCGTAACCATTCCCTATCTAAAAATTCATCCATAAAACGTCTATTAGCAATACCGGTCAAGCCATCAATCCTCGATAGCTTTTTTAACCTTTTATTGGCTTCATTCAGTTCATTGGTTTTTTCGATAACAATCCTTTGTACCACATTGGCGCGCTTGGTAATGCTACGAATATAAGCAGTAATAAATAGGGTAAAAATAATACCCGCACCAAAGACAAACAGAGGCAGTACACTTCTTCTTACCGAAATATAGCTCTGTGTTGGTGAACCAATTAAACTCCACTTACGTCCTAATATTTCAGGTAGTACTTTTTTATAAATAATATTTCTATCAACCATAAAACCTGTTGATGAACTATGGGTATAGAGCAAATCAATATTATTGGGATCAGTCTCATCAACAAGGTCAATTTCTAAGCCCAGTAATTCATCATTTAGGGTTGAGCTGACAAAAATGTCGGCGATACGATAAACCCCAAGAATAAAACCTTGTAAGTTTTGTTTACGCTTAGCTAAGGTGCTTGGTTGCCCTTTATATATTGGTAAAAAGGCTAAAAAAGCTTTTTCCTTATAATTATCTTGCACCAGGGTGATACTCGCCGTAGCTCGCGCCGTAGCGCTATCTCGTGATTTTTCTAGCGTCTCACGACGTGTGGCATTTGACGCCAAATCAAAACCAAATGCGGCTTCGTTGCCAACTAAAGGCTCAACATAATAAACAGGAAAATACTCGGCTCTTTGCTGCGCCACTGCCATATAGCCTTGCGCCTTACGTTCAGTAAACTCAAAGTCAGGGAAACTTTTTCTTAACTCTGCCTCATAAGCTTGTCTTTGATCGTGCGGCACACGGGGTATCCATTCCAAAGCTTGGATATCATTATGACGATTTAAGGTCTTTCTTGCTTGCGTGGTAAAAGCTTGGAAATCAGGGGTTGATGCTTGGCTAAATAACGTTGCTAAGGTATATAGTGCTTCAATATTTATTTCTATCTCACGAGATAATGAGGCAGCGCGTTCGTCAATATCCTTGTGAAATTCACTAATGATGGCTTTTTTTTCAACATCAAAAAGAAACCAGCCACTTAACGTAGATAGTAAGATGCCGACAATCATGACAAAAATTTGCATTACTGCATTGTTGGTTTTTAAAACCATTTGAAATCCTTAAGCAACTGCTTCCCTACCACTATTATTATCAAGGCTCAGCAGCCAGTGTTTTTCAAGCCTAAAAGTGGTTGTGCTGTTTAGGCTAATTATAAGTATGAAGGGATATTCATGAAGGATATTAATAACATAATGTGATTAGTACAAGAGCTATCTGCCAAAGGAGTACAATATAAAAGCATAAGCTAGTGCGGTTAAAACATTTTTTTGAACGTGTCGTAATATATGACAAGGTTAAAATCAGCATCACTTTTATATTCACCGCTTCCAGCGGGGTGAGATTAACGCTAGCTTCGCTATAATGCTAATAACTCGCATTAGTCCGTAATAATAACAGGAGGTGTTTTGTCCTTACTTATCCAGTCACTCAATCATCAAATCATCGATGGTGATAATCATCGCCAATTATTAGTCGATTTAAATTTATCCGTTGCCCCGGGTGAATGTGTGGCTTTGATGGGCGATAGCGGCAGTGGCAAAACCACCCTACTCAACTTGATTGCCGGTTTAGAGCCAATTCAGCAAGGTAAGATTGCCGTAGCAGGTATCTCCTTAACACAAGCCAGTGATAGGCAGCTTAGCCAGTTACGCAAACAGCATATCGGCATTATTTTCCAACACTTTAATTTACTTACTAGCTTATCGGTGCAAGATAATATTGAGTTCAGTGCCAAACTCGCTGGTCGCTATGATGTTATGCATGGTTTAGCACTAGCAGAGCAACTTGGTATTAGCCATTTATTAAAAAAATATCCGGCCACCTTGTCAGGAGGTGAAATGCAGCGAGTAGCTATTGCTCGCGCGCTAAACAGTAAGCCAAAATTGTTGCTTGCTGATGAACCAACCGGAAATTTAGACCAGCAGAATAGTAGCCAGGTAGTAGCACAGTTAGTCCAGCTAGCTAAGTCCAACAACACCGCCTTACTTATGGTGACCCATAGCGCCGATGTGGCTGCTAGTATGGATAAAATCTATCGTTTACAAGAATCTTCCATCCGCTTAGTTACTGATTAAGCTGATGCAAACAAAACCGAGCACAAAAACAAATAGCGAATTTTTCTTGGTATTAAAGGCGCATTTAGCTGAATACTTAAACAAGCCCTTATTAAACCTTGGCTTTATTTTAAGTTTAGCCATAGCCACCAGCACTTTATTGTGCATTCTGGTATTAAATCATGCCAGTGAGCAGCAATACCAAGCAGCCAATAGGGGGTTAAAATCTCCCGTGAGTTTTTATATTGTTGCCAATAGCGGCGACAATATTTCACGCCATGACTTTAGCCATTTAAAAGCCCAAGGCTTTTATCAACTTGCGCCAATACATCTTTTTGGTAAAACACTTGCTTCCGGTAAGAAAATATCATTCCGAGCCATAGACATACTGCCACTGGTTTTGGCCATGCCAAAAAGTTTTACCACTCATCATATTAATCTAAGCAGCAAATACGCCAAAGCCCTTGGCTTGACGCTTAATTCAACGACAGATATAAATGATGCCAATCAAATTACCTTAGCTGATGGCCAATCACTTAAGGTTAACTACAATCAAATCAATGACTGGGGCAAAGTCGCCTTAGTTGACTTACCCCTTGCTTGGCAACTATTTCCCGATATCAAAGGCTTTAGTCATTTAATGGTGACCGCCATTAGCGCCGATGAAAAGGCGCGGTTAGCCGCAGCTTTACCAGAGTATTTATCCATTCAAGAGGCTTGGTCACTAGAAGAACGAGAAGGTTTTGCCGATGCTTTGCATTTAAATTTATCGGCACTGGCCATTTTAGGTTTTATCGTCAGTTTATTTATCGCTTTTCAAGCCGCTGATCAAGCATGGCAAAAACGCGGCGAGTTAGCGGCAAAGTTACGCTTACTTGGCGTAGAATTAACCAGCATACTAAAAGTCATGCTATGTGAAGCTTTGCTATTAACCTTGCTCGCCAGTATTATAGGTATTGCCATCGCTTTTGCCTTGGTGTCAATCTTACTGCCTATATTAGGCATAACCTTAGAGCAGCTTTATCAGCTAAGACAAAGCGGACATTTCCAATGGCATTGGTTATATAGCTTATGGGCATTCGCTATTTCTGCCGTGGCCGTTTTTTTGGCACTATTAAAACAGTTTAGGCTTATTAGCTCAGCAAAAATCGCCCTAACAGCCCGCATTGTGCCTCAACCATTTAACTACCGAGCAAGCGCGGCCATTGGTGTAACCTTGCTGGCTGTTTTCCTGCTTTGGCCTGAGGTTTATGGACAAAATTCTTGGCATTTATTAATGATAAAATATGGCCTATTATTAATCGCCAGTGTCGCCTTATTACCTAATATCTTGAGTTACTTACTTAAGGGCATGAGTTATTTTACCCGCTCTTTTCGAGTCAAATTTGTGGTTAAAGATGCCCGCCAACAAGTGGGTAGACGCTATTTACCCTTAGCAGCATTTTACCTAGCACTCACCGCCAGTATTTCTGCGGCGCTTATGGTCAACAGTTTTGAAAAAGCTTTCACTGCCTATTTAGAGCAGTTGTTAAGTGCAGACCTCTTTATCAGTTATAACCCCAAGCAAAAAAACAAGGTTGAGGCCTGGCTTAAACAGCAAGATGATATTGATGAATATGTGCTCTTTAAACAGACTGTTGCCAAATACGGTAATGATACCCTAGCGGTTCATGCGCTTATGTCGGCAAAACAACAAAATAGTTTATTGTTTAAAGCAAGGTCGTCCAAGCAGCAAGCAACGGGACAATTCAGTTGTTATATCAACGAACAGCTATCGCTGAAAAAAGGCTTAGCCTTAAATGAACAGTTCACCGTCGAGCAAGGCCTGCAACAGCTCACCTGTACCATAACAGCCATTTTTTATGACTATGGAAATCAAGGCTATTCGGTCAAAATTCCGTTAAAGGCCCAGGAAATTCCTCTTTCAGGCTGGCGTGAACATGGCTTCGCTGTCTACTTTAAGGGCCGTAATAATCTAAGTACAGCCGCGTTAGCTGAGCAGTTAGGTCTTGATAACGAACAGATATTTTTACCTGAAGAAATCAAAACAATGGCACTAGCAATATTTAAGCAAACTTTTGTACTGACTCAGGCAATCGCTTTTGTTTTACTCATTATCGCCTGCTTTGGCCTGTTTTTATCAGCCAACAATTTAGAATTGGCGCGCAAACCAGATTTACACATCTTAAGTAGTTTGGGGTATAGCCGTATTGAGCTCTTTAGTCATATGTTAATGCAGTGGCTATTGTTAGCTTTTGGTGTGCTTTTACTTAGCTGGCCGATAGCTGGCTTACTGGCTAAAGCCTTGGTAGCAAAAGTGCTACCCGCCTCATTTGGCTGGTCAATGCCGCTAGTATTAGATATCGCGCCATTTGCGCTCACTAGTATTACTGGGCTATTGATATTATTACCTGCATTAGCCATTCCCTTATATAAGCTCAATGTCAGGGCCAGTTTGTCATGATAATTTTTTGCTTAAGGCATTGCTTAAAATATTACTTAAAACCGCTATTAATCTTGCTAGCCAGTGGCCTACTTATTACTGGCTGCAATGAAGCAGAGGAAAAAAAACGTCAACCACTAAAATACCTTACCGATGCGGACGGTAAATTTGCTAGTCCATCAAGGGATAATCAGATACTTTTTCCACAAGCCCATGCCCCGAAAAAAGCGTATCGCCAAGAGTGGTGGTATTTAACCACAACGTTAACCACTGAACATGGCCAGTCATTGGCAAGTCAATGGACTCTTTTTCGCCGCGCGGTTGGCGATAAACATTGGTACTTCGCTCATGCCGCTTTAGCGGATGCACAAAGCCATAACACCGCCTATAGACATGGTCGTGAAGAGCTAGGCAACGTCAACATATCTGCTGAGCCCTTTAATGCCAGCATAGATGACTGGCAATGGCAGTCCACAGCATCTTTACTGCCGGCACGCCTAGTTTATGGCTCAGCGGTCGGCTCAATAACGAGTGCAGTAACTGTTGCCGCAGTAGATAGGGCAATAAATGCGCCAATAACGAAAAAGGGCATTGTTACTAAGACAGAAAACCATTGGCAAGTAGAACTGAAACTAACCACAACAGTAGAGTTCTTTCTGCAGGGCGAAAATGGCTTTAGCATTAAACACCCGAATTTAAATATCGCCAGCCACTATTATTCTCAGCCTTTTATTGAAGTCACGGGTAAGGTCTATTGGCA
The DNA here is from genome assembly GCF_002207865.1 of Colwellia marinimaniae. Lineage (GTDB taxonomy): Bacteria > Pseudomonadota > Gammaproteobacteria > Enterobacterales > Alteromonadaceae > Colwellia > Colwellia marinimaniae. Next base: position 54,767 of record NZ_BDQM01000020.1, read on the forward strand.
AGGTAATTGGCAAAAAGTGACTGGTCAAGCCTGGTTCGAACGTGAATGGTCTTCACAACCGCTAGGGCCAGATCAACAAGGTTGGGACTGGTTTGCACTACGCCTTAATGACAATACTGCCTTGATGGTTTTTCGTGCTCGCTCAGACCAGCAAGATTATTTGTATGCCAGCATAATGACGCGCAATGGTGACATTCGTAGCATAGCCTCGAACGAGATATCCCTTACCAGTCACGACAATAAGCTCACCAGTAACTCCCCCTACCCACAATCATTTTCATTACTTATCGCGAAAGAAAATATCGATATCAAGGTGACGGTAGTTAATGAGCAACAAATTATGCGCTTTGGTATTGAATACTTTGAAGGTATGGTGACTTTTAGTGGCAGTCATCAAGGCCAAGGTTTTGTCGAAATGACAGGGTATAGTAATAAGTAAGCTCAACCCCGGCAGTAGTTAAGCAATAAAATTAGGGTAAAGCAGCGGTTGTTAGTGTGTAGATAACACGATAAAATAATTACTCTTATTTCAAACAGCCCTTCTTGCCCATGCCTATATCAACTGAACAACTTAATACCATAGAAAATTATGATGATGAAAAACGTTTAAGCTACCTGCTACAACAAGTCGTTAGCAATAAAGAAATTTGGCTATTGACTGATGAGCATGGCTGTATGATGCTAAATACTGACGATGAGGATTGTGTGCCGGTATGGCCCAATAAAGAATTTGCTCAGGGTTGGGCGACAGGTGAGTGGCAAGCATGCCAGCCTCAGGAGATTTCTTTGGCTAAATGGTACAGTCGATGGAGCGTGGGCCTGGCCGATGATGACTTGGCTTTGGTGGTTTTTCCCAATCAAGATAATAAGGGCTTGATACTATTTCCTGAAGAATTTGAACAGTTGCTGCTAAAAGAAACTAAAAAGCAAAATCGAAAATAGCCTCGCAAGTAAAAACGCATCGGTGCTCTAACACGGTTAAGCGACCAATAAAAAAGCCACTTAATGACTATGACTAGTACCTAGGTGGCTTTTTGGTGACTAAAAGCTAGCTATCGAATGAGATATTGTGCATGAAAGCGTAACTGCTCTTCAATAAAACTACTGATAAAATAATAGCTATGGTCATAACCCTCATGACGATTTAACTCAAGCGGGTAGCCATTGCTCTTTGCCGCCGACAGTAAAGCATCAGGTTTTAACTGCTCATTAAGGAAGTTATCCGCTTCACCTTGATCCACCCGAGCAGGGACAAATTGCTTAACCCGTCGCATCAATTCGCTGGCATCATGATCTCGCCATAAATCCTTATCATCACCTAAGTAGGCACTAAAGGCTTTTTGCCCCCAAGGACAATTGATGGGATTACTGATAGGGCTAAAGGCAGAAACGGAGCAATAAAGTTCTGGATTTTTCAAGGCTATGGTTAACGCGCCATGCCCGCCCATAGAATGACCGGCGATAGCACGCTTATTACTTACCGGAAAAGTTGCTTCAATTAATGCCGGTAACTCATCGACGATATAATCATACATTTGATAATGGCGATTCCACGGCGCTTGGCTAGCATTAAGATAAAACCCTGCCCCTTGGCCTAAATCATAACCGTCATCATCAGCAACACCTTCACCTCTTGGGCTAGTGTCAGGGGCAACAATAGCCATACCTAACTCAGCGGCTATACGCTGTATGCCTGATTTTTGCATAACATTTTCATCGGTACAGGTAAGCCCTGATAACCAATAAAGCACAGGAACTTTATTGGTACTCGATGCTTGTGGCGGTAAATAAATAGCAAAACGCATGCGGCAATTTAAGCTACTGGCTTGATGGCTATATTGTTTATGCCATCCGCCAAACATTTTATTACTGGTTAAACATTCTATGGTCATAGTAAATCCTTAGTTTTAGCGAGTGTTTTGTACGACAAAACGCTCGCTATAAAATGCCTACTTGCTAAAGTGCTACTTATCAAAGTGAATAACACTACGAATACTCTCGCCTTTATGCATCAGCTCAAAGGCTTCATTGATGTCTTCTAGTCCCATGGTGTGAGTAATAAAATGATCTAGCTTGAATTCACCTGCCAAGTAACGCTCTACGTAATCAGGCAACTCAGTACGACCTTTAACACCACCAAATGCAGAGCCACGCCATACTCGGCCCGTCACTAATTGGAAAGGTCTAGTGGATATTTCTTGTCCCGCACCCGCAACACCAATAACTATTGACTCACCCCAGCCCTTATGGCAACACTCAAGTGCTGAGCGCATCACGTCGACATTACCTATACATTCAAAAGAATAATCAACACCGCCATCCGTTAACTCCACAATAACGTCTTGAATAGGCTGGTCATAATCTTTTGGATTAATGAAATCGGTTGCGCCTAATTTTTTCGCCAGCTCAAATTTACTTTCGTTAATGTCAATGACAATAATACGGCTGGCTTTTGCCATAGTAGCGCCAACAACCGCTGAAAGGCCAATACCACCAAGACCAAAAATGGCTACTGTCGCTCCCTCTTCCACTTTTGCAGTATTCATTACTGCGCCCATGCCGGTGGTAACACCACAACCTAATAAACACACTTCTTCTAGCGGAGCTGCTTTATTAACTTTTGCTAAGGAAATTTCAGGTAATACCGTGTATTCAGAGAACGTTGAACAGCCCATGTAATGGAAAATCGGCTGACCATCTTTATAAAAACGGGTAGTACCATCAGGCATTAATCCCTTGCCCTGCGTTTCACGAATTTTTTGACATAAGTTAGTTTTACCCGATAGGCAGAACTTACATTCGCCACACTCTGGTGTGTACAATGGGATAACATGGTCACCAACTTGTACGCTGGTAACACCTTCACCAATTTGCTCAACAATACCACCACCTTCATGACCTAAAATCACCGGAAAAATGCCTTCTGGATCATCACCAGATAAGGTAAAAGCATCGGTATGGCAAACGCCTGATGCTACCACCTTAATTAATACTTCACCTTTTCTAGGTAGCATGACATCAATTTCTTCAACGGATAACGGTTGATTTGGGCCCCAAGCAATGGCGGCTTTCGATTTAATAAATTGATCAGGCGTTTGTTCGGACGTTTGTTCAGGCGTTTTTTCAGGCATAGTATTCTCGCTTTTATCGCTGGCAAAGGGTAATGGTATGGCTATCAAGTGTAGTCTATTAAGAAAAAGCTAAACCTATCAACAAGCTTATCTACTAATAAGGTTTAACTAACGCTAAATAACTCTAGCCAAGTAAAGTATAGGGCTATTATATTTGTTTCCGCTTAAATGATAATATCCTATTTTAGTAAATCACTTTTACATATAGGTAACAATCATGAATTGGCAAGGTATCAGTGAATTCGTTTATGTCGCAGAAGCAGAGAGCTTTACCTTAGCGGCTAAAAAATTAGCCATATCAACTGCACAAGTGAGTCGTCAGATCACCGCATTAGAACATCGTCTGAAGGTGAAATTGTTATATCGCACCACCCGAAAAGTATCACTTAGCCAAGAAGGCAGGTTATTTTATCAACATTGCCGAGTCATTCTTGACGGACTAGAGCAAGCTGAAACGGCAATAACCAACTTACAATCCACTCCACAAGGCAAGATTAAACTTACTGCCTCCGTTACTTATGGAGAGCAACAAGTACTACCGCTAATCAATGATTTTGTTTTACTCCATCCAGATATTCAGGTACTGGCACACTTAAGTAATCAAAAAATTGATTTAGTCGATGAAGGCTACGATCTCGCCATTCGACTAGGCAAGTTGCATGATTCTACCTTAATGGCAAAAAAACTAGCCCAACGTACTAATTATGTCTGTGCGGCACCTGCTTATATCAGTAAGCACGGTACTCCTCATGCTCTATCTGAATTAAAGCAACATAATTGTCTTTTAGGCACCTTAGATTACTGGCGCTTTCGAGATAATAACAAGGATAAAAATATCCGTGTCAGCGGCAGTATCCGTTTCAACTCGGGTTATGGCTTAGTTGATGCGGCATTAAAAGGTATTGGTATAGTGCAACTACCCGATTACTATGTAAAAGACTATATAGAGCAGGGTCGTTTAATCAGCTTACTTGACCATTATCGCGAGCCCGATGAGGGTATTTGGGCTGTTTATCCTCATAATAGACAACTGTCCGTCAAAATTAGATTATTAGTCGATTACCTGGCTGTGCACCTAGCTTAACGATAACCGCGAGCCTGATGAGGGTATTTGGGCTGTTTATCCTCATAACAGACAACTGTCCGCCAAAATTAGATTATTAGTCGATTACCTGGCTGTGCACCTAGCTTAGCGATAACCGCGAGCCTGATGAGGGTATTTGGGCTGTTTATCCTCATAATAGACAATTGTCCGTCAAAATTAGCTTGTTAGTCGATTACCTTGCTGTGCACCTAACTTAACGAGCAAACCTTAATGCTAGACCTTTCGCTATACTAGAAAGGTAGGCGGCTTTATGGTTAGTCGTTTCCAAGGGTAGGAGTAAGGTATCAAACTATATGAACTACCGTTCGCCAGAATCATATTACTTAGCGATAGTATTGCCGAGGTGATAGTCAACGAGGGTGTAGAACTTAATCTTACTATGGTCAAGCAGTTGCATGAATTTTTTCTGGCTCATCTTCATAGCCCTTTTTCGTTACTAATCAATAAAATTAACGCTTATTCTTATGATTTTGAAGCACAAATAAATATTGGTAATCTAAGCGAAATTCACGCGATAGCTGTTATTGTCTACAAAATAGCCAGCCAATTAAACACAGAGTATTTAGCTAATACCATCCCAAGAGCTGATAAGTGGAATTTACGAATTTATTCAGATCGTGATGTGGCACTGAACTGGTTGCAATTAGAACAAGCACAGGTTAGTTAATTTCCACCCCGCTAACAAACTATCTCTAACAAGAGCTGCGGTACTGCCCCAACGTGCACTCCATATTATAAAAAGCTGTTCATGCTCTATCTATCGGCTATTTATCTAATCGGCTATTCGGCAAACTATCGATAAATGTTATTAATAATAAGGTATTTGTCCTTGAACTTAACAAAAAGTTAGTTAAACTAACATTTGAATAACATTCGAATACAATTACAAGATAAGATTTATATATGGCTCCAGCTCCAAGATTTAGCGCAGCAGAACAAGAGAAGTTAATCATTTACGCAGCAATCAAGGCTATTGAAGACAGTAGTTTATTAGATTTTTCAATGTCCGCTATTGCCAAATTGGCGGGTCTGTCTATGGGCTCTGTTTATAAATTTGTCCAATGCAAAGAAGATGTACTGATTGCCTTAGCCACTCGCATGTATCAAGAGCGACAAAGTATTTTTAAAAAAGTACTGGCTTTACCCCTGACCACACCCGAGCGCATTATTGCCACCAGCTTGTTAGATTTTTCCAAAGTACAAATGTATAACTTTGATAGTCAGCTTGAAAGCATAGTCAACACCCAAGCCATGATGAAGCGCTGCTCACAGCGTTGGTTAACACAAATGATAGCTTGCGGTGAGCGCTGCCAAACTATGTTTCAACAATTTTTACAAGCCGCCGCTGATTCCGGTGAATTAATTTCAGGTAGACGAGATATTGAAGAGATAAACATAGGCAGCTGGTCGTTATCCTTGGGTTATTTTCAAACGGTACGTGTACACCAATGCTGGCGCAACGATCTAGCTGACAAGCCAGCAGAAGAAATGTTAGCGCTTGCACCTGATAATTTACATATTCGCACCATGCAGCGCTTAGTCAATACCTATGATTGGCAGCAAAAAATAACAGATGATGGCATAAAAAAAGTATGCCTACGCCTAACAGAGGCTGGGCTTAGATAAGTTTAAAGGCCAATACCTGCACAGATTAACTATCATTAAACAACTTAACCGCACTACAGTAAAAACGCTCAAGGTATTAATTAAGCGTTTAAAAAAAGGGATAAAGGAACAATCATGAATCTAACTAAATGGCTTGTGGTGATAATATTATTAGCCGGCACTATTTTTGGCTTATATAGCTATAAATCATCACTACAACAAGCGGCCAAAGCCCATGCTGCCAGCATGCCTGAGCCAGCAGCAACAGTTACTGCGGTAACCGTCAGCAATATTAGTTATCAGCAGCATATTCAGATAAGTGGCGAAGTACAAGCGTTCAAGTTTTTACTGCTTATTAACGAACTTGCCGGTGAAATTACCCAGTTAAATGCCAGCTCTGGCAGTGTCGTTAAAGAAGGACAAGTGTTACTGGTATTAGACCATAGGGACGAAGATGCCCGTTTAATGGCAGCTCAAGCGACCTTGACGCTACAGCAACAGACCCTAGCGCGTAATATTGAGTTGCAGAAAAATCGCGGCATTAGTGAAGAACGCGTTGACCAAGCTCGCGCGGCAGTACAAATAGCACAAGCAGATATTGCTGTGATTACCACGGCAATAGATAAAAAAACCTTAACTGCGCCCTTTACCGCTAAGGTTGGTATTCATAACTTAGAAGTTGGCCAGTATTTAGATAAAAACAGCCAGGTACTTGATCTTATTGGTATTAATGACTTTACTTGGATTGATTTTCATTTGCCACAACGCTACCAAGAGCTAAGTTTAGGCTCGATGGTAAAAATTAGCCCAATGAATCAAGATGCTGATTTTACAGCAAAAATTATAGCTATCGACCCTCAGTTATCACGTATTTCACGTCATTTAAAATACCGCGCACAATTGCCATCAGCAACCTTAGCATTAAAACCAAATACCTTGGTCTCTGTGATAGTGCCCATTGCTAAGCAAGCTATACTCGCCTCAGTACCTGATTTAGCGATAAAACGCGATGCCTTAGGTGACTATGTTTTTGTCTTAGAAGCTGCTGGTAAGGGTAGCTATCGCGCGAAACAAGTAGCCGTTAAACTTGGCCAGCGACAAGGTGAACGGGTAATGATACTTTCCGGCGTAACAGCAGGCCAGCTGGTTGCCAATAAAGGCGCGTTCAAATTATATCCTGGTATGAAAGTATACCTTGCCCGTGAATCTGCCCATGAAGCGGCTGATGAAACTGCCAAAGTAGCCGCTAAAGCGCCTGCTCTCGATGCAAGTACACAATAATAAGGGCTTATGATGCAAGAAAATAAACCATCGATTATGGACATCTTTGTCAAGCGACCTGTAGTCGCCATTGTTTTGTCTATTATTATTTGTATTGCTGGCCTATGGTCAGCAAGTAAAATTCCGGTACTGCAATTTCCAAAAATTGAAAGTGCCTCATTAGTAATTGAGACCTATTACATCGGCGCTGCCGCTGATGTAGTGCAAGGTTTTGTTACCGAGCCAATTGAGCGTGTTGCCGCTACTGTGCCAGGCGTTGAATATGTCGAATCGACCAGCACATCTGGCAGTTCGAAAGTTACCGCTTGGCTAAAACTCAATGAAAATTCGACCTTGGCGCTAGCTGAATTAACCGCTCGCTTAAGTCAAATTCGTTTTGAGTTACCTGCTGGCGCGCAAGACCCCATGGTATCAGTGAGTCGTGCCGATAGACCTTTTGCGGTGTTTTATTTAAATGTTCATGCCAACGGTAATGACTTATCACGCATTACCGATTATTTAATTCGCCAAGTTAATCCGATTTTAAATGCTATTGAAGGTGTACAAAGAGTTGGTATTGAGGGCGCTCGAACACCGGCAATGCGTGTCTGGTTAGATCCAGAGGCACTGCAAATATTTAACTTAAGCGCCAGTGATGTTTATCAAGCCTTAGCAGCAAACAACACCATAGCCACTTTGGGTTATGTAGAAAATAGTCGGCAAAAAATTGATATCGTTGCTAATACCCAACTCAGCAGTGTCGAAGAGTTTGAACAATTGGTGGTCAGTGAGCTAGATGGCGCGAATATCTATTTAAGAGATGTCGCAAAAATTGAGCTAGCCGCAGAAGATAGCAGTGTCACCGCTAGATTAAATGATCAAGATGCCGTTTATATTTCCATTTGGCCATTGCCTGGCGCTAATGAAATTGCCATTGGTGATAGGTTATATAAAACAGTAGCTGAGCTAAACAAAACTCTACCCAACGGTATTTCCATTGGTTATGCTTACGATGGCACCTTGTATATGCGCGATGCCTTAACTGAAATTTTTACCACCTTAGCTGAAACAGTCTTTTTAGTTGGCTTGGTAGTGGTACTACTTATGGGCTCTTTTAGAAGCGCCATAGTGCCATTAATCACCATACCTATTTCTATTTTAGGGGCTATTGCCGCTATGACTATGATGGGTTTTTCGTTAAACCTATTAACCGTGTTAGCTATCGTACTCTCGGTGGGTTTAGTGGTTGATGATGCCATTGTGGTAGTAGAAAATGTTGCCAGACTGATGCGTCAAGGCATGTCAAGATTTGATGCTGCCTTGATTAGTTCGCGCCAACTCTTGGTGCCCATTATCTCAATGACCTTAACACTGGCAGCAGTTTATGCACCTATCGGATTTTTGTCTGGTCTGACTGGGGTATTATTCAAAGAGTTCGCTTTTACCTTAGCGATTGCCGTTATTATTTCAGGCATTGTTGCTGTTACCTTATCACCCATTATGAGCGCATATGTTGCTCCTAAAGGCGGTGATGAAGGTTGGTTCACCCGTAAAGTAAATCACCTTTTTGAAAAATTGCAGAGCAGCTACGCCAAGCTGTTACATAAGATTTTTAAGTGGCAAGGACAAGTATTTCTTATTGCTCTAGTGATATCGCTACTTAATGTGCCTTTTTATCTACACTCGAAAAAAGAACTTGCGCCCATAGAAGATCAATCGATGGTCATGTTTGTTATTCAATCACCTCCTGATGCTTCGCTCGCTTATAACGTCGCACAAATGAACCCAGTAGTAGAGAGCTTGCAAGAAATAGAAGGTGGTAAGAAAGTTTGGCAGATCATCTTTGGCGGTGGTGGTTTTGGCGGTTTAGAGTTAGTCAGTGCCGATGAACGCGACTACAGCGCCCAGTCATTAGTGCCGCGTATTTACGGGAAGTTAGCACAAATACCTGGGCTGAATATGTTTCCAATTCTCCCCTCGTCTTTACCGAGTTCAGGTAAGTTTGAAATTGACATGATTGTTAAAGCCTCAGCGCCCTATAGTGAAATGAAGCAATATGCCGATCAACTTGTCGGAGCAGCCTTTGCCAGTGGACAATTTCTTTTCGCTGATACCGACTTAAAAATAGACCTGCCACAAGTGGAACTGCAATTAAATCGAGAAAAAATTGCTGATTTAGGTATGACTGTCAGGCAAATTAGTGAGCAACTGAGTGTTTTATTATCGAGTAACTTTGTTAATCGCTTTGATGCTAACGGTAAAGCTTATCGCGTTATTCCCATCGTTAATGATGAAGTACGCAGTAAAACCGAAGCAATTTTATCATTGAATATTAAATTACCTACCGGCGAGCTATTACCTGTCTCAGCGGTGGCTGAGTTAAAATGGAAAACGGTGCCGAGACAACTCGGTACCTTTGCTCAACAAGCTTCGTTTAGAATTTACGGTGGTGTCGCACCGGGATCAAACAAAGAAGCAGCGTTATCAGCCCTTGAAAAGGCAGCCAAAGAAATATTACCTTTAGGCTACTCTATTGACTACGCTGGTGAATCTAGACAGTTACGCCAAGAAGGTAATACCTTAATTATGGTATTGGCGGTTTCTTTATTGATTGTTTTCTTGGTATTAGCCATACAATTTAATAGCTTTAGAGATCCCTTAGTGGTGCTGCTAGGTTGTGTACCGTTAGCGCTATCGGGTGCGTTATTAATCCCTTATATGGAATTAACCACCATTAATATTTATTCGCAAATAGGTTTGATTACCTTGATTGGCTTAATTGCTAAAAATGGTATTTTAATTGTTGAATTTGCCAACCATGCCCAAGAGCTTGGCGCCAATAAACTCACGGCGGTCACTGAAGCGGCAACGACACGGTTACGGCCTATTTTAATGACCTCAGCAGCAACAATACTCGGGCATTTTCCCTTAGTATTGGTTACTGGTGCAGGCGCAGAAGCGCGTAACAGCATAGGCATAATTTTAGTGGCTGGTATGTTTATTGGCACTATCTTTACCTTGTTTATTTTACCTAGCTTTTATTTATTACTGGCGGAAACAAGGCACAAGTTGGACGAACACGAATTTGACGTATCTGAAGAAGCCCTAGAAAAAGTACTTAATTAAAGTATTTTAGCTAGTTGATAAAACCACCCACCAAGATCCTGTGGGTGGTTTTCAAGCCAAACGCTCGCTGAATAAGCGGAATGACTTTCAACCTAAAGATAAAGGCTATTCAAGCTAGTATATGTTCAAGACTAACACTGTGATTTTTTATTCAGTTACTTCAAAAAAACAGTGCGCTCTTAAGCAGTTTCTTATACTGTAACCTTGAGATATCCACCTATTTACTGAGCTGTTTTATCGCTATGAAACTACATCACCTTGACGGGCATATTCAAACAATTTTACTAGCTGAATATCCCGATAAGTTACTGCTGCTTGATGGTTGCTGTCGCTCAGACATCTCGGTACTAAAGCACTTTATCACACAAACCTTACAGCGTTCCTTTAGTGATATAACCTTAGTGGTGGTAACTCATATGCATCCCGATCACGCTGGCGCCGCTAATAAGATACGAGAAATAACCGGCTGTAAAATTGCCACCGCCAATGTCAGTGGCCAATGGTATTCAGGCTTAGATGGTCGGCTTATGCATCTTACCGACATACTACTGGCTAAATGGGTAGCCAAACGCATGAAAAGACCCAGTAAGAACATTTGGTATTCAAGCCAACTCAAAGCTGACTATAAATTAGATGATGGCGAGGCGTTACCCGGGTTTTCTGATTGGGTGGCCTTAGCCACTCAAGGGCATACTGATAGAGATTTATCTTTACATCACCTGCCCAGTAATAAAGTCTATGTTGCCGATTTAATGGTTAAAGTTAAAAACAAATTTATTCCGCCCTTCCCTATTTTTCACCCAAATAGGTATCGAGCATCACTGCACAAAATAATCGCGCTACAGGCCGACAGCATTATTCTTGCGCATGGCGGGGAAGTACATCTATCTGAGCATGATTTTCAACATTTATTGGCGCTAGCGCCTAAAATTCCTAGAACTCATTGGCGCTCTGTTAAGACAAAGCTCAAGAGTTTAATAAAGTTTATGCCTAAAAATAACGCTCTTAAGTAAAATATTAATGTACTGTAACAACTCACTAATGCAATTAATTATCAATTAGATTAAAATCATGCCTTTGACGCTATCTAAAGGATAAAGCTGTGACACCGTTAATTTTATCGGGAGCCATTTTTTTCACCCTCGCCCTGATCTTTTATTCTATTGGCATCTGGAATGACTATTGCCATAAAAAATTAAAGAAGTGGCATTTAACCATGTTTGCACTGGGAGTCATTACCGATACTATTGGCACTATCATGATGTACCTGCATGTCGGCCACCTTATCTTTACTGCTCATTCAATTTCGGGCTTCTTAGGGCTTTTCTTGATGATTTTCCATTTTTGTTGGGCATTCATCGCTATCCGGAATAATGATCTTGAGCTGCAAAAAACTTTCCACCGCTTTAGCATCCTTGTTTGGGCTTTCTGGATGATTTCCTATATTTCTGGTCTGTATCTTGGGCTTAGTGGCTTAGGGAAATGATTAACCAGCAATAGTTCTGTCATCTGTGCATAGGCAAAATGGTTGAATTATTGCTGAGGTATGACAATTCTCCTGTTAAAGCGGTCATACCGCCCCATTTTTGCTAATAAAATACCCGTGCTAAACTCTCGCACTAGGTAAAAAAACAACACTGGACTTACTAACAACGACTATAAAACCTGCATTCTGATTGAATATAAATTGAAAACTGCTATACCTTAGCTACCCATTGTCGTGTTACAAGGATGCAATGTCCTATGTCTTCTGCTATTAAGAATACCAAACCTTTAACCCGTGAAAATGAAATAGATCGAGACGAACGCAGGCACGACTGCCCGAGTACACATGCATTATGGACGCAACTGAGTGTTGCCCAGCAAGCGTCTGTCAGTTCAATGCATAATTATGGCTATGAACTGAGCTTTATTCGCACCCAAGATGAAATAACCCAGGTAGTCATGTTGCTTAATGAGGCGGTCATTGCCATTGATAAGGAAGGGACTATTAATACTCAAGTAAATATTCATATACGAAAATAGTATTTATTGCTCTCTCAAATATTATCTTCAGTCATAAATAATTGTCGGGCTATGGAAATTAAGGGAAATTAAGGGAAATTAAGGGAAATTAAGGGAAATTATTGAGCCATGTTTGCTGAACTGTAAAAAATGGCGAAAAAACAATGAAAGTTTTACGGAAAAATATCTTTAAGTCACAACACCAAGCGGAAGTTTCCAGCCATTTAAATCAAACTTGCACTACTGCTTTCATAGCTTTAGTGATGAGGTAATTTCGTTTACAAGCTCTAGTTATAAAAACTTATACTGAACAATAACAGCCCTTTGCTTCTTTAATGATGATGTGTGCTTTATATCCTTTGATAAGGTTATTTAACATGGTTTGTGCATATCCTGAAGTTTGTGAACAGGCTAGGCCTTGTCCATAAGGACCAAAGTAAATAATGTCTCCCTGAGCATCGAAAATAGCAACCGATGGCGTAGCGGGAATAATTTTATGTTCATGAATAACAACCTTGATGATAGTAAATTCATTATCGCTCGCTATTAGATTGATATCCTGAATATGCGCCTTACTATATTGCTGACAATCACAGTTTGGCTGAGAAAAATGTAGCACTGTATTCCCTACACCTTGCCGCCCAGGTGCTATATAGGGTGTTAACAAAGTGGCAAGTTGTTGATGACCAATGCCTAGCAGCTTATTATCAACATCAAAGCTGACCAATTTATTCATGACAAAGTAATAAAAAGCTGCCACAGTAAAACTTAGCCAAATAATGATTATAGTAAATTGAAATTTGGTTAAGTTATTATTTAAATCGGGCAATATTATGCTCCATTTCACTTGCGGTTTTGCTTACCCTAATTGATTCTTGACCTAGTATTTCCACTTTTTCAATATCAAGCTGCACTGTACTTCGGAGCATCTCAGCACTTTTTGCAATATCCTCAGTTGTCGTTGCTTGTTGTTCAACCGCTGCTGCTACATTGATAGAAATAGCACTTGCTTGCTCAACTAAACTTGATGCTTGGGCTATTTGTTCTTGCGCTTTATTGGCACTTTCAATAACAGTAAGAACGATTTCCAGACTACTCGTCATTGAATCCGTGACTAATTTAGAATAATTCTGTAATAGAGACAAAGTCGCTCCAATTTTATCCGTACTTTCTTTCGTGCGATTAGCTAAAGCACGCACTTCATCAGCAACCACGGCAAAGCCTCGACCTTGCTCTCCAGCTCTTGCAGCTTCAATTGCCGCGTTTAATGCTAATAAGTTTGTTTGGTCTGCTATGCTAGTAATTTCTGTTAATACCTTGGCAATAGCATCGGTCGAGTTAGCCAACTCTGTTACTTGTTCACTGGTTTTTTCCAGCGCAGAAGTGAGGTTTTTGTTTTGTTCATTAATTTTAAGAATATCTTCATTTGCTGTCTGGGTGTAATTATTTGCTTCTTGCATTTGATCACTTAACTGACTGGTTTCTTCGGCAATTGAGGCAACGGTTACCGCCATTTCTTCCGCAGAGGTGGCAATAGTATCGGTTTCTTGTTGGCGTTGTGATGAAGATTTCTCCAAATCATCTTTAGTCTTCATTAAATTACTTGAATTGCTATTAAGTTCAATTACTTGCTCTTTTACCCCAGTGATTACACGATACAATAGCTCTAAGAGTTGGTTAAATGAAACTAAGGTACTATTATTGTCAGCCGTTGTTTTTATGCTCAAGTCTATCGCATTTATATCCGCTACTATTGCCGTTGCTACCCTCGATAGCTCTTGCCCTGCTTTACTCTCTTCTGCCATTGTTTTTGCCATATATCCGGCTATAACAGCTTCTATGATGGCGTACACGGCATGAATTATTACGGTGCTAAATACCAGTCTGCCTTGGTCAAATATAAATACGCCAACATCATTGATTTGTAGGAAATAAAAAGAAACATGGTGCACCGCGATAACCAACACAGCGGTAATAAAGACTCGCCAATCTTGATAAATAATCAAACATGCCATCAAAATGAATATCTCAAAATGTACTTCTATTAGACCGTTTGCTTGATGGATATGAAGGGCGGCAAAAATCATAGTTGCAAGTGCGGACACATGCTTGGTGATTGTCGATTTAGGCGCCGTTCGATTAAAATATAAGGGTACCAATAAGGCAGGTATACCGATAACTAAAGCAGAAAGATATGAATCAAAAAGTACCGCTAACAATAGGCTCTCAGCAAATAAGGCACTAAAAAGATAACTGAATAGTTGATTAGTTTTATTCATAATTCTCTCATTCATACTGAATAATTTAAAGTCTTTAAATTATAGTTTAGAATTGTTATATCGGGGTCTTATGAAAAAAGACTAGCCATTGACCTAACTAGTTATCTTGAGCTACTTTGTCGTAATCGAAGCATGATCAGGGGTAAAGGTCTGCGATGTTTTCATGGTGGGCTTTGTCGACATCAGGGCAAAATAGAATATTAAAGTAGAAATGATGTACCGAGAACCTTAACTGCTATATGTTAGCTAGCTTAACCTTTTATGATTGATAAAACTGTATGGCGTTAAAAGCAAATTTAAGAGATTTCCTTGACGAAGAAGGTAACGTACTAGAGCTTACTGAACAAGCAAAAACGGTTTTCAAATTTCTGACCAAAATTGTGTCATCGATTTCTGAAAATATAGAGCAACCACTCATTGATGTTGATTTACAATGCAACAGCCGAGCTGATGAACTTTTCTGTCTAGGGGGCATTGCGGCAACAGGTATTTCCCTGGGTTTGATTGAATGGCATTGTGACACTTGTGAAGCCTCTGGAACGATCTCACATTGGCAAGGAAGCCTGTGGGACAAGCAAGAGCGCACAATCCATTAATCCACAATGCATTTACGACAAGTTTAGTGACCAACAAAACGGGGTAATGATATACATTAGTAGTGAGATTATCTCAACAAGAAAACTAAGCAAAACTAACTGTTTCAGCAGTGATGGTTCTTGAACTAAATCTAAGTTCAAGCCATCAGGTTGAGAGCCATTAAGAATGTGTCGAGACAGAACAATATTAACGTTCACTCTGTGGTATTAGTGAACCTTAACTTTTAGCCAATGAATAGTGAAAAAATAGTTCACAAGAATATAAAAGACACCCACTCAAATGGAAATAATGAGTGACTCTACTATGCTTAAATAATAATCAATAAGTTTCCATTGAGAGTTATTATGGCCACGGCAAGAAAACAACAAATAAGCTTAGTTGACACGCCTTATTATCATTGTGTATCTCGTTGTGTTCGGCGGGCATATCTGTGTGGTGAAGATAAGCACACCGGGCAAAGTTATGAGCATAGACGTGGTTGGGTCGCCGATAAACTACAGGTATTAAGTGAGGGAATATAAAAGACACCCACTCAAATGGAAATAATGAGTGACTCTACTATGCTTAAATAATAATCAATAAGTTTCCATTGAGAGTTATTATGGCCACGGCAAGAAAACAACAAATAAGCTTA
>NZ_BDQM01000021.1 GCF_002207865.1 Colwellia marinimaniae
AGTGTGGTCATAATTACTGTTCTGGACGTTTGAAAAATAAAATCAATTAGATCACAAATTTAATCAAAATGGTATAACATGGTCTAGCGAAGGGAAACGCAGCCAACTTAATAGAAAATAGCTAACCAAACTGTTGCTTCATCCGATGATGTTGCTATCACTCGATGCTGCTCATGGGCTTTGATATTTAGGTAATCCCCTTGTTTAAGGGTAACCTGATCACCATTTATATATTCAATGACACCGTAACCTGATAAAACAATAAGCCATTCATTTTCACTTTGATCATACCAGCCGGTATCTGGCGAGGTTTGCCCCTTTGATACTATACGTTCAATCCTTAGCTTGTCGGTAATGAGGATATCTTCAAATATTTCATTGGCTAATTCTGCTGGAATATTACTAAATATATTGGCCATTTTCTCAAACCTTTAACTTATTAACCGACTAATTACTTGCTAAAATTTGCTGTTAGCAAAGCATGTTCAGGGTTAGTTGTTTGTTGTAAATATAGGGTGATTTCTTTGTATGCTTGGCGAAATGGCTTATAGAGATGGGACTTTAGTTCTTTTTTTACCTGTTTAATCTCAATGCCTTTGATGACACAAAATAATGCCAACGCATAAACCGTTTCTAGTTCCGGCAGGGCTGCTTGTCGGTTAAGGTTGCGGTTATTACACGTGCCACAACCGCCTTTAAATTGGTAAGCAGTATTAGCAAAAATAACACCAAAGCCCATAAAACAGGCGACTAAATCGATGGTTTGCGGCAATACTTCTTTTCCCCCTGGAGGGAGCATGCCATGTTGATTAACTAAAATACCTGCTTGTATTTGTACTAAATAGGCAATTAAATCTTGCGGTTGGTTAAGCTGACTTGAGTGAAACGCAATATCTATGTCTATACCTGTGTCTAAGTCTAAGTCTAAGTCTGACAGCACTTGCTCACCTTCTACTTTGTAACTGATATGAGAGCTTGTATCAGCGGCTTTTTTAGCGGTAACAATCGCGCTTTCACCACGTAGTGATGATTGAAAAAGTAACTGCGGCATGGGCTTTTGGCTGAAGGTTTCTGCTGCTACCAGCTTTAGTGGCCATGCAGTCATGCCGGCGTATTTGGTGGTATTAGCAAAGATCGCTGCTGCCATTTCTTCGACACTAGTTGAACTACCAGGGTAAAAAGTATTATTAGGTAAGATCAGCTCACTATTATCGTTGAAAAATTCACTATCAAGTTGCTGCATACACCAAGAGAAAGTATCAAAAATCCATTCTTTGCTTGATTCATCAACCACAGGTTTTGCTTTGAAAAAAGTTGATAACATATACGGTTAGCCTATAGCGATTGTTTATTAGCCCATGATAAAGCTTTCGTATTATAAAGCCAGATTAACTAAGGATTTACTTCCCACGCAGCGAGTAATAAAAGCCTTAAAGCAAGGCCTAGGGTGAAGAGCATAGTTATTCTATTAACATCAATAACGGTAATCGTGCGGCCAAGTTTTATAGATTTTAACGCCTTGATTAAAGCGGGCGGTGGCAGAATTGCAGCAGGAAAAGTCTATAACTTTGGCTTTACCATTGATGACGACACCTTTAATTCGCGTTATCACTATGTTTCATGCGCTTATAAATTAGCACTTGATAACCTCGATGCTGAAGTGAGTATCACTAAGTAGGCAGCTTAATTAGCATTCGCTCAGCATTAAGTTACTAGCTTCAGTGACAAAAAAACCGCCAGTTAAGTGTGAAATTAAGACCCTGGTTTTGCTTGATAAAGTAAGCTGGGGCTTTTTTATTTTGCCACTTGCTTTAGCTTAACTGGTATAATTAGTTCATTCATACCCGTTAAGTCAAAGCATAGTTGCCACCCTAGGCAGTTTAGGAAGAATAATGACCAATAAAGATATTTACAAAAACAACCCACTACATGGTACTAGTCTTGAAACCGTGTTAACTGAATTAGTTAGCCATTACGGTTTTGAAATTTTAGCGGCTTATATGAACCTAAATTGTTTTAAGCAAAATGCCAGTATTGAGTCGAGCCTAAAATTTTTAAAGAAAACCTCATGGGCGCAAGAAAAGGTTGAAGCTTTTTATATGTATCAATATAACAGCTTACCTAAAGCGGATGATGCTAACTTTGAATTACCACCACGTGATCGTATTGTGCCCTCAGGATTAGAGCAAAGACCACCGAAAGAGCTGAGTCTTGAGTCTGCGGAAGAGTTACGCATTAAAATAGCGACAAAAACCCGTGAACGTTCGGCCAATTCAGGCCCGACTAACCCTTGGGGTAATAGATAAGTTTTCAACCTAAGCTATTAATCTGCGCTAAGACTACTTTATTTGATCATGGATTTATTTTCTGCCTTACTCGATGAGCCGCTTAATATTTTACCTACCGATGGTGTGGTAAATTATTACGGCGAAATTATGCCGCTAAGTGATAGCGACTTCTACTTTGAGCGGTTACTTAACACCATCGCTTGGCGCTGCGATCAAGCGTTAGTGTTTGGTAAGTTGATTGAAACGAAAAGGAAAGTTGCTTGGTGCGCGGATACGGTTGACGGTAAACCTTTTGCCTACACATACTCCGGCGTGACCAAGCATTCTATCGCTTTTACTCAGGAGCTATTAACGCTGAAAAGGTTAGTTGAGCAGCATAGCAATGAAAGCTATAACTCTTGCCTTTTAAATCTCTACCATTCGGGTGAAGAAGGCATGTCCTGGCACAGTGATGGTGAGCAAGACCTGAAAAAAAATGGCGCCATTGCTTCTTTGAGCTTTGGCGCAGAACGAAAGTTTGCCTTTAAACACAAACGGTCTAAACAAGTTATTTCTCTGCAACTTAAACCCGGTAGCCTGCTCGTCATGAAAGGCACTACCCAGCAACACTGGTTACACCGATTACCGCCAACAAAAAAAGTATCTGAGCCGCGAATAAACCTCACCTTTAGAACTATCGATACCCCCGAATTAAAACAAAGCTAATAATTATTTCGCTCAATTTTTGACGTGATTTTGGCTTGAAAAATGCATCATTTTTATAAAGAGCTATAGAAAACCAGAAAGAGTTATATAAAGCTATAGATCGAATTAAAAACGAATAAGTACAAAAAGCGTATCGAAGGTTAATTAGGGCTTACCTTTTATCAGCCTTGGCCGATAAAAGCTTATAAGAAATAATTTCGAATACTGGCTGTTTTAACTAAGTTTGCGCATCATATTAATGGTGAACATTATGACAATTGCAAAGCAACGGCATTACCTGTTATACGGTAATCGAGCCGTAATCTATGTGGCAAGTTTGCTGGGACTGTTTTGTGAAGTGAATCTTGCTTATGTGGTCGCGCTAACCCTATGGCTTTGGCTACCACAATGTTTATTGCTGGAATTAAACTTGCTAAAAGCACTCAAGCATTAAACCTGGTGTTTTAAGTCTAAGTCTAAGTATCAGTCTAAATCTAAGCGGCTAATACTTAAGGACTGGCTCAAGCTTAGCTATTAACTTCCTAGGCAGTTAGGTACACATAAGACGCAGTACTTGGCATCATTAAACTCTGGTAAGCATCGACTTGTTTCAGTGCTAATGGCTGATTACTGGCACTTACTACCGCCGTTTCGGTTGCATCGCTAACAGAGCGTGCTGGCAATGTTTGCATTGATTTATGTTCAATAAAGTCACCAACACCCTCTTTGACATTTTGATGTAATTGATATAAATCAGCATAGCTATTGCTTAATACTGATACCGCACTACTACGTTGATTAGCTTGAGTAGAGTCACTGGCAATATTACTCTCGGTACTGGTTTGTAAGTAGATATCAAACAGTTTTTGCTGTTGCTGGTAATGGGACTGCATCAAATCAATATCTTTAGCAGTTTGAACGTTTGATTTTACTTGGGCAACCTGCTCCGCTATTTTGTCATCGACACCTTGTTGCACAGTATTCTTTTGCTCAGGTGTCAAAATATCACTTAAATCTGCACGAGGCTCGCCTTGATGTCTGACAGGTGAAACAGGTTGAATATGGTAAGTTGGTGTTAAGTTACCAGAAGAAGCTATTTGCATTGTCATGTTAACCACCTTTATTTTTTACTAAGTTGTACCAAAAGCTGATACGGACTTGAGGTAAAGATGATAGTTAAAGGCGGTTAAGGTAGTTGTAGTGGTTTGTAAATGTCTTGCAACAAATTGTTGCTGATATTTTGTACAATTGTGTTTAAGTGGTCTTGATAGTAGTGATTTTTACTGAGGGGAGCTTGTTAATGTGGTGTTGGGCTTAAATGCGCACAGTCAGCTTTAACTGCCACAATAGCGTTTAGTCTGGCTTTTGCCATCGCCTCTTTTATCGCTAAGCCTTGTAAGCCTTGTTCGACAAAGGTTTTTGCGCTTACTTGCCTAGCCGCTTTCACTGCCGCTTGTAAGTATTGCTCTTGCGGATAAGGACGTTCTTCAAAGCCTAAACGACCGAGAAAGTCAGCCTTACAAGCCATTAAAAAGCAATCAAATTCTTCCGGTTTACGCCAAATATCTAAGTGATTAAACATTTTTAATAAGGTGCTGGCTTTAAGCTCAAAGGCTTTATGACAATGTAAGTGATATTCACATACTTTCAAGGCCAATTGTTTGTAGTGTGTCGGCACTTTTAGTTGCAGACAAATTTTCTCTACTAAGGGCAAGCCTGATTTTTCATGGCCTTTATGGCTAGGCCATAAGTTATCTGGCGTTAGCCCTTTACCTAAATCGTGACATAAGGCGGCAAAACGTATTGCGGTTTTCTTGTCATGTAGAGAGGCAATTTGCAAAGAACCACTTTGCTTATCAGTCAACGTTTCGGTGAGTAACACTGCTTGTTGCAAAACCATCATAGTATGCACACCACTACAAATTTCAGGGTGCCAAAGGGCAGGGTTGGGAATGCCCCATAAAGCGGCCAATTCAGGCCATAACTCTTCTAGGGCATGGCATTGCTTAAGTACTTGAAAGAATACTTCAGGGTTACCGGAATTAATGTCAGTATTAGTACCACCATCGGCCAAGCTTAACTGCATTTCTTGCCAAACACGTTCAGGGGTTAAGGTTTTTAATTCACCACTGGCACTGATTTCTTGCATCAGGGTAAGGGTTTCATCGGCTATGGTAAAACCATATTTATAATAGCGGGCGGCAAAACGTGCCACGCGTAGCACACGTAAAGGGTCTTCAATAAAAGCGTCACTAACATGGCGCAATATACGATCGTTAAGATCTTTTTGGCCATTATAGGGATCAATAATGTCACCGTTATCAGTCATTGCCATGGCATTGACTGTCAGATCGCGCCTTTGTAAGTCCTGCTCAATAGTGACATCTGCAGCGAAATAGCAACTAAAGCCGGTATAACCTTGGCCTTGTTTACGCTCTGTTCGGGCGAGGGCATATTCTGCTTTTGTTTTAGGATGTAAAAAAACCGGGAAGTCTTTACCTACTTGTTGATAACCTAGCTTTAGCATTTGCTCAACACTACTGCCTACCACTAAATAATCTTTGTCTTTGACCGGACGATTAAGCAGTTTATCGCGCACTGCACCACCGACTAAATAGGTGTTAAGTGGCTGGTTTTTACTTTCAGAGTTGTTGCTTGACAAGGGACACCAAAATGAAGAGGACATTGATGCAAGTGTATCATAAGGGGGCAATAACTGCAGAGATTGGCCGAGCTACTTATTTGATTTTTTATCATGCAAAGCACTAATGAAGGCTTTGCATGATAGCTATTGAGCTACTTACTATGGCTTAATCATGGTAAGAACTTGGTATTAAAATTGATAATTAACACCAATATTAACCGTGGTGCCTAGGCCCTTAATGTTGTAACCACCGTAGGTATAACCCTGTGATTTTGTCGGGTAGTAATCTTGATTAAATAAGTTTTCTATGCCGATAAAAGCCGACCAATCGCTAGCAAAGTTATAGTTACCGCTTACGTTCACTATTTGATAGCTATCAATAGGACCTTGATCACCAACATATTCACCGTCAACCGGTTCAAAACGCTTACGATTGCCAACATACAAGTAATTTAGCGCTAGGCTGATAGTATGACTCGGCTGCCAGTTTAGATTTACCGTCGCCTTAGGCGGACTAATTTGTTTTGCCCCTAAATAAACATCGTCTGCAGTATTTTTACCTTCAACCCAGCTGTAGGTGGCATTAACCACCCAGGCTTCATTGATTTCATAGTTAATTAATGCTTCATAACCATAGATCTCTTGTGGCGCACGTACTGGCATATAAACACCGGTAACTTCATTAAACTTATTGGTAGTACCAAACTCAGAAGTACTGAAATAAGTGGCAAACTCAAAATGAACTTGTTCGAAGTCGGAGCTAAAACCGAGTTCATAATTATCGATAATAGAGGCTTGGGTATGAATAAGTGCAATATCGGTGACTGTTGCGGTACGTAACAAGCGACCAGTATCCGAAATGTCAGCCCCTTGAGAGTAGCTGATAAACGGGCTAAACAGTGCTAGGGCATTATATTTTACGCCAATATTATAAGTGGTGGCGGTATAATTTAAGGTATCACCAATGACATTAACGGGGACAGAGCATTGGTCAATTTTTTTACATAACTTCAAGGTACTATAATCATTAACGGTTAAATCAATATCTTCTTGTCTGACCCCAAATTTAATAACAAGGTCATCATTATAAATTAGCTTGGTTTGTAAAAATCCGGCGAGACTTTCCATATCCATTTCAGGCACCCAAACCCTGCCATCTACCATGGGTTGAGAGGTAACATCATTAAGGGCATCGATACCATAAATGAATGTGGTCTCAACTGAGTCACCATTAGCTAAACTGAAATCAACTCGAGTATTGAAGGTTAGCCTTAAGCCCTTTTTTTCCGATCTTATTAATGATTGACCGCCAGAGTAACCAGCATCAGGGTTAGCTAATGTTGGTGAATAAAAGAAAATATTTTCTACTTCTTGGCGGTAGAGGTCGACCATCAATCCTGTTTGCGCAAATATTTCATCATCGACATATTTAAGCATGAGGTTATGGTTGGTGGGACCCTGCGGCTCACCTAATACCGACTTGCCAACAGGTACTGCAATGGCTTGGGTTTTTTCACCGGTATTTATATTGCCAACCTGGTCGATTAAATTTACGCCTTGCTTTGATTGGTAGTAGTTATAAGTGAACTGCAATGACTTTTCATCGTCAAAGTGATAACCCAGCTTAGCAAAGTAATTTTGCATTACTGCATCAGAAAGGCCGTATTTTAAACCTAAAATATCGCCGTCAGCATCGCGTTGTAAACCATTTTCTTCATAACTGGCATTAAAGACATAATTGAAGTTATTTACTTCACCATTGATACCCGCTTCATAGCGCTGGCCAACAGAATCTTCAAGTTCTACCGCACTAAAGCGAGTTGAAATACTCGCATGGCCACTAAGCTTTTTATCACTATTGGCTTTTTTAGTGATGTAATTAATAATGCCGCCGGCAGCGCCATTACCATAAATAGAGGTAGCGCCTTTAATCACTTCAATACGCTCGATAACACTGGCATCGAGTGTTCTGATACCTAATGCGCCATTACGCAATGGTGTTGATTGTGGTACGCCGTCAATCATCACTAAGGGAGCTCGGCCTCGCAGGGTTTGTCCTGAATTACTGGAAGTACCGGTACTTGGTGACATGCCAGGCACTAAGTTAGCTAATAAGCTTTGAATTTCAGAAGAAACCATTAACTGCTGCGCTATTTGTTTTTGGGTGATTATGGTTATCGAAGCAGGAACTTCATCTATGTTTTCTGCGATACGGCTACCGGTAACGATAATTCGCTCAATATCTTGTGCACTTGCTTTAGGTTGAATTTGACTCTGTTGGTTTATCTGGTTAACTTGACCATGTGCTTGGCCTGCTATAGCTAGTGCTAATAGAGTTATGGATGTTTTTAACACCATATTTTCCTTCTAAGTATTATGAGTAAGTAACTAATTGATCGTATAGTAATGATAATCGTTACCATTTGCAATTAAATGTTAAGCATTTACTCTAAATGTGTTAACTCTTTGACATCCGTCAAACAAGCAGTTAATTTTGTACTTTATTTTTTATTTCAGCGTTGGCCATGTACCGCAATTTTTTCTCATTAAGTGAATTACCTTTTTCTATTTCCCCTGATCCTAAATATTTATTTATGAGTGATAGGCACAGGGAGGCCTTGGCACACCTAACTTACGGCTTAGGAGAAGTCGGTGGTTTTGCTTTATTGACGGGAGAAGTGGGTACTGGAAAAACCACCATTAGTCGTTGTTTAATGGAGCAATTACCACAAAACACCCAAGCTGCTTTTATTCTTAATCCAACCTTATCCTGTCAAGAATTACTGGCGACTATATGCGATGAATTTAAAATTCGTTATCGAAAAACCGATGCCAGTTTAAAAAGCTTAACCGATAAAATTGCTGAAAAGCTGCTTAAAAATCATCAAAATGATATCAATACTTTATTGATTATTGATGAAGCCCAACATTTACAACCGCAAGTACTAGAGCAATTGCGCTTGCTCACCAATTTAGAAACCAATACCAAAAAATTATTACAGGTCATTTTAATCGGACAGCCTGAATTACAGCAATTATTACAACGTCGAGACTTACGTCAATTAGCGCAACGTATTACCGCTCGCTATCATTTAATGCCGCTAACAAAGCCAGAGCTTGACCAGTACATTGTGCACAGATTAACGGTTGCTGATTGCGCCAGAGCTTTGTTTGATAAAGGCGCCTTAAATAAAATTCATCAATTATCACAAGGTGTGCCTAGGTTAATTAATTTACTCTGTCATAGTGCCTTGATGTTGGCCTATAACCAAAATGATAGTGTCGTTAATAAAAAAACTGTCGTTGCCGCAGCAGAGCAGGCGTTGGGTGACGACCTAAGTGCTATGCCAGGACAAAAAAATTATAACGGGGTTTTGCTGTTTTCCACGGCAGTAAGTGTCGCTGCCTTTTTTGCTTTAGCGGGATTTTGGTGGGGCCAAACACAGCAACCTTTGCACCAAGTCATGGTAAGTACAGCGCAGGAGCGAGTAACTAGCAGCCCAGTGCAGCTAAATAGCACTGAGCGAGCAAATGTAGTTGCTGAACATAGTAAAAAACAAGTGGTAATGCCTACCGCTAAAAAAGTAGCACATACTTCCGCAGATCTGCCCTATGCTAGCCTGAAAAATTCAGCCAACAATCCAGCAAGCAATACCGACGTTATTACGGCTAAGAAATCTAATAAGGTTGCGGATAAAAGTAAAACCGTGAAAGTAGCGGCTATTGAACAGCCAATTACTGAGGTAATTACCGACAAGGACAACACTGACAAAATCCTCGTAGTTAGCGGGGAGAAAACCTCAGTAAATAATAAATATCAAGACTATCAAGTGAGGGAAGTTGCCGGTGTTTCTAGTGATTTATTAGCACGTTTTCAGGCGGCACTTGATGAAACGAATGATGAAATCAAAGCGGAACCTTCAGCTAATAATAAGTCAGTAAGGGGCTCATTAGCTAAGCGTAATGCGTTTGAATTAGCTGACAACAATGATAACTCAAGGTCTGCCGTTAGATCGCTTGCTCAAATGCCCAAAAGCCTGAAAAATTCCTTACCGAGCATGACGTTTGAACAACATATATATGTCTCAGATGGCAATGGCTGGGTAAAGGTGAATGGTCAAGATCGTTATGAAGGCGACTATATTGGCGATAACGTAGTGGTTGAAAAAATACTACCACAGCAAGTGATTCTCTCTTTCCAAGGTGAAACATTTAGCTTACCGGCGTTAACCAACTGGTAGCTTGTTAGCGGTATATAATACCAATTTCAGTAAGTTATTGCCCACTTGTGCTGGTTAAGACACCCCAAGACTACGTTGCTCTCAATCCCAATAGCCAGCTATTGCTCAATCGAACGCCTTGTCCTGAAATGTTTTTCCTGAGCACAACAAGATCACAAACTTAATGAAAATGGTATAAAAGTCTATCTGTAATTTAGCCGGACAGAGAAAAAGCCCCAATAAGTTATCACTTATCAGGGCTTTTTTATTTATTATTTTAAGTGGTAAGCCAAAGAAAGTTTATTGCCATGCAGGCATTTTCGCTTCAAAGGCTTTGATGGTATCCAGTTTATCTAGCGTCCAACCGACACTGTCGACACCATTTTCTAAACTGTATTGTTGAAATTCATTTAAGCTGAACGTAAACGAAAGTTCACCGCAAGTAATAACATTATTTGGCAAGTCTACTTTTAAGGTTAGCTGAGTATCAGCAGACAGTTTAAATAGCTGCTCAATTTCTGCTTCTTTTAATATAATTGGTAAAAGGCCAACGTTGATACAGTTTCCGTAAAAAATATCAGCAAAGCTTGGCGCGATAATTACTTTAAAACCAAACTCTTGTAGCGCCCAAGGTGCATGTTCTCGACTTGAACCACAGCCAAAGTTTTTACGGGCTAATAAAATACTGCTGCCTTTATATTCAGCCTTGTTAAGGATAAAGTCAGGATTTACCTGGGTGCCAGCATGATCAAGGTAGCGACTATCGTGAAATAAGTGTACACCAAAACCTATACGCTCAGTTTTTTGTAAAAATTGCTTAGGGATGATTTGATCGGTATCGACATTGGCGATATCTAATGGCACAACCAAGCCAGTGTGTGTGTTAAACTTTTCCATTTTCTGTTCCTCTTTGAGGCAGAGCTTACTATCGATAGCAAACCGCCAAATATTGAGTGTCATTCCCGTGTTATTTTAATCGGGAATCCATAGTTATTATCGTAAAACAACTGGATCTTCGATCAGATACTTCGAAGATGACTATTAACTATTGCTCAGAACTACTAGCTATTTAGATCAACAAAGTGGCCGGTGATTGCTGCCGCAGCGGCCATTTCAGGACTAACTAAATGAGTCCTGCTACCACGCCCTTGACGACCTTCAAAGTTTCGGTTACTGGTTGAAGCACAACGGTCACCTTCTTCTAAAACGTCATCATTCATGCCTAAACACATAGAACAACCGGGTAAGCGCCATTCAAAACCGGCATCAGTGAATATTTTGTCTAAACCTTCACTTTCTGCTTGTTCTTTCACGCGGTAAGAGCCAGGAACTATAATGGCGTCAACGCCCTCTATCACTTGTTGACCTTGATATTGCTGAACAACACCGGCGGCGGCGCGTAAATCTTCAATACGTGAGTTAGTACAAGAGCCGATAAAGACTTTATTTACTTGAATATCAGTCATCTTGGTGCCAGGGGTTAAGTCCATATACTTAAGCGCCTTGATGCAAGACTCTTTTTCAGTTGGATCGCTGAAATCGTCCGGCGAAGGCACAGTGCCGTCAACACTGATCACTTGCCCTGGATTGGTACCCCAAGTCACTTGCGCTTTAATGTCTTTGGCGGCAAGGGTTAATACCGCATCAAATATTGCATCATCATCTGACTTTAACTTTTTCCAATCGGCAACCGCTTGGCTAAATACCTCACCTTTTGGCGCGTATTCTTTACCTTCTACATAATCAAAAGTGGTTTGATCCGGAGCAATTAAACCGGCTTTAGCGCCAAATTCGATGCTCATATTACAAACCGTCATACGCTCTTCCATACTTAGCGCTTCGATAGCTTCACCACAGTATTCAACCACATAACCTGTTGCGCCAGCACTACCGGTTTTTCCGATAATCGCTAAGATAATATCTTTAGCGCTAATGCCTGAGCCTACCTGGCCTTTGACTTCAATTTTCATGGTTTTGGCTTTGTTTTGACGTAAGGTCTGCGTAGCAAAAACATGCTCTACTTCTGAGGTACCAATACCAAAAGCAAGGGCACCAAAAGCTCCATGGGTTGCGGTATGTGAATCACCACAAACGATAATAGTACCTGGTAAGGTCAACCCTAACTCAGGCCCAATAACGTGGGCGATACCCTGATTTTTGTGACCCATATCAAACAGCTCGATACCAAAATCTTTACAGTTTATTGCTAACGCGCGTAATTGGTTGGCTGCGCCTTCACCAGCCGCATCAATTTTAATGGAGCGTGTTGAAATATTATGATCCATAGTGGCAATAGTACGTTCAGGATGACGTACCGGGCGATTATGAAAGCGTAAACTGGCAAAAGCTTGTGGTGAGGTCACCTCATGAATTAAATGACGGTCAACATATAATAAGGGTGTTTGCCCTTTAGCGTCTTCAACTAAATGGTTTTGCCATAATTTTTCATACATGGTTTGTGGATTAGTTGTGGTCATTTTATGCGCTCTCTTTTTTCTGGGAAATAATTTGTTGGCAGATATAATCACCCACTTCACGGGTGGATTTTGCCTTGGCTTTGTCAGCGCTAGATAATAAGTCAGCGGTTAATATGCCATTATCTAGGGCACTCGATACTGCCTCTTCAATCGCTTTTGCTGCTGCCTCTTGATTTAAGCTATAACGCAGCATTAAAGCCGCAGAGAGAATTTGGGCAATTGGGTTTGCTACGCCTAGACCGGCAATATCAGGAGCACTGCCGCCTGCAGGTTCATACATACCAAAACCGTCGCTATTTAAGCTGGCTGAGGGTAACAAACCCATTGAACCGGTGATCATGGCGCAAATATCCGATAAAATATCACCAAATAGATTAGGGCAGAGCAAGACATCAAATTGCTTAGGATCACGTACCAGTTGCATGGCCGCGTTATCAACGTAAAGGTGCTCTAGCTCTACTTCTGGATAATCTACGGCAACCTCTTCAACTACTTGGCGCCATAATTGACTGGTCGCTAATACGTTGGCTTTATCAACGGACGTTACTTTATTGTTGCGCTTTTGTGCTGCTTGAAAAGCAAGGTGAGCAATGCGTTTTACTTCACGGCGTGAATAAAACATAGAATCAAAACCGGTTTCTTCTTCACCTTCGCCTCGACGACCTTTTGGCTCGGCAAAGTAAATATCGCCGGTTAGTTCACGAATAACTAATATGTCAAAACCTTGCGAAGATATATCAGCGCGTAATGTTGAAAGCGATGATAGTGACGGCTGTAAGGTTGCTGGGCGCATATTACAAAATAAATCGAAATGACCACGTAAACCTAATAAAGCACAACGTTCAGGTTGCTCAGTTGGTGGCAAGTTTGCCCATTTAGGGCCGCCAACACTGCCGAATAATATAGCATCGCTCGCTTCACAACCTGCCATGGTTGAGTCGGGTAGAGCATTACCGTGATTATCTATGGCGGCACCACCAATATCATAATCTTTAGTTTGGATTTCAAAATCAAACTTACTTGCCACAGCCGCTAGTACTTTTTTAGCTTCAACCATGACTTCTGGGCCGATACCATCACCGGCTAAAATTGCTATGTTGGACATGTTTATAACCTTTTAAATTGTAATTTTGTTTTAGCGCGAATAAATTCCCGCCTACATAGGTGTTCACCGGTAGGCGGGATTTTAATCGCGCTTATTTAATGTTTATTTTGCCAATTTTAACTCGGCAATGGTCATCGCTCGGTGGATACTGTTTAGTGCATGAATCAATGCTTGTCCCGAGGCTTGAATAACATCGGTTTCTAAACCGTAGCCATGGAAATTTCTACCTTGCCAAATAATGACTAAATCGGCTTGGCCTAAGCCGTCTTCACCTGAGCCCTTGTTTGATATTTTATAATCGCTGACTTCAAATTCGATATCAACACTTTGTTTAATGGCTTGATAAAGCGCATCAACTGGTCCATTACCTGTTGCTGAGTGTACTTTGCTGTTACCGCCATCGCCTTCTTCCTTGCTGCCAGAGGTAAGTTTAATGCTGGCAGTAGAAAATTCTCCGTCACCACATTGCACATTAATGGTATCTAAGTGGTAAAAGTCTTGTAAATCTTTTTGCTGCAACTTAAAGACTAAGGCTTCTAAGTCATCGTCAAATACTTGGCCTTTTTTATCCGCTAGCGTGATAAAGTCACGGTAAAGTTCCTCAATATCATAATCAGACTCTTGGTAACCTAAGCTTGCCATGCGGTGTTTAATGACATGACGACCGCTGCGAGAGGTAAGGTTCAATTTAGTTTTAGCAATGCCGACACTTTCTGGTGTCATGATCTCGTAAGTATTACTGGCTTTTAACATGCCATCTTGATGAATACCTGAGGAATGGCTAAAAGCATTACCGCCAACAATAGCTTTATTTAATTGCACCGGCATATTACATACTGTACTGACTAATTTAGATACGCGGGCAATTTCTTGATGATTGATATTGGTGTGTACACCTAGTAAAGCTTGGCGAGTTTTCATGATCATCGCCACTTCTTCTAAAGAGCAGTTACCGGCACGCTCGCCAATACCATTAATGGTACATTCGATTTGTCTAGCACCGGCTTGCACCGCTGCCATTGAGTTAGCAACGGCTAAACCTAGATCGTTATGGCAATGTACAGAAATTATCGCTTGATCAATATTGGGTACCCGATTAAATAAGTCAGTGATAATGCCTTGGAATTCAAAGGGTAAGGTATAACCAACTGTATCGGGAATATTTATTGTGGTCGCACCTGCCTTGATGGCACTTTCTACCATGCGGCATAAATTATCAATAGGTGTACGACCAGCATCTTCACAAGAAAACTCGACATCATCGGTATACTTTCTTGCATGTTTAATCGCATGTACCGCCATGGCTTCAACATCAGCGAACTCTTTGCGCAACTTTTGTTTTACATGGACATCAGAGGTGGAAATAAAGGTATGGATACGAAATTGATCGGCAACTTTTAATGCTTCAGCACAGGCATCAATATCGGCTTCAACGGCGCGCGCTAAACCACAAACGCGAGCATTTTTTATCACACGGGCAATTTGCTGCACCGATTCAAAATCACCAGGGGATGAAACGGGAAAGCCCACTTCCATAATATCGACACCTAAACGTTCGATAGCTAAGGCAATTTGTAATTTTTCATGTACCGATAAGCTGGCATTTAATGCTTGCTCACCATCACGTAAAGTGGTGTCAAAAATAATGACTTGGTTATTGTTAACTTGTGGGCTGCTCATGTTTTTTGTCCTTTAAAATCTGATGTCTACGGTAAAATTTTTACTATTAACTGCGGACATAAAAAAACCCGCGATTGTTAGCGCGGGTTTTAATTAATTTCTACTTAGTTCTTAATATTTAAACTGTTGAAGAAGCAACAAAACCTAGCCGCGCATGATGAGTGCGAGCAAGAGGTTAGTTTTAATGTGCGTAATCAATTTAGTCATTTTAGTTTCGTTATTAGCGTTTGTGTAAAAATTCACAAAAATCTAATAAATATTCTTTTTAAGAGGTAAATATTCAATGCACTATTAATAGCGCACTTGGCTTAGCAGTGTCAATGGCTAAAATGTAATATGATAGTTAAATATGAAAGGTTGTCATTACTAATCGCAAGGTGCCGCTGGCGATGAGTACGTACTGAGCTTTTTATTTTGGCTCCA
The DNA here is from genome assembly GCF_002207865.1 of Colwellia marinimaniae. Classification (GTDB taxonomy): domain Bacteria; phylum Pseudomonadota; class Gammaproteobacteria; order Enterobacterales; family Alteromonadaceae; genus Colwellia; species Colwellia marinimaniae. The sequence goes on from NZ_BDQM01000021.1 coordinate 15,522, forward strand.
CTACATTTTATTTAGCCCTAAAAAGTATTGAACTTAGTAAAAAGCAGTCGGTTTAATCAATAAAGGGTATTAAGTTGCACCTTACGCACTACTAATGCTTCATATACTGCTTGGTTAGTTATATCTTTTACCAAACACATACTTGCTTCAAGCGTTTTTTGCTACATTTTAGGTACTTTCTTGTTTGACCTAATCCCATCATGTCATCAAACACTGAGCCAACATCCAGGTAGGTATTATTTGGATAAGCTTTGTTTAACTGGAATATGAGCATATTACTAAGCACACCAGCACAAAATATAAACACCTGGTTTTCAGTGTTATTTTTTTCAATGTAGGCTGTCATTGCAGTGAGCATGACATCGTAATTTTGGCTCCATGCGTTTGCTCCAACTCTAAAACTATCGTTAACTGCAAAAGGTAGCCCCGCTAAGTCAGCTTTTTCATGGCAAATCATGTTGATTGTCTTGCCTTTTAAAATAGTTACCGTGCTTGCTAAGAATTCAGGGTAATTTGCATTAACGAAGAGGTTGGCCCAGGTAAGTTGGCTGTCACTTTGTTTTGCTTGTGAACGTAAATTATCACAGTGAGAGTCGCCGACGCAGCAGCGACAAGGTAAACCAACAAAGTATGAATCGCTTTTATGCAATAATGATTGCTCTAATATTTCCCGGTAAAACTCATCTTTTTTGTTGTTTGGGTTGTACTTGTGCTCACCGTTACATTTTTCAGATAAATCAATAGCTTTACCGTTGATTACTTCCATTTCTCCATCACCAAAACGTACTAGGGAAAAATTCTCATTATTTTGCAGTTTACGATTAAATATCTGTAATTCTTCGGTGAAGTTTTTCTATTTAGGTAGCGAATAGTCACTATGCTTCTTAACAACCTGCCAACCATCTTTAGTATGACTATCAACAATTTCACTACGGGTGTTTTTATGGTCTTTAGTTTTGTATGTTGCTACGTTTAGACGACCGACAATCTTACCAAAATCAGGACGACAACTCCACAGGGACTGATCGTTTTCAGGGTGTGGCGGAACTATAGTTTTAATGCCACCGTATTTAAGCGCCATATAACTTAAGTGAATATCTTCACCGTTATCCCAGGATACCGGCTCTTCTCGCCACATATATTGCACATGGGCTTTATTCATAAACCAAGCATGACCTACTAAATCAACTTGCACTGGGCTATTGTAATGATTACCGTTCCAGCCGGCTTTATGTTTACTTGAGTAACCACCTTCTATGGGCAATAAAACGCCAGAGCCACCTAATATTGCATCATGACCCGAGGCGATTGTTTGCAGACAGTTTTCAAACCAACGAGGTTGCGGCAAAATATCATCATCAAAAAAAGCAACATATTTAGTACGAACTAAATTTGCTAAGGCGAAACGGCCCCAAAAAAGAAAGTTACTATTTGAAGCGACAACACGATCGGCAAGTTTAGACATATCACGTAATTCATCATCACTGCGGTTTGACCATACCCAGATCTCTGTAGGTGGGACGGTTTGGGCGCGCAGGGCTGCAATTTGTTGTTCTAAATATTCAGAACGTTTGTAGGCGGTAAGTATTACCGTAATGCCTTCATTGCTTGGGGCAGGCATTGGGCTCGCATCATGATTAAACTTTACCGTATCTGGCGCTGGCGATAATTTTTTCTTTATTTTTCCTAAAAATTTTATGCGCCAAAAACCGACAATACGGGTGTTAAACCACCATTTTATTTTTTGGTTTATGGATTTTTTTTGTTTAAAAGACATAGAAGGTACCCAATAAAAGTCTCGACTTAGCTGCTGAACTAGGCCTTTATTTGTTTATGATTTATACATTTGTTATTTGTACAAGGCATCTAAAATTTTCTGACAAGCTTTACCATCCCCGTAGGGATTATGGGCAATGCTCATACTTTTGTATGTTTGTTCGTTATCCATTAACTCAGCTATGTTGTCAGTAATGGTCTTAACATCAGTACCGACTAATTTAACTGTGCCTGCTGCTACAGCCTCAGGACGCTCAGTGGTATTTCTCATCACGAGTACTGGCTTGCCTAAGGAAGGCGCTTCTTCTTGAATACCACCAGAGTCAGTTAAGATAATATAAGCTTGGGTCATTAAGTAAATGAAAGGTAAATATTCTTGTGGTTCGATTAAGAATATATTATCTATACCTCGTAATAAGCGCTTTACTGGCTCTCTAACATTTGGATTTAAATGCATAGGATAAAGTATTTGTGCTTCAGGGTATCGCTTTGCCGTTAAGGCTAAGGCTTGGCAAATATTTTCAAAACCACGGCCAAAACTTTCACGTCGATGTCCTGTTACTAATATAAGTTTTTTAGATTTATCAAGCATGGTGAATTTAGCCGCTAAACTTGCTTTTAATTTACTATCTTGTGTTATTTGCTCTTGAACCATTAATAGGGCATCAATAACAGTATTGCCGGTAACAATGATACTTTCTTCAGCATGGTTTTCTATTAGTAAATTTTCTTTAGATGTTTCAGTTGGGGCAAAGTGGAATTTTGCTAAAGCGCTTGTTAACTTACGATTTCCTTCTTCTGGCCACGGCGAATAGATATTCTGAGTACGTAAACCTGCTTCGACATGCCCTACAGCTATTTGTTCATAGTAAGCGGATAAAGTGGCCGCAAAAGTAGTTGCTGTATCACCATGTACTAGCACAATATCCGGTTTGAATTCGGTTAAAACCGGTTTTAGATTTAATAAAATACCCGCAGTAACATCATTTAAGGTTTGTCCTGCCTTCATTAGGTCTAAATCAAAATCTGGCGTTATTTTGAATAGTTCGAGTACTTGATCTAACATTTCTCTGTGCTGAGCAGTAACACAAACTTTAGACTCAAAGCGTGGGTCATCAGCAAGTGCATGAACAAGTGGTGCCATTTTTATCGCTTCAGGTCGAGTTCCAAATACAGTTAATACTTTCATTATCGTCAACCCTACTCTTGCAAACGTCTAATCTTACTGCGAACTCTCGAAATATTAGAGTCTTTGGCATAACGACCTTTTTGGATGTGACGGATTTGAAAGACGCCATCGATATCTAGTGGGATGCCTTCACTGGAAATTAACCACTTAAAAGCGGTATCTTCATAGGTTTTACGCCAACGGTCATCTTCTGTTTGAAACATTTTTAACTTTTCGCAATAACCAATAGCGCGAGCAACATCACCATGGACAATTTGAAACGCGCCTTTGGCTTTATCGCGAGAATGTAAACTAAAACCATCAGCATCGATATCTACTAGTTGCGGTTCGCTATCTTGGCGCAACATAGGATCGTCTTGTGCTAACATTTCTGTGGTTCGTTCTTGCTGAGGGTAGTACAAGCTTTCTTGCTTTCCTTGTAGTTGCTCAGCTAAGGAATCTAAACAGTTTTCATGAAAAATAATGTCGCAATCAGTAAACCATAGCCAGTCGGCACTAGTGGTTCGTGCTGCCATATTTCGGCCAATGCCGCGTCGAAATAATTTCCCTTTTGATAGCACTTGGAAATTCCAAGTGACATTCTTAACTGTTTGCTTATTGAAGAAATCTAAGACTGCTTGGCTTTTAGTATCCTCGACAGCGTAAAAGACGGTAACCGTTAAAGCGCACTTAGTTGGTGGGTAATTGACAAAAGAGCTCAGCTGGTAAGTGAGCATATTTGAATAGCCCCAGCAATGACTAACAATCTCTAACGTGAAAAAACCATCAACAGCTTTACGATCTTTAGCTGCAGGAATTGCCGTCCTAAACCAAGAAACAGGTAAAATTCTAGTGATAACTAAGCGGAATAAGTGAATGGCATAAGTGTTATACCAGCGAGGTGCATAAGTAGTTGTGGTCTTCATTAGCTTATTGGCTTCTTAGTTATTCATACGTATCGAATGATGGAGTATATCATCATTTATATTTTTTGAAATTAGCCGTTAACTATTATTTACTTAGCCAAGATATATTAAGTTACCATTGCTAGCCAGCTAATCAGATAGTCTGTAATAAGTTACTGTCAGGGATTAAAATCGGTATTCCCATTTTATATAGGCATCAAATTCGGTGCCATCTTCATAACTGCTTTCACTGCTAAGACTGTCTTCATTATTAGCAAATTTAGAATTGCTTACTATTACTCCAAGGGTAAAACGTGAATCGAGGGCGATAAATTTATATTGACCATCAAATTGTAATACGTCTTCAGCAACTTGAGATACGGTGTTACCCATGTTTATATCATCAGGATACCAGTCACTATTGTCAGTATTTAGTTGCGCTTTTCTAAATTTCAATTGCCAGCTATTGCCTGCTTTTGTTTGGATTAGAAAAGTAGCAACAAGAGTTTGCGCATCATTATCATAAGTTGAGCCGATAGTGCGATGATAATATCGATAGCCTGATTTATAAGTATTATGTTCATAAAAGCAATTAAGCTCAGGGCTTGGACCTGAACGGTTACAAGCCACCTGCGTATCGGTATATTCTAAGTTGGCCATGATGCGCTGATTAAATAGGGTAAAGCGAGTCTCAATACCGTACATATCGGCTTTATCGGTGATTAAGCCAAAATTAGGTGAGCCATCTTCACCTATGGTTTGTAAATATAGCGCGTAAGGTAAATCAAATATGGTATCCGACCAGCGAATGTCATAGCCAGCTAGATGATTACCTAATTGTGAAAGCATACTTGGATCACAAGTCGGCTTGCCGTTAGCACATTCTTGACCACCAGTGATTGCTTTCAAAAAATCGCCGATTGAACTAGGTTGACCTTCACCGGCCCACTGCAATGACCAAGAAAAACCCATTTCTAAACCGCGCAGTGGGCGAATGGTCGCGCGCGTGCTCCACATCATGGTATCAGCAACGTAGCGGCTTGCTTCTAATTGCGCCATTTGTGCGGTAAGTGTCCAGGGGCCAATCCAGCTGAGCCAAGGGGTTTTGAACGCGTCAGAGTTATCGCGGGTGATAGCCATTGCGGGCAGTGCTCTTGAATTTGTCGTCATAATCAAATTAGTATCAATGCCAGGGCCCCACCAGCGCTCTATAGCACCGGCAGTTAATACCCAGTTACCTAACTTATAGGCAAGATAACTACCGTCAAGATTGGCATCACTGCCTTGATTTAGCTCTGGATTATCATCTAAGCCAAGGCGGTAATTAACTTGTATTTTACCCGCTAGGTTGCCGACAACAAATTCATTGGAAAGCTCGATATTACCTTGGTCAAAATGATCGTTACCATAACTGGTAAAGCGATTTTGACTGCTGGCTAAGTAAATAGTTTTCTTGGTGATGTTTTGTTTACCTGAAGCATATTTATAGTTATAGCGTACATGAGCAAGGGCTTGAATTTCTTCATCAGTCAGTAAGGCGGTATTAGCCGACAGAATGTCATCTTTAATGGCATTCCACATCAGCGGATAGGTCGTTACCGGTGCGGTAATCAAGCCGATATCAGCAAGTAGTTGAATATCATTTCTTAAAGCGAGATCATCTGGCTCTACCCAAGGTGCGGCAAAGCTCGCATTTAAGAAAAATAAGGAAATAAAGGCCAAGCTAGGCTTTAACAACATGAAAACGTCCTAAAGAGTGCAGTACACTAACAATAATAATGAATAATAAAAAACTACCACCAGAATATCAAAAGACAGCGATAGTAAAAATTTTGCCGATTGTAGCAGTGTTGACCAGTGAACTCATCCACTGTTTAAAGCAAGTAACAAAAAAGTCGCAATTGCTATTAGAGTAGGCACACTTTTCAGGTATTATGTTTGTTTTTATTCCACCTATTCACTCTATGTCTGATGTTTTCATGAAGCCTAACTGCGTATTATTTATTCCTGTCTCTTCACCTTCGGGTATAGGTGAATACATGCGCTCAATGATTATTGCTCAGGCACTGCAGTTGCGCTGGCCTAATATTAATATCCATTTTATTTTAAATGAGCAAGTTGCCTATTTTAACGATTGTCCTTATATCGTTCATGCTTGTCAGGGTTCTCCTACCAAAGATGTAACAAGAGTTAACACTATTATTACTAATATTAAGCCTGATTTAGTGCTATTTGATGCTTCAGGACGAGCTAAGCAATTTAAACAAGCACAAGCGGTTGGCGCAAAAGTCGCCTTTATCTCTCAGCATGATAAAAAACGCAGTCGTGGTTTGAAATTAAACCGCTTATTCAATACCGATATTCACTGGGTAGCACAACCTGACTTTTGTATAAAACCGATAAGTTATTGGCAACGCGCTAAGCTAAATTTGTTTAATAAACCTGCCCCTAAGAACATAGGCCCGGTTTTTGAAGTGAGCAGTGTCGATTATCAAAACCAGTTACTGGCACGATATGGTTTTGTTAAAGAGCAATATTTTATTTTTAATGCCGGCTCTGGCGGGCACCTAGTGGCAGGGGAACTTGCTGCAGATATCTATTATCAAGCAGCGCTGGCTTTTTCTCGGCAAAGTGAAATTAAATGCCTGGTTATTTTTGGTGATAACTATCCTAAAGAGCTGCCAGAAGATGACGATATCATTTGTCTGAAAAGTATTAATAATAAGGACTTTATCTCCTTGATAGTAAACGCGCAAGCTTGTGTTATCAGTGCCGGTGATACCTTGTTGCAATGTATTGCCTTGCATAAAGCCTGTGTCGCGGCACCGATATCGCCGGATCAGCCAGCGCGGTTAAAGTTATGTCAGCATAAACAATTAGTACTTGTGGCTGAAGCAACCCCAGCTAGCTTAGTGCAACAAGCACAGCGACTCATTGAAAAAAAACAGCGTCAAACCCTGCTCGGTAATATGGCACAACTTGCGCCAGTAAAGGCGTTAGATATAATTGTCGATGATATCGCGGCGTTATTTACGCATTGATAATGCAAGTGATGTTCAGCACAGCAGTAATTAGCAAAAGACTCAGCAAAAAGTGTTACAAAATGAATGTTCAGGATGATAATTAAATGAAAAATATTGCCATAGTAATAGATGGACTAACGGGCGGTGGCGCAGAACGGGTGATGATTAGTTTAGCCACCGAAATGGTTAGCCAAGGCCATAGCGTCACCATTTTATCATTAAGTAATCGCTGCGATTATACCATCCCTAATGGCATTAATGTTTGTTATTTGTTTGACCATAAAGCCTCAAAAGTAGACAGATTTTGGCAGATAAAAGCCAGTATAATCAAACTCGAAGCCTGGTTTAGTGGCCGTGAACAGCAACAAGGTAAGCCTTTTGATCTAGTGTTATCTAATTTAGAACGTAGTAATAACTTACTCGTCAACAGCTGTATTTGCTCAGTCTATTATATTATTCATAATAGTGTTGAGGAAGAACTGCAGCGACAAAAAAAATTAGGTCCTTTCGCTTATTGGTACTTACTTAAATCTAAAAAAAATCTTTCTGACCAACATTTAATTACGGTGTCCAAGGGCATAGAGCAGGAAATATCTCAAGGGCTAGTCATCTACCCTAAAACTATAACGACTATTTATAACCCGTTTGATATTAAAGATATTCAGCAAAAAGCATTAATCGCCGATAGCGCTATACCCAAGGAAGCCTACATTATTCATGTTGGCCGCTTAGCTAAACAAAAGCGTCATGACATTTTATTTGCCGCCTTTGCTCTCGTTAGTAAAGACGTTAAATTAGTTTTATTATGTAATAAGCCCGAGAAGGCGCTTAAGCTGGCGGTGAAGTATGGCGTAGCTGAGCGTATTATTTTACCTGGCTTTCAAGCGAATGCTTACAACTGGATAAAACATGCCCAAGCCTTGGTACTTAGCTCGGATTATGAGGGCTTTGGTAATGTGTTATTAGAGGCTATTGCTGTTGGTACTAAAGTGGTCAGTACAGCCTGCCAACATGGACCAGATGAAATATTAACCGGGCAGTTAAGTGATTATTTAGTGCCTAGGCGAGATCCTAAAGCACTAGCAGCAGCAATCAATAAGGTATTAAATAGTGAGCTTGATTTAAGCGCTGCTGACATTTTGACTAAGGTTAGTGCAAGTCAAATTGCTCGACAATATTTAAGCCTAGCAGAGTAAATAGCAATTGTTGATTAACAGCGACTATCTTAGCGAATTAATCACTAAGGTAGTCAGCTCTAAGTATTAATAAAAAACTGTTATGACCAATTATCCATAGCGCCACGGCGGCGAGTGAATAGTTTTGGTAAAATCAAACCTAAAATCAAACCTATGCCTAATACCAATGCGCCATTGAAGAACCATTGCTTTTTAATATTAGTATCTTGATCTTTAATCTTTGTGCGTGTTTTTGTCAATGTCTGTGTTAACTGCTTAAGCTCTGCGGAAAGTTTTTTCTTATCATTAGTTAATAGGTTTACTTTGTTTTTTAGTTCATTTACTGCACCATCAAGTTGGCTGGTGAAGTCACTGCTAGTAGCTATTTTTTCCTTGAGCTCAGTTACCACAAAGCGAAGTCCTGCTTGTGTAGTTATATATTTACTTTCCACCCAGGTAGCGCGATTCTTATTATCTATAATTTCACTATAACCATTATCTTCAGCGCCGGTAATTTCGATTTTGGCACCGGCGATAATAGTGCCTAAAATTCTATAATTGGTGCCAGGGCCTGCATGCATATATATGAATAATTCATCAGAGATATAGCCCAGCTTGTAATTGTTTTCTGCCGCCTGAGCAGATGAAAAAAGCAAGCTAGATAAAGTGATAGCAATAACTGCTATGACGTTAATAACGTTATTCATAGAGAAACCAATGTAGTAATTAAATCAAGTAAGACAAGATATTATGTGTTTGCCGCTTTGATGGCAAGCTAAGAATGATTTCATTATGCGCAAATAACAGCTCAAACCTTAAGCAGCTTTGATTTTTTATTGGCAAGTTAATAAGTAAGTTTAATAACCAGACGATAAAATAACGATGAACTCCTGGTAGGATGGTTGCTATCTTCTCTGGCTTTATAATCATTAAGGCAAACTCGCTATTGGCATATTGATGCACTAACGGTATGCTGGTTAAGTTATAGCTAAATACTTAATTGGATGATAATGGTTACCGAAATAGAATTAAAATACTCCTTGCTCGAAAATAATGAGCTGGCACCAGTAAAGCAGATAAAAGCCACTATATGCCAATTACTCGCTGAGCATAACCTAGTCTTTGTCCAGCAAGATATGCAGTTAAGCAATCACTATTTCGACACCCCGAGTTTGACACTACGCCAACAAAAAATAGCCTTACGTACCCGAGGCACTAAATGTCAGGGTAAAGAACAACGTTTTGAACAAACAATCAAAACATCAGGCTCTGTCATTGCCGGTCTACATCAAAGGCCTGAATACAATGTTGATATTGAGGATGGTAAACCTATTCTTGCCTTATTTCCCGCGAAACTTTGGCGGCCAGACTCAGATATTAAGCAATTACAGCAAGAGGTTATGGAACTTTTTTCAACTCACTTTACCCGTTATACTTGGTTGGTTACTTTAGAGCATGCCATCGTGGAAATTGCCCTTGATTGTGGTGAGATTGCTTGTCAGGGTCATGCTAATAAACCACGTATTTATGAAATCGAGTTAGAGTTGGTGAGTGGCGATACTCAGGCACTATTTGTCTTAACTAAGCTGTTATTTAGTCAATTAGCGCTACGACCCGGGCAGTTAACCAAAGCAGCTCGTGGTTATGCCTTATATCATGAGAGTATTTCCGCTGGCCCTAATCTTGAAAATAACGCTGTTATGGATGACACTATTGTTGAGCCAATCGCACTGACGATGATCGATTTTTCACAAGATAGCAGCCTAGATAGTGCCTTTAATCAAGGCATAGAGTATGCTCTCACTCAGTTACAACTCGGTGTGGATAGCTATGTTGATGCGCCATCACTGACTAAATTGGGTAAAATAAGTGAATTACTTGCTCTACTTAGACAAGGGTTTTGGCTTTTTAATGAGCTCTTTACCGAGCAGAAATCAGCAGATGAAAAATTGCCGGGTGAGCATTTATCGCTTGCTCCGCAAGCACTCCGCAGTGAACTAAGTTATTTTATTCGCACCATTCACTGGGTCGATAATGCCCGTTATATTCAAGCCTTAACTAACAAGCAAAGTTCATCTCAAAAGGCCGCGTCGGTAAACCAAGAATTGATAACTAAATTACAATTGGCTCAACAGCGTTACCCAGATGAGGCGCAAGTATTGGCGCTCTTGCATAGCGAACGCTTTAATAATTTGCAATTAGACTTATTGTCTTTATTACTTGAAAGTAAGGCGGCTAAGATGGTTAAAACTCAACAGTCAGTGTCATTATTTGAGTTTGCCGCTAAACACTTAAGCAATAGCACTAAGTTGCTAACTGATGAGCTAGCTAAATTACAAAAACCACAACAGCTTTCATCTACCGAGTTATATTTAACCGCGCACAGCTTGTTGATTCGTTCACTATTAACCACAAGTTGGTTTAGTTGCTTATTCGCTGAGCCACAGAGTAATATGGTTAAAAGATTCAGTATGCCTTGGCTTGATATTAAGCAGGGTATTAGCGAATTACAATCTTTGCAGTTATTACAGCAACAATTAGTCCAGTTGCCTAAGCCAGAGATAAAATTACTGGCTTGGTTAACAAACAAGAGTGAAAATTTAATTACTGCACTAGATCAATCTCGCGCTAAAGCCTTAACAATGCAACCATATTGGCCATAGACATGATGGTAAAAAATAAAAAATCACCTTATATTTCCCTAAGCCTTACTATTTTACTGCTATTTACTCAGCCGTTAATGGCAACCGTTTATGATCTGGGCAGTGTCAACAAGCGCCTTATTGGTAAAAACACCATGCACACTGTGGTCAAAGGTGATTATTTCCAGCAACTGGCCGAGCAATATAATGTCGGCTTTTTAGCCTTACTGGCGGCTAATCCGCAGCACGACCCATTTTTACTTAAAATTGGTGCGCAGCTCGTTATTCCTAGTGAAATGTTATTACCCTTTATTACTCGTCAAGGTATCGTGATCAATTTACCGGAATTACGCTTGTATTATTTTTCACCGCAAGAAAATAAAGTACATGTATTTCCCGTGGGCATAGGTAGGCAGGGCTTATCAACACCATTAACGAGTACTGTTATTGGCGAAAAGAGAAAAGATCCTATCTGGCGACCTACACAAGCAATGCAGGAACGTCACTTTGCCGAACATGGTAAATATTTAGCTAAAGAAGTCCCCGCCGGGCCTAATAACCCTTTTGGTAAATATGCCTTACGCTTAGGCACCAGCGAATACCTAATTCATGGTTCCAACCAGCGATTTGGCATAGGTATGCGGGCAAGCTCAGGTTGTATTAGAATGTATGATGATGATATTAAATGGCTTTTTGATAACGTACCATTGAATACTAAAGTGAGGGTGATTAACCAACCAGTAAAAATGTCTTATGAAAATGGTGAAAAGCAATTAATAGAAATACATCAACCGTTAACCGACCTCGACGTAACAAAAAATAATGTCATTTTAACCAAGGCAATGCATCGATTTGTTGGCAGTACACGTGAGTACTGGCAGCAATTACTCCCCATCATCGAAAAACCCCATGGTTTAGTGGTTGAACTAGCTAAATAACGGTAAAATAGTGCCAATAAAAAGCACCTTAACGTTAGTTACAGTAACGTTAAGGTGCTTTTTTATTATTTATTAAGCTAATGTTTGTTATTACTTCTTATATGAAGCAACAACATTATCAATTCGTTCGTTAGCGGCTTTAGCATCACTTGCTGCTTGCTCAGCAGCAGATTTAGCGGCTTTAGCATCGCTTGCCATTGATTGCTGTTGTACCTCTAAGTCGGCAACTTGGGCTGATAAGGCAGCAACTTTACTGGTTAGTGAGCTAATGTTGGCATCAAGTGCCTCAGTGTTTGCACAAGCCGTTAGTGTTAAGGCTAAAGAAATAGCAGTGATTTTTTTTAACATAATGATATCCCAAGTGAAGTTATTATTTTTCCCTGTTCGTTGCAGTATGGCACAAAAGAAAGCTCTAACAAAGCAGTTACATCTTTAGAGTGAATGTTACTATTAGAGCTTGAACTTACTATTCATTTTCGCCTGAATAGTTGGAATTAATATGACTGACTAAATCATCCATCAGTTTCTTCTTTATTCCCAGCTGGTCTTCAGCGCTTAGTTGATATTTTTCTGCAAGAATTTGATAGTCACTTGGGGATAGACTTACCGTGAGACGTGGGCGCTTAGGTCTTTTATTTATCGGTAAACCCAAGATATCACGAATTTGTTCAGACGGACTTAAACCTGCATCAAGCGCTTCCTTACGGATAGATAGTTGAATTTTTTCTTCCATATCAAAAGCGACTTGCACCGCTTTTATCGCTTTAACTGATGACTGCCATTTATCGGGTATTTTTCTCGCCATAGTACTTTCCGCTTAACGTTTAGATTAACTTTCCGCTTAACTTGCCGGGTACATATCCACTATATCACTGAGCGGTCTAAATAAAGTTAAGCACACTTCGGTATCACCATCTTGCCAGACTTCCACATCAACACCCTTGCTTTGATCTTCATTATAGAGGCTATATAATTCGAATTGCTCACCACTGTCTTTGCCTTCATAGGCTGACAAGTCTTCACTGCGATGATCTTTACGATGAAAATAGCCCACCTTGGCAAAAACACTTTGTTGATATTGTTCACTACTCCACATTGTGGTGAGCTCGTTATCGGCTTTTCTATCTAAAAAAGCTTGGCCTGGTTCATCAAAAATTTCCGCAAAACGCTCTAAATCAAAGAGAGTTTCGACATCATCATGATGAATCTTTAACGATAATTTAAGCTCAGTAATATCATCAACTGCCAGTGATAAAAATATCTCTAGATCGTTAGTACCAATCAAAGCCCATTCGGTTTGTACCTTGTCTTCAAACTCATAGCTATTAACGGCTTTCACTTGCAACTCTTGCCCACGTAATGATTCGGGTAAAGCAAAGCTGTCCGTTAAAGCAATAATATCGCCAACAAGTAACTGATTAACTTCTGTTAGTTTTCTTGGCTCATTTTTTGATTTGTTAAATATTTTTTTAAAAAAACTCATCTGCAGACCTAACGTAGAATGGACACCCACCTAAAGCTTTAAGTAGCGATAAATAATAGTGCCCATTGGCTATTGTTTATTATGTAAAAGCGTTAAGCGCACGGTTAACTCATTACCGTCAGCTAACGCTTAACATTATTTTTTCTTAGCTTTCAAACGCTCTAAGACTGAATTAGCACTTTTATCTTGTGCACCAATGCCAGCAGCTTTTAATTGTGCTTGTAACGAACTATCCGAGTCTTCAGATTCTAGTAGTTCAGCAGCCTTCATTCTATCATCGAATTTTTGTTGCTTCGCTTTAATGCGCTCTAGAGAATCTTTAGCACTTAATAACTTGGAATTGCTTGATGAAAAGTTATCGGTAATGGCTGCGGTCGCTCTTTGTACACTTTCAGTGGTTTTAACCATAGAAAGTTGGCGTTTATGTTCAGCAACTTGGCGTTCACTTTTCTTAACTAAGTCTTTCAAGCGATCAGCACTACCACTAAAGCTATCGTGGGCTTGTTGTTGATCAGCTAAAGTAGTTTCTAAGTTAGCGATTTTTTCTGCCACCGCTAGGGCTAATGTTTCATCACCTTTTTCAAGCGCTTGTGCTACATAACCTTCATGTTCAGTCACTTCACGGCCTAAGCGGTCAACTTCACGTTTTGCTGACATTTGTTCCGCCATAACACCGGTTAGATCACGTTTTGCTTTGGTGAGGTGATTTTCGGCATCACGTATTTCTTGTTCAAATATACGGGTAGCATTGGCATCGATAATTGCTTCACCGGCTTCTGATGCACCGCCGCGAATTGCGGTCATAATTTTTTTAAATATACTCATTATTAACTCCTAACTAGGGGGGAATGATTAAAGGTGATTTGTTTTATTTTTAACTAAAGCAAGTATTCACTCATATCATCAATAACTTCTACGGCATTATTACTTAATACCGCTAACTCATGTTCAACATCAATAAAATTTGACTTGATAGATAAAGCACCAAAAACTACATATTTATCACCAATTTTTGAAAATGATGTCAAGGGCATAGGGATATTCATTTCTAACATGCTCTCATGCATAGCATTAACAGATTCAGGTTTAACTTCATCAAGGCCCCATAAGTAACAAATGCAAATAATTTGATCTTCGGTTACCGAAACAAAAATAGGTAATTCTTCTCGGCCTAAGATACTAATTTGCAGAACGTCAACTTCGCCAGATATGGGTTGGCAATCAAAGCTCATGCCGGTATCTGAATTATCTGCCAAGCTGTTTAAGTGATCGGCTATAGTATGAATATTCATGTATTTCCTATCCTTCCTTCTTTAGTGAAAAAGCCAGATGACATATTATGTCGTCTGGGTTAAATTTAACATCTTGACATATTATGTCAAGGTATTTTATAAAGTAATTGTTACTGTTTGGTATTATTCGTTAGTCATCATCTGGCTTTAAAGGTTAATTTAAGCCTTGTTGATCTTGCCAAGCCTTTTGATGTAACTGATAAATGGTATGGCTACCCAATATATTAATGCCAATATCTGCTTTGTTTTGGTAGAAATTATTAGGGAAAATAAAAGCCGCTTTTAATATAGCTAAATTTAACCATTGATGGTTAATTGGTAGCTGCTTTAGTTTGTTTAATCGGGTTAATGGGCTAGCACCATTTTTTGCGGCTATGGTCCAACCCCACTCACCAAAGCTGGGCACATTGTCATGATATTGCTGAACATGGACAAACTTAGCCGCAGCCACGGTCTTACCAATAGCAATGAAAGAGTCTTTAGCATGATAGGGGCTGGTTGATTGGATAGCGATTAAACCATCGCCAGCCAGCAATAAATTAAGCCGAGCGTAGAAATTAACCGAATAGAGTTTATTTAGGTCTGGGTGGCTTGGGTCGGGTAAATCAACAATGATGGCATCAAAGACCTGTCGGTCTTTTATTAATTTATTGATAGCAATAAAAGCATCAGCACGATAAATAGTGACACGTTTATCTTGTAAACTTTTTTGGTTTAACTGCAATATTTGCCGAGCTAAACGTGGATTTACATGCTGCTCTGGCTGTTGGAAAATATCAATTAGCTCACTGTCTAAATCGATTAAGGTCACTGATTTTGGTTGGTATTTTAACACATCTCTTAAGGCTAAACCGTCACCGCCACCTATGATGAGAATATTTTCGTTTCGTGCGGATGCCGCCATCACTGGCGCAACGAGATAATCATGATAGATATGTTCATCAATTGAAGAAAACTGTAAGCGGCCATTTAGGTAAAAATTGATAATATTATCTTGCTCAAGCCCCATATGGCGCTCAGTAAAGGTTAACTGTTGGAAGCGAGTTTTATCGGTATGCACCACCTTATCCAGGTAGAGCAAACTATTCATTTGATTGAGCCATTGATTACCATAGTTGAACATTAAAATAATCACCAAAGCCAATAGGCAATGTAAAGCCACAAAGGTTTTACGCCAATGCAATCGCCGCCAATAGCGCAGAATAAAAAAACCACCGGCAATAAGGTTTAGGCTAGCGGTTATTGCTGCGGCCTTACTGATATCAATACTCAGTAAAAAGATCACCCAGATAGCTGCGCCAATACCAGCTCCAACGTAATCTGCGCCATAAATAGTGCCTAAGTTATTGGCCAGATGTTGCTGATGGATCTGCTCACGAATACGGGCAATTAGGGGGATCTCCATACCAATAAAAAAGCCCAGCAGCATGCCAAAGAAATAAGGACTATTAAAGGCAAGCCAACTCAATTGTTTAAAAATGCCACCTTGAGGTTTCATATCGGGTGGCAGAGATAACATGTCGGCAATAAGCTCTGGAAATATTTGCGTAATAGCAATTAAGCCGCCAATGACTAAAATAGCGCAACTACCTAGTAAGGCAATAATGAGTTCAAGCCAGACAAAGCCATTAAAAGCACAGCGGACTTTACGTGCCGCAAATGCACCAAGCCCCATAGAAACGATCATTAAGCCGATCATGGTATAGATAGTGCTTTCCATAACGCCTAATACTCGGCCGGCATAATGAGAAAGTAAATACTCATAAATAAGGCCACAACCAGCTAACACCGCCATGGTTAAAATAAGTAGGGTATCGTCGAGTAGGTGGGACTTTCCTTGAGGTAAAGAGTCTTGAGGTAAAGGGTTTTGAGGTAAAGAGCTTTGTGACATAGTGGTTAGTATTAGTTATTCTTAAGGAAGGAATTAATTAACGTGTGATGTGCGTAGTGTTAATTGTTACCGCCAACTTTGCGTAGTAAAGCTGGCGGTATTTTTTTGTTCGTTATGCCATTAATGCTGTTAAAATTAACGCTATAGCAATACTGGTCGCCATCTCAATGCTGGCAACACCGATATTATGTTGTTGATCAACTTCTTCAACTAAATCAATGCCCCAAAGGACAATATGTTTAGCTATAGCGGTAAGTAGTGCCACCAGTAGGGTCATTACTACGCCAAATACTAACCAACCAAGTAAATTAACTACTAAGGTTTCTGGGCTATAGATAAGAAAATGACTGGCCGCGGTTACCGCTAATGCTGTGCTGATCACTTGGCCACTATAACGAATTGCTAGGGCAACCTGACCATTACTTAAGGCTTCTTGTAAACAATCTTCTTGGTTGTTTTTCGCGTATTGCTTCTCCCTAAGTCGGGTGACCATAACTAACATGGTTTGTGCGACAATAAAGCCGCTGGTAATGGCAATAAAAGTACTTAGGTCTAAGCCATCAACCCAGAGTAAGACCGAGCGAATAATGATGGCGGTAGCGATGGCGCCAGCGGCGTCAATAATGCCGATACTGAGGTTTTTTTCAAGAATTAAGGCATTTTTATCTATATGTTGTAACGCCACTTTATCATGGATAATACGGCCCACTTTTATCAGTATTAAGCCATAGCCGCCGTATGCCAACATGCCGATGGCTTCCATAGCATAGCTACTTGCCGCTTCCCCGGTAATAGCGCCAGTAAGGACAATACCAAGGGCTAATACACTACCCGCAACACTGACACCAAAGGCGAAATTGTCTTCTTTGGCTAATTCTTCGGTACTATTTACCTTCGCGCTAACCCCTAAAAGGAAGCGCATAGCGCCTAATAACAAGATGGCAATGGAAACGTCGATGGCTAAATAAATAAATAAATCTGGGCTAATATTATTAAAGCTAACACCAACGAGCTCGATGAATGTGTTCATAATTTTGCTGTTCCTATTCTTTTTTGATTCATGACTTATTCACTATTTCCCGCGTCTAAAGCCGCGTGAGGTGTTGGTTCTTGAATTTCTAAAACTTGAGTTTTTACTTTTCGACTTGCTGGCATAACTACTTTTCTTAACAGCATTAGTGCGAAAGCGGTTGGCACTGTTTTGTGCGGTTTTACTCTGGCTTGATAAACTAGAAGAGCCAACGCGGTTCTTACTGTAAGGGCTGGTGAATTTTTGTCCGCGACGACTAAAGGATTTCTTGGTGCGAGTATCGAGGGCCGTTTGTTTTTTTAATTGCCCAGGTGAGCTGTAGCGTGTTCTACCATAGTCATTGTAATAACTATAATTACGATTTCTACCCCAATCGTTATAATAAGTGCGGCCGCCAAATATATTGCCGACCATTGAATACATGCCATACCAAGCCCAAAAGGACATACCATTACTGCCGGTTTGCCAGTTGCCATAACTAGGGTTACCAATTAATTGCTCGCCAGTGCCAAAATCTTGGGCATTATTGGCGCGTTGGCTTTGTGCTTTTGATAGCGAATTAATGCGAGGTAACTGGCCATCTGACATATCGGCCAAAACATTGAGCGGATCACTGAGGGCGTCAGAGAAAAGCACAGGATCTGCTGCTTGGTAAATATTAAGCAATTCATTATAAAGCGCTTGCGAAGAGTCAAACATTTGTGGTTGCGTCTTGGCTGTATTCACTCTATCTAAAAGTGCCTTATACATAGGGCCGTCGATAGAAGCATCTTTGCGAAACTCGTTAATTAATGGCGCTAAACTGGCTTTATTAACCATGACTTTATTAGCATATTGGTTGATTAAGTTGGCATTACGAATGTGACCATTACTTAAGGCATCACCTAATTGAGATACTCTTTGTTCGGTGATAGGTAGTTGTTGTTCAATTTGCGCTTTCACAGGGTCGCCACAACCAAAAAGGCTAAGGCTGGTAATTATGATCAAGAGCAATAAAAAAGGTGTTTTTAGTAAGTGCATTTCTGCCATCATCTCCTCAAAAATGCTATGTTATCGAAATAGTTAATTAATTTTAGCGACAAATCATAGGCAAGTGTCAATTAATACCATTAACGACATATTATGTCTATAGGCAACGCTGCTTATATAGGAATTCTTGTGACCTTATCCTTTTCTGCTCTGTTAATGCAACAACAAACAACAAGTTGGCAACACTTTGTTGAACAACACAGTAACGTATGTGACGAGTTAAGCACAGAGCAACTTAGCGCTTTTAAACAAGCGATAACCTTAAGTGACTATATTCTTGCCAGTGCTTTACAAGCCCCTGAGCTTGTTATTGAGTTGTTTAAATCAGCCAGTAAAGAAATACTACCTGACTATAAAAAGCTTTTGCTTGAACAATTAGCCGACTGTATTGATGAGGTGCAACTACACCGAATACTGAGACGCTTTCGTTTACAGAAAATGGTCAAGATAGCCATTGATGACTTGGTTTTTAATATTAGTTTAGATACCTCGTTAGCGAGACTGTCATCGCTAGCCGACGAACTTATCTTAGCGAGCTTAGCTTGGCTCAGTGATTTTTGTCAGAAAAAGTGGGGCAAACCTACTAATGAGCAGGGCGAACAGCAGATTTTACTGGTTTATGGTATGGGTAAACTTGGTGGCAAAGAGCTAAATTTCTCCTCTGATATCGACCTTATTTTTACTTACCCTGAATGTGGTGTCACCCAGGGTTGTCGTCGCAGTATCGATAACCAGCAATTTTTCACTCGCTTAGCGCAAAAGCTCATTGCTTCATTACATCAGGTCACTTGTGATGGTTTTGTCTACCGCGTGGACATGCGCTTACGCCCTTTTGGCGATAGTGGCCCGCTGGTATTGACGTTTAACGCCATGGAAGATTACTACCAAGAGCAAGGGCGTGATTGGGAGCGTTACGCCATGTTAAAGGCCCGACTTATTGGTCAGTCTAAATATCATCAACAATTATCAAGCATGCTCAGGCCCTTTGTCTATCGTCGCTATATTGATTTTAGTGTTATAGACAGTTTGCGCCGCATGAAAATGATGATTGCCCAAGAAGTTCGTCGCAAGCAGCTAATCAATAATATTAAATTAGGGGCGGGCGGCATTCGCGAAATTGAATTTATCGTGCAAGTTTTTCAACTAATTCGTGGCGGAAGAGTAAAGGAATTACAGCAACGCAGTTTGCTCACTGTGCTACCGAAACTGGTGCAGTCAGGGGAAATAAATGCTAGCAGTAAACAAGTACTCGAACAGGCTTATCGTTTTTTACGGCGAGTAGAAAATATTATTCAAGCAATAGCCGATAAACAAACACAAACTTTACCGGATAATGAACTAGATCAACAGCGGTTATTAGCCGTACTTCGCCTTGCTAATTGGGCTGATTTCTTAATCATTTTAGCTAAGCATATGGAGGGTGTTCATCAAGAATTTGAGCAACTGATTGGCTTTGATAGTCCTAATCATCAAGCGCCCGATGAACATTGGGTGACACTTTGGCATAGCCGCTGGAGTGATGAAGAGTCTATTGCTTGGTTGGAACAAGAAGGTCTTGAGTGGCAAAGTGATAAAATTTGGCAAGTATTACACCATTTTCGCGAGGATATCGGTAAGCGCAGTTTAGGTACTCGTGGCCGACAGGTTTTAGATAAGTTAATCCCGTTACTTTTATGTCGACTGCAAAAGAAAAACGAGGCCGAGCAGGTATTAGCGCGAGTATTGCAAGTTTTTAGTAAAATAGTGACACGTACTGCTTATTTGGAATTACTTTTTGAAAATGACGGCGCTCTAAAGCAACTGATTCACTTATGCCAAGCAAGTAGTTGGGTGACAGATTATATTGCCAAATACCCGATATTACTGGATGAGCTTATTGATCCCGAGTTACTGCATAACCCGCCACAGCTTGGTGCTTATGCAGTAGAGTTGCGCGAACGCATGCTACGTATCCCAGAGGAAGACCTTGAAGCGCAAATGGAGTCTTTACGTCAATTTAAGCAATCACAACAATTACGTATTGCTGCGGCTGAAATTGCTGATGTATTACCTGTGGCTCAAATTAGCGAACATTTAACCGCTTTAGCCGAGGCTATTATAGCCGAGGTGATAAACCTTGCTTGGCAACAGATCAGTGAACGTTTTGGTGAACCGACCACCTGCTTAGATGGTGCTAAGGGCAAAGGCTTTGGCGTTATTGCTTATGGCAAAACCGGTGGCGTAGAGCTCGGCTATAGCTCAGACCTGGATTTAGTTTTTGTTCATCATAGTAACCCTGATGAAGTCACCAGTGGCAGGGCAGACGGCAGTAAATCGGTACCAGCAAGCCAATTTTATATGAAATTAGCACAACGCATCATGCATCTTTTTAATACCCGTATGAATAGCGGCATATTATATGAGTTGGATATGCGCTTAAGGCCGTCGGGTAATTCAGGGGTGCTGGTGGTACATCTAACGACCTTTGCCCAATATCAAGATGAAGATGCTTGGACTTGGGAACATCAAGCCCTAGTAAGAGCGCGAATGATTTTTGGTAATGATGATCTTCAGCAACAATTTATCGCTATTCGACAAGATGTTTTATCAAAGCCAAGAGCATTTACTGAGCTAAAAAACGATATTACTAACATGCGGGAAAAAATGCGCAGCCATCTGGATAAATCGACCGATGTACAGTTTGATATTAAGCAGGGCAGGGGCGGCCTGGTCGATATTGAATTTATAGCCCAATTTTTTGTGCTTGCCTACGCTAAAAAATACCGTGAGTTGATGCTTGTTAGTGATAATTTAGGCATATTTAAAATATTATTAACATTAGGCTTGTTGGCAAAAACCGAACAACAGCAGCTGAGTAATATGTATCAAAAATTAAGGGCGTTGGGGCATCAAGCAACGATGCAAAATGCCGAGCCATTAGTTCCTCGGGAAAACCTAGTTGGGCAAGGTGCTATGGTAGATATTTGGCAAAAACGCTTAATTGATTAATGTATAACAAGGATTAATAAGGCTTTTCACTGGCAAGTAAAATACACTCCTCATCCAAAAAGGGTTGGGGAGCACTTTCAATAACGACAATAGCGCGTTGGCGATGACAAAAGAAAACAGAAAGGCCTGATTCAAAGTGACCCTCAATGGCTTTAGCTACCTGAAAGGTAGTTGTTAAGATGTTCTTTTCAATTCTAAACGGGTCTTTTACCACATAATCTCGGTTTAACCACCAAATTAAATCGATACCATCTTTGTCAGAATATTCGGCAAGTTTTCGATTTAAGGTTTCACCGCGTCTAAAGGGACGAGATTTAATACTACCCTGCCAATTCTTTTTATATGGGCGAACCAGCTTTTCTCGAGCTTGCAATAATTTAGTTAAGTCACCTTTTGGCTCGGGCAGGTAAACTATATTATTGCGGATTTTAGGGCCTTTGCCATCCATATCGCCGTATAAATTGGCATAAAACTTAGATAAGCCAAGCGCTGCGGCATTGGTTGAAGTCCTACCTTGCTGGTACTTTGTCGGGCTACTTTCAGGCTCTTGGGACACAGCGGCGACAGTCGCTTCTTTGGCAGTTATTGTGCTTTCATCAACCTTGCCTAAGGAGGCATCAATGGACAGCAAAAAGTCTTGGTTGGCAAAAAAGCCCCAAGCCAGTACGGTCAGGAAAAGTCCTAAGATAATGTTTCGCAGCCAAAAGTTCATCGGTTAATCAATACCTTTGTATTCATTACTTTAATTATAGTGAAGTTAGCTTACTTTACGCAAAGTTTAATGTTTATACAACTGTCCTCTATATTTCCCCTTAAGGCATTCATAGCAGAAGGGGCGTTAGCTTATTAATAATATTAATAAACAGTTAGTTATATAATGAGGCATCTTCTGGGTTAGGTCTGGTCTTAAATCGTCTATGTAGCCACATATACTGTTCGGGCTGAACCATAATCGCTTTTTCTAGCGCTTGGTTTATGGTGATTAAGTCTTGTTGGTCATTTTTGGTTGGAAAGTTTTCTAGCGGTGAAATCTCAACGGTGTAGCCACTATCATCGGCATTTCTCCGCGGAATCATCATCATGGTTTTAGTGTTTCTCTTACGGGCAAACATAAGGGTACCGGTTGTGGTTGCCGTTTCTTTTACCGCAAAAAATGGCACAAACAGGCTTTTATTACGGCCGTAGTCTTGATCGGGTAGGTAGGCACAAGCCTCTTTATTATTCAGTGCGCGTAGTAAGCCTCTAACATCGCGCTTGCCTAACATGTATTTATTAGACCGTGCCCTACCTCGGTGCTGAAAAAACTCCATTAACGGGTTGTTATGGGGGCGATAAAATACCACTAAAGGATTGTCTATTCCTGCACCTCGAGCACACATTTCTAAGCTTAAGTTATGCATGCCTAAGACCAGTACACCATTGCCTTGTGCTTGTGCCGAGGTTATATGGTGGGCACCAATAACTTTTACTTTTCTTGCTATGCGCCAATTTGGCCACCACCAACCCATACCCGTTTCAAATAAGGCGATACCAGTATTTTCAAAGTTCTTTTTTAAAATACGCTGCAGTTCTTGTTCGTCTTTTTCCGGAAAACATAGTCGTAAATTAGTCAGGGCAACATGTTTTCTTTTTGAGGCAATGTTAAAAAATAATCGACCTAAAACCCGCCCCATGGCGAGTTGTAATTTGAACGGCAGCCAAGAGATGCTGTAAAGGATAAAAACAGCTAGCCAAGTTAACCAGTATTTGGGTAATAAAAAAGATAACTTAAAGTTAGGTTGCAACATGTTATTTTTGCTCAATGTATTTCTCTTTTGATCTTTATTTTAACTATGTTTGATTATACGCAAGTTAGTTTGTCTTGGGCAATGAAGTTATTTAGTACTTAGCGGTACTTAAGCGGGCTTTTACCGTAGAATAGCGTCATTAGACTAATCATGGGTATTTAGAGAGTTTTTGATGACAACAGTGGTTAACCAAGAGGTAAGCAATAGCGAAATTGAGCTTATTATTGGCAATTCAAAACGGAATTTTTCCGGCATTACTTCAACTATGTTGCAAGTGGTCGCTTACCAAAAGGATATGATGCCATTACGTATCATGGGAAGAAATAACTTAACTGATACCAGTTTAGCCATTAGTTTTTGGCAAGTAGTCAAAATGTGTCAACGTCCTTTAGCCAATGGTAAATTTCGTATTTTTCATGCCCGTCGTGTTGATGAGATGATTCAAGGTGTGGTGTTAAAATACCTTTTTAGAGCCAAAATAAAGTTGGTTTTCAGCTCAGCAGCTCAGCGAAAACGCGCTAGCTTTACCTGCTGGTTAACAAGACGTATGGATGCGGTTATTGCCATGTGTAAAGCCTCAGCCAGCTATTTAGAAAAACCGCCCAGTGCCGTCATTTATCATGGTGTAAATACCAGTGCTTATGTGGCGAGCAAGGATAAACAACAAGCTTGGCAAACACTTAACTTATTAGCGCCCAACCAAACAAAAGGTAAGCGCGGTATTGCGATTCTTGGACGCGTGAGAAAACAAAAAGGCGTCCACCTTTTTGTGCAAAGCTGCATTGCAATATTAAAAGACCATCCTGATTATACTGCGGTTATTGTTGGTGGTATTGCCGCTAAACATGAAACATATGCCCAAGAGCTACGTGATAGCATTGCTAAAGCTGGCTTGTCTGAACGGATAGTATTTGTTGGCGAGCAGGACTTCGCTGATATTCCCAAAATATTTAGCAGCTTATCACTTGTGGTTGCCCTGAGTGAAAGTGAAGGTTTTGGTTTAACTATTCTTGAAGCCATGAGTAGTGGTGCAGCAGTACTTGCCAGTGAAGCTGGCGCATGGCCAGAAGTCATACGTCAAGGGATTGATGGTTATGTGGTACCGGTAAATGATTTGGTGGCAGTGACCGATAAAATGGCCTTGCTACTGAGTGATGAAACTAAGCTTGCTCAAATGGGCCGCTCTGGTCGTCAACGTGTTGAACAACATTATTCTGTTGAACGAGAAGCGAAAGAGCTGACTAGATTCCTTAAAGCACTGGTGTAACCTTAACTCGGCATTAGCAAGGTAATAAAGACAAAAAAGCCCTAAGCAAAGGTATTGCTTAGGGCTTTTTTAATGGCTGCATAAACTAGTGTTTAGTTATAAGTACCATAAAACTAATTAACTGCCATTAAACCGGAGTTAATAGCCGTTAAATCTTCATCGGTAATGGTACCAGCCGCACGTTTCAGTAATAAAACGTTTTGAATATAGGCATAACGAGTCGATGATAAGTTACGTTTAGCGTTATATAAATTACGGGTACTATCTAAGACATCAACTATGGTACGAGTACCTACCTCAAAGCCTGCTTCAGTCGCTTCCAGTGCTTTTTGGGCACTTAATACCGATTGCTCATACGCTTTTATCGCAGAAATAGCAGCAATAACGGTATTGTAAGCATTACGTGTGGTACGGACAATCTTGCGGTGGGTTAATGATAAATCTTGGCTAGCCAGGATAAAGCGACTTTGTGCTTGACGCACTGAGCTTTGAATGGCGCCACCCGAGTAAATAGGCACATTTAAGGTAATACCTACCGAGTAATTATCGAAATAAGGGGTTTCATCAAAGTCTTGATTGAAACCCAGAGCCTCAACACTGGTTTGACTTTTACCACTGCCCCAATTACCGTTTAGACTTAAGGTTGGATAATGACCTGCACGAGCAATATTAATACTGTCTCGCGCAATATCAATACCGACTCTAGCGGTAATTAAGTCAAGGTTTTTAGCTTCGGCGGTTACTTGCCATTCATCAGCACTATTAGGTATAGGTGTGCTAGTGCTAAAACGCTCAGTATTTAAGACACTGATATTTCTGGGGTAAGTATTGGTAATTACCCGTAACTCTTCTTCTGCTTGGAAAATGGCATTTTCTGCGCGAATTTCTTCGGTAACGGCATTATCAAATTGCGCTTGGGCTTCATAAACATCAGTTATTGCCGTTAAACCAACTGAAAAACGTTGCTTGGTTTGTTCTAGCTGGCGAGCAATAGCATCTTTTTCTGCCGTGGAAAATACAAGGTCATCCTTGGTACTTAACAAGTCGAAGTAAGCTTTAGCTACACGAGTGATTAAATCTTGTTTGGCAACTTGATAGGTTAAATCACTTTGATGGGCTGTTTTTTTAGCGTTATCTAAACGCAACCAGCTATCATGATGATAAAGTTGCATATTTAAGTTAGCACCAAAGTTGGTTACATCAGTATTGGAGGTAGCATCATAGACAACCACATTAGAGCCCACTAGTTGAGACTGTTGTGATTCACGCTCGCTAATGGAAATTCCACCAGTGGCGTTAATTTGTGGTAGTAATATTGCTCGGGCTTGCTCAATATCTTCTTTTACTATCATAAACTGAGCTTGTGCTTTAAGTACCACAGGATCGTTTAATAGAGCTTGCTGATAAACGGTAAGTAAATCATCGGCTTGAGTATGTGTACTGCTAAAAGCAGCGGTTATCGCAATAATTAGGGTGCTTAGTGTTCTTTTCATGAGTAAGGAATTCCTTGGGTGTATTACTCTTATTATTCATTTATGGGTATTCGTTGGTAGGGTATCCTACATGGATTTTTAAATTAACCAAATAAAATAACTGTTTACTAGTGTAACAAATTATTTTTTGAACGAGATATTGAATGACAATTAATAAAGATAAGCCCTTAGCTATGCTGCAATTCGATAATGAGCAGGTGTTGGTGCACTCTGTTGAAACCAAGTATCAGGGCTTTTTTAAAATGAATGAATATACCCTGCAGCATAAACTTTTTTCAGGGCAGCAAAGTCAGAAATTTACCCGGGAAGTTTTTGAGCGTGGTGATGCTGTCGTTGTTATGCCTTATGATGTCAAGCAAGATAAGCTGCTGTTAATAGAGCAATTTCGTGCTGGCGCCATCAGGGGAGAAGATAGCCCGTGGTTATTAGAGTTTATTGCTGGTATGTTTGATGAAAACGAAAGTCCAATCGAAGTCGCCATACGAGAAGCTAAAGAGGAAGCTAATATCAGCCTTAGTGCCGATAACTTACAACCGATCATGCAATACCTTTCTAGCCCTGGCGGTATGAGTGAACGTATTCATCTCTATTTGGCACATTTTGACAGTAATAAAGTTAATGATGGCCAAGTTTATGGCTTAGACGCAGAAAATGAAGATATCTTGTTACACCTTGTCAGTCGCACTAAGGCGCTAGACTTATTAGCCCAGGGTAAAATCACTAACGCCGCTACAATTATCGGGTTACAATGGCTGGCAATGAACTATCAATCACTTTCTCCTAAAAGTTAGTGGTACTAAACCTGCTCGTAATAAAAGCATCAGTAAGAGGCAGCTATGAGTTTTTTTCCTAACCGAGCCTTGGTTAACGGGATTAGAAAAAATTACCAACCTAACTTAGTTAGCTTGATGAGCTTATGTGCCAACAATTACATGTTATTACTGAAAGTATTAGCGGATAAGTCAGCGCTTGGTGAAGTGCGTCATTTTTTTATCAGTGACTTGCTCTCCTATAAGGTAACAATAACAGAGGTCACTCCTTATACTTCAGTCATTGATTTTGAGCAGGAAAGCTTACATCATTCGCTTAAAAATATTGCCAGTGTTGTTGCCAGTGCACTGCATCCACGTATGACTATTCGTTTGTACCATGATGCTCGTATGGCGGAAGTACTTGCCACGCAAGACATTAGGCAAGTAAAACCGCGTTACGATTACCCTAATAGTCAAATGCACCAGCAAGATGAAAAGCAGCAAACTAATCAGTTTTTAAATGAGTGGTTACATTTATGTTTGCGTTTAGGGCAAGTGAATGTTGAGTTGCATTCTTAAATTAGGGCATGTTAACTTATGAACTTGACTGAAACTGATTCACCCGAAAATAAACCCATCGTTTTGGCGCAAATAAGTGATAGTCATTTGTTTTCATCAGTCAATGGCCTGCACCATGGTCATAATGTTCTGGCCAACCTAAGAAAAGTATTATTGAGTATCTGTCATAACCGACAAATAGATTATGTCATTTTTACCGGTGATTTGACGCAAGATCACAGCGAACAGTCCTACCAAAATTTTGTTGATCTCGTTCATGAGTGTGGTATTGCGGTACCTATATATTATCTGGCGGGTAATCACGACGAGCCTGAACTACTAGCTCAATATTTTTCTGCCGCGCCGTTTACCTCTGACACTACAATTGACCACCCGCATTGGCAAATTCAACTTCTTGATAGCAAAAGTGCAACACCTGCAGGTTATGTCGCTGAGCAAGCTTTAGTGAAATTACAAAAGGCTATCAAAGCAGATAAACATCAGCTCGTTATGATGCATCATCATCCTATAGACGTGGGTTACTTTATTGATAAATATGGTTTGCAAAATAAAAGCGCTTTTTGGCAAGCCATTGATGACTTTGACAATATTAAAGCGATTGCCTGTGGACATGTTCATAGTGCTATGCAACTCACTAAGCAAGGTAAACAAGCAGTTAAAACAGTCCATCTTGCCCCCGGAAAATCGACACCGGCTAAAGCGCCGGTAACTCTGTATACTTGCCCAGCAACATCAATACAATTTGATCCTAGCGTCGATGGTGTTGCCGCTTTGGCTAAAGGCCCAGGTTATCGGATTTTTTATTTATACCGCAATGGCCAGCTTGATAGTGATGTTATTAACTTATAAAATAGTGATTTATAAAGTAGGCTTTAGCAAATGTCAGCGTTATGGTAACTTTTCTAGGCAGGACAGCTATTTAATAATTAAAAATGCTTAATCATAAAAACGTAATAATGCAAAAAAACATCCTCTATATTCATGGCTTTAATTCTTCGCCTTTGTCGCTAAAAGCCGAACAAACCCGTCATTACTTAGCCAAAAACTATCCAGAGGTCGGTTTTTTCTGTCCACAATTAGCGTCCACACCCGCTAAGGCTATTACTCAATTAGAGCAACTGATTGAACAGCACAATTATCACAGCCAATGGTATTTAATCGGCTCTTCGCTAGGTGGCTACTTTGCCAGTTATCTGGCAGAAAAATATCATTATTTAGCAGTGTTAGTGAATCCGGCGATAACACCCGATGAATTACTGCATGACTATATCGGTGAACAAGTTAACCCCTACACCCAAGAAGTGTACCAGGTGACCGCAGAGCATATGCTGCAGCTAAAAGCATTAAAGCAAAGTGCGCCAACAATTTCTGGTCAGCAAAAAAATAATTACCTAGTTATGGTACAAACGGGGGATGAAGTGTTAAATTACCAACAAGCTGTGGAAAAATATCAACATTGCCGATTAATAGTTCAAAGGGGGGGTGATCATAGTTTTATCAATTTTGATAAATGCTTAGCCACCATAACTGACTTCTTTCAACTTGATTAACCACTAATAAAATCAGCATTGCACTAGCTGCCGTCGCTAATGCAAATACTCGTAACACCAGACCTTTTAACCGCGATTAAATTGAGTTTCACATGACTGACCAATACAATTCCGATTCCATTGAAGTACTCAGTGGCCTAGAACCAGTTCGCCGCCGCCCGGGCATGTATACCGATACCACACGACCCAATCATTTAGGTCAAGAGGTTATTGATAACTCAGTGGACGAAGCACTTGCGGGGCATGCACAAAATATTAGTGTTATTTTATACCAGGATCAGTCACTTGAAATAATTGATGATGGTCGCGGTATGCCCATCGATATTCATCCGGAAGAAGGTGTCTCCGGGGTTGAACTTATCTTTTGTAAACTGCACGCGGGTGGTAAATTTTCTAATAAAAGCTATCAGTTTTCAGGGGGGTTACATGGTGTAGGTATTTCCGTAGTTAATGCCTTGTCAACTCGGGTTGATGTCAGTATTAGACGAGACGGTAAAGTCTATGAAATGGCCTTTGAAAATGGCGATAAAGTTGAAGAGCTGCACGAAACTGGCACGGTAGGAAAACGTAATACCGGCACCAGTGTTAAATTTTGGCCCGATGCTAGCTATTTTGATACTGCTAAATTTTCGGTTCGTCACCTGACCCATTTACTTAAAGCTAAAGCGGTATTATGCCCAGGCTTAACCATTAAGTTTCATGACAAAATTGAAGATAAAAAATACCAATGGTGTTATGAATACGGCCTTACCGATTATCTACAAGATGCAATAAAAGACTATGTTTCCTTACCTGAACAGCCTTTTATTGGCAGTTTTACCTCTCAGCATGAAACGGCCGATTGGGCGGTTACTTGGTTAACAGAAGGTGGCGAAGGGGTCGGGGAAAGTTATGTTAACTTAATTCCAACTATTGTTGGCGGTACTCATGTTAATGGCCTGCGCCAAGGGCTGCTTGACTCGATGCGTGAATTTTGTGAATTTCGTAATATTTTACCGCGTGGGGTAAAATTAACCCCAGATGATATTTGGGATAAATGTAGTTATATCTTATCTATTAAGATACAAGATCCACAATTTGCCGGACAGACTAAAGAACGATTATCGTCCCGTAAATGTGCCGCCTTTGTTTCTGGTGTGGTAAAAGATGCTTTTAGTTTGTGGCTTAATGAGCACACCGATAAAGCGGAAACACTGGCAGAATTTTGTATCAGTAACGCGCAAAAACGCATGCGAGCCAGTAAAAAAGTAGTCAGAAAAAAAATCACCTCGGGTCCTGCTTTACCCGGTAAATTAACCGATTGCAGTAGTCAAGACCTAGCCAGAACTGAGCTGTTTTTAGTGGAAGGTGACTCTGCTGGCGGTAGTGCTAAACAAGCACGCGATCGTGAATTTCAAGCCATTATGCCGTTGCGAGGTAAAATATTAAACACCTGGGAAGTAGACTCAGCGCAAATATTAGCATCGGAAGAAGTGCATAATATCTCAATAGCTTTAGGGATTGATCCTGACAGTGATGACTTATCAGAGCTACGTTATGGTAAAATTTGTATCTTAGCGGATGCCGATTCGGATGGACTGCATATTGCCACATTATTGTGTGCCTTATTTACTCAACATTTTTACCCACTAGTACAACAAGGTCATATCTATGTTGCCATGCCACCTTTATATCGTATTGATATTGGTAAAGAAGTCTTTTACGCCTTAGATGAAGCAGAAAAAGAAGGTATTCTCGATAGACTTGAAGCCGAGAAAAAACGCGGTAAAGTTAACGTGCAACGCTTTAAAGGCTTGGGTGAAATGAACCCCTTGCAGTTACGTGAAACCACTATGGATCCTAATACGCGTCGTTTAGTACAACTTACGGTAGATGATCACAGTAAGACCATGGAATTGATGGACATGTTGTTATCGAAAAAGCGCGCCGGTGACCGTAAAGCATGGTTACAAAGTAAAGGTGATATGGCGATTGTTTAAAACTTAGCTTTAAAACTTAGCTTTATTACTTAACAAACAAACTTAACAAAAGAAACGAGAGGGAAATCAAATGAGTACTGAGTCTATGCCCGGATATTTGGCGGGAGCCAATAGTGATCCTTTAATGATCGTCATGACTATTATCCTCGTGGTAGGCGTCTTGCTTGCGGGTGTTTTATATTTCAAGTTACACGCCGTGCCTGAACATCTTGCCCACGGAAAAAATCATAGTCAAATACAGCTTATCACCGTATTAACTATTTTAGCTTTATTCACCCATAACAATATCTTTTGGGTGGCAGCCTTAGTATTAGCCGTGGTGGAGGTACCTGATTTTTTAGCGCCACTGAAATCTATGGCCAAGTCGTTAGAGATAATTGCTAAAGCTAAAGATGGCACAGCACCACAAGCCCCTGAGCAACAAGCACCAGAGCAGAAAAACTCAGTAGAGCAAGTACCCGGACAGCAAGTGATTAATAAGGAGAATAACTAACATGTTTGAAGTTTTTTTATGTTCACTTATCACCATTTTACCGGATTATTTATTTAGAAAATATCGCCAAGGCAAGACCTGGGGCAAAGAAATAACCTTTTTTACCATGTGGTATGAGCTGCGCTGGGGCATATCTGCCTGTGTTATTTTAACTATATCACTGGTTACGTTAATCTTTTATTACCACCCCTCTACTTCTAATGCTACGCCCATGTTTCGCACCGTCTCGATAATGCCAGAGAGAGGTGGCCGAGTGCAGTATGTTTTTGTTGAGAATCATCAAAAAGTGAAAGCGGGAACTGCGCTGTTTAGCATGTATGATGAATCGCAAGTAGCCGCTATTGACAAAGCGGATGCAAAAGTAAAACAAGTGGAAGCAGAGTTTTCTACCGCTAATGCTCAATTGGTTATAGCTATGAGTAATGTCGAACAAGCTAATAGTTCTTATATGCGGGCAAAAAATGAATATGATCGCAAGAAGAAGTTATCGCTCAAAGGGATAAATATTATCAGTGCCAGTGAAGTGCAGAAAATGGCTGATACCGTAGCCATCAATAAAGCGGGGTTATCTGCTGCGAAAGCTAATCAAGCATCAGCACAAGCGGTCATTGATATCGTCTTACCGGCTAAAAGAGCCAGTGCTCTGAAAGAGTTAGATTCGTTCATTGTTGATAAGGCTAAACGCACAGTTTATGCCCATATTGATGGCGAATTGCAACAATTTGCTTTGCAACCGGGCGACTTTGTTAATCCTATGATTCGCGCTGCGGGGATCTTGGTACCAACTTCTGGTGCAGCTTCCGGAAAAGAAGCGGTACAAGCGGGCTTTAATCAATTATCGGCGAATGTCATTAAGGTGGGTACTTTTGCAGAAATCACCTGCCTGTCTAAGCCTTTCATCATTATCCCGATGAAGGTAGCAAGCGTGCAGAGTGTTATTGCTACCGGGCAAATCAGAGCCGTTGAGACCTTATTGGATATACAAGAAAGAGCAAGACCTGGCACACTGACGGTAAAACTTGTGCCTTTATATGAAGGTGGACTCGATGGGGTTATCCCGGGCACAAAATGTATTGCTAATGTTTATAGCTATCATCATGAATTAATTAACAGTGGCACACTGAGCACAATCGAGTCAGTCTATTTTCACATGGTTGATGCGGTCGGGGTTGTTCATGCCATGATATTACGAATACAAGCCTTGTTGCTGCCGGTTAAGGGCCTAGTCTTTTCAGGTTAACAGTTAACCTACCTTAGCCTGAGTGGCTTATAAGGTTGGCATCCCAGAGTCTCTAGCAGCAATGTCGCAATAAAAAGCCCTCTTTTATGAGGGCTTTTTTATGACTTTAGTATGGACATTGTTATAGAGCAAGCACGCTAAAATGAGCGCACATAATTAAGTATTTAAATTAAGTTGCTATACATATGAAAAAACATATGTATTATCTAGGGCAATGAACTGCCCAGAGCAAGTTCGAGTTAACGAGACCGAAATAATGATCACTACTACAAAACGAGTTACAGAAAGTGACTGCTTATTATTTTTTAAAGCAATGGCCGATGATACGCGCTTGAAGATCATATTATTGTTGAGGTATGAAAGCGAATTGTGTGTTTGTGAGCTAACTCATGCGTTGCAATTATCCCAGCCAAAAATATCTCGCCATATAGCCTTATTAAAGCAACAGCAGTTACTCAGCGAACGAAAGTCAGGTCGTTGGGTCTATTATTCTCTGGCCAAGTCTCTTTCGCAATGGAAGCAAGCAGTGATTCAAAATTGTTTTGAGGAAAACTTGCCGGTGATCGATGAATGTCTGCAAAATTTAGCCGTGATGGGCGAACGACCGGACCGTGTGCAACAGTGTTGTAATTAAATCAGCTAGTTTAGTGAATAATAGGAAAAACAAATGACAATAAAAGTAGGTATCAACGGCTTTGGCCGTATGGGCAGATTAATTTTACGCGCCGCATGGCATTGGCCAGAAATAGAATTTATCCAAATTAACGATCCAGCTGGTGATGCACCAACCCTGGCTCATTTACTTAATTTTGACTCTATTCATGGCCGTTGGCAATATGAAGCGACAGCAACCGCTAAGCTAATGTACATTGAAGGAAAAACCCTGCACGTTAGCCAAAATGAGGGTCTCGCTGAAACCGACTGGTCAGGGTGTGATATTGTTATTGAAGCTTCAGGTGTGATGCGCGATAAAGCTAAGTTACAAGCCTACTTTCTTCAAGGAGTAAAAAAAGTATTGCTTACTGCGCCAATGAAGATAGCGCAAGATAGCTCAGGTAATATTTTAGATAAGGATATAGTAAATATTGTTATGGGCGTTAATCAGCAACTTTATCAAGGTGAGCAGCATAGTATTGTTACTGCCGCCTCATGTACCACCAAT
Source organism: Colwellia marinimaniae (assembly GCF_002207865.1). GTDB lineage: Bacteria > Pseudomonadota > Gammaproteobacteria > Enterobacterales > Alteromonadaceae > Colwellia > Colwellia marinimaniae. The sequence goes on from NZ_BDQM01000021.1 coordinate 49,164, forward strand.
TGTTTAGCGCCAGTAATTAAAGTATTGCAAGATAACATTGGTATTAAACATGGCAGCATGACTACCATTCATAATATTACCAATACCCAAACTATTTTAGATGCCCCTCACAAAGATTTACGCCGTGCAAGAGCCTGTGGCCAGTCGCTTATTCCTACCACAACTGGCTCGGCAAAAGCCATCACTGATATTTTCCCTGAGCTAAAAGGCAAGTTAAATGGTCATGCGGTGCGAGTGCCACTGGCAAATGCCTCATTAACGGATTGTGTTTTTGAAATGCAGCGCGATGTGACTGTTGAGGAAGTAAATCAGTTAATGGCGGATGCTGCTGCAGGAGAGCTTAAAGGTATTTTAGGTTATGAGGAAAGGCCATTAGTGTCGGTGGACTATAAAACCGATACTAGATCCTGTGTCGTTGATGCTTTATCAACCATGGTGATAAATGGTACTCAGCTGAAGATGTATTTATGGTATGACAATGAATGGGGCTATGCTAATCGCAGTGCCGAGCTAATGAAAATTATTGCCCTCAGTTTAACTGATATTAACGAATCATAGTTTGCAGTCATTGAACTCCTTGCCTAACCCGGTAAAACAATACCTAGTTATCACGGCTAATTATTGGGCTTTCACCTTAACCGATGGCGCGTTGCGCATGTTGGTGTTGTTGTATTTCTATCAGTTAGGTTATAGCCCATTAGCCTTAGCTAGCGTATTTATACTTTATGAAGTTTTTGGTGTTATCACTAACCTTATTGGTGGCTGGCTTGGTGCACGCATAGGGTTAAATAAAACCATGTTCATTGGTCTGCTGATACAGATACTCGCTTTAGCACTGTTAACAGTGCCAAGTGAGTATTTAAGTATTACCTATGTCATGTTTGCTCAAGCGTTGTCGGGCATTGCTAAAGATCTTAACAAAATGAGTGCTAAGTCGAGTATTAAATTACTGGTAGCCAACTTGGATAGTGCGCAAGGACAAAGTAAACTCTTTCAATGGGTGGCTTTACTGACGGGGTCAAAAAACACCTTAAAAGGTGTCGGTTTTTTTCTCGGCGGATTATTGCTTACTCTTTTTGGCTTTCAAAACGCCTTGTTATTGATGGCTAGTGCCTTAGCCCTTGTTGCCTTAAGCACTTATCCTATGCTGCGTGGCAATATCGGTAAAACGCGTTATAAAGCAAAATTTAGCCAGTTATTTTCAAAAAATGCACCCTTAAATTATTTATCTGCAGCACGATTATGCCTGTTTGCCGGTCGTGATGTCTGGTTTGTCATTGCCCTACCTGTTTATTTGGCCAGTCAATTACAATGGCAACACCAAAACGTAGGCACTTTTCTTGCCTGTTGGATTATTTTTTATGGCATCATTCAAGCTAATGCGCCAAAGCTGCTCGATATTTTAACTGCCAAGGCAGCACAGAATCGCTGTCAACAAGCAGGTTTTTGGTCAGTATTACTGGCACTGGTTACCTTGCTTTTATCTATTGCTATTTACCTTTTTCCGCAAAGTAATGCCGTGTTAATCGTAGGTCTATTTATATTTTCTGCTGTTTTTGCTATGAACTCATCACTGCATAGCTATCTTATTGTCGCCCTTGCCAGGGATGAAGGTGTCTCTATGGATGTTGGCTTCTATTATATGGCTAATGCCATGGGCAGACTGTTAGGTACAGTTCTCTCTGGTGTTATTTATCAGCAATTTGGCCTGTCAGCCTGTATGTTTTTTGCTTTTATATTTATTTTATTGGCCAGTTGTTTTGTTCGAAAAGTAGCATAAATAGTTAAAAATTACGGTTTAACTCTAGGGCTAAATCGTTTTATACTGCCTTAACCGCTCTAATCGTTTTGCTGCCTTAAGGAACTACAGTTTGTTGTATTTTGCTAAAAAATCTGCTCAGGTAATAGCAATTGTTATCAGTATTGCCTGCCTGTTATTGCCTATGGCCAGCACTGGCCAAGAAACAGTGAATATTAAGCAGTTTAATCAAGTCATCGAGCAAGTTGAACAGCTGAAAAAAACCGACTTAGTGCGCTCTCTTAAACAACTAACGGTTTATGAAAAGGTGCTGACAGCGCTCACTATAGAGCAAAATTTAATATATTTTAAGCTGCTTGCTGAGATACAAATAGAACAAAACAAATATAGTAGCGCAAAAAAAACGGCCAATCAGGGGCTAACCATAGCGAAAAGGCTGTCGAGTCCTAGCATATTGATCAGTGAACTGTTGTATTTAAAAGGCTTTGCTTTTGAAAGTTTAGGTTATATTGCTCAAGCGAGGAAAGAATATAAAAAAGGCTTAGAAGTTGCTGAATCTTTACATAACAAAGTGCAAGTCGCTTTAGGCCTTATTAATTTAGGGGCGATTGCTTATCTCACCGATGATTTTAAACGCTCTTTAGTCTTGCTTAATGACGCCTATAATATTGCTGGACAAACCGATGATGAAGAGCTTAAAGGGACGGTAAACAGTGAACTTGGTATTGTGTATTCGTATTTACTGCAAGATGAGCAGTCAATGGTTTATTATCAGCAGTCGTATTTACATTTTAAAAAAGCCGGTATGATATTATCGGCCCATACTAGCTTGTATAATATTGCTATTAATCATATTCGGAACAACGACTACCAACAAGCAATCACGGTTTTTAACACCATCATTGCTGAGTCAAATAAAGACAGCCCGAGTGATAGCATGTATAGCGTTTATTCTGGCATGGCCTGGGCATATCAACAGAAAGTAGACAGCAACCCTGAGGCCGCTTATCGATATTTACTGATGGCAAAGCAGTATTTGCAAGCAACGGAGAAGCTCGATTATCAATTACAATTTTATTATGATCAAGCCTACATGTTATACAAGTTGGACCGTTTTGATGACGCGCTTGTTAGCCTGAGCCAAGTAGAAAAAACATTAGCCAATAATCAGGGTTTATCTTTGATTAAAAAAGAAAATTATGTCTACTTAATTGAGTTGAAAGCCGGTATTTATTACAAGTTAGCGCAATTTCAACACGCTTTTCAAACCCTATCACAAGTGATCATTTTAACCGATAAATTGTATGAAAATGAAGATAATCGCTCTATTGCCCAAGTACGTTTAAAGCTTGAAGGCGAACAGGCGGATAAACGAAATAAAATATTACACCATAAAAAAGACCTTTATAATGAAAATTTACGAGCCGCTACGTTAGCCAATGAAGAGCAGCGCTTTTACCTCATCATCAGTGCCTTAGTTGCTTTAGCCTTTGCTTGGGTACTGGTTAAATTGCTGCAAAGTCAGCATAAACTTAAAGTGGCTGCCAATGTTGACACTCTTACGGGAGTCGCTAATAGACGCAGTTTAATGAAGCAAGCGCAACAGGCCTTTAACTTTACTCAAGTAAAGCAGGACAATTTAACAATTTTACTGATAGATATCGATCATTTCAAAGACATTAATGATTGCTTAGGTCATAGCACAGGCGATAAAGTCTTGGCGAAAGTAGCCTATATTGGCACGAATATGATGCGAAAAAGTGATTTGTTTGGACGCTTTGGTAGTGAGGTGTTTATGGTCTGTTTACCGAAGACCAGGTTGAAATCGGCATTAGAGATAAGTGAGCGAATTCGCTCAGCTGTCAGTCAACATTCTTGGCCGTTTAACAAGCTGGAAAAAGTCAGCGTTAGTATTGGTGTCGCTACTTTAGCCGATGATAAAGATTTAATTAGCTTGATAAAAAGAGCCGATGAACAACTTTATCAAGCCAAAGCGTCAGGAAGAAATAAGGTTTGTGGCTAATGAATATCAGTAAAATTCTGTTAATTATTATGCTCATGCAGCTGATGTTAGCATCGGTTAGTTTAGCAAAAGAGCCCATTATTGCCTCGGCCATAACCGAGGAACCAGCGAATGAAAAGGCGTTATTACCTCTGCCGGCAGTAAGTCTGTTGCCTATCAACGAAGATTTACTCGCCATACTTACGCAACTTAAGCAAGCAAGTATTGATGAGCAGAAAATTGCCAGAGCACTAGAACAGCTTACCTTAGCTACCACGCCACTGAATGCGGCAGAGCAGTACTTATTATTAGTCACACAAGCATTATTTAAAGAAAATGCCATAGCTAATGGTGTTGAACACAGTAGCCATAACAAACAGAGCCGTGAAATTATTGTACTTTTAGAGCAAGCCCTTAAGTTATCGGCACAAATTTCAGCACAGCAATTACATCAGCCCAATTTTTTGCAATTACATTTAATTCTAGCCGTTCACTACGCACAACAAGGTCAATTTGATCTCGCCTATCTTGAGAAAAAATCGTATTTAAAAAAATATTATAGTTATCGTAAAGCTAAGCGCCTAGCTATGATAGCGTCTTTAGAGCAATCGTTTACAGTGCATGATAAAAAGGCCAGCAACAGCTTATTGGCTAGTCAAAATAAACTAAAAATTCGCCGAGTTGCTGAAGTACAAGAGCAAAAAGCCACGCAACAGTATAATTTCACGCTAATTATCAGTACCGCTATCGTTTTTGTGCTACTTTTTTTCAGACAGTTGAAAATACGCAATAAACTCATTCGATTAACCAGAACCGATGCCTTAACTGGCTTAGCAAATCGCAGTGCTTTGTTTGAACATGGAGAACATATGGTGGCTAGCTTTATTGAGCAGCCAGAGGAGTTATCGATACTATTGTTGGACTTAGATCATTTCAAAAAAATTAATGATGACTTTGGTGAGCAAGTTGGCGATGAAATACTTAGGGTAATTGCCCAACTGGTAAAAGAAACCATGCGTTCTCGGGATGTATTTTATCGCCTAGGCGGTGAAGAATTTGTTGCTATATTACCTTTTGCCGATAGCAATAAAGCGAAAGCGATTGCTATGCGCATTAATGAAAAAATAGCACAGCATGACTTCTCATTGTTAATCCTCCAGAGTAGGGTGACGGTCAGTATCGGTGTGGCCACCATGGCGTCTAATAAATTGACCTTTGAGCAAGTATTACATTGTGCCGATTTGGCCATGTATCAAGCGAAAGAACTTGGTCGAAATAGTGTCGTTTGTTATCAGAATATTGCCCAAGCACAAGAAAGAAGGGGTAATACCAATTCTGTTAAATAATTACCTAACTCAGAACTACATTAGCGAGCTTAGAACAAACAAAATTATTTAAAGATAGTTATTATATGTTTCATTCCTTGTGTGATGTTATCAGTTTGCTAATGAGTTCCCAAAGGGCGAGCTTAAAAGGCGTATATACTGTGTTATTGATTTAGATAAGGGAATAACCATTCTCTTCAATCAATGCCTTGCCTCTACGCCTTTTAATTCTCGCTGAGTGTGAAATTACTTAATAGACTTGGTATAATTAACGCTTTTGTTGCTTTATCTATTTTTTATAAGCTCATAATCAGATAAGCTATAACGTTAACAAATAAAAATAACTAGATTTGTACGATCAGGAAATCCTTTCATGTCAGATACGCTCGAATATAGCCTTGATGGAATAGAACAAGTTCCCTTAAGACAATTTACTGAAGAAGCTTATTTAAACTACTCCATGTACGTTATTATGGATCGTGCCTTGCCACATATTGGTGATGGCTTAAAGCCCGTACAAAGACGCATAATTTATGCAATGTCAGAGCTTGGTTTATCTGCGACAGCTAAATATAAAAAATCAGCACGGACTGTAGGCGATGTGCTAGGTAAGTTCCACCCACATGGTGATAGCGCCTGTTATGAAGCCATGGTTTTAATGGCACAACCTTTCTCATATCGCTATCCCTTAGTAGATGGCCAAGGTAACTGGGGTGCACCCGATGACCCTAAATCTTTTGCCGCCATGCGTTATACCGAGTCGCGCTTATCAAAATTTAGTGAAATATTACTGGCTGAATTAGGCCTAGGGACAGTGGATTGGCAGCCAAACTTTGATGGCACCCTGAAAGAGCCCATTACCCTACCAGCGCGTTTGCCACATATTCTCCTGAACGGCATTACCGGTATTGCTGTTGGTATGGCAACGGATATACCGCCGCACAATGTCCGGGAAGTGGCCGCTGCCTGTGTGCATTTAATTGAGAATCCTAAAGCTGAAGTAAGTGACTTGCTCGAGTTTGTTAAAGGGCCAGATTATCCTACCGATGCTGAGATAATTACCCCTAAAGCCGATATTGAAAAAATTTACCAAACCGGGCGTGGTAGTATTAAAATGCGCGCCGTTTATGATGTTGAACATGGCGATATTGTGGTCACGGCACTGCCACATCAAGCCTCTGGCGGTAAAATATTAGAGCAAATTGCTGGCCAAATGACGGCGAAAAAGCTGCCTATGGTGGCCGATCTTCGTGATGAGTCTGATCACGAAAATCCGGTACGTCTCGTGATAATTCCACGTTCAAATCGTGTCGATATTGAACAGTTAATGCAGCATTTATTTGCCAGTACCGATTTAGAAAAAAGCTTTCGTGTTAATATCAACATGATAGGTTTAGATAACCGTCCGGCAGTTAAAAACTTACTGGTCATTTTATCTGAATGGCTTGAATTTCGTCGTGAAACCGTCCGTCGTCGTTTGCAATATCGTTTAGATAAGGTCTTGGCACGTTTACATATTCTTGATGGTTTACTGGTTGCCTACTTAAACATTGATGAAGTGATAGCGATCATTCGTGGTTATGATGATCCTAAAGCCGAATTAATGTCACGCTTCTCTTTATCAGATACACAAGCGCACTCCATTTTAGAAATTAAACTGCGTCAACTTGCTAAGCTTGAAGAAGTCAAAATTCGCGCCGAGCAAGATGCATTACACCTTGATCAAGATTACTTAGAGAAAATCCTTAGTTCAAAAGCGCGTATGAGTACACTTATGAAAAAAGAAATTCTTGCTGCCGCTCTAGAATATGGTGACGATCGCCGCTCTAGAATAGTTGAACGAACTGAATCAAAAGCACTGACTGAAAAAGATTTAGTACCAAGTGAAGCTGTCACTATTGTCTTATCCGATAAAGGTTGGGCACGTTGTGCTAAAGGTCATGATGTAGACCCAACCAGCTTAAGTTATAAGGCGGGTGATGGTTATTTATGCTCTTCAAAAGGGCGGAGTAATCGCCCTGTGGTCTTTATCGGCTCCGATGGCAGGGCATTCACGACTGACGCTCATACCTTACCCACGGCTCGCTCGCAAGGCGAACCACTTACCGGCCGCTTTAATTTGACCACAGGGCGGAGCTTTGTCCATAGCCTAATGTCAGATGACGAGGCTAAGTACCTATTAGTCAGTGATGCCGGTTATGGCTTTGTCAGTAGCTTTGCTGATATGGTCAGTCGCAATAAAAATGGTAAGGCGTTAATCAGTTTACCGGAAGCTGCTAAGGTGATGGCGCCGCAATTAATTAACAATTTTGACACTGACTACTGTCTAACCATTACTAGTGAAGGGCGTATGCTGGTGTTTCCAGTAAAAAACTTACCGGAACTCAGTAAAGGTAAGGGCAATAAAATTATTAATATTCCTTCTGCCCGAGCAAAAACGAGAGAAGAGTTTGTCAGTATACTTGCTATTATTCCACAAGGGGCTGCCATTACCTTACATGCAGGTAAGCGTAAACTTACCCTGAAAGCTACGGATATCGAACACTATATGGGAGAACGTGGTCGCCGTGGTAATAAACTGCCTCGTGGTTTACAACGTGTTTCACAAATAGAAATTGAATCTACAGCGGTAAATAATGTCAGCGACGACAGTGTTGATGAAACGCCACCAATAAGTGAATAAAGCTGTTTTGAGTTAACAACTTTGTGCAGAGGTTATAAGAAAAAATAAGGCCAACAAATGTTTAACGTTTGTTGGCCTTTTTATATGATTGTTTTTTAAAATAATTGCTTGCTGGTAACCATGTTGATATTGGCTTGAGGAAAACTGCTGCTGGTGTAGAGCAAGCGATCTTCTGTTGCAATATAGGTCAGACTATCATTTTTATATATGGAGTTAAGCGGTAATCTAACTAGCGGCGTTTGAACTTTATTTTTGAGATCGTAGGAGATTAATTGATAGTGATCATCAAAGGTTTTCTGATAGTAGACATGACCTTGCTCATAAGTCCATGCGTATAAAGTATTAAAGAAGTCACCCTCTATTACTCTCTCACCTGCTTGCCTATCATTGATGTTCTTTTGCCATAAGCCTTTTCTAAGTTTGGTATAAAGCAAGGTCTCGGCTGATATCATTACGCCGTAGCGTGCACCATCAAAAGTGAGGCGCTGGGTACTGGAGTCTGCGATATTAATGCTATAAAGATCGGTATGTTTATCACCATAGATGGCCGAAATAATTTGCTTATCATCCATAGACCAATTTGGTCGATTATGCTGGAAAAAGGGGCTGCTGAGTAATGTGACTCGCTCATTCTTTACTGAGTAAATATATATACCATCGCCTCTATCTTCAGATAACGGCGCTAAAAAGGCGACATTTTGACCATCATGTGACCATTTAGGGTAACGTAATGTTTGTTTTAAATTGGTTAACTGTTTACGGGCGCTACCATCGGGTTTAGCTGACCAAAGTTCATCAAAGCCAGACTCATTGGAAGAAAATACTATTAAATCAATTATTGGGTTGTAATCAGGTGATTCATAGGTGAAATCTGATTTTAATACCGGGAAAGGGCTACTCGCTATAGCATCATTTAGCTGTAAGCTTACCAGGGAAGAGGTTTCTATTCGTTCTTGGTAATACAATTGTTGTGATTGTTTAGCAATGCTCGGGTAGCTAAAGCCTGTTAAGTTCAATGCCTGTTTTACTCGATTATCAATATCGATAACAAAACCAAAGCGATTATCTGCTCGTTGGGCAGCAAAGACTAATTTTTGGCTATCGCCAAACCAAGACATACCGACAATATCTTCTTCATCATAAGTAAGTTGTTCTGTCTCTTTAGTTGCTAGATTAATAAGGTAAATGTTTTCACTTAAGCGGTTGATTCGCCTAGAAACAGCCAGGTATTTACCATCGGGGGAGAATGACATATCTCTATCTTTATAACTACAATCTCTATCACAAGAAAATCGCGTCATGGCAAAGTTTTTTGATGACAAATCAATAAAGTATATGCCTGTTCTCTTTGCTAAGCCGCCCTTGTTATAGACAGCAAGAGTTTGGTCATCAGGGGATATATCAAGGTAATAATAAACCCCTTGCATTGGACAAGTGGCTAGTTGTGTTTCTTGTTGGCTAGCGACTTTTAATTGGATGTAATAGCAGCTGTTGTTGGCCTTATCTTTACGAGAAAAATACAAGTATTGGCCGTCGTTACTCCAAACGCTATGTCTTTCTATGGCACTATCAAAGGTTAATTGTTTTGGTGGTAACTCAACTTGATGAGTGTCTTTCATAAACAAGTTGGTTGGTTGATTAGCCGATACTTGGCTATAGACTAAAAAGCGACCATCGGGAGAGGGCGAAGGAAAAAGTTCACTACCGGGGTGTTTAGTGATAGCGGTAATTTTAATATCGTTGTCACTGGCTAATTGCTGAATATAAAGCAGCACTAACAAGCTGAGGATTAAAGTTACCAGTACATGAGTACTGTTAATGTTTATCGCTTTACTCTTGTTAGCGGTAAGTGCAGTGGTATTCGCTGTTGGTTGATTATTTGCTTTATCTTGCTCTTGATATACTGAATTTTTAATAGAGCTATCAACGGAGTAATTTATTGAACTTTCTAGCGGCTCAGGGTTAGATACTTTACTTATATTTGATGGGCTATTTTGCCATTGCGGCTCTGGCATTAATTGATAGCCAGCTTTGCGAATGGTCTTAATTATTTCTTCTTCGCCGTGATAGCTTTACCGTTGCCACGCCACTAGTCATCATGGGGAGAGAAGCCATCGGTGATACTGGCCTTGGCGAAATGGCGCAAATTTTAGTTGAAAATATGCCGTCGCTTTCTTATGGCACCAGTAATGCTACCAGCCAATCAAGTGTATCAAATACTGGTATTACTACCGTTGAATTACGTAACTTAGGTGCTAACCGTACTTTGACCTTAATTGATGGTCGACGCGTGGTATCAAACTCAAAAAGTGGTAATTATGTCAGCATGAGTACCATCCCATCGGGTATGGTAAAAAGAGTTGAGGTTATTACCGGTGGTGCCGGTGCGACTTATGGTGCAGATGCGGTATCCGGTGTGGTAAACATTATTACCCAAACCGATAAAGAAGGATTTGATTTTAAAGTCCGTGGCGGTGAAAGTACAGATGGCGGCGCTAAAGAATTTACCATTGATGCAAGTTTCGGTGATTTATTTGCCGATGACCGCGGTTATGTGTTTTTTAGTGCTAATTATGATAAAGACTATGGACTTAAATATGGCGATCGTCAGCGTGCTGCGCAAGAAGCATCATTTCGTTATAATTCTGACACCATGCGCAATGAAATTCGTACTGAGAATGGCTTTCAATCACTTTATGAAACACCGATGAGTGACTGGCGTAACCGCAGTGATGGTACCCCAGGTGGTGTTTTCTTAGAATCAAGTAAATACGACACCACTTATTGGTATAATGAAAAAGGTCAGAATACTGATTGGAATGAAGAAAGAGATGGCATTAACACTCGTGAATTTGTGCAGCTTAAAGTACCGAGTGAACGTTTTTCAGCAGCAATAAAAGTAGATTTTGATATTACTGATGATGTGATGTTTTATTCACAAGTCCAGTGGAGTGGTAACTACACGGTTAATGATAAATCACCTGAAGATTCAGGCGATACTGAATCAGCTACTTATACTGATAGAGTAACAGGTGAACCAGGGGTAGTTAAATTGGGCTATATCCCAATTGATAACCCTTATGTACCTGATAATATTCGTGAAACAGTGGGCCAATATAAAGATCGTATTTATTGGGATCGTCGCTTTACTGAAGTAGGTCCAGTCTCTACTGATAACGAACGTGAAACTGTACGTGCTTGGGCTGGTTTGCAAGGCACTATGTTTGATGGTGCTTGGGATTGGGATATCTCGGCCAGTTACGGTAAATTTCACCAACGTCAATATCGTAATAATGAAATTGATGTTTTTAAAGCAAAAAATGCTTTAGATGCAGGCTACGCTGCTGACGGAAAAACTATTCAGTGTAATGATGCCGAGGCACGTGCTGACGGTTGTGTTGCTTTAGATTTATTTGGTGAAGGCTCTATTACTCCAGAAATGGCAGATTATATTCGTGTTAACCCAACACTTAATGTTTATAACCAACTCACCACTATTATGGGCTATGTCACTGGGGATTTATTTGAAATGCCGGCCGGCCCAGTAGCGACAGTATTTGGTTTTGAATACCGTAAAGATACACAAGAAGCGGTTACTGATGATGCGCTAACTTACGGTGGTATTACCTGGAACCTAATCCCTGCGTTTAAAGGTGAAATAAACGTTGCCGAAGTATTTGCTGAAGCGTCAATTCCTTTATTGCGTGATATGCCGGGTGCTGAATACTTATCCGTAGAAGCATCTATTCGACTATCTGATTATGATATTAAAAATGTTGGTGTAGTCTCTAGTTATAAATTAGGCTTCTTATGGACAGTAGGTGCCGGTGTTAATTTACGTGCTAACTACGCAATCTCACAACGTGCACCCAGTGTAAATGAGTTATATGAACCAGCAGCAGGTGATTTTGATAGCTTTAATGATATCTGTGCCGATGTTACTGCAACATCAACAGATCCAGGGCATGCTAACTGTCGTTTAGAGCCAGGTATTGCCGCGACAATAGCTGCTGAAGGTATATTTGAAGATGAAGGCAGTAGTTATTCGCCAAATGCGGGTAATCCTGAGTTATTTGAAGAAACGGGTACCACAATGACTTTAGGCGCAACGTATGAGCCTACTTTCTTTGACGGTTTTAGTATTGCGATAGATTACTATGATATTGCTATTACTGATGCGATTGATGAGTTTGGTAACGAGCAAATTCTATCTCAGTGTTATGATTCAAGCATCAAATTGGGTGATGATAATGAATTCTGTGATGTTATTAAGCGTGATGCAGAAGGCCAGTTAGAAGAAGTTTTACAACGCAGTTATAACATTGATGAGTTAGGTACACGTGGTGTTGATATCGCCGTTGCTTATGCTTATGACATGAACAGCTTTGGTCGTGTGAAGTTCAAAATGGATTGGACTCATATGTTAGAACACTCTAAAACAGTCACGGGTAATGACGGTGTAATTAAAGAAGATTACGTCGGTTACGCAAGTTATGGCACATTTGAAGATAAAGCTGCCGCTTCTATTGCTTGGTATTTAGATGATCTACGTGTTCGCTGGAGCACCACTTATAAGAGTTCAGCGCTTCGTAGTTTAAGTACACAGGAAAGTTGGCAAGCCGATATGGATAATAATACAGAGCTTTGTGCTGCTGGCGATGTCGACTGTGTGAAAAATCCACAATCATTAGCTTTCCAAGAGCTTAGTTCTTACTTTAAACATAACTTATCAGTGTCTTATAAGATTGAAATGAGTGATGATTCTTCAGTACGAGTGTTTGGTGGTGTGAATAATATCTTTGATAATAAAGGTGAGTTCTACTACGGTGGTCGCGGTAACTTTGGTAGTGAATACGATGCCGGTACCGGTCGTTTTGTTTACCTAGGTGCACAAGTTAGTTTCTAAGCTTAACTTGTAAGCATAATTTGTAAGGTAAATTATTATGGCGGTTAGCCTTAGCTAAGCGCCATTTTTAAATCCTCACATGGAAGTGGTTTTTTTTCTTAATAAAATAGTTTTCTGTCGCGTATTTATTGTTCATATTGTTACCCTTACTTTTCCGGAGTTTCCATGTTTTCTTACTTTTTCATAACCGTGCGCTCAGTCGCGCTGACCTCAATTATATTGCTAGCAAGCAGTGCCTCAGCTTTTGCTTTGCCTCTGTCAACGAATGTATCCGATGAGAAAGCAAAAGTAGACGAATTTTTACCACAGTTAGTGCCGGTATTAGCACCAGTAAATGATGGTCCTTATGTTTTTGTTAATGAGCAACAACAGCTAGAGTCTTACTGGCTTTGCCAAGGCGAAGTGCTAACACAAACCACTACAGCGGTAAGTTTCCCGACCACGATCTCAGCTTGTAATATGTCCGCTGCTGTTCATGCTCTTAGTAGTGTTGAAAATAAAATACTTGAATTCTCAGGCGATTATCCCGTTGCCGCTCTAAGTGACTTTCACGGTAAATATGACTTAATGATTGAGCTATTAACCAATAACAACATTATTGATGAAAACAAAAACTGGGCCTTTGGCAAAGGCCATTTTGTTATTACCGGTGATATCTTTGACCGTGGTGACAAAGTTACTGAAATATTGTGGTTTTTATATGACCTAGAGCAGCAAGCTCAAAAAGCCGGCGGTGATATCCATCTGACCTTAGGTAACCACGAAGTGATGATCTTAAATGGTGATTTACGTTATTTACACCCTAAGTATATTGAAAGCGCGAACAAGCTAAATAAACCCTTTGAACAGCTATTTAGTCCAAATAGTATTATCGGCAATTGGCTGCGTAGTAAACCTGTACTTGTTAAAGTAAATAATATGCTATTTGCTCATGGTGGCTTTCATCCAAGTTTAGCCACAGAAAAACGTACTCTAGTAGAAATAAATACAGTGTTTAAAGATAGTCTGATTAAAGCTGAGCTTGATAAACCCCGAGCAGGCTGGGCAAAGTTTTTGCATAAAACTAATGGGATTATTTGGTATCGTGGTTACTTTGCGAATGATTACCCAGAAGGTTCTAAAAAAAGCGATAAGGGTGCGACCAGTGCTGAAATTGACTTGTTACTTAAGCATTTTGATGTCGAACATCTCATTGTCGGCCACACCTCACAAAAACAAATAGAGACACGCTATCAAGGTCGCGTAATAGCCATAGATTCAAGTATCAAACGTGGTAACTATGGTGAGATATTATTTATCGAAAACGGTAAAAAATGGCGCGGCAGTTTAAGTGGTAAAGTACTGCCGCTGTACCATCAATAATGACTACCCGTGATATTTAGTTATAAAAAAAGCCAGTACTTAAGGTACTGGCTTTTTTATAAAAATTTATCGCTTAGTTAACTAAGCGCTATGCTGAGATATTAATCTTTAAGTTCAGCATTATGATAAACATGCTGAACATCATCACAGTCATCTAACAGAGCAATGAATTTTTCAAAATTTGCTAGGTCTTCTTCACCTTCAACATCAATATAGTTTTGCGGTACCCAAGTGATTTCTTCAACTTCTAACTCAAATTGTGGCATAGAGTTAGCAAATTCAGTTTTGATTTTGAAAAATTCAGTATGAGGTGCGTAAACGGTAATAATGCCATCGTCTAATTCAACATCAGTAATATCAATATCAGCCATCATTAGGTTTTCTAAGACAATTTCATCATCTTCACCTTTAAAGGCAAACACAGCTTGATGATCAAACATATGAGAAACAGTACCAGAGGAACCAATTTTTGCATTGCTTTTACTAAAACATTGACGAATATCTTTAATGGTACGGTTACCGTTATCGGTTAAGCAGTCAATAATAACCATGCAGTTGCCTGGGCCAAAGCCTTCATAACGTGCTTCAACGAAATCTTCACCACCAGCACCAGAAGCCTTTTTAATGGCATTATCAATAACATGAGTTGGAACTTGATCTTTCTTGGCGCGGTCGATTAAGGCACGTAAAGCAAGGTTACCATCGGGATCAATACCACCATTTTTAGCACAAACGTAAATTGCTTTACCGTACTTAGAGTAAACTTTAGTTTTGGCCCCAGCGGTTTTGGCCATAGATAATTTACGGTTTTGGTAAGCTCTGCCCATCTCAATGTCTTCTTTTATGTTCAAAAAATATAATGCGTTAGATTCTATCAGCCTCAATGGCTGCTTGACTAGTGTTCTTGCTGATAAATTAGTAAAAGTTGCGCTTAGCTCAAGGGAATTTTAGCCATTACCACTAGGAGTGATTAGGTAAAATAAATACTTGCTATTATGGAGTTGTTTTTATACCTTAGTTATTGGTTTTCATGATAATAACTCTAACAGTTACTATGAATAAATATGATAAATATAAGGGTCTCTATATTACTGAAGGCGGCTGCGGCACTTTATTACTTGGCTCAAGTGGTTTACCGTTAAAAAAGGTTAGCCGCGACTTTAAAGCAAGAGGCGAGCGACGGCTGGCTCTATTAAGCATTTTGCCCTTAGTGGTAATTTCACGCCAGCTTGCTCGCATTATACTTACCAAGCTATTGCACGTTTTGGCGTGATTAAAGCTGTCAATATCGGGATTTAATGGATTAAGCGTTGTAATTCCTGATTGTGTTCACGTCATCAATGATCCCGTGCCAGCTGGCTTATCAATGATACCGCCAAGTAAATAGCCAAGGAATTGCCGCAGGATAAAATGATGAAAAAGCTTATTTTTTGTTTTGATGGTACTTGTAATAACCCGGAAGATGTCGGTGATATTGATGATGATGCAAGTATCAGTAATATTCTAAAATTACATATCTTTTTGGGTGGCAAGCTAACACCCGCCAATGGCTGCAATGCATTGACACCGGAACAGCATAGCTTTTATTACAGTGGTATTGGTAATAGAGGTAACTGGTTAATTCGAGCCATTAATGCCGTCGTTGCCCCAGTTTATGGGGAAATGGATGATATTCTCAGCGAGGCTCATGCTGATTTAAGTCAGCACTATAGCTCAGGTGATGAAGTTTATATTTTTGGTTTTAGTCGTGGCGCAGCTATTGCTAGAATGTTTGCCGCACATTTAGCCATGCCAGTTAAGTTTATCGGTGTTTTTGACACCGTTGCTGCTATCCGAGGCTCACTGGATTTAGATCCTAATACCTTTCCAGCCAGTGGTATTGTTTTTGAAAATGATATTTTAGCACCACATATTGCCAATGCCCTGCACATTCTTGCCCTTGATGAGCGGCGCTTATGGCTGCAACCCACTTTATTTAATCAAGATGAACGGGTTAAAGAGGTCTGGTTTGCTGGTAGTCACAGCGATATTGGTGGCGGCTACTGGTTTGATGGTTTAGCCGATATTTGTTTACAGTTTATGTTAGATAATATTGCTAAGCAATTGACGGTTTTGTCTGTTGAGCAACTAGATTATTCAGCACTAAAAATCCCCGGGTCGAGTGATGAAATCACTTTTGATGATATTGTGATAAAGCCTCTGGTATCTGGCAAAATACATCGGCAATTGTTTACTTATAGTCATGCGTTCACCCATGCGATACGTAGTGTCAGAGTCAATGTAAATGAAGTTGCTTCGAGTAACTTGGCTATTATTCATTGTAGTGTTGCGCAACGATATCAACAGTTGCTTGACTACCGACCTTATGCTTTGTACAGGATAAATTATCAACTACTTGATGAACAGGGCAGCTTAACAGAGCAATGTTTTGGTGTTTCTGCCTTAGCCGAACATTATAGCCAAGCTGATGGTATCAAGTGACTCTAATTGAACGGTAATATCATTCGTTACTCGATTTTGTCAGATGTTTTTGGCAAAGCAGAAGCATAAAAAAATAAAATCAACTCGCTGATATAAGTATTCATTGCATATTGTTATCAGCCTCTGAAGTACTGTTTACCTGTGATATAAGCTATGCTATAACCGTATTTTTTATCTAGCTTAGGGAGTACGATTGTGACTGAGCAATTATCCGTACAATTAACAGAACAAGAAATCATTAATAAAATCACGCAACGTCAATGCTTTACCGCGACGATTGCCGGCGGCGCATTTACCCTGAAAATTGAGCAATACCTACCTGTTATGTCTGCAGCTATTCATGATGGCGGCAATTTACGCGCAGAATTAGACGATAACTGTTTGTTGGCAAAAGCAGAACGTTATTACGAAGAAGATCCCTATACTGCGAGTTTTATTGCCGAGCAAGCCATTACCTTAATTGCTCATGACTCGCGCTATGAATATGATTTAAATCGCAATACTGATGAGTGTGTTTATGAAACGGCTTGGGGCAAAGAAATATGGAAAACGCCACTCAGTGAACAGATGATTAGCACAAGTAAGGCTAAACATGCTCAGTTTTACCGTATTGTTGCCGCATTAGTAGAGGCCTTAGTGGCAGATTTTGGCCAATGTCTTATTTATGATAATCACTCTTATAACTATAAACGCCATGAGAGAAAAGACTTACCGGTAATAAACGTCGGCACAAGTTCTGTTAAGGGCGAGCAATGGCGAGCAATTATTGATAGTTGGCTCGAGGCACTACAAAACATGCAGGTGGATGGTATTGAAATGTCTGCCGCAGAAAATGATATCTTTTATGGTAAAGGCCATTTAGCAGGCTTTTGTCATAGTCGCTATGATAATGTCTTAGTGCTGGCGACTGAAGCGAAAAAAGTTTTTATGGATGAATTAACCGGCCAAGCGGATGAGCTGATTTTACCTTCATTACAGCGTGTTTATAATGATACGGTTGCTCAACATACTCAGTGGTATATCAACAACTATCATAAAAATTAGCTTTCATTACCGCGTGTTTATAATGATATTGTTGCTCAGGTATGTCCAACAATATCAGTGGTATATCAACAACTATCATAAAAATTAGCTTTCATTACCGCGTGTTTATAATGATATTGTTGCTCAGGTATGTCCAACAATATCAGTGGTATATCAACAACTATCATAAAAATTAGCTTTCATTACCGCGTGTTTATAATGATATTGTTGCTCAGGTATGTCCAACAATATCAGTGGTATATCAACAACTATC
>NZ_BDQM01000022.1 GCF_002207865.1 Colwellia marinimaniae
ATGCCACTGAGCGTTACGGCATAAAGGCGTTAGGTGAGCATTTGGCCAAGGAGCATGGTCTTGAAGTGCTATTTGTTGATATTGATAATCCCGTTTAAGGTTTGCTGGACTCAACTCAACTCAATAGCAGCAACTATCTAACGGGAAAGGGTCTGAGCAAACCAGCCGTATTAGCCATATTATTGCTCATCAGATGGATATTCACTGCTTTGCGGCCGGTCACTATGCCACTGAGCGTTACGGCATAAAGGCGTTAGGTGAGCATTTGGCCAAGGAGCATGGTCTTGAAGTGCTATTTGTTGATATTGATAATCCCGTTTAGTAGCTAACAACAGGCTAGTTGCCGTTTTATAATGTAGTTTCCTAATTAAACAGCGACTTAAACCATTGCACTAATAATCCTAAACTTTCATACCAGGCAATAGTGCTCTGCTGTAATTTTTTACTGTCCGGTACATAATATACCCAGCTTTTGCTACTGTCTGGATTTTTAACCCAGTAACCTGTGGGTGCCGCAATAGGGTAAATACCTTGTGCCTGAAAGTAATTCATCGCTCTAGGCATATGGTTGGCATTGGTCACCAGTATTATTTTTGTACCTTGCACCCTAGGCGCAATCAGCTCTGCTTCTTCTTCAGTATCCTTGGGGAAGTTCTCCGTAATAATTTTTTGTGCCGGCACACCTAAAAGTATCAATGATTGCTTGACGGTTTCAGCATTTGATACCGGGTTATGGCCACCATAGCCAGAAGTGATTATTCTTGCTTCAGGGTGCAATTGATATAGTCGCAAGGCTTCAACCATGCGCTGTAATGAACAAGTACCTAGTTGGCTGGTAACCGGTAAATTGCTATTGTTAGTATGGCGACAACCTAGCACGACAATATAATCGATACTGTCATTGCTGCTAACATAAGCAGGGTAATCATTTTCAATCGCGGTCATAACTGTATCAGAAAAGGGTGGAAAAGCGCTGATCAGTAAAATAAAAATGGCCGCCGATAAGCTTTTTATGCTTTTTTTGGGGTTTCTCCCATGAAGAAAGAGGGCAAAAACAAGTAATAACAGCACTATATTAATAGGCATGATTAAGACAGTGATGATCTTTTTAAGGAGAAATAAATCCATGATTTTGTTAACTTACCGACAACATTGATATAAAACTACTATATCAAGTATTGTGCTAAAGTTCTTGTTGAAAAAATGTCCATTGGCAAAAAAACTGTTGCAATAATAGCCAAAATAGGGTCTAATATGGCGTATTGCGGTTTAGGGTTAATACTCTATATTTCAACACACCAGAAGAGGTGCGAAACTGAGGTAGAAAACGTGAGGAACCACACTTCCTATGACCGTTTTCGAGGGACGTTATCGCCGAGAGTATTTGATGGTGGGCTTAAATACTCGGTCACTAAGGTTGAATCCTTAGGGCTGTCACCTGACGTATTTGTTAAATATAACCTAGTTTATTAGGCATTATTAGCATTAAGTAAAAGGGTGGAGAGCTTCTGGCTGAAAAAGTTTCGTCTCATTTTCCGTTTATGAGCTGGGTCTGCTAACAAGGCAGAATACCCCATGCGCTAACTACTCAGTCACGCTCTTCCAATCGCTAGTTTACTCAATTATTAATTCAGTAAAGAGTTCCGCAAAAGCTCGGTAACTAGCTAGTGTTTTTAGGGGAGAAATTTGTGAATCTAGTACAATCTATATCATCATTAACCGTAGCCAAGTTTGGCGGCACCAGTGTTGCCGATTTCCAAGCCATGCTGCGTTGCGCAAATATTATTAAAAATGATACCAATAATCGCTTAGTGGTTGTTTCCGCCAGTGCTGGCGTAACCAACTATTTGGTGCGCTTAAGTCAGGAAAATGTTGCTGTTGATGAGCAAAAAGACATTGTGGAAAATATTCGTACCATTCAAGTTAATATTACCCAGCACCTAGCCAAGGACGTTGCCAGTGAGCTTAATCAAGAAATAAATAGCTTGCTTGATGAATTAACCCAGCAGGCTTTAACACAATCACTACAATTTAGCCGTAAAACTACCGATGCGATCCTTGCCTTTGGTGAGCAATTAAGCTCACGTGTTTTTACCCAAGTTCTCCAGTCGATTAACGTAGCGGCTGAGTATTTTAATGTTCAACAAGTGATGAAAACCAATAGTTTATATGGTAAAGCTGTGGTTGATATCAAGCTGCTGGCAACACAAAGTGCACAATTATTAGTACCTAAACTTCATGATAAAGTTATTGTGACCCAAGGATTTATTGGTCAAGATAGTCAAGGCCATACCACTACGCTAGGGCGAGGCGGTTCAGATTATTCAGCCGCATTACTGGCTGAAGCGATAAATGCCGATAATTTGTCTATTTGGACCGATGTAGAGGGTATTTTTACTACCGACCCACGTATTACCGATCAAGCTAGAGCGATTAAAGAAATTAGTTTTGGTGAAGCGGCCGAAATGGCAACCTTTGGCGCTAAAATATTACATCCAGCGACCCTTATTCCGGCCATGCGTTGTAATATCCCTGTTTTTGTCGGCTCAAGTAAAGAGCCGGAAAAGGGTGGTACGCAAATTAAGCAAAAAGTCGACTCCAACCCTACCTATCGTTCAATCGCTTTGCGACGTGAGCAAACCTTAGTGACGGTAAAAAGTCCTGCTATGTTACATGCCAGTGGTTTTTTAGCGAAAGTATTTACTGTGTTAGCAAAACATGACCTGAGTGTTGATTTAATCACTACCAGTGAGATCAGTGTTGCCTTAACCTTTGATAACCCAAGTGGCTCAACACAATCATTAATTACCAATGCAGTTGTTACTGAATTAGAACAGCTTTGTGAAGTGAGTGTCGAGCATGGCTTATCACTTGTTGCGGTTATTGGTAATGGTTTAACGTCTGCGAAAGGTATAGGACAAAGCATTTTTCAAACGATAAATGATATCAATATTCGTTTGATTTGCCATGGCGCTAGTGCCAATAATATATGCTTTTTAGTTGCTGAAGCTGATGCCAATTCTGTGGTTGAGAAATTGCATAATAGCTTGTTTTCCTAAACTATAAATTAATAACACCTTATTTAGCCCAAAGCTTATGTTAACAGCCTTGGGCTATACATAACGCAACCCGCCTAATTACTTAAAGGTTCAGCGTTTAATTAGCTATATTCTCAATAAGCTGATCAAGTGTCAGGTTTAATGCTTGCAGTTTTTCGGCAGACAAGCCAGTCACAGCAAACATTTTAGCGGGAATATGTTCGGCGCTTTGTTGCAAGTCAATGCCTGCTTGAGTGAGCTTGATAAGCACTATTCGTTCATCTTTTGTCTGACGTTCTCGCTTGATAAGCGCTTGCTTTTCCATACGTTTTAATAATGGCGAAAGGGTGCCTGAATCTAAATCAAGCTGACCGCCTAAGTCTTTAACCGAAATCCCCTGTCGATATTGCCATAACACCATCATGACTAAATATTGCGGATAGGTTAACGCTAACTCTTTTAATAGCGGAGCATAAAGGCGGCACATTAATTTATTCAAACTATACAGGCGAAAACACAATTGCTTTTCTAGCTGTAAATTATTACTCATTGCTTATTCTCAATTAGTTTTCAGCGGCACTGACAATAACTTTTCAATATCAGCGGTTATTGCTTCAGGTTTAGTTGTTGGTGCATAACGTTGTACAACTTCACCTTGGCGATTAACTAAAAATTTAGTGAAGTTCCATTTAATTGATGTAGAGCCGAGGATGCCAGGCGCTTGTTGTTTTAAATAGTTAAATAGTGGGTGAGCGTTATTACCGTTGACCTCTATTTTATTAAATAAAGGAAATTTAATGTTGAAGTGTAAATCACAAAACTGCTGAATTTCTTCATTACTACCACTTTCTTGGTGCTTAAATTGGTTACAAGGAAAGGCCAAAACTTCAAAACCCTTTGTTTGAAAAGTATCATGCAGTGTTTGTAAACCCTGATATTGTGGGGTGAAACCACATTTGCTGGCAGTATTAACGATAAGTAATACTTTATCACTAAACTGAGTTAAATCAGTCGTTTCTTGTTTATTGTTCTCAACTGAAAATTGATAAATATTACTCATATTCGTTATCTCCTAAAGATAAAATAGCAAGCTAGTTTGACTAAGCAAGCGGTCGCTATTATAGCGATAATTTTAATTTTGCACTATTTGATTGCGTACAACTCAATTGGGATTATAGATGAAAACTGCTGGTTTGCAAAGATGCTAGAGCAAAATAGTAAACTATCGTAAACTGACGCTATTGAATGAATTAATCAGTTAAAGGTTGGCATATGAAAGTAGCGTTTATTGGTCTAGGTGTCATGGGCTACCCCATGGCGGGACATTTGCAACAAGCGGGTCATCAAGTTTGTGTTTATAACCGGAATCACGATAAAGCCCTGGCTTGGCAGCAAGAGTTTGACGGTGATATTGCGACAACACCGGCATTGGCTGTGAATGATTGTGAAATTGCCTTTTGTTGCGTCGGCAATGATGATGATGTTCGTCAAGTTGCTTTAGGTGTAGATGGCATTTTTGCTGGTCTAGCTAAAGAGAGTATATTTGTCGATCATACTACGGCTTCGGCGGAGCTAGCGCGTGAATTAGCGGCTATTGCCAAAGAACAAGATAAGTTCTTTCTCGATGCGCCAGTTTCTGGTGGTCAAGCGGGGGCGGAAAATGGCATTCTTACGGTAATGGTTGGTGGCGATGAAAAGGTATTTGATAAAGCTGAGCCGGTAATGGCGGCTTTTGCTCGTTTCAGTCAATTGATGGGAGCCGTTGGCTCAGGTCAATTAGCCAAAATGGTCAATCAAATTTGTTTTGTTAATACCGTACAGGGTTTGGCCGAAGGCTTAAATTTTGCACAAAAAGCAGGCTTGGATACCGATAAATTACTGGCAACTATTGGTCAAGGCGCTGCTGGCTCTTGGCAAATGGATAATCGTGGTAAAACAATGTGCGCGCGTGAATTTGATTTCGGCTTTGCTGTTGACTGGGTCAGAAAAGACCTAGCCATTGCTTTTGCCGAAGCTGAAAAACTAGGTGCTGACTTAACGGTGACTAAGCAACTGGATGGCTACTACCAAGAAATTCAAGACAGTGGCGGTAACCGCTGGGATAGCTCGAGTTTAATTTCTCGCTTTAAACGCTAAAGCCTCAGCTTACTTAACACTAGCTTATTTAAAAGGCGCTTAATTGCGCCTGTTAATATTAATATTAAGATGACTTTTATCCTTGTACATATTCATATAATGCTTTGAGTACCGACATCTTAGCTTTATCTTTTTCATGCTCGTGCGCTAAATTTTCAATCTTCATCATAAATTCATCCAGTGACAAAATACCTTTACCACCGTATTGCATTTTATTTTGGCAGTAATCCTGCCATTTTTGTTGCTCACTTGTAGATAAAGTGAGTGGGAAGTTTCTCGCTCGATAACGAAATAACAACACGCCTAAACGCTCATCTTGAAATTCAAACGGATGGTTCGCTAATTGCTCTGGCGTTAAACCGCGCAAAATATCCATTTGCGCTTTATCGCTATGGCTAAAGAACTTACCGCCATATAATGCTTGCTCGGCATCTACGTCAGTATTATCAAAATCAGAGCTGGCAAAAACATCACTGAGCTTATCTCTCAGTTCAGCATGCTTTTTTAATAACGCTAAATTTTCTAAACAAAAATCCCTTGGTATGGCCAAACGCTCGGCATTTTCAGGTAATAGGGTTTTTGCAGGTGCGATCATCGGACATTTATTTACATGAATAAGTTTAACCGGAATAGGCTTTTCGTCCGGCGCTAACTCATCATGACGGGTATATAAACGCGCTTTTATTTCTTCACTGCTAAGTGTTAATAAAGGTGTAATATCTTGGGCCAAATCGACACAAATTACCGCGTTTTTATTCGTGGGATGATAAATTATCGGTGCAAACCAACTGGTACAACCGTGTGCCGAGGATATTTTACTTGAGGTATGGACAATGGGGGTCATGTCTGCGGTATTGATCAAATCTTTAACGTGATTTTTATTTTTTAAGTTAAAAATAAACTCATAGAGTTTCGGCTGTTTTTCTTTGATCAACTTTGCCATAGCAATAGTGGCGTAAACATCACTCATGGCGTCATGGGCAGACTCATGACTAATACCATTGGCTTTGGTTAATAACTCTAAGCGAAAACTAACAACTTCTTCGCCGTCGCGATCAACGGTTGGCCAGTTAATACCTTCAGGGCGTAGGGCATAAGTGGCCCGCACCATATCGATAATATCCCAGCGGCTATTGCCATTTTGCCATTCACGCGCATAAGGGTCGTAAAAGTTACGGTAAAATAAATAGCGAGTAACTTCATCATCAAAGCGAATATTGTTATAGCCAGCGACACAAGTATTAGGCGCTGAAAATAATTCATGTATGCGCGCAGCAAATTCTGCTTCGGTTAGCCCTTCACGTTGTGCTTTTTGCGGCGTTATACCGGTAATTAAACAAGCTTCCGGGTGTGGCAGGTAATCAACCGGCGGTTGACAATAAAACATTTCTGGCTTGCCAATAATGTTTAACTCGAGATCGGTACGAATGCCGGCAAATTGAGAAGGCTTATCAAACTTTGGCGATATACCCCAGGTTTCATAATCGTGCCAAAGAATTGAGGGCTGTTCGGTGTTGTTCATTAATGTGAGCTCTTATTTTTTAGTTCTTTAAATCAAGGTGTTTAGTCTAGTTGTTAGTTGTTTTACGCATTTTGGAACGATTACTTTTCAATATTTTACCATGATAAACCATCTCGTATTGCATTGGCACGATATCCTGATATTTCCTGGTTAAAAACATGTGAGCGTTAGTAAAATTGCGCTTACAGCTGAGCATTTTAACCTGATATTTGTTGAATAAATTGACTTAAAGATGAAGGGAATACACCGAAACCTATCACTAAAAATAATATAAGTATATTAAGTGATAGGCTACTGCCAGATGAATTAATTTCCTTTAATTTTAATTCATCTGCGGGGGTTTTTAACATCGCCATAATCACTCTTAAATAATAGAATAAGCCAATAATACTGCTGAGCACTAACGCAGATAATACCAGCCATAATTGTTGACTGACCGCAGCCATGACCAAATAGAATTTCGCCATAAAACCTAAGGTTAAGGGGATACCCGCTAAGGAAAGCATTAATAGCATTAACGTGATGGCGATAACAGGGTGATGCCAGAATAAACCGGCTAAATCATCGAGTGTTTTTATTTTTGGCAATTGCATAAAGATAGAAAAAACACCGACTAGGGTAAATAAATAGGCCACTAAATAAAAAAACAGGGTTTGCGTATTAAAGCTTTGGCTGGAAAATTCAATGGCATTGTTATTGATTAATAACAACACTATTAATAAATAACCAAAGTGTGCGATAGAAGAGTACGCCATTAAACGTAACAGATTTTTTTGTAATAAGCCTAAGAAGTTACCGATAAACATAGAGGCAATCGCTACCATAGATAAAATATCTATAATGATTGGATATTGTTGCCAATGTCCTAAAGTGACTAAGCGCCATAATATAATGAACGCCGCTAACTTTGATAAAGTTGCTAACATAGCCGCAGTCACCAGCGGTGCACCTTCAAATAAGTCAGCAACCCATAAATGACAGGGCACTAAAGAAAGTTTAAAAAATAGCCCGGTAAAAATAAAAATGATCGCCGTTATAATAGCCCACGGAGGTAAAATTTGGCTCGAAGTATTTGGCATCAAGTTTGAAAAAGATAAAGAGCCAAATTGAAGATATAAAATAGCCGCGCCCATTAAAATAAAGGCGGAAGCGAGGGCTGATAAAATTAAATATTTAATGCCAGCTTCTTGTGCTTTTTGATCCGGGCCACAATAAGCAATCAAGCCAATAAACGACAGGCTCATTAATTCTAAGCCGAGAAAAAAACTGGCAAAATGATTACTCGAAACCATGATCAAGCCACCGATGGTGGTGAATAAAAACAGTAAATAATATTCTTCTTTTTGCTCGTTTATGGTTTTAAGCCAATGATAAAGTTGCGCCCAAATTAAGCCGACCACCATTAATAATAACAGCGAGACAAAGCTTGTTTGGGCATTCAAAACAAATAAAACATCGCTAGTATCAGCATGATTTTGTAAAAATAACTGCGTTAATAAGGCAAGAAATAAGCTGAGTCCTGAAATTAAATAGCTGGTGATATGGCTTCTTTTAAAGCACAGCTGAATTAATATCATCAAGGCACCACACATTAAAATGAATGCAGGGTAATAATTTACATTCATAATAAAGCTCCAATATCAGCGGCTATAAAGTTCAGTTTCATCAAGGTAATCGGCACCAAATCAAAAAATGGTTGCGGGTGTAAGCCTAAATAAATGAGAATAAAACACATAGAGATAAGGGTGCACCACTCTTTGGTATTGGTGTCGGTTATTTTACTGTCGTGTGGACGCTTTATTGGCCCAAAAAAGGTTTTATAAATTAATAATAATGAATACACCGCCGCTAAAATCAAACCTGATGCGGCAAATATGGTCAGTATAGGGTATTGCTCAAAACTGCCCACTAATATCAAAAATTCAGCAACAAAGTTGCCCAAACCTGGCATGCCTAAAGAAGCAATGCCAAAAAACAAGCCAAAAGCACTGAGCTTAGGTAAATTAAGCCATAAGCCGCCTAGCTTATTGAGATCTCTGGTGTGGTATCTATGTTGTATCATGCCAACCAAAACAAATAATGCTGAGGTACTGATGCCATGGGCTAACATTTGCATAATTGCCCCTTGCAGGGCATAAATATTTAAAGCAAAACAGCCTAATAAGACAAAGCCCATATGACTGACACTTGAATAGGCCACTAAACGTTTTAAGTCAGTTTGTACAAAAGCCATCATAGCGCCATAGATGATGCCAATTACGCCTAACAACATCATAAAGGGCGCGAGTTGTATCGATGCCTGTGGAAATAACGGCAGCACAAATCGAATAATGCCATAACCACCGGTTTTTAATAATACTGCTGCGAGTATGACACTGGCGGCGGTGGGGGCTTGAGTATGAGCATCGGCTAACCAAGAATGAAAAGGTAAAGCCGGTAATTTTACTAAGAATGCGATGGTAAAGCCCAGTGCGACCCAAAATGCTAAGTCACCGCTAATGGGGTTTTGTATTAAAATAAGGTAGTCAAAGGTTAATATTCCTGTTTGCTGGTAGTGAATACCCACTAGTGCGCATAGGCTTATTAGCATTAATAATCCACCCGCTTGAGTGAAGATAAAAAACTTAACTGCCGCATAGTGGCGCTGTTCATAGCCCCAAATTGAGATCAAAAAGTACATAGGTACTAACATAACTTCCCAAAAAACAAAAAATAGAAACAGGTCAATTGCTAAAAATACGCCTATGACACCGGCCAAGGTCCAAAGTAGGTTTAAATAAAATAGCCCTGTTCGTTTGGTAATTTCATGCCAAGCTGAAGACAGGGCGACTAAGCCCATTAACAGCGTCAGTAAAATCAATAATAAACTCAGGCCATCTAGTGCTAAATGGGCGTTGATATTAAAGAATGGTATCCAAGGATAAGATTCATCTATAAGCCACTGTGAGTTCGGTAATGAACTGGCATCAAACGGCATGCTACTAAGTAAAGGAATTAAAGGTAACCAGCACAGAAGTAAAGATAACAAAGCAATTTTTTTGGGTAAATCAGCGTCAAACCTTTCGCTATACCAAGCAAGTAGTCCGCCCAATAAAGGCATTAATAAAAGTATAAATAAGGTCATAGCATTAACTCCCCACTGATAAACCAGGCAAAGGCTAAAATACAAAATAGGATCAGGCTGGCGTTGTAACGTCTTAATTGTCCATTTTGAAATTTGCTAAAAACCATATGTAATCTACCACTGGTTTTTTCTATTAAACGATAAAATAAATCAATAAAATCATCTTTGTTTACTTGGCATAAAGTGTTAAATGGCGAGACAATAATTGTTTGATAAAGGCGATCAAAGGCCCAACCACTTTTAACTAACTGATGGACACCTTGCATAAAAGCAGGTACTGGTTTGCCAAAACGTTTTGTTTTGAACAGCCACCACGCCAATGAAATAGCAATAAAGGGTAAAATAATAGGCAACCAATGTTGTAAAGTGCTTAAGCCGTCAGTATCTAGTTGCGGCATTAAGCTTTTTAAGCCTTCAGGATGTATGCCACCAAATAATGACAAGACCGATAAAATAACCAATGCTAGGCTCATCGACTTTGTTGGCCTTGCATTAGGTGATAACTGTGTTTGACCTAAAAACACGACAAAAAACAATCTAGCACTATAAAATGCCGTGATAAAGGCGCCTAATACTGCCGCCCACCATAATCCGCTATGACCAGAAGCAATTACTTGCGCTAAGATTAATTCTTTACTGAAAAATCCGGCAGTGAAGGGTAACGAAGCCAATGCAGCACAGCCAATGGCAAATGACACCGCTACAACAGGAAGCTTTTTAAGTAAACCGCCCATTTTAAAAATATTATGTTCATGGTGTAAGCTATAAATAAGCGCGCCGGCGGCTAAAAAGAGTAGAGCTTTAAAAAACGCATGGGTCATTAAGTGAAAAACGGCACTGGCCCCTGCGCCAACACCTAACGCTAAAAACATATAGCCTAATTGACTAATCGTTGAATAAGCTAAAATGCGTTTTAAATCAGTTTGCACCATAGCAGCGCTGGCACCGAGCAATAAAGTGAAAGTGCCAATAAGGGCAACGAGATATAGCACATCGGGTGCAAGTTGAAATAATTGACTATTGCGTGCTATCAAATAAATTCCGGCGGTAACCATAGTAGCGGCATGGATCAAGGCACTAACAGGCGTGGGGCCTGCCATCGCATCGGGTAACCAGTTTTGTAAAGGTAACTGCGCTGATTTGCCCACCGCGCCAGCTAATAATAATAAGCAGCATAAGCTTGCCATGGTATTGTTATCATTGTTAAGTGACCAAACAGCGTGGGCTTTAATTTGAATTTCTTGTATATCTAATGTGCCCAATTGGGTGAACAATAAAAATAAGCCAATAGCCATGGCGGTATCGCCAATTCTGGTCATTAAAAAGGCTTTATTGGCCGCTAAGTTATTTTTTCGATCTTGATACCAAAAGCCAATGAGTAAGTAGCTACATAAACCAACACCTTCCCAACCTAAATACAGCAGTAAAAGATTATCCGCGAGTACTAAAAATAGCATGGCAGAAACAAATAAATTCAAATAAGTGAAATAGCGTTTTAAATCATTATCTTGGTACATAAACCCAGTTGAATACAGATGTATTAACGCACCCACGCCCGATACAATGGTGATCATCACCAAAGATAAGGGATCTAAATATAAACCAAAGTTTATCTTTAATTGGGCAATGTTAATCCAAGTGCCTAAACTGGCAGTAAGAACAAAATCGCTTTGTTGCCAAAATATAACATTAAAAAATAAGCTGATTAAAGCAACGCTGGCAACAGAGCCTACCGCGAAAATTGAGATCCATAATTTAGGTAACTTGGAAAATAATAAAATAAGGGCACTAAAAAGTGGTAGCAGTGGCACAAGCGCTAATAAACTTGCATATTCCGTCATATTAATCCCTTAACTTATTGAGTTTATCTATATCTAAGTGATGATGTTGACGGTACATATGGACCACTAAACTTAATCCAACGGCAATCTCAGATGCCGCTAAGGTCAGTATTAACAAATACATTATTTGGCCATCACTATTTGCTATCGAAGCCGAGTGATAGCGACTGGCCGCAATAAACAAGATGACGACCGCATTTAACATTAACTCTAAAGAAATCAAGATAAATAACAGGTTTCGTCTAGCAAGAACGCCAAAAAGTCCAATAACAAATAAACTTAAACTGAGCATGAAAACCCAAGAAATAGGGATCATAAATTATCTGCCTTTGTTTTTATCTCACTAGTGACTGGGCTTTTACTGATATGAATGGCGGTGATCAAGGCACTAAGCAGCATTAAAGCGCTGATCACCACGAGCAACGAATACGGGCCATATAATTGTGTACCTATATCTTTCACGGTGATAATTGCGGATGATGGCGCCGTTACCCTACTGTTAGCGCTATCAGTAGGCGTCAAAAATAACATGAAAATCAATTCAAAAAATAGCATGCTAGATAAAAATAAAGCGGTTATTGAGGTGGAAAAGTGAAATAAATGTCGCTCTTGCGCTAAAGATTTTTCGCCCTGATGCAGCATCATGGTGACAAAGATAAACAACACCATAATGGCACCCGCATAGATAATAATTTGCAAAGCGGCGGCAAATGAGGCGCCTAAAATAAAAAATATTAAAGAAACGGCTAACATAGTGATCACTAAATATAACAAGGCATGTACGACGTTATGCGCAGTGATAGTTAACAGCGCACTGATTAAAATAATGGCCGCAGTAATAATGAAAATGGTGTTTAACATATTATCTAACATAACAAGTAAACCTTTTATTTCAGGGTAGTAAACTTTTAATATCTATCGGAGGTGCTTCGTTATTTGCTTGCCCTTTGGCTTTTCCTTCAATGGCTTTACCACACACCTGATAAAAATTGTAATCACGATATTTTCCAGGTCCGTTAATCAATAAATGTTCTTTTTCGTATACTAGGTTTTGCCTATCATATTCAGCCATTTCAAAATCGGGAGTTAGTTGTATGGCGTGTGTTGGGCAGGCTTCTTCACAAAAGCCACACATAATGCACCGTGAAAAATTTATCCTGAATGTTTTAGCTTGCCAACGGCCACCTTGAGTTTCATCTTTTTCAACAAAAATACAATCAACAGGGCAGGCTACAGAACACAGGTTACAGGCGACACAGCGTTCATCGCCATTCGGATCGCGCGTTAACACGATACGACCTCTATACCTGGGTGATAAATAGGGCTGTTGCTCTGGATATTGCACCGTGTCAGCTTTAGTAAAAGTATGTTTGAGTACTTTTAATAAGGTTCTAATTTGGCTCATCATAATAAATGCTCCTGTTAGCCTAAAAGACTTAACTTAACCGCACCTGTGACTAATAGGTTCAGTAAAGACAAAGGTAATAGAATATACCAAGCGAATACCATTAATTGGTCGTATCTAGGTCTTGGTATTGCCGCTCGTAAAAGAATAAAGAATAGTATGAAAAATCCAGTTTTTAAGATAAACCATAATAAAGGTGGTAAGAAAGGGCCTTGCCAGCCACCAAAATACAAGGTAGTGATTAAGCTGGAAATTAATATCACGCCTAAATATTCACCAATGAAAAACATGCCAAATTTCATACTGGAATATTCGGTATGAAAACCTGCGACGATTTCTGTTTCAGCTTCAGGTAAATCAAAGGGCGCACGATGAATTTCTGCTATACCGGCAATAAAAAATAGCACAAAACCTAATGGCTGATAACAAATAAACCAAACATCTGCTTGTGCTGCCACGATGGCAGATAAACTAAAATCATCGGCTAAAATCACCACGCCCATTAACGCTAAACCCATAAATACTTCATAGCTGATCATTTGAGCTGCGGTGCGCATAGCCCCTAACAGCGCATATTTACTATTAGATGAAAATCCCGCTAGCATAATGCTGTAAACAGATAATGAACTGATGGCTAATAAAAATAATAAGGCATGATCAAATTGGGCAATTTGTATATTTGGCGCAAAGGGAATAATGGCAAAGCCTAACAGTGTCATGATCATGACTATCATAGGCGAGATGATAAAGAGCACTTTATCAGCAAAGGGTGGCACCCAATCTTCTTTGGTGAAAATCTTTATCATATCGGCAACAACTTGCAATAAACCAAAGGGGCCAACACGATTTGGTCCTAATCTGTCTTGCCATAAAGCCAGCACTCTGCGTTCTAGCCAAATAGACCAAGCTCCTAACAGCAGCAGTACAATTAATATGATTAAGGGTGTTAACCAGCTAGTCATTAGCATCTCCATTAGCATTGCCAGCAGAGTACTTAGTTGCAATATGCATGTTAGTTCCTAAGCGAAGAAATTCTGTAAAGGGTACTAAAACCACTTGATCTGCCAGAGTCTTGCTAATAAAACAGGGCAAAGAGATATTATAATCATCAGAGCTGATAGTGAGTTTTTCACCTGATTTAAGGGATAAATGGTTTGCTTGCTGTTGATTAAGTGAAATTACCGGCTCAGGTCTTAGTTGTTGAATGCTTGACGAATAATCGGCAAGCTCGTCATTGCTATAAATATGATGTTGAGGACAAATACTTAGGTTATTTAATTGCTGACTTGGTGAATCTATTTGCGCAGCAGGCACTGTAAACTCTTGGCTATTGAGCTGGTCAAATATTTTCAAGCCTAAATCTGCGCCTAAGCTTGAGTCCGCTTCATCTTGAAAACTTGATTGCTTTAAGTCTTTATTCAGCGCTTGATTTGAATTCCATTTAGGTGACCAGACACCCGTCACTGGCGTGGTTATTTTATGTTGGCTATTATCGAGTGTTTGTTGTCTAAAGCCAGCAACACCTTCCATGGTAAAGGTTAAATTGGATTTTTTATCACGTTTTGGCGCATATTCTTTAACATCTATATTAGCGAAAAAAGCCGTTCGAGCCGATGAACGCATTGGTTGGCGAGCGACGGGAAAGTCACTTTTATCAGTCGTTACAATTTGCATTATCGGTTGTAAAAGAGGCGTGATAGTTTGCATGTAGCGATAAAGGTTTTGTCCATCATCAAGTGCATTATGTTGTGCTAGCCATTGCACTGGCGTTTGTCTCATATCACTTGCTGGCATAACGGCATAAGCTCGTTGTAATCTACCCTCATTATTTAACCAGCTGCTATGTTGTTCAGCAAAAGAGGCCGCTGGCAATACTAAATCTGCCATTTTTACGGTATCGTTCATTATTTGTTCAATAACAACAATGTGTTTAATGTTATCTAAATATTTACTTAGTTTTTCATTGGCGCAATACCGGTATAAATCCGTTTCCATGATGATAAGTAGGGTCGGCGGGGTAGATTTTATCGAGTGTATTAAATTGTCAATATCATGATCAGGCTGTGCTAATAAAGACAGTCCTAAGGCATTAATCGATGATGTTGCACAATAAAAACCTGAGTTATTTTTATGTTTTCTTAATAAAATACTCAGCCTCAAGCATGCTGATAATAAGGCAATATCAAAACTATGGGTGCCAGTGACAACTACAGGGTTATTTGCGGCAAGTAATTCCTCGGCGATAGCGATGGCGAGGTCAGAAAACGTTTCAGCAGAAGGTGTTAGCGCATATTTACTGGTTAGATAAGCTTCAATCTCTATAAGCAACTCAAGCTGTTTATTCGGGGCTAGCTTTAGGTTATATTTTGCCACATCAGCTAATTTAGTTTCATCAGTATTGATAATAATAAGCGGTGATTTACTATCTTGGCTTATATTTCTCACGGCTTCATCTTGCCATGGTTTTATCCCCAGTTTAGCGGCTTGAGCAATGCCAGCATTTTTAGTCATTTGTCTTATCGATAAGGCTAATCTAGGTGCAGTTTGTGTTACATCTTCACCCACTAAAAGTACCGCATCACTTTGTTCTATTTGGCTAAGAGAAACTAAAGCCACTTGCTTACTTTCATAGGTTTTAGTTAATAACTGCAGTTGCTTTAATTCATTATTGGCTATGCCGGCATAAAAATTATTGCCACCGACTAACTTATGTAATGCGGCATTATTTTCCAGGGAGGAGCGGGCAGAGCCAATGCCTAATACTTGTGCATCAGTTTCATTGAGCCATTGGGATAATTGGCTATGTGCTTGCTCATTATCAAAAATATGGGTTGTTTGGCTTTGCTGAGCACGAGACCATATTTGGGTTAATTTATTGTCATGATTGACATGTTGATAAGCAAATCTGCCACGGTCACATAAAAAATGACCATTTATTGCTGCATTATATCGATTGTTGATCTTGCGGATGATACCACCACGTTCAGTGACATAAGTATTACAGCCGACACTACAATGAGTACAAATTGACGGCGCTGATTGAAGGTCCCATTTACGAATGTAGTGTTGGCTAAACGGCTTATCGGTAAATACCCCTGTTGGGCATACTTCAGCTAAATTACCACTAAATTCATTTTCTAAATTACCCGGTTCTGCACGACCAAAAAAAATGTTATTTTTTGAAGAGAATACATTTAAATCATTACCGCCACAATAATCACGATAAAATCGCACGCAGCGGTAACAGCCTATGCAGCGATTCATTTCATGGTTTAAAAAAGGCCCTAGGTATTGATTATTATGAGTACGTTTTGTGCCAGGATAACGGCGTGTTATATGGCCAGTGAGCAAAGTCATATCTTGTAAGTGACAGTCGCCGCCCTCTTCACAGACCGGACAATCATGAGGATGGTTAGTCATCATGGCTTCTATATTGGTGGCACGAAAGGTTTCGGCTTTTTCATGGCTAAATGATATGCGCATGCCTTCAGCAACAGGCGTCATACAAGACATCACTAATCGGCCTCGGGTATCTTCTTCATCTTGATATTGCATAACCGCACATTGTCGACAAGCACCGACCGAACCCATCGCGGGATGCCAACAAAAATAGGGGATATCCAACTTTAAACTCAAACAAGCTTGCAGCAAGTTAATATCATCAGCTACTTGGTAGGGTAAGTCCTCAATAAAGATAGTGACTTTATTTGTCATGGTCTTCCTCCAAATGGCTTTGTTCGCAGCTTTGAACGCAATATGGGCATGACTTTTGTGTTATATGTTGTTCAAAATCATCTCTAAAATAATTGAGGGCACTTTGTAAGGGTTCGACCGCACCTGGGGCCAGGGCACAAAAAGTATTGCCGGGGGCGGCAAATTTACATAAATCTTCCAGCTGCTTAATGTCAGCTAACTCACCTTTACCTTGTTCAATTTTCTCAAGTAATACCGCAGCCCAAGGTAAACCATCCCTGCATGGCGTGCACCAACCACAGGATTCTTGAGCGAAAAATTTAACTAAATTTAATACCATAGCCACAGGACAGTACTTATCATCTAAGACAATAATGGTGCCTGTGCCCATACGGCTTCTTTGTTTGCCTATTTCGTCATAATCCATCGGGGTATCGAAGTGCTTCGCTAATAAAAAGTCGGTTGAACCACCTCCTGGTAGATAGCCTTTTAACTTATAACCATCGGACATACCGCCGGCATAATGCTCAATAATTTCACCAATGGGTGTACCCATGGGTAACTCCCATAAACCAGGGTTTTTAACCCGACCACTAACGCCAAATATTTTTGTTCCAGCATCTTTAAACCGTCCCAAAGATTTAAACCAATCGGCACCAAAATTTAAAATATGAGGTAAATTACAAAATGTTTCGACATTGTTTACTATGGTAGGTTTACCCCATAAGCCTGCCACTTGTGGAAAGGGCGGCTTTGCTCTGGGGATGGCTCGTTTGCCTTCAAGGGCGTTGATTAAAGCGGTTTCTTCGCCGCAAATATAGCGTCCAGCACTGGTATGGATATGTATTTCAAAATTAAAACCACTGCCAAGAATATCTTTACCTAAGAGCTTATTGTCGTAGCATTCTTGCAGTGCTATTTCGATATGTTGGATAGCGCTATAATAATCACCTCGAATAAAAATATAGCCTATGTCGGCATCTAAGGTATAACCTCCGATAAGTAAGCCTTCTATGATTTGATGTGGTGTTTTTTCTAATAATAATCTGTCTTTAAATGCGCCGGGTTCCATTTCATCGGCATTCACTATCAGGTATTTTGGGTGAGGGGCGTCATCACCTTGCGGCACAAAACTCCATTTCAATCCAGTAGGAAAACCCGCACCGCCTCGTCCTCTGAGATTGGATGCTTTTATTTCATCTAATACCGCGGCTCTCGATAGGGTTAAAGCATGTTTTAAGCCATCATAACCGCCTAAGTCTTGATATTCTTGTAACTGCCAGCAGTTATCATCATCGGTGATAAAACGGGTTAAAGGCTTGGTCGGATAAGTACTTTTCTCGCTACTTTTCTCAGTATTCATGTAGACTTTTCCTTGATTAAGTTGTTTAAAATCAAGGGTAAGTTTTCTGCTTGTATTAGCTCGAACAGTGTTTCATTGGCTATCATTACTGGTGCTTTATCACATGCACCTAAACAGGGCAGCGGGATCAGGGTAAATTGATTATCATCTGTGGTTTGGCCATTGGTTATTTTTAGCTGTTTGTTTAGGCACTGCCTGATTTTTTGGCCACCCATAAGATCGCAACTAATGCCATCACAGGGGTGCAAGACCACTTTTCCCACCGGCTGGCGAAAAATAAGGTTATAAAAAGTGGCTACGGAATCTAGATCGGCTAAGGGTAAATTTAAATAAAGCGCTAAAGCTAACAGGCTGCCATCGCTAACCCAGCCGCGATGGTTTTGTATTATTTTTAAGGCATCAATACTCGCCCCAGAGGTATAGGGCGTTTTAAGTAACAAGCTATCAATTTGGGCTTTTTCAACATCACTGAGCTCAACGGTTTCATTTGTTGGGATCTCGTTGGCTAATGTCATAGAGCATCTCCTCGTTTATTTTTACTTCACTGCATATATAAATATAAGGCTCTGTTGTCGTTTAGTATTGCTGAGTAACCAAGCGAAACGCGTAAACCCATCCCTGGGGCTCTACACAAGCATCCTTGCTTGTGAAGCTCGCTTTTATCACTTCAGCAATACTTCCTGTTAAATCATATGGCTGCCATTTAGAGAACAGTTGAAGTGGTCAAGTACTTTGGAACTGAGCCATATATAAGTATCATCTATCAACATCAGCCATAACAAAATCTATGCTGGCGATAATGACGATTAAATCGGCAAGCATTAAACCTTTTGATATTTCAGGGATCATTTGTAAATGTGGAAAAGAAGGGGTTCTGATCCGCGTGCGATAACTTGAGCTGGTACCATCACTGATAATGCTATAACTGTTGATACCTTTAGTGGCTTCAACGGCAAAAGATGATTCACCATTTGGCATAACAGCACCCCAACTGGTATTTAAAAAATGCTGTATTTGTGTTTCGATATCATTTTTACTGAGGTTATTCATCGGGGGTGTTGTACATGGATGTTCGGCTTTATAAGGACCTTGAGGCATATGTTTAATACATTGCTTAATAATACGGATGCTCTGGCGCATTTCTTCTACCCGAAGTTTACAGCGAGCATAGGCATCACCTTGATCATCGAGAGGTACGGTAAAATCGTAATTTTCATAGCCGCTATAAGGCGATACTTTTCTTAAGTCATAATCACAGCCGGTCGCGCGTAAACCAGGCCCGGTTACACCCCAGTCAATGGCTTGTTGTTTGGTATATTGACCTATACCTATGCTACGTATTTTAATAATGCTATTTTGCATCACCATGACCTCGTATTCATCTAATTTATTTGGAAAATAATCAGTGAATTCAAGCATCATTTTATCCCAACCTTGGGGTAGGTCTTGTGCTAAACCGCCGATACGAAACCAGCTGGGGTGCATTCTTGCACCTGTTATGGCTTCAATAATGGCAAATAATTTTTCTCTATCGATGAATAAATAAAATATAGGTGACAACTGACCTATATCTTGGGCAAAGGTACCAAAAAACAACATATGACTTAATATTCGAAAACATTCAGACAACATCACGCGAATGCACTTAACCCGCTCAGAGACTTCAATACCGGCTAATTTTTCAATGGCTAAAATATAAGGGAAGTTATTCATCACTCCGCCTAAATAGTCGATGCGATCTGTGTAGGGAATAAAACCATGCCAGGTTTGGCGTTCTGCTATTTTTTCAGCGCCGCGATGATGAAAACCAATATCGGGTACAGCATCGATAACACGTTCACCATCAAGCTGTAAGGCGATGCGAAAGACACCATGAACACTCGGGTGGTTTGGTCCTAAGTTAAGGAACATATAGTCGTTATCATCGTTACTTTTTTTCATGCCCCATTGCTCAGGAATAAATTTTAGTGCCTGTTGTTCCTTTTGTAGTTTTTGTTCATCTAAAGTAAAAGGGTCATTCTCTGTCGCTCGACCAGGAAATTCTTTACGTAATGGGTGGCCCTTAAACGTTGGCGGTAATAAAATTCGGGTTAGCAGTGGGTGATCAATGAAGGTGATACCAAACAGATCCCATGCTTCTCTTTCATACCAGTTGGCATTTTTAAATAAGTGCGTGATGGTTGCAATTTCTAACGGTGTTTCATCGAGGGCAACTTTAAATCTAATGTGTTTATTTCTGTTAATTGATAACAGCTGGTAAACCACAGTGAAATCTAATATAGGGTACTGGTTTTTATCTAAACGCAGCCTTTCATCAACAGCATATAAATCGTATAACATATCAAAGGGGTCAGTGATGCTTTTCATAAAGGATAAAATTGCAATTATTCTTTTACTAGAAACCCATAAAGTCACTATATCGTCACAAGTAGTTTGAGCGGCAAAATGCTCTTTATTGAATTGCTTAAACAGCTCAGGGATTTGCGCTATTAGCTCATCGGTTATCTTATTATTATTCTCTGCTGTCATAAACTAGACTCCATCGGGCGTTCGAAGTGTTGTGACTGCCATACGGGAAGCATTTTTTTCATCTCTTAGATTACGGGTGGCAAATTTTTCAATTTCCTCAGCTGTTATGATGCGATTAAGCGGCCTTTTTTGCTTTGAGTAACCTTCCTTGATCGCTTGCTGTAATAAGGTTAAGCCGTACATTAAGGCTTCAGGGCGAGGCGGGCAGCCAGGTACATAGACATCAACTGGTAAAAAACGATCAGCGCCTTGTACAACACTATAAACATCATACATGCCACCAGAATTGGCACATGAACCCATGCAAATCACCCATTTAGGCTCGAGCATTTGCTCATAAAGGTATTGTATAACGGGGGCCATTTTTAAAAAAACAGTACCAGAGATGACAATTAAATCAGCTTCTCTAGGCGTGGCA
The DNA here is from genome assembly GCF_002207865.1 of Colwellia marinimaniae. Taxonomy (GTDB): domain Bacteria; phylum Pseudomonadota; class Gammaproteobacteria; order Enterobacterales; family Alteromonadaceae; genus Colwellia; species Colwellia marinimaniae. The sequence continues at coordinate 21,070 of NZ_BDQM01000022.1, forward strand.
CGTATTACCTCGGAGCCAAAACGGGCGATATCATGACGACTGGTAAAAGAGGTGGCCATTTCAACGTAACAGCAAGATAAACCAAAATTAAAAGGCCAAAGGGAATTTCCTCTACCCCAAGCTACTAAGTCATCTAATTTAGCTAAAAGTAAATTCTTCTCGGTGAGGTCTTCAATACCCGCCACTTGAGTATCGATTACTTGCTCGGGTTTAGTTAATTGCCAACGCATTTTAAGCCTCTTTACTTAACGGGGTGTGCACACTTTTAACGGGCATTTTCTCACCCCAGAGAAAGGCGCCTTGTTTGATTTCATAGAGTAGGGCGGTTAGTAAGATGAATATAAAAAAAGAAGTGATAAAAAAACCATGCCAACCGGCTTCCATCACCACGATGGACCAAACATACAAAAAGACTGCTTCTATATCAAAAATCACAAACGAGATAGCCACTAAAAAGTAATTGATATTCCATCGAATATCAGTACTTCCTTGGCCAACGATGCCAGACTCGAATGGCTCATTATTGGTTCTGGCGGGGACTTTAGGGTTGAGTAAATGAGACACCAATAACATGGTGATGGTTAATAATATAGTGGCGATAAAATAAACTATAAAACTGGTTGAAAGCATAAGTCACCTTAACCTTTATTTTTCTTTTTCTTTATTAGTTAAAATCAACTGAAAATCAATTAAATATGAGGAAGTTACAGTACTTGATAAAAGCATAGTATAAATTTTCAACAAACCAAGGCCGAATAAAGTTTTTTAGCGATGAGTTTTACACGCTGCTCTGCTTTAAAATATGCTCAGTGTTTTCAATAAAAAAACAGTAAAAAGTTATGCTTTAATGAAGGAAAGTTATCGCACATTCATGTAGCCACAGCACTGAATGTACTTTTACACATGCCGCAAGCGGGTATTTTTAGCCTTTATTTATACCAGACGACCATGGCCTTTTTGATAAAATGAGCGTAGGTGAATATTGATAGCCTTTAAAATATCACTGCGGGTAATAATACCTAGTAACCGTTTATTCTCATCAACTACAGGGTAAAGCTTTGGTTTGTTTTTAGTCATTTGTTGTGCTAAATCGACTACAGAGTTTTCACAACCTACCGTTAGGACATCGGTTCGCATCATATCTGCCACAGTCGCGTGAGGCTCACTTAAATAGGTATCTTCAAGCAGGTGAATTAAGCACTCTTGCTCTGATAAAAAACCGATAACACGTTGGTAAACATCGAGTACCGGTCCACCGTTTTGAGGGGAGTCAATTAATTTTTCTGAAGCTTCTGCAACTGACATGTCAATAGTAAAGGTTACAGGGTGTTTGTTCATGTAATCCTCAATTCTAATGGATTTCATTTGTTTCTCCTGAGCTGTTTTACCCTTTTCAACTTATACAACTAATCTTAGTTGTGTTTTAATATTTTTTCCTTTAATTCTTAAAAATTAACTTTTACAGTAGTCAAAAGTGCTAGCTGAGATTTTGATAGCATACTTTATGTTTTTGGTGATGAATTTAATGAGTGTATTAAGGTTATTAACTCCTTTATCTCAAGTTGCTTATTAATTTCCTACTTTGTTTATCACTTCATTGGTACCTGAACACAGTACTAATGATAGAATAATCATTATGGCTTTATTCTCTTTCCGTATTTGGGTTTTTGTTGTCAATGAAATGTATATCTTCAAGTTTTCTTGGCCGATTTATTGGTCTCCCAACGGTAATAAAGATCAGTGCAAGTGGCTTAGTTATTGACGTTGACCAGCGCTTACTCACCATTTCATGGCAAGAGTTGCTAGTACCCCCTGAATTTCACCTGAGTTTTTTCGGACAAATTATGTCCTTGAAAACGGCAAACAAAAACTATGTCTTTACTATGCTTGCCTATAATGCCAAGCGCAGGCAAAAGAGTAAGCTTGAACAGCTTTGGGTATTAGCTAATATTAATCGTGTTGACACCTTATTAACGGCGATAAAAAAAACAACTACGAATCGTTACTTACGCCAATCAAGCATTGAACGTATACAATTATCGGCAAGTGAAGAAGGTAAGCGTTGGTTCCCTTGGCTTAACTCAAGCAAGTTAAGCCAGTTAAGTAAGGCAAGTAAAGCATTGGCCGAGGTTGCTGAAAAACTGCAACGGTTATCCTTTTACCAAAAGTGGACAGAGCAAGGCATAGCTGAGTGTCGTGAACGCTATATCAATAAACAACTTCAAACCTATAAACGTTTTTTTGATACGGTTGAGTCTAATCCGTTAACACTAGCTCAACGCCGAGCATGTATTATCGATAATGATAATAATCTGCTGTTAGCTGGCGCTGGCACGGGGAAAACCAGTGTTATGGTTGGTCGCGCAGGTTATTTATTAACTAGCCAACAGGCGGATAAGGGCGAAATATTACTATTAGCCTATGGTCGTAAAGCGGCTGATGAAATGGATGAAAGAATAAAGGATAAATTATCGACTGATAAAATAAGCGCGACTACTTTTCATAGTCTTGGGCTTAGTATTATTGCCCAGGTTGAAGGCAGCAAGCCTAGCTTATCGGTATTTGCACAAGATGAAAAAGCAAAGTTTCAATGGATTCAAGGTTATTTTGACAAGCTAATGAATGAGTCGGGCCAATATCGTCAGCTGGTGCTCGAATATTTCAGTCAATATTACTACCTTGAGCGTAACGAATTTGATTTTGATAGCCTTGGCGAGTATTACCAATATTTAACCGACAATGATATTCGCACCTTTAAAGGCGAGCAGGTGAAAAACTTTGCTGAGCTTTATATTGCCAATTGGTTATTTTCTCATGGTATCAAATATCAGTATCAAGCTAACTATGCTGATGAGGCGAAAATGTTAGGTGGTAAACAATATCAGCCAGATTTTTTCTTACCTGAGCTAAATTTATATATTGAATATTATGGGCTAGATGAGCATGGCGATACCGCCGGCTATATAGATAAAGACGAATACCATCAGGCGATTAAATGGCGACGAAATACCCATGAAAAATTTAACACTCAATGTTTAGAGTTTACTTATGCTCAACATAAACAAGGCAGCTTACTTAGCGCCTTAATGGCGTCATTGACGGCTAAAAAAATTGACTTTGCAGCGTTACCTAGCGAGTTTATACTGGCAAAACTAAAAGAAAGTGGCAGAATAACAGAGCTGGCGAAAACATTTTCTCAGCTAGTTGGGCTCTACAAAGCAGCGTGTTTGGACAGCACTTTAACCGATACAGTCATCGCTAACTCAGCGCAGCCAAAACAGACCAAAAAGGCGTTAGCGTTACTTAAGCCAATTTTAAGCGCTTATGCACAGCAGTTAAAATCTCACGGTGAAATTGATTTTGACGATATGATTAATAAAGCGTTAGCGTATGTTCAAACGGGAAAGTTTCATTCGCCATGGCGTTATATTATGGTAGATGAGTTTCAAGATATATCAGAGCCACGAGCGCGTTTAGTCAAAGCTTTACGTGATAATAATAAAGCATGTTCGGTATTTGCTGTCGGTGATGATTGGCAGGCGATTTACCGCTTTAGTGGTGCTGATGTTACTCTGACGACTGAGTTTGAAAATTACTTTGGCGCAACCACGCAAGCAGAATTAGACCTAACCTTTAGGTTTAATAACAAAATAGGAGAAGTCGCCACAGCTTTTATCAGTAAAAACCCGGCACAAATTAATAAAACCATTAACTCTTTGCACCAGGTTAAAGCGCCGGCTGTATCGCTGCTCAAACGAGATAGTAGCCGAGTAAATTCACAAAAATCGACTGTTATTAATGAACTGGAAAATGGCGCCATTGATGATGTTTTAGCGGCTATTTCAGTAAAGGTAGATCAGCCTGTTAGTGTGTACTTACTTGCTCGTTTTTGGTTTCTTTTGCCGAGTCAGCTAGATCTTAAACGATTGAATAGTCAATACCCGTTATTAAAGATAGAGTCGCAATCTATTCATGCCTCAAAAGGGAAAGAGTCCGATTATGTCATTATTATTGGTCTCAAAAAAGGAGCCCATGGTTTTCCTTCTGAAAAAGTAGCCCCGGCACTTGTTGATGCGCTACTGGCGAAAAAAGAAACCTTTGCCTATGCCGAAGAACGACGCTTATTTTATGTCGCGCTTACCAGAGGCAAAACCCGAGTTTATATCATTGCCGATATGACAACAGCTAGCCCCTTTGTGCAAGAGCTGGTGGCTGAACATCAAATTGAACTGGATGAATTTTGCAGCACGGTAAGTCAATCAGTGGTCGAGGATATCAATTGTCTGCTTTGTGAAACTGGTGTTTTAACAAAACGCAGCGGTCGCTATGGCGATTTCTATTCTTGTTCTCACTTTCCTCGTTGTCAGCACAAAGAAAAACCTTGTGCAAAATGTGCCAGCCCCATGACACGTAAACGCTATCTCGGCTTTAAACTTTGTTTAAATGATTCATGTAAAAGTCTTATACCAACCTGTGATAAATGTAATGCTGAAATGGTTTTTCGTACCAGTAAAAATGGTGATTTTTGGGGCTGTCGAAATTACCAAGGCGATGAGCCAATGAGCTGTAAAAATTCCTTAGATGACTCAAAAGTAAATTGGCCTGAATTGCTTGATTAAAGCAGGGTAAATATTAGTGTGATAAATAATTAAAGGGGGATAGCGGAAATATGACTAATATCGGTTTTGGTGATAGTGGTTTTAACTTTGCTGTTTATATAGCAAACAAGCCTAATATGTTCGAATATCAAAGCTTGACTGCCGTTATGCCACTGGTTAATGGTGAAATTAGCGCGATTAATCAATCATGTGGTAATGGCTGGCGTAAAGTGTTTAATGTATACGCTAAAGTGCTTTATTCTTTGGATAAAAAGTATTTTGGCTTCTCAAAGCATGCGCCAACATGGCAAGACTATCGTGATAAAGCCCTATTACAAGCACAGAGCAATACTGCCTTGCTCTTTTCTGCGCCGCAGTTTGAGCCAAGCAAAGGAATAGTGCATATCATTTGTGGTAAAGGCCATGCCAAAGCGTTGCTCAGTAACGGTAAGCTTAATGTTAATTTAGTGTGGTTAGATGATGAATTTGCTATTGATAGCTCGAATAAACTTATTGTTTGTCCATACTTTGATTACCGTCAACTGAGTAATATTAAAATAGAGCGTCTGGCTAATTTATTAAAAAGCTTAAAAAAGGTATAGCAAAGCTTTAGTTCATTTGTTTTGTTTAGTAAAAATGGCCCGGTATCCTCAGCGATGAATCAGTTTGTATATTTTTAAGTTAGGTCATTACCTAAGTAGCTAAGCGGCCGTGGCATGGATGCTCCTTATTTAGACAATGCAGAAAGTTGTTAGAAATCCATTATTTATTGCCGTCATTCCCGAAATATATTGTCGGGAATCCATGTTTTTCATTATTCAAGGTTATAACAAACTAGAAGCCCTTTAACTTTGTCAGGATTCTTCGTATAATGCGGCAAATTTATTGTTGCTCGTTAAGCTAATAAAGCGGATACGAGCAATATATGCCAAGCGGATATGGTGAATAGTGTCAAAGTCAGTCGAAAACTCTGTAGTAGAGACCCAAATAATGTCAAATGATGCCAGTGTGCAATTATTGCAACAACAGTTACTGCAGCAACAACTGCTATTACAGCAAAGCCAAACTCAAGCTCAAAATCAAGATGATGAAATTGACTTAGCCGAACTTTGGCGCGCTATTTGGGCGGGTAAATTTATCATAATAATTATTACTATGATATTTGCTATTGGCTCTGTATTCTTCGCGCTGTCTAAACCGGACATTTATAAAGCCTCAGCTATATTAGCACCAGCTTCAAGTGAAGGTGGCGCAGGTGGTCTTGGCGCACTCGCGGGTATGGCAGGTTTAGCTAGTATGGCAGGTATAAATCTTGGCGGTGGCGGTGGTGATAAAACGGCGTTAGCCTTAGAGATCTTAAAGTCACGTTCATTTATCGAAACTTTCATTAGTAAACATGAGTTGTTAGTGCCATTGATGGCAGCAAAAAACTGGGATAGGGCAACAGATACCCTAATCTTAAACGAAGAAGCGTACGATACCGAAAGTAAACAGTGGCTTAGGGAAGTCAAAGCGCCGAAAACCTCTGAACCATCGACCTGGGAAGCTTATACTGCATTCTCAAGGTTAGTAACAGTTGCTCAAGATAAATCGACAACAATGGTTAATATCGATATTGAATTCTATTCTCCTGCAATGGCAAAACAATGGTTAACCTGGTTAATCCACGATATTAACGAATTTATGCGTGAGCAAGACCAAATTGAGGCAAAAGCATCGATAGACTATTTAACTAATCAGTTAATTAATATTAAAGTTGCCTCAATGGAAGTGGTGTTTTATCAGCTGATTGAAGAGCAAACTAAAAACATGATGTTAACTATGGTTAAAAAAGAATATGTTCTTAAAACCATAGACCCTGCACAAGTCCCTGATACCAAAGATAAACCAAAACGCGCGTTAATTGTGGTATTAGGTACTATGCTTGGTGGCATATTATCGGTATTAATCGTACTGATTCGATACTTTAGCAGAAAAGATAACTAACAAATGTGAGACTAACGGGCATGGTCAGTAATTATTACTTGTAGTAATCTTACAATAAGAAACACTTTCTTACTGCAATAGTCTATTAACTCAAGTATACTCTGCCCGTTAGAAAACTCACTAATTATAATAAAATCAGAAACAAGGTAGTTGATTGATTTAATGAACAATAATTTCATATTGTTTTATTGTCTTTGTTATCACCTTTGAAATTAATTTTTAACTACCTTTAGGCCTTTAGGCCTTTAGGGCGAAAATTTAGCTAACGCTATCGGAACTTAACTATGTATATTCTTGCTACAGCTACTACCGCATTCATCTTTGCGTTTTTAGCGATTAAATTTTTTAACCCAGTAGCAATAGAAATCGGTTTAGTTGATAAACCTTGTGAGCGCAAACAGCACTCAGGACATATTCCCCTTATTGGTGGGATTTCAATATTCTTAGCGGTACTCGCTGCCAGCCTATTATGGTTACCTAATACCTTAGAACTACGTATGTACCTTATTGCTTCGGCTATGATGGTGTTTATTGGTGCCCTAGATGATAAGTTTGACCTACGTGTACGTGTTCGTATCGTCGGCCAAATAATTATTGCTAGCCTAATGATCTATGGTGTTGGTGGCTATATTTCGAACTTAGGTAACATATTCGGTTTTGGAGAGGTAACGCTAGGCCCATTGGGTATAATCTTTACTTATGTCGGTATTATCGTCGTTATAAATGCTTATAACATGATTGACGGTATTGATGGCCTGATTGGTAGCCTAAGTATTAACACCTTTATCTCAATTGCCATTTTATTTATTATGAGTGGACAAACCGATTATTTAAGTTACCCCTTGATACTAGCAACGGCAACAGTGCCTTATTTAATGTATAACCTAGGCTTCTTCGAAAAGTTTTTTAATAAAGAATGCAAAAAGATTTTTATGGGTGATGCGGGCAGCATGTTTGTCGGCCTAAGTGTTATTTGGTTATTAACTATGGGCACTCAAGGCGAACAAGCATCCTTTAGACCAATAACCGCCCTGTGGATTTGTGCAATACCATTGATGGATATGTTAGCCATCGTGGTAAGACGTTATAAGAATGGTAAGTCTCCGTTTAAACCAGACAGAGATCATCTACATCATATATTGCAACGTGCAGGTCTAAGCTCTAAGCAAACCTTAATCGCTATATCAACAATTGCGGTAATTATGTCGGTAATAGGTCTAGCTGGTGAGTATTTTCAAGTTGCTGAAAGTGTAATGCTGATAGGATTTCTAGTGATGTTTTTTCTTTACGTTTTTACTATCCGAGTTATGACCAAGAACATCTAATGCAATAAAAACATGTATTAAATGTTGAATTAAAGAGTTAAATCATGATATTACCAGTAATTATGTCTGGTGGCAGTGGTAGCCGATTATGGCCGTTGTCACGTGCACTTCACCCAAAACAGTTTTTACCCTTAATTACCAAAAACACCTTATTACAAGAAACTATCAATCGTTTAGATGGTGATTTTTTAGGTGATAAGTGTTTAGATCCTATTATTATTTGTAATAATGAACATCGTTTTCTTGTTGCCGAGCAATTACGTCAAAATAATAGCAAAGCTAGTCGTATTATTCTTGAACCTATGGGGAAAAATACTGCTCCAGCAATTACCTTGGCAGCTCTTGCCGCATTAGATGATGGTGATGACCCTATTTTATTAGTACTTGCCGCAGATCATGTCATTAAAAATATTGAGGCTTTTCAACAAGCCATTGTGTCAGCATCAATATTTGCAGAGCAAGGGAAACTCGTTACTTTCGGTATAGTGCCGACGCATGCAGAAACAGGCTACGGTTATATAAAACAAGGTAGCCTGCTAACTGCAAATAATGAGCAAGTAAATGCTACGAGTTACACAGTAGCTAGTTTTGTCGAGAAACCAGACCTAGCAATCGCTGAAGAATATTTAGCATCAGGTGACTATTTATGGAATAGTGGCATGTTTATGTTTAAAGCCTCTAGGTATTTAGAAGAGTTAGCAATATTCTCACCTGAAATATTAGCGGTATGTAAAGAAGCATATAGCAATAAAACCCATGATTTAGATTTTACCCGTATTAGTGCTGATATTTTTAAACAATGTCCAGAAGACTCTATTGATTATGCGGTAATGGAGCATACCGAGCATGCCGTTGTTGTGCCATTAGATGCTGAGTGGAGTGACGTTGGTTCCTTTTCGTCCCTTTGGGAAGTCAGCGAAAAAGATGAGCAAGGTAACGTTTCCCAAGGTGATGTTATTTCACAGTCAACAACAAATTGTTATATCAATGCTGAAAACAGGTTGGTGACAACGGTAGGTGTTGATAACTTAGTCATTGTAGAAACAAAAGATGCCATATTAGTAGCTCACAAAGATAAAGTGCAGGATGTAAAGTCAATTGTTAACATCTTAAAAGCCGAAAATCGTTATGAATACAAACATCAACGTGAAGTTTATCGTCCATGGGGGAAATATGACTCTCTTGATATTGGTGAGCGCGACCAAGTAAAACGTATCACAGTAAAACCAGGCGCAAAACTGTCAGTGCAAATGCACCATCATAGGTCCGAACATTGGATAGTCGTTTCGGGTACCGCTAAAGTAACCAATGGTGATAAAACCTTCTTATTAACCGAAAATGAATCTACCTATATTCCGCTAGGTCAAATACACGCATTAGAGAACCCTGGTGTATTACCGTTAGAGTTAATAGAAGTACAGACCGGCTCATACTTAGGTGAAGATGATATAGTCCGATTTGATGATAAGTATGGCAGAGTATAAGGACTAAACATGCAGAGTAATTCAAAAATTAATTTTAAAAACGCTTAATGCCGAAAGTGGTATTGCTTTTGGTTCATATGATTCGCGTGGTTTTGTTATTCAATTCCCCAGACCCATAAAGCTGCATACTTAAATTATGTTGTATGTAAAGGGAAGTTGTGTTCAAAGGTACAATAATACGTTGTAAATGTTTAATACGTATTATTATATAACTGTTGTATTTTAAACCATATTTATAACAAATAACTAAGGAAATTATTAATGTCTATAGTTGCTTTTATTCCCGCTAGAGGGGGTTCTAAAGGTGTTATCCAAAAAAACATTAAGCTCCTAGCTGGTAAACCGTTAATAGCATGGAGTATAGAGCAAGCTTTAGCCTCTAATCTAATTACCCGAGTTATTGTTTCTACTGATTGCCCCGAAATTGCAAGGGTAGCCAAAGAGTACGGTGCAGAGGTACCTTTTTTAAGACCAGACTCTATATCAGGTGATAAAGCAACAACGGAATCCGCAATGTTGCATTGTTGTAGTTACCTAAAAGAAAAAAATGAGTTTCCTGAGCTGTTTATCTTGGTGCAGGCTACTTCACCTATACGCTCTGAAAATCAATTTGATAATGCTATTTTATATTTTAAAAAAAATAATTATGATAGTTTATTGACGGTTTCCCCCTCTCATCGTTTTACGTGGAAAAATCCGGCAAATCCCTCTGCATCGTATGATTTTACGAACCGACCTCGTCGCCAAGATATAAAGGAAGAAGACCAAGAGTATTTAGAAACAGGCTCTTTCTATATCACCAAAACTGAATTACTAGTTGAAGCTGAAAATAGGCTTGTTGGGAATATTGGGATGTTTAAAACACCAGAAGATGAAAGTTATGAAATAGATAGCTTGGTCGACTTTAAAGTATGTGAAGAAATTTTAAAAATTAAAAATAATATAGGGTAAACGATATGTTACTGACTAAAAAAATCCAACAATACATCTGTTTTTCCGAATCAAGCCTCATCGATGTTTTGAAGAAGATTAATGAAAATAAAGCTCGTGTTATTTTTGTCGTTTCAGAGCATGGTAAGCTACTGGGAAGTATCTCAGATGGCGATATCCGTCGCTGGTTGACCGAAACTAAAGAGCTAGATTTAAATGTATTAGCTAAAGCTGTTATGAACTCAAATGTTCAAAAGCTTTACGTAGGAGTTGATGAAACTGTAGTTGATAAATTATTCCATGCTGGAATAGACTGTGTACCATTGGTGGACGAGGGTGAACATCTAATTCAGCTGGCTTTTCAGAAAAAAAGTGGCTTTTTTGTTAAAAATAGAGAAATATCTGAAAGTTCACCAAGTTTCATTATTGCGGAAATTGGCAATAATCACCAAGGAGATATCAATTTAGCGAAAGAGTTGGTCGATCATGCGGTGGCTGCTGATGTTGACTGTGTAAAATTTCAAATGCGCAACATGAAAAACCTATATAAAGATTCAGGTAAAAATGATATTTCTGCTGATTTAGGTGCACAATACACATTAGATTTATTATCTAAATTCCAGCTCTCAAATGATGAGTTAATCGAAGTCTTTGACTATGCTAAATTTAAAGGTGTTCTACCTCTATGTACCCCTTGGGATATAGAGTCTTTAAAAACGCTAGAAAATTATGGTATGGCAGCTTATAAAGTAGCATCTGCAGATTTTACAAACTTTGAGCTTTTAGAAGCGATAACCAATACAGGTAAACCATTTTTCTGCTCAACGGGAATGTCAAGTGAAGCTGAAATTAAAGAAACGGTAGCATTTTTAAGGGGGTTAGGTGCAAATTTCGTATTACTTCATTGTAATTCAACTTATCCAACACCATTCAAAGATGTAAACCTAAAATACATAACTCGTTTAAAAGAAATAACGGGTGCACTTGTGGGGTATTCTGGCCATGAGCGAGGTATTTGTGTCCCTATAGCTTCTATAGCACTGGGAGCAACAGTCATTGAGAAGCATTTGACTATTGATACATCATTAGAAGGAACTGACCACAAAGTGAGCTTGCTTCCAAGTGAACTAAAAGAAATGGTTAAACAAATCCGTCAAGTCGAAGAAGGACTTGGAAGTGATGAAAAACCACGAGAGATTACTCAGGGAGAGCTATTGAATCGTGAAAATTTAGCCAAGAGTTTAGTTGCAGTAAGAGATGTTAATCTAGGTGAAATTATCACCCGCGATATGGTTGAAATCAAAAGCCCTGGTCAAGGTCTGCAACCTAATCGTTTAAACGATTTAATAGGTAAAAAGGCTGATAGGAACATTCCCAGAGGTGGTTTTTTCTACATGAGTGATATCATAGGTCGAATTAAGAAAAGAGATTATCAGTTCAATCGCCCATTTGGCGTTCCAGTTAGATATCATGATTTCAGACAAATACTCGAGGGGACAAATTTAGATTTTGTTGAGTTTCATCTTTCATATAACGATATGAAGGTTGACTTAAAAGACCACTTTTCTGGGGTAGAAAATATTGGTTTTGCAGTTCATAGTCCAGAGCTTTTTGCCAACGATCATATCTTGGATTTATGCTCTGATGATCCTGAATACCTTGCGAAATCTAAAGTTTTATTACAAGAAGTAGTAGATATTACTCGAAATCTTAATCAATTTTTTCCTGATACTAAGGACCCCGTAATTGTAGTTAATGCAGGCGGTTGGAATCCTAATGGATTTATTGATGAAAAACTGAAAGCTGGAAAGTATCAATTAATTTCAGATGCTCTAAATAGTCTTGATTTAGAAGGTGTAACTATTGCCATACAAACCATGCCTCCGTTTCCATGGCATTTTGGTGGGCAGAGTTACCATAATTTATTTGTTTGTGCTGATGAAATTGTAGAGTTTTGTAAGAAGAATCCAAAAATAAAAATTTGTTTAGATATATCTCACTCTATGATGTCATGTAATTATTATGGGTGGGATTTAATCAAATTTGTTGAAAAGGTTGCTCAGTATAACGTACATTTACATATTGTGGATGCTAAAGGCATTGATGGTGAAGGGATAGAAATAGGAAAAGGGGATGTTAACTTCCCTGCGTTAATGACATTGTTAGACAAAGAAAATAAAGAAGTACAATTTATCCCTGAAGTGTGGCAAGGACATAAAAATGGAGGGGAAGGTTTTTGGGCTGCACTTGAGTTTTTAGAGTCTATCAATTCAAAGTGATTTATACGTATAAATTATTTTGCCTTTTAGAACGCCATTTGTTTTTTATGTGAGAAAAAATGTATAACTTATTCTATGTCGAATCGCCTTTACAAATGTTGTCTGCTATCTCTGCTGTCAAAAAATTTAACCAGCATAAAGCAATATTAATTGTCAACTTGAGTAATGATGTTGATAGGAAAAAAAATGATACTCAGCTATTAGCACTCATAGGCAGTGAGTGGGATAAAGTCATTATTAAAAAATCTCCGAAAGGGAGGCTTAGTGCGTTAATTGACTTGTTAAGATACGTTATCCCCTTTATTGCCCTTTATAGGAATAAAATAAATCAATACTTTATTGGAGAGTATAGGAGCATTGATATGGTTATGCTTAATATATTCATTTCTCCCAAAGAAACAATATTGCTTGATGATGGATCCTTTACAATTACTGCACAACACTATTACATAACGAATAATATCACTCCCTATGGGAACTCAATAAAACACCGGCTTTTAGAGCCTTTAATAAAGAATTTGAAAGTACCAAACCTATATTCTTTTTTTAATTTAGAGTTATTAAAAGGACAAGTTAATTATTTTGTCTTGCCTGTAAAAAAGATAATAAATATCAACAAAGGGAGTGTTTATTTTTTTGGTTCGAAACTCTCTGAGAGTAAGAATGTACTTTTAAATGATGAGCTTGATGTATTGTCACAGGTTTTGAAGCTCTATGAGGGGTATCAAGTTTATTACATCCCACATAGAGATGAAAATATAAGTAAATTGAATGTAATTGAAAAGCTAGGTTATTGTATTAAATGCTTAGGAATACCAGCAGAAGTTTATTTTGAAGAAACTGATATTATGCCTGAAATTATTATATCTTACTACTCAACCGTGTTATATACCTGCTATCTCAGGTTTAAAAATGTTGAAATACGCACCGTTAACATAGAAAGTATTATTTTACCAGAAAAATCTGCGATTAATGCAAAAGAAATATATGGATATTATAAAGGGTTAGGAATTAAGGATATAATTATTCAATCTAGCCGTATAGAACAGTTATAACTAATATTAAATAAAGAGATAACAGTGTTTAAAAACTCATTGATCTACACTTTTAGCTCAATTTTAAGTGCGGCCCTTCCATTTATGTTATTGCCTATCTTGACGCGTTACCTTTCACCTGAAGAATATGGTCAAATAGCCATGTTCAATATATTTACTGCGGCATTATTGGCAATAATTGGTTTTAGTGTTCATGGCGCAGCAAATAGACGTTTTTTTGATGACGACGTTTCAAATATGGAGTTAGCCAGATTCAATGGCAATTGTTTCTTCATTCTATTAATCAGCACTGCTTTAGCTTTGTTGGTCTTAACTTTTGTTGATAGCTTCTTAGCGAGTTATTTGGGCATTCCTAATGCTTGGATATATCTTGGGATAGCTAGTGTTTTTTGTGGTTTTGTATTGTCTATTAGATTGGGTCAATGGCAAATACGGGGGAAAGCTATATCATATGGATTTCTTCAAGTAACGAATGCTTTTATAGGTTTTTCATTTACCTTGTTATTTGTTGTTTTTCTTCATTTAGGTCCTGAAGGGCGTGTTTATGGCATTATTTTAACAAGTGTGATCCTTGCTCTTGTATCTTATTACACGCTTAGAAATGATAAACTTGTTTTGTTTGAATATAACCGACAAGATATTAAAGATGCTTTATCATTTGGTATGCCATTAATTCCTCATGTGGTTGGAGGGTTTTTATTATTATCAGTTGATCGATTAGTAATAAATAAAGAGCTCGGTCTGGAAATGACAGGTATTTACATGGTAGCTGTTAGTTTAGGCGCCGCGTTAAATATAATTTTTACTAGCCTTAATAAAGCGTTTTCACCTTGGTTGTTCGGACAGTTAAAAGAAAATAATCAAGAAATTAAGAGAGACATTGTAATAAAAACGTATTTATACTTTGTCTTTTTGATGGTGATGTCATTATTAGCTTTTTTTATCGCTCCACCACTCTTGAAATTAATTGTCGGTGTGGAATTTTATCAGGCTGCTGATATTTTACCCATGATAGTGATAGGTCAGATTTTTATTGGAATGTATTTTATGGTTACCAATTATATATTTTACGTTAAAAAAACGAAATATTTATCTTACGTAACGATTTCTTCCGGTGCTATTAATGTGGCTTTACTTCTACTGTTAATCCCCCTCTATGGTATTAGCGGCGCGGCAATTGCTTTTATGATTGCTAATTTGTGGCAATTTTTATGTACTTGGGCTGTAAGTGCGAAATTGTATACTATGCCTTGGGCTTTATGGAGAACATAAAACCAAATGCAATTGAACAAAGAGCACAGGTGTTGTTGGTGTAGGTATTGAATTGAATAAATCCTATTAATAATTACTTGTTAGCATATTATCCTCAGTATATGTAATGTTTTATTAACTTAAATTTTTATTTTTACAGGATGACAAAGGCAAGCTTAAATATATTGACTTTGTTTCCCTATAATATTTTTGTTTTCTATACTATTAATAAAAAGATGTTGAAATATGATGCCTAACTAGTTTATTTTAATACATTATTATTGTGTTTTTCGTTTAACAACGAATGTTATTTGATAATAAATATTATATAATACACTTTTAATTTTATGGCAATGTTGATGCATATATATATTTATTTTACGTAGTATAAAACGCAGGATAAGAAAGTTTTATTATACAAAAAAAGCTATAAAAAACATCAATTTTTATAAAGAAATTCCTCATGTAAACAATAGATCTACTTTTAATAATAATACCGTCTTAGGAAAAAATTGCCACTTTAACGGAATGAAGGTAAATGGAGGAGGAAAGGTAACTATTGGAGATAACTTCCATTCTGGACCTTCATGTATGATGATTACTGAAAATCACAATATCAATGGTAATGCTCTACCATATGATGAAACTTCTATTTATAAAGATATCGTAATTGGTGATAATGTTTGGTTAGGTAGTCGGGTGCTTATTTTAGGCGGTGTGAATATTGGCGAAGGCGCAGTTGTACAGGCTGGCAGTGTTGTAGTCAGGGATATCCCTGCATTATCAATTGCCGGTGGACACCCCGCAATTGTTTTTAGTAAGAGGGACAGTGAACATTACTTTTCTCTTAAGGAACAGCAAAAATTTCATTAATATTTCTTTATAAACACGTAAAAAAACAAACATAATGTAGGTGGTAACTGTAATGCTAGCAGAAATAAGATCTTTATGGATCGGAGGTGCTTTATCAAGGCTCGAAAGAGTGTGTCTAAACTCTTTTCTCCGAGCAGGACATAAGGTTTTTTTATATACAGTAAGCACACGGGGTCGTAAGCTTGACCCCGTAAGCTCCGAAGCTCCGTATAAGCAACGCAGTATTACCCCGTTAACATTAGTTGAATACCAGAAATGTTCATCAACCCGCAACGAAGCAATAATCACAGCTTATAAATCGGGTGGTTATACGATGAAGCAAATAGGAAATCACTTTAACGTGCATTATTCACTCGTTAGTCGTATAGTTGCGGCAAGTAAAAAGTAACGCCATAAGAATTGAAAGATTAAGTGCAAAATGAAAGACCTGACCCCGTAAGCTCCGACCCCGTAAGCTCCGAAGCTCCCTTAAATACCCAAAAGTTAATTTCGTTTATATTCCACATAGAGCTGAAGATAAAGTTAATTATTCAAAAGTAATTGATGAATTGGAGGTAGGCTTATTACAAACAAATCTTCCCATTGAAATGTATCTCATGAAACTAAATAAGTTACCCTCAGTGATTGTCTCCTTTTACAGTGCTGCTTTAGTTACATTGCCCGCAATATTTGAAAGTATACAGTATGGTTCAATTTTGTTGAGAGAGGAAGATCTTAATGTTGATGAAAAAAGTTATCACGCAATTAGTTCCGCTTATAAACTTATCTCTCAAAAAGTTGAGTTAATCTAACAAGTTTTGTGTACTCCTAGTATTAAATTAACTTGCTGTTTCAGTTCCTTTAGTAATTAAAAAACTTGATACAAAATATTTTAATAATTAGAGAAAGCTTTATTTTAATACCGTAGCCAGTTTATTTACTCGTCTGACTTCATAAAATTAATGATGTGTGTATAATACATGTTATTTTCCTAGCCCCACTAAAGGCATTAACTTGCAATACTCGATAATTATACCCCACTACAATGACTTCTTAGCTTTAGAAGAGCTAGTTATGAGTATCCCCAAACGTAATGACCTAGAAATTATAGTGGTAGATGACCGCAGTACGGACAAAAAAAATATAGAGAAAATTCAGGACAGATGCGTTTTTATTACAAATACATCTTCAAAAAAAAGTGCTGGAGTGTGTAGGAATATAGGAATGAAAAAGGCAAAAGGGGATTGGATACTTTTTGCAGATTCGGATGATTTATTTATAGACAATGCATTTGATGTTTTTGATCTTTATAAAAATTATAAAGAAGATATTATTTATTTTAAACCTACAAGTACTAATAAAGTAACAGGTAAGTTATCTGATAGACATATACCATTATGTGACTTGGTAAATGATTTTATTCTTTGTGACGATGAATCTATTAGGTATAAGTCTGTAGTACCGTGGAGCAAGTTAATACGAAAAGAGTTCCTAGAAAAGCATAATGTAAGCTTCGATGAAGTTATTGCGTCTAATGACGTTATGTTCTCCTTAAAGTCCGGTTTTTTTGCCAATAAAGTACTAGCTGTCGATAAAGTGGTTTATAATGTGGTTAGACGAGAAGGTAGTTTAACGAGTAATAGGAGTGCAGAAGTTATTCAATCACGACTATTAGTTACAATCGTGAGGAATAATTTTTTATATCTTCATGGTCTAAAGCAGTACCAATTATCACTATTTTCAATTATAGCTTTATACAGAGAAGCTTTGACGGTCGATATTTTTAAAGATTTACTTTTATCTCTAATCAAAGGCGAGCAACGCATATTCCCAAAGATCAGCTCGATAAAAAAATCTAGATACTTCTTATCTAATTTAATGAAAAATCAGTTTTAGTAAATTGATTCCTCTCAATTATTTTCGGTGGTATAATGTTACTTAGATAACCTGTAGTAATCTGTGGGAGACTTAAAAATCTTATAATCGCATCTATTATTTAGAAGCTAAATATTAAGTATAATGGGTAAATATATTGTTTTTTCAACAGCAAAAGCTTAGCTCAATATTCTTTTTTTCTTGCTTTATTTTACTCCCTTTTTTTGATGCTCTAAATGGTTACCTAGTTGTAAATAAAATAATAAATACGGCTGGTTTATTTTCACCATCTCAATTGGGTCGTCTTTTTTTCTCCATGCTCCTCCTATATATTATCCATAAAAGAAAGTTAGGGGTTCTTCCCTTATTTATAATATTTTATCTTTTTTTCGTTGAAGTGGTTTCCGGAATCTCACATCAAAGTCCATACGGCGTTTTCTATGGCCTTATGTATTCCTACAAGATAGCTTATTTAATTTTGTTGGTCATTGTTTTATCCTCTTATCTCAAAGAGCCAAAAGATGTTTGGCAATTAGGCCAGTACTTAACCTACAACCTGCTCATTATTTCTTTTCTCTTATGGTTTTCTACCATTACCGGAATTGGTAATAGTACTTATAATGCAGGATTTGGAACTAAAAGCTTTTTTTCTTCTGGAAATGGTTTAGGGTTGTATCTGGGGATAGGATGTCTATTCTTATTAGGCCTCAAACATTATGGTTTGTTTGATGTTTCCACTAAACGCTTATTATTGATCGCTTTCTCCATTGCTTTAATCGGTTCTAAAACTGCTTTGATATTATGCCTTGTTAACCTTATGATAATCTGCTTACTTTCTAAGCATAGGAATATTATTATAGCATTGTTTTTTATTTTGTTAATTTTGCTTCTTCCTAAAATAATTTCTCTACTTAGTATTGTATTTGATGTCATTCTTTTTCGGTTAGAAAGGTCAGATAATATTTTTATTTACCTTGGCAGTGGGAGACTTGAATATGTGGCTGATGCCTTTAGTCAATATTTAAATAGTGCACCCTCAATTATTCGGCACTTTATTGGTGCAGGTGCATTTACATCATTCCAAAATCCATCAGATGTTGTTCATTTTGATACATTGGAAACTGATCTTTTTGATTTGTTTTTCATGTATGGCTTTTTATCTGTATTATATTTCTCGACACTAATTATATTTGTTTTATATCAATTACGGGTATATAAAATATTCTTGCTTGGCATGCTACTTCTTTCATTGCACTCGGTGATAGCCGGTCACGTTCTTTTTAATGGAATGAGTTCTGTTTGTTTTGTTCTATTCATATGTATTTCTGGTTACCTATCTAAAACAAGGAAAATTCATGATAAAATCAATGCTTAAATTTGCTGTATTAAAAATAAAAGGAAGAACGATTGTTTTTGATAAGCAAGTTCGTGATGTTGACTTGATTAGCCTGTCTTTTCGACAAACTATTTGTGTACTTAGAGGCTTACTGTTCCTAAGGAAACTCGTATCCTTAGGAACAAGTGTTCAGGTGCTAACTAAGTATAAAGCTTTCTTTGGTAGAGGGGTTTCTATTGGTAGTTACTCTACAATCGATGCTATGGGAGAAAATGGGTTTTATATAGGAGCAGGATCTTCTATTGGTTCATTTTCATTGTTAAAAGTAAGTGGTACATTAACTTCCATAGGTAAAGGTATAAAGATTGGTTGTAATGTCGGTATAGGTGATTTTGCTCACATTGGAGGAGCTGGCGGTGTCATTATTGGTGATGATACTATCGCTGGTGCTTATTTAAGTATTCATCCTGAAAATCATGTTTTCTCTGATACCAATGAACTAATCCGTAATCAAGGGGTTACCAGAAAGGGTATAGAGATCGGCAAAAATTGCTGGATAGGTGCTAAAGTAACAATTTTAGATGGTAGCATAGTCGGTAATGGTTGTGTTATTGCTGCAGGTGCAGTTGTTAATGGAATATTCCCTAATAATGTTGTTATTGGTGGCGTACCCGCAAAAATTTTAAAAGAAATAAATAATGTCAAGTAATGTAGATGTGTTTTATATTCACCTTTTTAATGATTTTAGTGGAAGCCCTCGGGTATTTAGAGATGCTATAGACAGTGAAATTACCAAGGCAGAAAGCACTTATGTTTTTACTAGTAACCATTCTGGTTTTTTAGACGGAGTACGCGGAAAGCGGATTACATGTTTTTATGCTAGAAGTAATAATCGGTATATACAGCTTTTCTATTTTTTATTATCTCAAATACTTCTTTTCATTCAGTTATCATACTCTTTAATTGGTTGTCGTATAAAAGGTCGGACATCTACAGTCGTTGTGAATACTATGTTGCCCTTTGGTGCAGGTTTTGCCGCTAAACTACTGTCGACTAAAGTTGTTTATTATGTCCATGAAACGTATGTGAAACCAGAATTATTAAAACGTTTCTTACGGTTTTTTATTGAACACTGTGCAACACATGTGATTTTTGTCTCAAAATACCTAAAGGATAAAGAATCATTTAATAAGCCTATTTCAGATGTCATTTACAATGGTCTAAGAGCAGATTTTCCTATAGTTGATAAAGTAGATTCTATTAACAAATTTGAAAATAAAGAATTGTTTTTTGCTGGCTCCTTAAAAGCTTATAAGGGAATTAAAGAATTATTTCATCTGGCAGAGTATCTACCTACATTTAAAGTTAACGCTGCAATAAATTGTGAAGAAGCAGAACTAGATGAATTTATGAGTAATAAAGTAATTCCTAAAAATTTATCTATTTATGCCAGGCCATCAGACATTCAATGGTACTTTGAGCGTAGTTTTCTTGTTTTGAATTTATCATTACCTGATGATTGTGTAGAAACTTTTGGTTTATCACTTTTAGAAGGAATGGCTTTTGGCAGCCCAGTAGTATCTCCTTCTGTAGGAGGGCCTGTTGAATTTGTAAATAATAGGAATGGTTATTTAATTGATGCAAGAGAAACAAAAAAAATAGCTGAATTTGTGTTGTATTTAAATAGTTCCTTCGATATTTGGAATGAATATTCAAAGAACGCTTTTGAAACATCCAAAAAATTTACAGCATCCGAATATAAAATATCTATTCAAGAATATTTTAAGAAGTATGATTTAAATTAGATTAAAGAGTATAAAAAATGCTATCTATTATCGGTACCGTAGGGGTGCCAGCCTGTTATGGTGGTTTTGAAACATTAGTTGATAATTTGCTAGATGAACATGAACTCGATAAAAATATTACCGTTTATTGTTCGTCAAAAAGTTATACAAAAAAAGTGTCACGATATAAAAATGCCAATCTTTACTATATTCCTTTAAATGCTAACGGCTCTCAAAGTATCCCTTATGATATATGGTCGATATGTCATGCGGTATATAAAGGAACTGACAATATATTATTACTCGGCGTTTCAGGTGCTATTTGTTTACCCTTTATTCGTTTGTTTTCCCAAGTTCGAATCATCACAAATATTGACGGTTTAGAATGGCGAAGATCCAAATGGAGTGGCTTAATTAAAAAGTTTCTAAAGTTCTCTGAAAAACTTGCGGTCAAGTATTCTGATGTTGTTGTCGCTGATAATAAAGCTATCGCGGATTATGTAAAAAGTGAGTATGGGGTTGAAGCTGAGGTTATCGCTTATGGTGGTGACCATGCTGTGGTTGATAGGTTAAATCTTTCTGATGAAGGTTATGCTTTAGCTTTATGTCGGATAGAACCAGAAAATAATGTAGGGCTTATTCTCGAAGCTTTTAGCCAAACAGATAAAAAATTAAAGTTTATCGGTAATTGGGACAAAAGTGATTTTGGTCTAAAAATGAAAGCTAAATATCAACAATTTGAGAATATTGATATTATTGACCCTATATATGATATTCAAACACTTTTTGAAATTCGCCAAAAGTGCAGTTTTTATGTGCATGGACATTCTGCCGGAGGAACTAATCCTTCATTGGTTGAAATGATGCATTTTAATAAAGATGTAATTGCATTTGATTGTAATTACAATAGAGCTTCAACAGAAGATAGAGCCAAGTTTTTCCTCGATATTAAAGAATTGGTTGAGTGTATTAATAATTCTCAACTTATTAATAACGCAAAAATGATGAAAGAAATCGCGTCGCGTAGATATACATGGAAAATAGTGAAGCAACAATATTTTGATTTATTTAGATGATTTTTAAAGGTAATAAAATGAGAAAAGGAATAATACTCGCAGGTGGCAGTGGTACTCGCTTATATCCACTAACCAAGGTTGTAAGTAAGCAATTAATGCCTATTTATGATAAACCTATGATTTATTATCCACTTGCCACGTTAATGCAAGCGGGGATTCAAGAAATCCTTGTTATTTCTACCCCCGAAGAGATTCATCGTTTTGAAAACTTACTAGGTGATGGTACTAATTTTGGTATTTCAATTTCATATAAAGTACAACCTAGCCCTGATGGTTTGGCTCAGGCTTTTATTCTTGCTGAGGAGTTTTTAGACGGTTCATCAGCGGCTCTTGTTCTTGGTGATAATATGTTCTACGGTCATGATTTAACTAAGTCGCTGCAAAACGCCAGCGCTCAAAAAGCAGGCGGAACTGTGTTTGGTTATCATGTTGCTAATCCTCGTGCTTATGGCGTGGTTGAATTTGATGATGCTGGAATTGCTATTTCTATTGAAGAAAAACCTGAAGTACCCAAATCTAATTATGCAATTCCTGGATTATACTTTTTCGACTCACGTGTAGTTGAGTTTGCTAAAAATGTTAAACCTTCTGCACGTGGTGAATTAGAAATTACTGATGTTATTGATCAATACTTGCAAGCGGGTGAGTTGAAAGTTGAAATTATGGGCCGTGGTACCGCTTGGCTTGATACTGGTACTCATGATGATTTATTGGCCGCAGCAAACTTTATTGCGACTATTGAAAAACGCCAAGGTTTAAAGGTTAATTGTCCCGAAGAAGTTGCCTTTCGTAATGGCTGGTTAAGTAAAGAAAAACTTCATGAAATAGCACAACCTCTTCGTAAAAGTGGTTATGGCGAATATTTACTGAATTTAATCGATGCAAAGGTTTTTTAATGAAAATTATTGATACCAGCATCCCCGATGTGAAAATTATTGAACCTAAGGTTTTTGGTGATGAACGTGGTTTTTTCTTAGAAACTTTTCGTGATGATTGGTTTAAAAAAAATGTCGCAGATGTTACTTTTATCCAAGATAACCATAGTAAATCTAGCCAAGGTATTTTACGTGGTATGCATTATCAGTTAGAGCAAACACAAGGTAAGTTAGTACGTGTTACTTCTGGTGAGGTTTATGATGTTGCTATAGATATGCGTAAAAATAGCCCTAGTTATGGGCAGTGGTTTGGTGTATTACTTTCTGAAGCTAATAAACGCCAATTATGGGTACCTGCTGGTTTTGCTCATGGCTTTTATGTTACTAGCGAATCAGCTGAATTTGTCTATAAGTGTACTGATTATTATGCTCCTGAGCATGAGGTATCTGTTAAATGGGACGATCCTGCTTTAGGGATAGATTGGCCAATACGTCCTAATACCCAACCTTCATTATCTGCTAAAGATGAAGAAGGCCTTTTATTTATAGACGCGCCTAGTTTTTAAATAGCTATATAGTAAAAAGTAAAAAATTATGGATTCCCGATCAGAAACTTCGGGAATGACGACTGGACATAATGTGTTCTAACCGTGCAACCGTCATCCTCGTGGTGGCTTAGTCGAGGATCCGGTTTTTAGTTTTATGGATTCAGAGTAAGAATAGGTACTTGATATAAAATTCGGGAATGGCGGTGTTAACAGATATTGTATTAAAGAGAATTTAAATGAGTAAAACTATTTTTATCACGGGTGGTGCGGGTTTTATCGGCTCTGCTCTTGTTCGTTATTTAATTAATGAAACGGATAATACCGTCATTAATTTTGATAAATTAACTTATGCGGGTAATCTAGAGTCATTGAAGTCTATTGACTCAAATGAGCGTTACAATTTTGTGCAAGGTGATATTTGTAACAAAGAAGAAGTTACTGAGGTTTTAGCGAAATTTCAACCTGATTATATTATGCATTTAGCCGCAGAGAGCCATGTTGATAGATCTATTGATGGGCCTGGTGAGTTTATCGAGACAAATATTATCGGTACTTATACCTTACTTGAAGCAGCACGTAGTTATTATGTGAGCTTGAGTGAAAAGAAACAAGCTGAGTTTAGATTTCATCATATTTCAACTGATGAAGTCTATGGCGATTTAGGCGCGACAGGGTTATTTACTGAAGAAACTTCATATGATCCTAGTTCTCCCTATTCAGCTTCTAAAGCAGCTTCTGATCATTTAGTCCGTGCTTGGCATAGAACTTATCAATTGCCTGTTGTGATTACGAATTGCTCGAATAATTATGGTTCATATCATTTTCCTGAAAAGCTAATACCATTAGTTATTTTAAATGCGCTTGATGGTAAAGCAATACCTATATATGGTGACGGTAAACAAGTACGTGATTGGCTTTATGTTGATGATCATGTTCGTGCTTTATATAAAGTAGTCAGTCAAGGTAAGTTAGGCGAAACATACAATATTGGTGGTTTCAATGAAAAACAAAATATTGAAGTCGTTAATACTATCTGTAATCATTTAAATGATTTGATTGCTGATAAGCCTAAAGGTTTGACTGACTTTAATGAGCTAATAACTTATGTAACAGACCGTCCAGGACATGATGTACGTTATGCCATTGATGCTAATAAGATAAATAAAGAGCTTGGCTGGCATCCGCAAGAAACCTTTGATTCAGGCATCAAAAAAACCATAGAGTGGTATTTGGCCAACCTTGAGTGGTGTAAACACGTTCAAGATGGCAGTTATCAACGAGAACGCTTAGGTAGTTAACTGTTACTAGTTACGGCAACATAAAGTTGCCGTTTTTAGTTGCAAGGTATGAGATATATGAGAAATAAGTTATGAAAGTAATTATTATTGGAAAAAGTGGACAGTTAGCAAATGAATTGGTTGCTGAATTACCTGTAGGTATAGATGTTTTATCTTTGGGACGAAATGATGTTGATATCACTTTATATGATAACTTATCTACTAGGGTTCACCAGTTTCAGCCGAATGTTATAATTAATGCTTCTGCTTATACCGCTGTTGATAAAGCTGAATCTGATAGTGATGCTGCTTATGCTATTAATGAAACTGCTGTTGCAGTAATAGCTAAAGTTGCTAAAGAACATAATTGTCGTTTTTTACATGTGTCTACTGACTTTGTTTTTGATGGTGATAGTAATCAAGCTTATGATGTTTTTAGTCAAACTAATCCCACAAGTGTTTATGGTGCGTCTAAGTTAGCCGGTGAACTGGCTATTAAAAATACTTACCCTATGAATAGTGCAATTATTAGAACGTCATGGGTCTATTCAACGTTTGGTAATAATTTTGTTAAAACAATGTTGAGATTAATGAAAGAAAAAGAACAGCTTGGCGTAGTAGGTGACCAAATTGGCTGTCCTACAAGTGCTAAAGGCTTAGCTCAATTTCTTTGGTTACTTGCTAGTCAAGGCGAGATTAAGCAAGTTTATCATTGGAGTGATGCTGGAGTTGCTTCTTGGTATGACTTTGCTGTTGCTATTCAAGAGTTAGGGTTAAAACATGGCTTACTTGATAAAAAAATTCCAATTTCAGCTATAGCTTCATCGTCTTACCCAACCCCCGCTAAAAGACCAAAATTCAGTTTGTTAAATTCATCTGAGAGCGCCTTACTGAGTAAACCAGTTCACTGGCGTGAGCAATTAGATCTTTGTTTAATTAAATTGTCATCTGAAAATAAAGGAATTAGATCATAAATGTCGAATAACAAAATAACAAAAGCAGTGATCCCCGTCGCAGGTCTAGGCACACGTATGCTACCTGCCACTAAAGCCATTCCTAAAGAAATGTTGCCAATAGTTGATAAACCCATGATTCAATATATTATTGATGAGTGTGTGGCTGCGGGAATTAAAGAAATAGTATTGGTAACTCATTCGTCTAAAAATGCTATAGAAAATCACTTTGATAAATCGTTTGAACTTGAAACTACCTTAGAAAATCGTGTTAAGCGTCAACTTTTAGCCGAAATTCAAGCTATTTGCCCTAAAGGTGTGACCATTATGCATGTCCGTCAAGGTGAAGCTAAAGGCTTAGGCCATGCGGTGTTAAAAGCGCGACCTATTATTTGCGATTCACCGTTTGTGGTGGTTTTACCTGACGTCATTTTAGATGAGGCTTCAGCGGATTTAAAAACTGAAAACTTAGCGGCGATGTTAAAGCGTTATAACGAAGTAGGGCATAGCCAAATAATGGTTGAGCCTGTTCCTATGGACATGGTCAGTAATTATGGTGTTGCAGATTGTGACGGGCACAAGCTTGCAGCTGGTGAATCAAAAGCGATGACTGCCATTGTTGAGAAACCACCTATGGATGAAGCGCCTTCGAATTTAGCTGTGGTTGGTCGTTATGTATTATCAGAGAAAATTTGGGACATGCTCGAGTTTACGCCGCCTGGTGCCGGTGATGAAATTCAATTGACCGATGCTATTGCCAGTTTAATGAAAATAGAAACCGTTGAAGCGTTTCATATGACAGGTAAGTCTCACGATTGTGGCTCTAAACTAGGCTATATGAAAGCTAATGTAGAGTACGGTTTACGTCATCCAGAATTAGGAGATGATTTTAAAGCTTTTTTGCAAGAAATTATTAAAGCTTAGTGTTTCTGTGTTCAGGGGCTTTGGGATTTTAGACACTAGTAATTTTTACCACCGAGGACACAGAGGCTTCGTTACACGGATAAAATATCAGTTCTGAAGTGATGAGATATAAATAGAATGCTTTTCATCAAACTTTGGCTTTGGCAAGTTTAAGTCACTTCTTCTGTGTAGCGTTTAGCGCCTCGGTGTTCTCGGGGGTAGCGATTTAATGTTTTTAGTAACTTTAAGCAAATTTACCACAGAGATCACAGGGGCTTCGCTACACCGAGAAGACACAAGAGCTTAAGTAGAAATTGCTGACAATATGCTCAGGATAATAAGCTCCTACATTCTCTAATAAGGTACTTCCTGTACCGTCTGCATTGTTTCATAAGTAGCGTTCATGCCATGTCCGACTAGAAACTTCGCGAATGACGATTTTCACTTTGGGCACATTATTTCTCTGCTAGCTAGCATTCCAACTCGTTTATGGCTGAAATGGTCTAATCTTTGTTATATCTTGTTTCATGACAAACTCATTAAAACATTCTGCTAGCCTAGTTGTTTGTTCTAATACCTTTAACCAGTACTTAATTCTGGTTGAACTATCAAGTTCGGTAAAATCAGTTCTATCGGGGATTTTTTTAAAAGGCAGTGATTGTATAAATTTCGCTGATGGGGCTAGCAGTACGGTATTTTCATAACTGCTGCTGAGTACCTGGCGAGTTGAATTTTTATCAAACCATCCCGCTTTTGGTGCTGAGCAAAAGTGCGGATATAGGGTTAAACCGTCGTTATTCCCAGTACTTGCAAATTCTTGACTGTCTTTATCGACCTTGTAATTATCGGAACTATGCCCTTGACCACCATTGCTCAAGGAAAAGTCAAAATGATAATCAATAATGCCACCATCTCGGTAGGTGCCTTTAGCTGAGCCAGCAATATGTTTGATGCCCGACATCACCATAGGGATTGAACCGGAAGCGAGTAGGGCACTTTTAATATTTTCGTGGGTTAAGTTTTGATAAACATTGCTGAAATTATAGGGGTCATTTATTGTTAAGGTGCTGCTTGGCTGTTTGAATATATATCGTTGGTATTGCTTGTTAAGTAACCTTCTAGCCATTTTATTTAGCAAGATACTTTTAATTAATCCAGCACCTTGCAACAGCTTATTATCAAAAGCGGTTAAGCCATGGCATTTAGACACCAGAAAGTGAGCTTTAAATACTTTATTGTTGATAACCTCAACGGCGCCATTAGTCGAAAATATCTGGTCAACTATATCTACCGCTGTACTTGCTATTTCCTCGGCACTCGGTTTTTTTGAATAAACAGTATGGGCATAATTATGTGCTAACCGCTCTATGGCTTGTACCGGGTTATTTTGTGTTAAACATGCCGCGCGAAAGGCACCGGCACTAGAGCCGATTAAATTTAGCTCTGAACTGCGGCCTTTGAAAAACTCACCAAAAAGGTATTTATCTAAACCAAACAGGGTAAACCATTTAGGGCCACCACTAGCGCCAAGGAAATTAGTGAAAAGTTCTTGTTTAAAGCCTTGCTCTTGTATGGTCTTTAAGGCGTTTTTTCCAGCGTATATCTCTAGCATTGCTGCAATAATCTCATGTTTGGTAAATTATCTAACACCTTAGCTTAACCGGTAATCGGACGCGCCATGGGCATTAAACAGGGTTTGATAAAGGCGAGTGGCGTAATCATCGGTCATGCCGGCAATATAATCAGCAATGACTCGCTGTGGGTTTTGCTTGTTATCAAAGGCTAGTTGCCAGCGCTTAGCGCTATTAGTCGGTAATAAACGTATAGGGTCTGATGATAGCGCTTGAAAAAGCTCCATCACTATTTGTTGACCTCTATATTCTAGGCGTTGCAAGCTAGTTAATTTGATGACATAAAAGTAAACAAAATCTTTAAATATGTTCAGTGCTTGTGCTGTCGATGCTGGTAAGGTGGCATTATAGCGTAGTAGCGGCTCAGCAAAGTTTAACTCATCTTGCTCATTTAAATCACTTAGCTTTATCGCGGTAATCAAATAATTGACTAAACCGCCAATGGCATCTTTTTGTAGGTGATGATGATCACTAAAAAGCTTATCCGTTAGGGTCTTGCTATATTCTTGTAGCCAAGGGTCGTCAATTTGTTGCAGCTTGGCTATTACTTCTCGGTCAAAATCAGTGCGATTGACTATGTTGGTTACTATGGCATCTTCGAGATCATGAATACCGTAAGCAATATCATCGGCTAGCTCCATAATGGAGCAATCTAGGGATTTGAAACGGGTTTTATTATGTTGGTTATTATCGGGCATGTTTTCACCTTGACTGCTCATACTTTGGAATAAGGTACGATCTGCGCTTGATAGTGGCTCAAGTACCCAGTCAATAATATCTTGATCGTCGCTATATAAACCCTTGGCAGGGTGCCAGTCATCGGCTTTGAGTTGTCGAAAACTTTCAACACACTCTGGCTTGGTTTTTCTGCTCAGGCTATTTATTAACTGTGGGTATTTCATTAAACCAAGTAGTGTTCTTCTGGTTAAATTCATACCAAAGTGTTCACTAAAGGTTTCTAAGCGCGCCACTATGCGCAGAGTTTGGCCGTTACCCTCAAAACCACCATGATCACGCATCATATAATTTAACGCGGTTTCACCACCGTGGCCGAAAGGCGGGTGGCCAATATCATGGGCTAAGCAAATTGTTTCTATTAAACTATCACTTTTAGGGAAATGTGCTGCGCATAGCTCTGGGTATTTGCCGCGTAACTGCGCCGTTATGCCCGAGCCAATTTGCGCGGCTTCTAATGAATGGGTTAAGCGCGTGCGATAAAAATCACTTTTTCCGCTACCCATTACTTGGGTTTTTGCTTGCAAACGCCGAAAAGAGGCAGAATGTAATATTCTGGCTCTGTCACGCTGAAAAGGGTCACGGTGATCTTGTTGTCTGTTGGTAACTTTTGTCAGACGTCTTGCTAACCAAACATCATTCATAGCGTTCCTTAGTAAAACTGGGCGAAGTTATGTAAGTGAATTAACCGATTCAAGGTAACTTAACTACTTGAAGTTACTATAACTTACATCATTTCCTTTGGCATTATTTAGTTTTATAAAAGTGGCTAAGTATCATGGGAACTGGTATATACATGTGCTTTTTTCTGGAAATAAAATAGATTGCCGACAAAATATTTCGGGAATGACAGCAGAAATTTCAGGTTACTTAAAAGGTGTTAACTATCAATAAAGCTAACAAAAATAGTATAGGAGACTCCTCAAGGTCTTGGTCGTCATTCCCGAATTTCTAGTCGGGAATCACACAAACGCTACCTTTATTTCTCTGTGTAGTCGAGACTCGGTGTCCTCTGTGGTTGCATTTCATTGTTAGGCATTAGCAATAAATATGGCACGTTTGGGCGCCGGGTAGCCCTCAATAGTTTTACTGCTATCATTAGGGTCAAGAAAGTCTTGTAGCGATTCAGTATCTATCCACTGGGTTTTTCTTTGTTCATCTAAGGCTGTGACATCCGTATTTACCACACGAACATTGTTAAAACCACAACGCTCTAACCAGGCACACATGGCTTGTTCACTGGGTAAAAACCACACGTTGCGCATTTTTGCATAACGCTCACCTGGCACTAATACCGTGTTTTCATCGCCATCAACAATGAGAGTTTCTAACACTAATTCACCGCCTTTAACCAGTTGTGCTTTTAATTGGTAGAGGAAATCAATTGGCGATCTACGATGATATAAGACACCCATAGCAAAAACGGTATCAAAAGCCTTTAACTCGGGTAGTTGCTCAACACCTAAAGGTAATAAATGTACCTGATCATCATTGATAAAGTGTTTTATTGCATTGAATTGCATTAAAAAAAGCTGCGTAGGGTCAATGCCGACGACAAATTTGGCGCCAGCGCCGCGCATGCGCCATAGGTGATAGCCACTACCGCAACCTATGTCTAATACATACTTACCTGATAAATCGCTGATATGCTGCGCTAATCGCTGCCATTTAAAGTCGCTGCGCCATTCGGTATCTATATGTAAACCATGAATATGGTAGGGACCTTTGCGCCAAGGTTTAAATTTTTTCATTAAGTTTTCAAGGCGTTTAAATTCGCCGTTATTTAAGTCTCCTAGCTCACCAACCTTGACACTATTTATTAGCTCAATGGCTGAATTACCGTCAACACTGGGCAAGGCGTCTAATGTTTTTTGCCAATGTTTGTAATCACCGTGTAAATTATTTTCATGCCAATGCGTTAATTGTCCAGGTAAGGTATTTAACCAATGGCTTAAACGGTTAGAGGCGATTTGTTGGTAAAAGTGGTTGAACTGTTTCATAGGATTCTAATTAGTATTTTGAAAGTGGCGTATTTGCTTATTTAATGGCAGCTATTTAATTGCGATAAGCGAGGTGAAGTTAAAACATTGAAACCATAAGGAACTATGACTAAAACCGGCTTGAGCTAAACGCTGTTTATGCACATCAAGTGAGTCGGTCAACATGACTTTTTCTAAAGCACTTCGTTTTTGGGCAACTTCTAATTCACTGTAGCCATTATCTCGTTTGAAGTTATGGTGTAGCTCAATTAACACTTTATCAATGGCTGGGTCTTCCGCGCTGATTTTTTCTGAAAGCACCAATAAGCCGCCAGGTTTTAAACCTTGAGCAATTTTACTCAGTAATGCTTGGCGCTGTGATTTTTCTATAAATTGTAAAGTAAAATTTAACACCACCATGGACGCATTTTCTATCACCATATCTTGAATATTCCCTTCAATAATAGTAACGGGAGTATTGCCTTTAAAAGCATTAATATGCATTTTACAGCGCTTGACCATGTCGCTAGAATTATCGACACCAATGATTTTGCAGCCTTTAGCGGTAATTGCTTTGCGCATCGCTAAGCTAGCCGCCCCTAAAGAACAACCGAGATCATAAATATTACTGTTTTCTTGGACAAACTGTTGGCTAAGTCTGCCTATAGTGTCAATAATAGTGTTATAGCCTGGCACAGAACGAGAAATCATGTCGGGGAAAACTTCAACGACTTGAGCATCAAAGGTAAAGTTTTTAACTTGCTTATGCGCTTGTGAATAAATTAAATCGGTATCAGAGTTATGCATTAGCTTTGCTATATTCTCTATTATGTTAAGGTTAGTAGTTATACTCGTTAGCAGTCAACGTACTCTGCAACAGGTATCTTGATGACTAGCGGGTAAATAAAGCCTTATTTTAACCGATCTTGTTAGCAACGCTATATTTATAGGGTGTTTTTTTGAATTTTTTTTACCAACAGACCAGGCATTTCATTGTTGTGGTCTTTTTATTAAGCTTTGTTAGCCTAAGTACCTTGGCAGCAAAGCCTGTTATTGCGCTTGAAAAAGAGTTAACTCCGGTGACTTTGTCGATTAAGCAACCGTTAACGATTGCCATTAATGAAACTTCTTTCCCCTATCATGCTATTGATGAACAAGGCAATGTCATTGGTTTGATGGCTGATATGTGGCGTTTATGGGCAAAAAAACAACACGTTGATATCCAGTTTGTTGTGCTGCCATGGCTGGAAACACTAAGCCAAGTCGCTAAAGGCAGTGTCGATATTCATGGCGGTTTAAGTATTATCGATTCACGTCGTGATACTCTTGATTTTTCAGCCTCACTTTTTCATGTTTATAGCCATCTTTATGTGCATCAGCAACTTAATAGCGTTGATAGCCTTGCCGATTTAAAGCCCTATAGTATTGGTGTCGTTACCGGCTCTGCGCATATTGAAAAATTGCAAAAATTTCATCCTGATTTAGCCTTGAAAAGCTATGATAATCGTCATGACTTATACCGAGCGGCTTTAAATAACGAGATTTTAGTTTTTACCGGTTTAGAGAAGCTAGCAGATAATTTTCCTGATTATGAACGTTTACGGCAACGCTTTCCTGTGCATAAAGTTTTACGCTATCAACAAGGAGATTACGGTGTTGCAGTCGCTAAAAATAACGCTAGTTTACTTAGATTTATCGAACAAGGTTTTGCAAAAATATCCAGAAAAGAAAGCGCCGCCATTGAGCGTAAATGGCTAGGCTTAGATAAACAAAAGGATAGCTTACTGGTTGTCTTTTCATCACATTACCCACCTTACATGGGGGTTAGTCCGTCGGGAGAGCCGCAAGGGTTACTGATAGATGTGTGGCGTTTATGGTCTAAAAGTGTTGGCATAAATGTTGAATTTGTCGCCCGTGATATGGTCGAGGGGGTAGACCTTATTGCTGAGCAAAAAGCGGATATACTTTTAGTCTATCCTGATCATATGAAGGCACCGGAAAATACTTTATTTGCCAAACCCATATATTTATCAAATGTTCAAGTATTTGTTAATCATGCCCTTAAAAATAGTGAGGGTAAAAAGATACATTCCCTCGAACAATTTTCTAAAAATTTTAGTCAAGGTATTATTGGTATTTGGCAAGATGCTAGTTTTAAAGAACAATTTATTGCCCAATACCCGCAGATAAATATCCGCTACTTTAGTAGTCTCAGTACTATGCTAAATGCCGCTGATCAGGGTGAAATATCTGCCATTGTCGGCTTAGTTGATATAATTAATGCCAAGTTAGTGCAAAGTAATTTGCAAGCGCTGTTCTATCGCCTAGACAGTCCTGTTATCACCTTGAATTTATCGCCGCTTATCCATCAGCAAAATACCAAGTTAATGCAAATCATTAATAAAGGCTTCAACGAATTAGATATTAATAGCCTTATTCAAATTGAAGCAAGGTGGTTGAACGGTAATACGGGTGAATATTATTATAAAAAGCAAGCACAAAAAATCAGTTTGCATGATGATGAATTAGCCTTTTTAGCGTCCCGTGGAAAAATCAACTTAGGTATTATTAAGCAGCTCTCGCCTATTGAGTTTATTGATGAACTGGGAGATTTTGCCGGTATTAACCGTGATATTATTAATTTAATTAGCGATAGAACCAGTATTGAGTTTAACTATGTGGCTTTTGATAGCTGGCAGCAGTTATATAAGGCATTATTAGCCAATGAAATAGATATGCTCGGCAGTATCACGCCAATCCCAGAGCGTGAAAAAGTTCTGCTCTTTACTGATAGCTATTGGCAAATGCCATGGGTAATGGTACACCCGCAATATTATGGCCGTAAAAACAAGCTTGAAGATTTTTATGGCAAACAAGTTGCGATTGTCAAAGGCTATTACATAATCGCTAATTTAAGAAAAAACCACCCCTTAATCACTTTTAAATTAGTGGATCATCGAGAGCAAGCCCTAGTTGCACTACAACAAGAGCGTATTGATGGTTTCATCACAACTATGGCTTCGGCGACACACTTACTAAAGCAAGAAAATATAGTTACCTTGATGATATCTATGATGGAAGACGTTAGCATAGATACCAGTCATTTTGCTATCAGCAAACAGTTACCGTTATTGAACGACATTATTAATAAAGGTTTACGGTCGATTACTGAGAAAGAAAAACAAATTATTTATGATAACTGGTTTACGTTAGCGATAAAAACCGGTCTTGATAAAAATGTGGTCTTACAAGTAGGCGCACAAATTGGCGTAATTATTTTGTTAGTGCTTGGTGTTATCGTGATGTGGAATAGACGCTTACAAGTTGAAATTAAACATCGTGAGCAGCTTGAGAAAATAATGAAGCATATGGCAACCCATGATGAGTTAACGGGTCTTGCTAATCGAGTGTTATTAAAAGATAGGTTAAGCACGGCTATAGCGTTTCATCAACGGCAGTCGTTGAAAATGGCGGTGCTATTTATCGACCTAGATGGCTTTAAAAATATTAATGATACTCATGGCCATGATGTCGGAGATGAACTATTGCAACAAGTTGCCCTGCGTTTGCAAGGATGTGTGAGAAGTTCCGATACCGTAGTGCGCTTTGGTGGTGATGAATTTGTCTTGTTACTCACTGGTTTGCATAGCCCCAATGAAGCCGCTTATGTTGCTGAAAAAGTATTAAGGTTGATGCAAAAAGAGTTTGAACTATCAAAGACCGAGGCATTTATCGGCTGTAGCATAGGCATTGCCATGTATCCCGCTGATGGTGATAACGATACCGAGCTACTGAAAATTGCTGATACCATGATGTACAAGGTAAAAGCGGCCGGTAAAAATCACTATATTTTTAATTAGATAGATAATTAATTATCGACCTTTCTTAGTCAGAGTTCATTTTTAGTTAATGGGTATTCGACTGGACACTTCGACCATGACGAGTTCACCTTTTAAATATTTATTCATTCATTTATTTCATTGATACTCGAATCTCAAATCCACCTCTACCGTTATTCCCGACGTGTTTAGTCGGGAATCCATAAAGTTTAACGATAAAATACGCTTGTTGTGCCTTTAATTAGCGCTTCTGCTTGTTCTAGGTGACATTAACAATCTTTGCTTTATAATATGCCAAAAATTATCCTGACAATCGCTAGTTAGTGCTTGTTAATAAATTTAATAGAATTGGTATAGGGCAAAATACATGCGCAGTATTTATTGTGGTGAAGTAAACGAGTCTCACATCGGGCAAGAAATAACTTTATGTGGTTGGGTTAACAAACGTCGTGATTTAGGCGCGGTGATCTTTATAGATTTACGTGACCGTGAAGGCTTAGTGCAAGTTGTTTATGATCCTGATTTACCTGAAGTAATCAAAAAAGCCAATACTTTACGCAATGAATTTTGTGTACAAATTAAAGGTAAAGTTCGCGCGCGTCCTGACGGTCAAGTGAATAAAGACATGAAAACTGGTGCTATCGAAGTATTGGGTTTAGAGCTGACTATTTTGAATAAGTCTGCGCCATTGCCATTAGATGCCAATCAAGTTAACTCAGAAGAGTTACGATTGAAGTATCGTTATCTTGATTTACGTCGTGTTGAAATGACCGAACGTTTACGTTTTCGTGCCAAAGTCACCTCAGCAGTACGCAGTTCATTAGAAGCCGAAGGCTTTTTAGATATTGAAACGCCAATTTTAACTGCCGCAACCCCTGAAGGAGCTCGAGACTACTTAGTACCAAGTCGGACTCATAAAGGTCAGTTTTTTGCGCTGCCGCAATCGCCACAATTATTTAAACAATTGTTGATGATGTCAGGTATGGAACGCTATTATCAAATCGTTAAATGTTTCCGTGATGAAGATTTACGTGCTGATAGACAACCAGAATTCACTCAAATAGATATTGAAACCTCATTTATGAGTAGTGATCAGGTAATGGCTATTGCCGAAACTTTGATCCGTGATTTGTTTAAAACCATGTTAGATGTTGATTTAGGTGAGTTCCCACGTATGTCTTACCATGAAGCAATGACTCGCTTTGGTAGTGATAAACCTGACTTACGTAACCCATTAGAGCTAATCGATGTTGCTGATATTTTAAAAGATGTTGAATTTAAAGTATTCTCAGGACCGGCTAACGATGAAAAAGGACGTGTGGCGGTTATTTGTTTACCACAAGGCGCAGCTAAGTTCTCACGTAAGGGCCTTGACGATTTAACTAAATTTGTTGGCATTTACGGCGCAAAAGGTATGCCTTGGTTAAAAGTTAAAGATATTGATGCTGCCCTTGCCACGGGTGTTGACGGTTTACAATCACCGATTTTAAAATTCTTATCCAGTGATGTAGCCATCGCCCTATTAAAACGTGTTAACGCAAAAACAGGCGATATTATCTTCTTCGGTGCTGATAAGTATAATGTTGTGACGGAATCTTTAGGTGCACTTCGCCTTAAACTGGGTGAAGAGCTGGATTTACTGCAAGGTGAGTGGAAACCGCTATGGGTAGTTGACTTCCCCATGTTTGAAGAAGTAGATGGCCATATGCATGCTATTCACCATCCGTTTACCGCACCGATGAATTTAACGCCAGAGCAGTTAGAAGCAAACCCCATTGACGCGATATCTGATGCCTATGACATGGTATTAAATGGCTGTGAACTTGGCGGTGGCTCGGTACGTATTCATAAGCAAGATATGCAAGCTGCGGTGTTTAGAATTTTAGGTATCAGTGATGAAGAAGCCCAAGAAAAATTCGGTTTCTTACTTGAAGCACTACAATATGGCGCGCCGCCACATGCTGGTTTAGCGTTTGGACTAGACCGCTTAGTGATGTTAATGACAGGTGCCAGTTCAATCCGTGAGGTAATGGCTTTCCCTAAAACCACGACCGCAGCTTGTCCATTAACCAATGCACCAGGTAAAGCAAATCCAGAGCAACTAAAAGAGCTGGGTATACAAATTCTAAATGAGAAGAACAACACAGTAGATGACTAATTAATTAGCTACTTACCTGATAAAAACTGGCTCCTCGATTAATACACCACGAGGATGACGATTAAAGGGTTAGTAGTTACGAAAAAAGCGTATTGAGGGTTTTCCGTCAATACGCTTTTTTTATACACGCAGTTTGTTTACACACTTTATTACCAAACAGAGCAATAAATTAGTCTGCTTGGTATAAGACCAATTTCATTAAATTACATGCCTATGCACTTGGCTAAGGATCGTCATCCCCGTGGTGTTTTAATCGGGGATCCAGTGCATAAAGAGCAATGGATCTTCGATCAGAGACTTCGAAGATGACGTTTACAAAGAGTTCCTGAGTAAACTACATAGGCATGTTAAATTATTGCTTACTTGTGTTGGTTAAAATAGGTCATGTCAGCGTTGCTCTCAATCCCAATAGCCTGCTATTGTTCAATCGAGCGCCTTGCCCTGATATATTTTCCCTAGGCACAACAAGAGCACAAACTTAATGAAACAGGTATAACTGATTTTAAGGTATTGAATGAAAATTATTTTAGGCATTGATCCCGGTTCACGTTTTACCGGCTATGGCGTTATCAAACAAGAAAATCGACAGTTAACTTATCTGGGCAGTGGCTGCATTAAGGCGCTCAGCCAGGGCGATGAGTTAGCTTCACGGCTACAAACTATATTTGCCGGTATTTCTGAGATAATTATTCAATTTAAACCAGACATGTTTGCCATTGAACAAGTTTTTATGGGGGTAAACCCAGGTGGCGCGCTGAAACTTGGCCAAGCACGGGGTGCCGCCATCGTTGCCGCAACCAATACCGGTTTAACCATTAGTGAATATTCAGCCAGGCAAATTAAACAAGCGGTAGTAGGTACAGGTGCAGCAGATAAAAGTCAAGTACAGCATATGGTAAAAACTCTGTTAAAGCTGCCAGGGACACCACAAGCCGATGCGGCTGATGCCTTAGCGGTGGCTATATGTCATGCTCATAGTCATACCACTATTGCCAGATTAGCTGGCCAAGCCAGTAAAACAGTGAGAGGACGTTTACGCTAAATGATTTTATAAGAGTTTTGCCAAATAAGGCCAAGGCGTTTTATCACTTAGCGAATGCTTTACTGTATAAATATATAGTGGTATTATTTATTTCCTTAATAATAGTCCTTGGTACTTGTTGTGATTGGTCGTTTACGTGGCACGCTTGTCGAAAAAAACTCCCCTGAAATATTAATTGAATGTGCTGGTGTCGGTTATGAAGTCACCATGCCAATGACCAGTATTTATGCCTTACCTGAACTTGAGCAACAAGCGACTATCTATACTCATTTTGTCGTTCGTGAAGATGCGCAATTACTGTATGGTTTTACCAATAAGGTTGAGCGAAAATTATTTCGTTTATTGATAAAAGTTAATGGTGTTGGCCCAAAATTGGCGCTAGCGGTATTGTCTAACATGTCTGCGGATCAATTTGTGGTTTGTGTTCGTCACGATGATATTGCCGCCATTGTAAAAATCCCTGGTGTCGGTAAAAAAACAGCAGAACGTTTACTCATTGAAATGCGTGACCGTCTAAAAGATTGGCAGGCACAACAACCGGTGCAATTAGTTAGTAAGGATGGTGTTATACCCGAGCAGTTATCCGCTGATCTTAGCCAAGAGACTACCTTTATTAGCGATAATAAAACGGATGCTATTAATGCCTTGTTATCGCTTGGTTATAAACAAGTACAAGCGGATAAAGCGGTTAAATCAGTATATAATCGCGGCATGTCTAGCGAAGATATTATTCGCGATGCGTTAAAGTCAATGGTGTAATGTCTACCCATGATGTCTCAGTTAGTCGAGAATCCATGTGTACTTTCTAGCAAGGACTAGCAGCATGATTTACTCGGCAGATTGATAATCTTTTAGCTTTAGCGCATTTGAATGATGCGCTAATACACTTTAGAACTTAGGTAACTTATGATAGAAGCAGATCGCTTAATTGAACCCATTGCATCGGTAGAAGATGAAAGGGTTGATCGCGCTATTCGCCCTAAAATGCTAAAAGACTATACCGGTCAACAGCATATCAAAGCACAAATGGAAATCTTTATTCCGGCCGCTAAAAATCGTGGTGAGCCCTTAGACCATTTGCTTATTTTTGGCCCGCCGGGTTTAGGTAAAACCACCTTAGCCAATATCGTTGCCAATGAAATGGGCGTGAATATACGTACTACCTCAGGACCTGTGTTAGAAAAAGCCGGAGATTTAGCCGCGCTATTAACTAACCTAGAAGAAAATGACATTCTATTTATTGATGAAATTCACCGGTTAAGCCCTGTGGTTGAAGAAATATTGTATCCAGCGATGGAAGACTACCAATTAGATATTATGATTGGTGAAGGGCCAGCTGCTCGCTCAATTAAATTAGATTTACCCGCATTTACCCTGATAGGTGCGACAACTAGGGCAGGGGCATTAACCTCACCATTACGTGATCGATTTGGTATTGTCCAGCGACTAGAGTTTTATAATGTTACCGACTTAGCAACTATTGTTCGGCGTTCGGCACACTTTTTGAATTTAACCATAGACGAGCAAGGCGCATTTGAAGTGGCGCGCCGCTCTCGTGGCACACCGCGTATTGCTAACCGTTTATTACGCCGAGTACGTGATTATGCCGATGTCAAATCTCACGGTATAGTTAACCAAGACGTTGCGGCGGCGGCCTTAGATATGCTCGAAGTTGACAGTGAAGGCTTTGATATCATGGATAGAAAGCTACTACACGCTATTATTGATAAGTTTATGGGCGGTCCGGTTGGTTTAGATAATGTAGCGGCTGCCATTGGTGAAGAGCGGGAAACCATTGAAGATGTGATCGAGCCTTTTTTAATTCAGCAAGGTTTTTTACAGCGCACACCACGCGGGCGTATTGTTACAGACAGAGCCTATCAACACTTTGGCCTTATCAAAGAGCCAGTTGAGTAGCGCTGTTTTTATCTATAAAATATCACGCCTAAAAATGCCAGATTACTCTCTATAAAGTAATGCTGGCATTTTTGTATTTATAGCGATGATAACTTAACGGTGCGGACGACTTTTCCATGCTTTAATAGTTTGGTAACGCCACAAGGCTTGAATACCGAAATAACCTAAAATAGAAAAAGTAACGGCAAGGACACCACAGCCAACTAAAAAGGCTGGCCCTATGGTTGATAAACTATCAATAACCCATTGCCAATTTGCTTGAAAAGCAAACGCCTGCTCAGGCTCGGCTAATACCCAAGTACCCACTAAGTAACAAGCATAAAAAATAAATGGCATGGTGAGAGGATTTGTCAGCCATACTAAAGTGATGGCTAAGGGCAAGTTCGCATGAACAACAATGGCAGCACCAGCTGCTAATACCATTTGAAAAGGTACTGGGATAAAAGCAAAAAATAAACCTACAGCAAAGGCTTTGGCTACCGAATGACGATTTAAATGCCAAAGGTTAGCATTGTGCAGTAAGTTGCCAAAAATCTTTAGGTATTTGTTATCTTTGATCGTTTGATGATCTGGCATCATACGTTTAATGGTTTTTTTTGGCATATACGTCAATAGGTCCCTGACTAGAAAGTAGTGTGGTAAATAATGTATTTACTCTGTTTAGTTAATCTATTCTATTCACTACACTTCTTAACAGCTAAGTATAGCAAGCGCGAATGTCAGCAAGGTGTTAGCACCAGAATTTAACCGCAAAACATAAAAGGATTTTTATCACTATGGATTGGTGGTTACTGACATTTTTTCTTGGTGCTATATTGTCCCTATTTTTGCCGGAAGTGCCAGCGATTTTTCAGCTATTTTTACTTCTTTGTCTCGCTATTGGCTTTTATTGCCATAAAAGATTACGTTCTAGCTCTGGGATATGGTTTGGTGCTTGCTGGCTCTTGGGACAAGCTTACCTCTATCATCATCAGTTACCAAGCGATTTGATTGAGAAAATGCAAAAAAAACAGTTATTTGTTGTTGCGGGTCAAGTACTTACTTTACAGGTTAATAGCACTGAAAAGCTCAACGAAACGATAGCAGCAACGTCAACTCAACCAATAACTGCTTTGACTACACGCTTTAATTTTCGTATCAGTAAAATAAATCAACTGCAGCTTAGCGAGCCCTTTATTATCCGGCTAAGTTGGCAGAATGCGACTATAGCTGTCGCTCAAGGGCAAAGGCTTATGCTTAACGTTAAGCTCAAGCCTGCCCATGGTTTAGCCAATATCGGCACATTTAATTACTTAAGCTGGCTTAAGGCTAACAATATTGTTGCCACAGGTTATGTCGTTAATCCGAGAAAAAGTAGCAAACACGGTATAAAACGTTTTAACCAGGGAAGTGAAAATCAGCTACTTGTAGCCGATGTCACTATCCGGCAACAGCTATTTCAGCAATATCAAAGCCTAACACCAACACATCAACTTACCCCTATTTTATTGGCATTAGCTTTTGGTGAACGCAGTTTACTTAACCCCGAACATTGGCAGGTGCTACAAGCGACGGGTACCAGTCACCTTATTGCTATTTCTGGTTTACATATTGGCTTACTCGCGGGTAGCGCCTTTTTTCTAGTGATGCTTTTTTTTAACTATCTGCCTTTGCAAAATTCTCGTTGGCAAGGGCTAAATATTCGTTATTTTGCCATTGCCATGAGTATCTTGTTGGCGACAATATATGCCTATTTGGCGGGCTTTTCCTTGCCAACACAACGTGCTTTGATCATGTTAAACCTGTACTGGTTTAGTCGTTTAGTTGCGATAAAGTTATCGGCGAAACGGCTAATGTTAGTAACAGTCTTTTTTTTATTGATTGTCAGCCCCTTTAGTTTATTCACAGCCAGCTTCTGGTTATCTTTTTATGCGGTGGCTATTATTTTTGTTTCGCTATGGCGATTTAAATCTTGGCTAACTAAAGGCTCACCACTGTGGCGCTTTTTTAAAGGGCTCTTTGTTATTCAACTAGCGCTAACGGTTATGTTAATGCCTATTAGCGCTTTGTTTTTTCAGCAGGTGTCATTGGTTAGTCTACTGGCCAATATTATTGCCGTGCCTTGGATGAGCTTTGTCAGTATACCTAGTGCGCTTATATCCGTAATGCTGATGCCATTAAGTGAACAATTGTCACTATGGTTTATGATGATATCGTTGCAGTCATTAACTTGGCTTTGGTCTTACCTTGAATGGCTCAGTAAGCAGCCTTATGCCCTTATTCCTTTGTCATTTTTCCAACAAATGTCTATCTTGTTGCTCGCTATACTAGGTTTTTTTATGCTCTACCTGTCATGCTTTTATTGGTCTAGGCGAGTCAAGCAAGGCATAGCTATCTTGCTTGTTTCAGTGCTTGTTTTAGTGCTTTTTTCAGTATTAAGTTTAGCAATGTTAAGGTCACACCCTGTTAGTCAGGCACTGTTACAAGTACCGTTGTTACTGGCAGAGCAAAGCGGCCAAGATAATGGCATGATCTTAGCTGTAACCCCTAATTTCACCCCCTGGCAAGTGGTTTTTTTTGATGTCGGTCAGGGCTTAGCTGTGTTAATACAACGTAATAAACGGGCCATTTTATATGATACTGGCGCGGCTTATCCC
Source organism: Colwellia marinimaniae (assembly GCF_002207865.1). Lineage (GTDB taxonomy): Bacteria > Pseudomonadota > Gammaproteobacteria > Enterobacterales > Alteromonadaceae > Colwellia > Colwellia marinimaniae. The sequence continues at coordinate 63,394 of NZ_BDQM01000022.1, forward strand.
AGTGGCTTTACCCTCAGTGAAGCAGTCATACTGCCATATCTGCAATATTCAGCGATTAAGACCCTTGATAAAGTCATATTAAGTCATAGTGATAACGATCATGCTGGAGGGTTAAAAAATCTGCTAGAGAATATAAGCATTGATGAAGTTATCAGTAATGATGCCAGCATCATTAAGGCTACCATGGCTATTACCACTGCCAATAACCCGGCTACGATTAATCTAACTAGCACTAAGGCAACCCTGAGTAATACGCCACTGATACCGTGCCAACCAAGTCAGAGTTTTACTTGGCAAGGTTTAGCGTTTGACATCTTATGGCCGCTTACGCCGATTTCTTCCGCGGATGGCGCCAGTAAGGTTGGCAAAAAAAATATTGGCAGGCAAAAAAATGATGATTCTTGTGTCATTTTAATTACGGACTCAACCGGCAATAAACTGCTGTTGACTGGAGATATATCCGCAAAAGTGGAACGGCAACTCCTTAAACTTTATCCTCAGCTCAGTGTTGATATCTTACAAGTACCGCACCATGGCTCTAAAACGTCATCGAGTCAGGCCTTTCTTCGTCAGTTATCGCCACAAATTGCCTTAGTCAGTGCCGGTTACTTAAATCGTTGGCATATGCCGGTAGCGAGTGTTAGCCAACGTTATCTTGATGGTAATATTGTCTTATTAAATAGCGCTGATTTAGGCCAGATCATTGTCACTATCGATGAAGGAGGTATAAGTAAACAGAGCTATGTTGACGATTTACGGCCATTTTGGTTTAGCCGCTAATGTCCTTAGCCCGCGACTTTAGCTAGCTCAGCCGTCTTGTCATAGCCTGCGCACTAACTTTGTTATTGTTATGGCTATAGTTTTTGTTGGTTGTCACGTCGATTCACGGTAAAATACTATTTCGTTACTATATACCCATGTTACTTCAAGATGCAGGATTCAGCTGGAATTAGAAACGCCTTTAGGTAAGGCATTGATTGAAGAA
>NZ_BDQM01000023.1 GCF_002207865.1 Colwellia marinimaniae
TGACATTGCTCTAGCACTAGGAGGGTTAAAGGCATGCGCGGATGCACAATTCAGATAAAGAAATGGGGATCCCTCAGCCATGGAGGGGATTATGTTCAGGACGAACGGTATATCGCGGTGACAGGATGTCAATGAGCGTGTATGCGTCTCGCTCGTTTACTCAACAACACCAAACTACAACAGAGCCAAAATTAATGTTTTGTTAAGAGTTGCAGGAATATTCGTTAAGGTTTATTTATTAAGGTATTACCGATAATTCAGTAATACCTTTAATGGCTTGTTGTTGCCATTTTTCTTCGGGCAACTGACGCCTAATATTGCGCATACTTTTCCAAATTGATTTAAGCGCTATATGATCAGCCAGCCATTTTGGTGTGTTACCCCGACCATCGGCGGTAAAAATATACTCAATATATAGTTCGGTTAGTTTTATTGACGCATCATTACCTTCTGGTCGCTTAGGTGTTATTTTCCAATGGGCATGATGAACTTTTACTTTTAAATAATCTTCTATATTGGTTAGCGCTAGTGGAATTTTTTTATCAGTCGTCATCGCGCTTATATCGGTTATGTTGATTTCAACACTGAGATCATCGTTTTGCCAATAGCTGGAATTGAGTATTAAGATTCTGGGCATAAATGGCCATATTTTTGCTAATTTTATATAAAAGCTATGTTCTTTGGCTGAATATTGCTTAATAATTTCACTTTTACTGGCGTTAACTAACCAATTTGGTGTGTTACTGACATCTTGTAAAAACAGTAAGAAGCCGGCAATGCTTGAATGGACAGTCGCGGTGGCTCTAATTTCGATGAGTTTTTTATCCGTTTTACCTGTGTGGGCAGCTGTACGATAACTAACACTTTGCTCACTAGTCTGTTTCCATGTTTTCCAAGGGTTTTGTGATGCATGGACAAATTGTTGAGCTGGCCACAGAATAAGAGCAGTAAGGAATAGTAATCTTTTCACTTAAATCAACTAGTTGTTAATTGCTTTAACAATATTATTACTGATTTACCGGTAAAGTGCTATGCAGATTTCTTTTAATAGCAGGGTCATCTCTTCAGCAGCAATCGGTTTGCTACTATAGGCAACCTCGAGCCAAATCTCAATTAAAGCATTTTTTATGGCTCAAATTTTTGCTTAGTTTCAATCCTTTCAACAACACTAGTGCCCGGTATAGACTGTGCTGTTAGGGCGGTAAAACTTTTATTGGCAAGGCCAAAGATTTTTTTTTATATTTTTAAAGATAAAAAAGTATTGAGATGCTGTTGAAAATCCTTGTTTTAACAGGGCAAGGCTTTTACAATCAGCACATTAAAAAATAGCTCATAGCTCTTTCTATGTTCAGGACGAACGGAGCTATCTTAAAGTTAGCTAAGCACATGCAGACGTGGCATGGATGTCACTTAATAGAGAATGCAGACGGTACAGGAAGTACCTTATTAGATAATGCAGGAGCAATTATCCTGAGCACATTCTCCTGAGCAAGGTGCTGTTATGTTCAGGATGAACGGTATTAAGCACATGCAGACGTGGCATGGATGTCACTTAATAGAGAATGCAGGATGCACATTCTCCTGAGCATAGGTGCTGTCATGTTCACTATGAACACATATAAGTTATGCTTTTGTCATGGCTTAATCATTTAAATACACTATTAAAATTCAAGCGACGCTTTGTGTGCGCCGCCACTGATAAGGAAACACATGCCGGTAATTACTCTCCCTGATGGTTCAACTCGTTCATTTGATAATAACGTCTCTGTAATGGACGTCGCGCTTGATATCGGCCCAGGTCTTGCTAAAGCGACCATTGCTGGCCGTATCAATGGTGAATTAGTTGATGCGTGTGAATTGATAACAGAAGATGCTTCCTTACAAATTATCACCAGTAAAGATAGCGAAGGTTTAGAAATTATTCGTCACTCTTGTGCACATTTATTAGGGCATGCTATTAAGCAACTATGGCCAGATACGAAAATGGCGATTGGTCCTACTATCGACAATGGTTTTTATTATGATGTCGATTTAGAGCACACCATTACTACAGATGATTTGCTTAAACTTGAAAAACGTATGACTGAACTTGCCCGTACTAATTATCAAGTGGTGAAAAAAGTGGGGTCGTGGCAAACCGCTCGTGATGCTTTTGCTGAGCGCGGCGAGAGTTACAAAATTGAAATTTTAGATGAAAATATCTCTCGAGATGATATGCCTGCTTTGTATCATCATGAAGAATATATTGATATGTGTCGAGGCCCACATGTGCCGAGCATGCGTCATTGTCATCACTTTAAATTAATGAAGCTCGCCGGTGCTTATTGGCGTGGCAATAGCGACAATAAAATGTTGCAACGTGTCTACGGCACAGCATGGGCAGATAAAAAGCAACTTAAAGCCTATATCGTGCGTTTAGCGGAAGCGGAAAAACGTGATCACCGTAAAATTGGTAAAGCCTTAGATTTATTTCATTGGCAAGAAGAAGCGCCGGGTATGGTGTTTTGGCATAATGATGGTTGGGTTATTTATACTGAGTTAGAGAAGTTTATGCGTGAGAAATTACGCGAGTACGATTATGACGAAGTAAAAGCGCCGATGATGATGGACAGAAGTTTGTGGGAAAAGTCTGGTCATTGGGAAAAATATAAAGATAGTATGTTTACCACTACCTCTGAAAAGCGTGAATACGCGATTAAACCAATGAACTGTCCAGGTCATGTACAAATCTTTAACCAAGGTTTAAAATCATACCGCGATTTACCTTTACGTATTGCCGAGTTTGGTTGTTGTCATCGTAATGAGCCTTCAGGCTCGTTACACGGTTTAATGCGCGTACGTGGTTTCACTCAAGATGATGCCCATATTTTCTGTATGGAATCGCAAGTTCAAGACGAAGTGAAAAAATGTATCGAAATGGTTTACGATATTTATGGATCATTTGGCTTTAAAGATATTATTGTTAAATTATCGACACGTCCGGAAAGTCGTATTGGTAGTGATGAAATTTGGGATAAAGCGGAAGCGGGCTTAGCACAAGCATTAACCGACAGTAATATTGACTTTGAATACTTACCTGGTGAAGGTGCTTTTTACGGTCCTAAGATTGAATTTACCTTAATGGATTGTTTAGGACGAGCTTGGCAATGTGGCACTGTGCAACTTGATTTTGCTTTGCCAGAGCGTTTAGGTGCCACTTATGTTGGTGAAGACAACGAAAGATATACTCCGGTGATGATTCATCGAGCCATTTTAGGTTCATTAGAGCGCTTTATTGGTATTTTAATTGAAGAGTATTCGGGTAAATTCCCAACATGGTTATCACCGACTCAAGCCATAATTATGAATATTACCGATAAACAAGGTGATTATTGTAAAGAAATCGTTAAAAAACTGAAAGAAAATGGCTTTAGAGCAAAACAAGACTTGAGAAATGAGAAGATAGGCTTTAAAATCCGCGAACATACTTTGAAGCGTATTCCTTATTTGTTGGTTATTGGTGACAAAGAAATGGAATCCGGCGAAATTTCCGTTCGGACTCGAAGTGGTGAAGATTTAGGAAAAATGTCTGTTGATGATTTTATCGCTAAGTTAGCTGATGAAGTGAAAACGCGTCAGTCATAGTTTAAGCAGCGATAAATTTATAATGGATATTATAAATTTAAAAATAGTCTGCCTTTTTTGTAATTAAGCATTAAGGCAGATATTCAATAAACAGCTAAAAAGAGTTCTTTGGAGGAACATGGCTATTAAAGGTGGACAACGAGGCGGGCGTAAAGAGCCAGCTCATCGTTTAAATGAGTTAATTACAGATATCTCAGGCAATGAAGTTCGTTTAATTAAGTTTGACGGAGAAGCCGGTGGCATCGTTACATTAGATGAAGCAATGGACCAAGCATATGATGCTGGTGTGGATCTGGTTGAAATTAGCCCTACTGCTAAACCACCCGTTTGTCGTGTCATGGATTACGGCAAGTTTATCTATGAAAAAGCTAAAGAGCAGAAAGAACAACGTAAAAATCAGAAACAAATTCAGGTTAAGGAAATTAAATTCCGTCCTGGTACAGATGAAGGCGATTATCAGGTAAAACTACGCAACCTGAAACGCTTTTTAGAAAGTGGCGATAAGGTCAAGGTTACATTACGTTTCCGTGGCCGTGAAATGGCCCACCAAGAGATTGGTTTAGCGCTACTAACTCGTGTTAAAAACGATTTAGCTGAGCTTACTGTGCTCGAGTTCTTCCCGCGTCGTGCGGAAGGGCGTCAAATGGTGATGGTCTTAGCCCCTAAAAATAGATAAAACTTGGTTTGACAAGTAATAGGGGATTTTCGGATTTCCTATTCACCAACTTTATCTTTACGCTGGTAGTAAAGGCTTACAAGTAAAGAGACCGACTTTAGTTAAATAAAGAAAGTTACTTTCGCCCTCGCTACTTAATATTTGGCATATACCCAAAGGGTATAAATGCGGAGTTATTCACATGCCTAAAATGAAAACCAATAAAGGTGCTGCAAAGCGCTTTAAAAAAACAGCCAATGGCTACAAGTTCAAACAAGCTGGCCTTCGTCATATCCTGACTAAGCGTCGTACTAAAGTTAAGCGTCATCTTCGTGCTAAAAGCATGATCGCCGCAGCTGACATTAAGTCAGTTAAAAAACTTTTACGTCACGGTTAATTAGGAGATATAGAAAATGGCTAGAGTAAAACGTGGTGTACAAGCTCGTGCACGTCACAAAAAGGTTCTAAAGCAAGCTAAAGGTTATTACGGAGCACGTAGTCGTGTTTATCGTGTTGCTTTTCAAGCAGTAACTAAAGCAGGTCAATACGCTTACCGCGATCGTCGTCAACGTAAACGTCAATTCCGTCAACTTTGGATCGCTCGTATTAACGCAGCAGCTCGTATAAATGGTTTATCTTACAGCAAATTCATTAATGGTCTTAAAAAGGCTACTATTGAAATTGATCGTAAGATCCTAGCTGATATCGCAGTATACGATAAAGTAGCATTCACTTTCTTAGTTGAAAAAGCGCAAGCTTCTTTAGCTGCTTAAGTATAAGAATGTAAGCTTAACTAAGGGTTAGTTAGGCTTGAAAAAAGGACGCTTTATAGCGTCCTTTTTACTTTTAAGCGATTACGATTTAACTAAAATTATTTGATTGCACCAGCCCGTTAATTATCACTTAAGAGCAGAGTGCGGATTAACGGTATAAGTAGTTTTAGTTAAGTGGTAGTTTTTCTAAAAAGCTGAAAATATTTGTGAATATATAAGAGAATTAATTATGAACCTAGCTGATAAAGTTTTAGCCGTTAATAACGACCTGCCAATCCGGACGGATGCTCCTGTACACAGTGGTAAAGTACGCTCTGTTTATTGGTTAACTGAAGCAGATAGCAAGCGCCTTATTAAAGAGAAAGGCTATGATGTCCCGAGTGATACCGCTTTAGCTATTATGGTGATCAGCGATCGGATTTCAGCTTTTGATTGCATTTGGACGGGTAAAGATGGCATGCGCGGAGTGCCTGGCAAAGGTGCGGCATTGAATGCCATTTCAAATCATTGGTTTAAGTTGTTTAAAGCGCAGGGACTTGCCGATAGTCATATTTTAGATATACCTCATCCTTTTGTCTGGATTGTACAAAAAGCTAAACCGGTTATGATTGAAGCCATTTGTCGTCAGTATATCACCGGCTCTATGTGGCGCAGTTATGTTAAAGGCGAACGTGAATTTTGTGGCATTGAGCTTGCTGATGGCTTAGTAAAAGATAGTAAGCTAACAGAGCTGCTACAAACCCCCTCAACCAAGGGTGTCTTGCAAGGCATACCCGGTGTACCAGCGGTTGATGATGTCAATATAACCCGTAAAAATATCGAAGATAATTTCGCTGCCTTTAATTTTAAATCGGTTGATGATATAGCCTTATATGAAAAATTACTGACCGAAGGTTTTGATGTTATTTCCACGGCGTTAGCTGACATAGACCAGGTCTTTGTCGATACTAAGTTTGAATTTGGTTATGTGAAAGATATTGATGGTAATGATAAACTGATTTATATGGATGAAGTAGGTACACCAGACTCATCACGTATATGGGATGGTGCGCAATACCGTGCGGGTAACGTCGTCGAAAACTCGAAAGAAGGTTTCCGTCAGTGGTTATTGAATCACTTTGCAGATGCAGATATTTTACTCAATAAAGATCGTATGAACGAGCGTTTAGCACTTGCTGCGGATAATGAATTACCAGTAGATGTCTTAATGCACGTTTCTAAAACATATATAGATCTTGCTGAGAAAATTACCGGTGAAAAAATTATCTTATCTGATAACCCCAAAGCAGAAATAATTACAATATTACGTGAACAATATCAATTGATTGATTAGTTTTTTATTTGGAAATTACTTACTCAATACCATAAAACCCAGCTTGTCGCTGGGTTTTTTTATTTACCACTGGGCCAAGTTAAACCAAACTTAGCCAATTCTTTTTGCTTAATATTAGGGTTCTCTAATTTGATTACTCTTGAATTTTTAAATTTACTTAGTGGAAAAGCATATTGGGTTAAGGGATGTTTTTGCATGTAATACTCATACGCGCCGGAATCATAAAGGCGTTGTAAGCCTAAAGTTAATCGGTTGGCTAACTGTTTATTATTGCTTTTGACAAAAAAATGCATGGTAAGCGGGTATTGAATAATTAAGTCTTGATAAAATATAAGGTTTGGAAAGCTGCTTTGAACTAGGTCAAGTTCAGCTTGGCCTTCAAAAATACTTAAGGGTAAATAATCACAACGCTTTAACTCGACCATATGTAACATAGCATCAAAGTAGCCAACACGTGCTACAGCAAGACCAGCATGCTCTAATATATCTGCATCTGGCCAGTGTCGCCCCTGGCAAGCAATTACCTTGCTTAAGTCTTTGACTGAATGATATGCGGAGAACTTATTTTTGTCTTGTTGACGTATTATCATACCGCGCCAACCTAAACCGCCACGGAATAAAGGGAAAGCGACCTTATGAAGGTCAGACTGACGAATATCTGAATTACCAGCCCAGACAACATCGTAAAAAGCACCTAATGCTAATAACTTTAACATTCGCTCTTGCCCAGGGTAAGGGACTGTTTGTAAAACCGCGTAACCATACTCATCTGCGGTTTCAATTAAGGCAAGGCGAAGTAAGCCGACAAAATAATCGTGACTGGCATCATCAGGCTTTTGTTTTCCCGTTGTTGTTACCGTCGTTATGGCAAAACAATGGGCTGAAAAAAGTAACAACAAAATGAGCAAGGCTTTCATTGCTATTCCCTATGAATGGTTGTAGCAATTATAGTGTAGCCTGGAAAATCTTGTTGATTACTTGAATGTAGCTTGCCAAGCTAACCGCTATTTACCACCATTTTTAATGATTTTTCGCGCCATTTCATCAGCAATAATACCGGTAGGTCTATTTTGTGCATCAGCCTTAGCATAAATATCTAATAGGGTATGATAGATTTCTTTAACTTTTAGAGTCGATTTTTTAGCATCGTAATCCTCTTCAAAAGAGACATTAATGATACCACCAGCATTAATTACATAATCGGGTGCGTATAAAATGCCATGCTCTACTAAAGCTTGATCATGGCGCGGCTCGGCTAATTGATTATTTGCACAACCAGCAACAATTACGGCTTTTAAACGACTGATGGTTTTATCATTAATGGTGGCACCTAATGCACAGGGGGCATAGATATCAACATCTTGATCATAAATTTCATCTAAACCTACCACCTCGGCATTAAACTCAGTTGCGGCAATATCTAAAGCCGTTTGATTGATATCCGTGATAACAAGTTTTACCCCAGCATTATGGAGGTGTTCGCATAAAAGATAACCGACACTGCCTAGGCCTTGTACGGCAACTTTGAGGCCAGTTAAGTCATCACGATTAAGTTTATGTTTGACCGATGCTTTGATGCCGAGGAAGGTTCCAAGGGCGGTAAAGGGGGCAGGGTTACCGCTTTTACCTTCAGTGCCGGTGACAAAAGGGGTGACGGTGTTAGCAATAGCGATATCACTTGTGGTGATATTGACATCTTCTGCACTTAAATAACGGCCATTTAAGTTATTTAATGCTGCACCAAAGGCTTTAAATAGCGCTTCGGATTTAAGTGTTTTTGCATCACCAATAATGACCGACTTACCACCACCCATACTTAAGCCTGCTAAAGCATTTTTATAAGTCATGCCTTTAGAGAGTCTTAAAACATCAATGAGAGCTTCTTCATCACTAGCATAGTCCCACATTCTACAGCCGCCGACAGCAGCACCAAGTTTAGTGCTATGGATGGCAATAATTGCCTTTAGTCCACTTGCTTTATCGCTGCAATAAACAACTTGTTCGTGATCGTCAAAATCAGGTAAATCAAATAAAGCCATCTTTTTATCTCCATTTTTTCTTGCTAGAAAAGGCAATTTAAATGTGTTGTAATGTTTTAAGAGAACCATAGCACCTAGAAAATTGCCAAGCTAGTCACGAGTAACATTAAGTATTTACTATTAGGATGCTAGCTGTAAGCGAAAAGCTACAACTGCACATTATTGGTGACATACTTGCCCCCGGCTATAAATCAACAATCCATTATGAATTTGAATAAGTAGAGAGATAAAATGAACGAAGCAGTAAAGATGACAGAAGAGCAACAGCAGCAATGGATAAGAGAGCAATATCAAACAGCCACTAAGTATCTAGCAGAGAAAGGTATTGTCACCAATAGTGTTAAAACGGAAGATAGCCGTTACTTAGTGCCTTTGTTAGCACTGTGGAAATTAACCTCCCTTGAAGGGAAAAGTTACTGGGTCTTATGTGGTGATTTACCAAGCGATCACAGCAGTGCTGAGATTGCCACTAATGCACGTGATGCATTGAGACATTTCTCGCTAAAATGGCAAATGCAGGCAGAAAATCTTTTACAAGCAAAAAGTGAAGAGCAGCATGACTTTGCTCAGTTATTAATTGGCCGCGCGGATGGTTTGTATAAATTGTATGAAGATGAGTCTCTGTGGCAAGCTAAATAGTTATAACTTCAACGAAAAACATTAGTTATTTAGGTAGTATTTGGCTTTTTCTGCATTAGAAATTGCGCATGCCATCCGTTGTTTTGGCATGCCAGCCACCATATAAACGGAGCCAATCGGGTAAAAATCATGTTGAGTAAAGTAATCTACTTTATCTAATGGACTGGAAATAAATACTTCCTTTAGCATGAGTTTATGGGCAATACGGAATAAACCCTGCATAATAAACTTGTCTATTTTTTCATTTCTATAGCCCATAACCACGGCAATACGGCTTATTTCTCCTTGTGGGGAAATACGTCCGGTTGCAATAGGCTCTTGATTTTTATCGTCACATACTAGCATGTGATATGCGGTACGATCACCTTGATCAAATTCAATTTTTTAGGGATGCGTCTTTCACAGACAAAGACTTTTTCACGAATATTTTTAAGTAGCGGAGCAGCTTGTTGCCAATGACTGGCGAGTTTTATTTGTTTTTATGTATTTTTATTTATCAATTAGGTGATTTGAGGCATTACTGAGGGCTTTTAAGCTTTAAGTATGGGGGCTATAAGCAAAAAAGAAGGCATAGTGCCTTCTTTTTAATGTCAGTGCTTAAAAGTAACTTATTTTAGCTCATCAATAAAAGCAACTGCACGGCCAATATAGCTAGCAGGAGTCATTTCACATAACTGCGCTTTGGCATGATCAGGTAGCTCAAGCGTCATAATAAATTCGCGCATAGAGTCACCGTTGACACGTTTACCACGGGTGAGCTCTTTTAATTTTTCGTATGGTTTTTCAATGCCGTAACGACGCATCACTGTTTGTACTGGCTCGGCTAACACTTCCCAGTTATTGTCTAATTCTGCTGCTAGGTTTGCTTCGTTAACTTGTAACTTGCTAATACCTTTTAGGGTTGCGCCGTAAGCGATCATCGCATGGGCAAAACCAACGCCTAGGTTACGTAACACTGTTGAGTCAGTTAGGTCACGTTGCCAACGAGAAATAGGTAATTTCTGTGCTAGGTGAGTGAAAAGTGCATTAGCAATACCTAGGTTACCTTCTGAGTTTTCAAAATCAATCGGGTTAACTTTATGTGGCATGGTTGATGAGCCAATTTCACCGGCAATAGTTCTTTGCTTGAAGTGACCTAGAGCGATGTAACCCCAGATATCACGATCAAAATCGATTAAAATGGTATTAAAACGAGCGATAGCATCAAATAGCTCAGCAATATAGTCATGTGGCTCAATTTGCGTGGTAAACGGGTTGAATGATAAACCTAATGAGGTAACAAATTCATTAGCGTATTCATGCCAGTCAATGTCAGGGTAAGCGCTAAGGTGAGCATTGTAATTACCTACGGCGCCGTTAATTTTACCTAACAACTCCACCTTGGCGATTTGCTCACGTTGACGCTGTAAACGTACATATACGTTAGCCATTTCTTTACCTAGGGTGCTTGGCGAAGCAGGTTGTCCGTGAGTACGACACATCATAGGTATAGTTTTGTATTCAACCGCTAGCCCTTTGATAGCAGCTAGAATTTTGTCCATTTCTGGTAATAATACTTTTTCACGACAGTCATTCAACATTAAACCATGGGATAAGTTGTTGATGTCTTCAGAGGTACAAGCAAAGTGAATAAATTCAGTGACTGCATGCAATTCAGCATTATCAGCAATTTTGTCTTTTAAGAAGTATTCAACCGCTTTAACATCATGATTGGTTATCGCTTCAATTTTTTTAATGCTTAACGCATCTTCTTCACTGAAGTCAGTGATAATGGCATTTAAAGCAGCATTCGCTTCGGTGGAAAATGCTGGAACTTCAGCAATAGCACTTGTTTCAGCAAGCTTTTGTAACCAACGTACTTCTACGGTTACGCGGTATTTAATTAGACCAAATTCACTAAAAATAGGGCGTAATGATTTTACTTTGCTGCCATAACGACCATCTACTGGTGATATTGCACTTAATGCTGAAAGTTCCATAATCTTTTCCTAGGTTATATGTAGGTTATATTAATATGCTCTGTAACTAAGCTGTTAAGTTACAGAGCTAAATAGAGGGTGATTTTTATCAAATTCTGTTGAGTAAGGCTTTAGCGGTATCAACTATTTTTTTACGACTAAATAATATATGACGTCTTTTACCGCCCGTTTGTCGCCATAAGACTGCCGCACGTATGCCGGCTAACAATAACGCTCGAATTTTATATTGATTTACGTTTTGCTTTAAAATACTTGGCTCGCCAGTGACCTGAATTTTATTACCTAAGGGACTAATAATATCACTATAAATACTGGCAAAACTGGCAATTAAGGTCTCGCTTGTTATTGGATAATGGGCAAGCTGTCGCTCAGTTGCATTAATACGTTCACCCAAGGCGTTGAGCTGTTTAGGTTGTTTAGCAAGGCGTCTTTCTAAGTTTATTAAGCTAATGATATAGCGAGTAAACTCAGGGTCTTTTTGTTTGCTAGCACTGCTTGTCTCTTTATCACTGCCTAAATGCTGAATTAACAACTCCAGACCCTTTTTAATATTACTGAGTTTGCCACCGTAAACCGCTAAGGTATTATCGGGGGAGGTTTCTATAATACTTTGCAGTAACACACGGAATTCTTCATCCGTGATATGACCTGATCGTGAGACTTGTTGTACTTGATAAGCAACTTGGCAAATAGCGGCAAAAGTAATGGTTTGATCTTTCATTTTATCTCTTGTTTTTGGCTTGTATTGGCTTAAACGATGTTAATTTTAACGAATGAGGGTATCAATAATACCACCACCTAAACAGACATCACCTTGATAAAATACCACCGATTGCCCAGGGGTAACTGAGCTTTGTTTTTCATTAAAATCAATTTGGTATTCTTGCTTTTCTACACTAATATTTACGTCACTCGTTAAAGGGGTTACCGTACAAGAGACATCTTCTTGGCGATAACGCGTTTTAACGGTACATTGGATACTGTTACTGAGTGCTTTTCTATCAACCCAGTGTAATTGATTTGCTATGACACCTTTAGAAAATAGGCGAGGGTGGTTGTGACCTTGACCAACAATTAAAACATTACGTAATAAATCTTTTTCGACCACGTACCAAGGTGCTTCACCTGCATCAGCTAGACCGCCGATACGTAAGCCTTTTCGTTGCCCCAGGGTATGATACATAAGGCCGTCGTGATGGCCGATAGCCACGCCTTCGGCTGATTCAATAATGCCTGGTTTTGCCGGTAAATATTGACCAAGAAAATCTTTGAATTTACGCTCACCGATAAAACAAATACCCGTGCTATCTTTTTTATTATGGGTAACTAAGCCAGCCTTTTCGGCGATAGCGCGTACTTTCGGTTTTTCAATATGGCCGACCGGAAACAAGGTTTTAGATAATTGCTTTTCGTCTAAAGTGTAAAGAAAGTAACTTTGATCTTTATTACTATCGAGGCCTCGTATCATCTTCCAGCCATTATCACGAAACTCACGTTGCACGTAATGGCCAGTGGCAATATAGTCGGCACCTAAATCTTCACAAGCAAACTCTAAAAAAGCTTTAAACTTTATTTCTTTATTACACATGATATCGGGATTAGGGGTACGTCCGGCTTTATATTCAGCAAGAAAATACTCAAATACATTATCCCAATATTCGGTAGCAAAATTGATGGTGTGTAATTTAATATCTAGTTTGTCACAAATAGCTTGGGCATCTTCTAAGTCTTGAGCAGCAGCACAATACTCATCAGTATCATCTTCTTCCCAGTTTTTCATAAACAAACCTTCTACTTGATAACCTTGCTCTTTAAGCAAGTAAGCAGAGACCGATGAGTCGACACCACCAGACATACCAACAATAACTTTGGTTTGCTCTGGAGGGGTATTATTTGTGGCTGTTAACATATTTGTTTGACCAATAGACTTTAAAAATTAAGCGTACTAACTATCTATAACTAAAAATAAGTGTACTAAAATAAGAGGCGCAAAATTATAACACGCACAACTAACAGGATATAGATTAAAGATTAGATTTTAGTTGTGATAAGGGGATTTTATTACCCGCTAAGTAATCTTCAATGCACTCTAATACCATGGAACTACGCAATTGCAGACCTTTTGCTTTTATTTGCTCAAGGCTAAGCCAATGAGTGGCTATTATTTCGCTATCTTGTGGCTGGCCGGTTAAATATTGATCCAATTCGATGACAAAACAAAAACGTAAAAAATACAGTTGCAGATCTGGTCGATGAAAGTAGTAAATACCACACAGGTATTCGGGCTCTACGCTTAAGCCCGTTTCTTCGAGTACTTCACGTTTAATGGCCGACGTAAGGCTTTCATTTTCCTCTAAGTGCCCAGCAGGCTGATTGAATACTACTTGGTTATTATCTAATTCTTCAACAAATAAGAATTTACCTTTATGGTGGATAATCGCCGCCACCGTGGTATTGGGCTTAAATTGGCTTGAGCCGTGCTCATTGCTCGTTGATATATCGGCGTTACTCTTCAACTTTAAAATCCCCATTGGCTATATTATCTAAAGTCCAATTGCCGATGCGGTATCTAATGAGTCGCAAGGTAGGAAAACCAATGTTTGCCGTCATGCGTCTAACTTGCCTATTACGACCTTCAGTTATGGTGATTTCCAGCCAGGTGGTGGCAATATTGGCGCGTTCCCTTATCGGGGGAATACGTGGCCAAATTTTAGGTGCCAGCATAATGGCCACTTTAGCTGGTTTAGTCATACCATCTTTTAATTCAACACCTTGTCGTAACTTAGCTAAATCATGCTCTGTTGGCGCACCTTCAACTTGCACCCAATAGGTTTTCTCGGTTTTTTTAACCGGATTGGCTATTTGATGCTGTAACTTACCATCATTGGTTAATAACAATAAACCCTCACTGTCCCTATCAAGTCGTCCTGCTGCATATACATTAGGTATAGTGATAAAATCTTTTAAGGTTTGGCGATTATTCTCATCGGTAAATTGGCATAAAACATCAAAGGGTTTATTGAAAAGTACAATTATTCGCTTTTCGCTAAGTGGTCGTACCTGCTGTTGGTTTTTAGCGCTATGTCTTGTATAGCCTTTACTCTGCTTCATTTTTAGACTAAATATCCTTAAAAATATGTGATGGCTCGCCGCTTGGCTATATTAATACGCTTTGAATTACTATACTATGCGCGCGAAAAATAAATTTTAGCTTGAGTGAATTTTAATTAATTTTTAGTGAATCTTTATACGAACACTCGAGCGTTTAGCTAATTAACGTAGGAATCTCAATGAGCACTGATAACTCAAAAATCATTTATACTATTACCGACGAAGCGCCTGCCTTAGCAACGTATTCTTTATTGCCAATCATTCAAGCTTATACCGCTTCTTCAGGCATTAATGTTGAAACACGTGATATCTCATTAGCGGCTCGTATCTTAGCTAACTTTCCAAAATACTTAACTGAAGAGCAACGTGTTGATGATGCATTGGCTGAGTTAGGTGAATTAGCGAAAAAACCAGAAGCAAATATTATCAAATTGCCAAATGTTTCAGCATCTATTCCACAGTTAGAATTGGCTATTAAAGAATTACAAGCAAAAGGTTTCGACTTACCTAATTACCCGGCTGAGCCACAAAATGAAGCGGAAGAGTCTATTAAGTTAACTTACGCTAAAGTATTAGGTTCAGCGGTTAATCCGGTATTACGTGAAGGTAACTCTGATCGTCGTGCTCCGGCTTCTGTTAAGCAATACGTGCGTAATAACCCTCACTCAATGGGCGTTTGGTCTAGCGAGTCAAAATCTCATGTGGCTCATATGAGCTCAGGTGATTTTTATGGCAGTGAAAAGTCAGTAACACTTACTGGTGCAACCGAGGTAAATATTGAATTTGTTGCTCAAAACGGTGAGGTGACTTTATTAAAATCAAAGTTGCCATTACTGGATAAAGAAATTATTGATACTTCAGTGATGAGTAAATCAGCATTGGTCGAATTCTTTGAAACGGAAATAAATAAAGCCAAAGAAGAAGATGTTTTACTTTCATTACATTTAAAAGCAACCATGATGAAAGTTTCAGACCCAATCATGTTTGGCCACGCAGTAAAAGTATTCTATAAAGATGTCTTTGCTAAACATGCGGCTACTTTTGAACAGTTAGGTGTTGACGCTGATAACGGTATTGGTGATGTTTACGCTAAAATCGCCCGTTTACCGGCTGAGCAAAAAGCAGAAATTGAAGCAGACATACAAGCTGTTTATGCTACTCGCCCAGAAATAGCCATGGTTGACTCAGATAAAGGCATTACCAACTTACATGTGCCAAGTGATGTCATTATTGATGCGTCAATGCCGGCAGCAATCCGTGCCTCAGGTATGATGTGGGGACCTGATGGAAAGCAAAAAGACACTAAATTTATGATCCCCGACCGTAACTATGCGGGTGTTTTCTCGGCTGTAGTTGATTTTTGTCGTGAAAATGGTGCTTTCGATCCAACAACAATGGGTACAGTACCTAATGTTGGTTTAATGGCGCAAAAAGCGGAAGAATATGGTTCACACGATAAAACGTTCACCATGTCAGGTACCGGTGTTGTTCGTGTTGTAAATGATAAGGGTGAAACACTGATTGAGCAAGATGTTGCTCAAGGTGATATTTTCAGAATGTGTCAGGTTAAAGATGCCCCTATTCAAGACTGGGTTAAATTAGCGGTAACTCGTGCTAGAGCAACGGGAATTCCGACGGTATTTTGGTTAGATGAAGATCGCGGTCATGATGCACAAATGATCAAAAAAGTTAATACTTATTTAGCTGACCATGATACTAGCGGTTTAGATATCCAAATTCTTGAGCCAGTAAAAGCCTGTCAATATACCCTTGCCCGTATTGCTAAAGGTGAAGATGCAATATCTGTTACCGGTAATGTATTACGTGATTATTTAACGGATTTATTTCCAATTCTTGAGCTTGGTACTAGTGCCAAAATGCTTTCGATTGTGCCATTAATGAATGGTGGTGGTTTATTCGAAACAGGTGCTGGTGGCTCTGCACCTAAACATGTACAACAATTCGTAAAAGAAAACCATTTACGTTGGGACTCTTTAGGTGAATTTTTAGCACTTGCTGCCTCACTAGAGCATGTTGCGGTAACGACGGGTAATGCTAAAGCTCAAATATTAGCGGATACTTTAGATGCAGCCACGGGTAAGTTTTTAGCTACCAACAAATCACCATCACGTAAAGTGGGTGAATTAGATAACCGCGGTAGCCATTTTTACCTTGCCATGTTTTGGGCGCAAGCACTAGCAGAGCAAACAACAGATACTGAGCTTAAAGACAACTTTACTGGTATAGCGCAAGCGCTGACCAAGCAGGAAGAAAAGATTATTGCTGAGTTAAATGCCGTTCAAGGTCCAGCGGTTGATCTCAATGGTTATTATTTTGCGGATACTCAGCTGGTCGAAAAAGCAATGCGTCCTAGTGAGACCTTTAATACTATTTTATCGGCACTGTTATAAAATAGTTAGCAAAATTCAGGGTAAACAAAGAGTTAAGTTGTTTACCAAGCGCACCGAAATAAAAAGCTAAGTAGTAATACTTAGCTTTTTTTTGTTTTTTTTACCGATATTCCTTATTAGACTTTGGTCTAAAGGATATTTATTCATTTTAGTGATAACGAATATAATCCAAAAGTGATTAGTGACTTGAACTTTTTTGATTTAGTTTAGTAGTGCAACATTTTTATTCTTGCTTAATGTGGAGCTAACTTTATGACGAATCTAATCACCATTCCAACCACTGGAGATAAAATAACTTTTATTGACGGTAAGTTAATAGTGCCAAATAATCCGATAATCCCGTTCATCGAAGGCGATGGTATAGGTGTGGATGTGACACCACCTATGTTAAAAGTTGTAAATGCTGCTGTCGCTAAAGCTTACAGTGGCGATAGGAAGATAGTATGGCTGGAAGTCTATGCTGGTGAGAAAGCGACCAAAATGTATGATAGTGAAACGTGGCTGCCAGATGAGACACTTGCCATACTACAGGAATATAAGGTTTCCATAAAAGGACCGCTGACAACACCTGTAGGGGGTGGCATGAGCTCTTTGAATGTCGCCATAAGACAAATGCTTGACCTTTATGTTTGTCAACGTCCAGTACGATGGTTTACCGGTGTGCCAAGCCCGGTAAAAAGACCGGCTGAAGTCGATATGGTTATCTTTAGAGAAAACACTGAAGATATTTATGCCGGTATTGAATTTAAAGCCGGGAGTGATAAGGCTAAAGCCATGATTGATTTTCTGATTAATGAAATGGGCGCTAGTAATATTCGTTTTACTGAAAATTGTGGTATTGGTATAAAGCCAGTATCTAAAGAAGGCACACAACGTCTGGTCAGACAAGCAATTCAATATGCAATTGATAATGATAAAGATTCGGTAACTCTGGTTCATAAAGGTAATATTATGAAGTTTACCGAGGGCGCGTTTAAAGAATGGGGTTATGAACTGGCGCGAGAAGAATTCGGCGCAAGCTTAATCGATGGTGGTCCTTGGTGCACCCTTAAAAACCCTAATACAGGTCGAGATATCATCATTAAAGATGTTATAGCCGATTCTATGTTACAGCAAATATTATTACGACCAGCAGAGTATAGCGTCATTGCTACTTTAAATTTGAATGGTGATTACTTATCAGATGCTCTTGCGGCTCAGGTTGGTGGTATAGGTATTGCTCCTGGGGCAAATTTGGGCGATGAAGTTGCGGTGTTTGAAGCAACTCATGGCACAGCGCCAAAATACGCCGGTAAAAACAAAGTAAACCCTGGCTCAGTGATTCTTTCCGCTGAAATGATGTTAAGACATATGGGCTGGCTTGATGCGGCTGATTTACTCCTTAAAGGGATGTCGGGAGCCATTAAAGCAAAAACAGTAACATACGATTTTGAGCGATTGATGGATGATGCCACTTTAGTTTCTTGTTCAGCATTTGGTGATTGTATTATTGAACATATGTAGCTGAAGGCGGTAAGAGCATAAAAAAACACAGCTAAATAGCTGTGTTTTTTTGTGTTACTTTAGCGCTAAGGTTTTTTATTCTAGTTCGTCTTCAGCTAATTTAATACTAGCTGCGTGGTGACCTTTAGGGCCTTCATTTAGTTCGTAATTGACATCTTGTCCGGCTTTTAATGTTCGATACCCATCCATTTCGATTGTTGAATAGTGCGCGAAAATATCTTCTCCACCACTATCTGGACGAATAAAGCCAAAACCTTTTGCATTATTAAACCATTTAACTGTACCGTGTGCCATACTTCAACTTCCTTATATCCTTTAGTATTTAATTATGTTTAACTTATCGTTGCAGCGTATATCCCCAAAGGGATAGGCAAATGATAAGTTAGTGCATAGACCACAAACTAAGCGACTAAATATTAGTCGCCTATAGAATCGTAGATAAGTTATGGAATTAGTCAAGTTAAAAAGATGTTTTATTACCGTTCTTTAGGCTTAATTCCACAAAAAGTTACAGCAAAAGTGAAAAGTAGAGACTAAGATAAACATATGAGCACTAGGAAAGAGTTATTTGACACCCAAACCATTGTTGAAGAGGCAGTTAAAGAGCAAATAGAAGAACCGGCTAAATACCATGTTTTTTTACTTAATGATGACTATACCCCGATGGACTTTGTTGTAGATGTATTGTGTAATTTTTTTAACAAAACAGCAGAACAAGCAACAGATATTATGTTAACCATTCACAATCAAGGAAAGGGTCTTTGCGGCATATATACTGCAGAGATAGCAGAAACAAAAGTAGAACATGTTGTCCAGTACGCTTTTGAACATCAGCACCCATTAAAGTGTGTGATGAAAAAAGCCTAAAGTAAAAGTTGGAGTAGTTATGCTAAACAAAGACTTAGAAATATCACTTAATTTAGCTTTTCGCCAAGCTAAAGAATCTCGCCACGAATTTATGACAGTAGAACATTTACTGCTGGCCTTATTAGATAACCCCTCAGCGATTGAAGCACTTGGAGCTTGCGGTGCTGATTTGGCTAAACTTCGTAAAAGCTTATTAGACTTTATTGGTGAAACAACGCCAATGATCCCTGTAGGGGAAGAAGAACGTGAAACCCAGCCAACGTTAGGATTTCAACGTGTGCTACAACGAGCTGTTTTTCATGTGCAATCCTCGGGTAAAAATGAAGTCAGTGGCTCGAATGTATTAGTCGCTATTTTCAGCGAACAAGAATCGCAAGCCGCTTATATTTTGAAAAAATCAGATATTAGTCGCCTTGATATTGTTAATTATATCTCTCACGGCATCGCGAAAATTGATGAAAGTTCCACCCAAGCATTCGATGGTGAACCACAAAGTGAAGATGAACCCCGTACTATTGAAAACTTTTCAGTTAACCTTAACGAAGAAGCTCGAAAAGGCAATATAGACCCTTTAATCGGTCGTGATGAGGAGCTTGAACGTACCTTACAAGTATTGAGTCGAAGGCGAAAAAACAACCCTCTTTTAGTTGGTGAAGCAGGTGTTGGTAAAACCGCCATTGCTGAAGGTTTAGCCAATATGATTGTCAATAAACAGGTGCCTGAGTTTTTAGCCGATGCGACCATTTACTCTCTTGATATGGGCGCTTTATTAGCGGGTACTAAATACCGTGGCGACTTCGAGAAACGCTTTAAATCTTTATTGAAAGAACTTGAAGCAGAAAAAAATGCGGTACTGTTTATTGATGAAATCCATACTATTATAGGTGCGGGAGCAGCCTCTGGTGGCATGATGGATGCCTCTAACCTGCTCAAACCGCTACTTTCTGCTGGTAAGGTTCGCTGTTTAGGCTCTACTACTTATCAAGAATATCAAAGTATTTTTGAAAAAGATCGCGCATTAGCTCGTCGCTTCCAAAAAATTGATATTAGCGAGCCTAGCGTTGCCGATACCACTAAAATACTGCACGGCCTTAAAGAGAAGTATGAAAACCATCATGGTATTCGTTATACCAATAAAGCGTTACAGGCTGCTGCGGAACTATCTGCTAAATATATTAACGAAAGATTTTTGCCAGACAAGGCCATTGATGTCATTGATGAAGCGGGAGCCAAGCAGCAACTTGTTCCAGCTAATAAGCGGAAAAAAGTCATTGATAATACTGATATTGAAAGCATTGTCGCTAAAATGGCTAGAATTCCTGAAAAATCAGTATCACTCGCTGAAAAGGATAGTCTTAAAAATCTTGATCGTGACTTAAAGCTGGTTGTTTTTGGTCAAGACCAAGCTATTAGTGAGCTTTCATCCGTTATTCGTTTATCTCGAGCTGGCCTAGGCAGTGAAGAAAAGCCCGTTGGCTCTTTCCTCTTTGCCGGTCCTACTGGAGTGGGGAAGACGGAAGTAACTCAACAATTAGCTAAAATTTTAGGCGTTGAATTGCTGCGTTTTGATATGTCGGAATATATGGAGAAACATGCCGTTAGCCGCCTTATCGGAGCACCTCCTGGGTACGTTGGTTATGAACAAGGTGGTCTACTTACCGATGCTGTGTTAAAACATCCATATGCCGTGGTCTTGTTAGATGAGATTGAAAAAGCACATGAAGATGTATACAACATTTTACTACAAGTCATGGACCATGGCACTTTAACGGATAATAATGGTCGAAAAGCTGACTTTAGAAATATTATTTTAGTGTTAACAACCAATGCCGGCGTACAAGAGACAGTGCGTCAATCCATTGGCTTTAAACAACAAGACCACAGTCTTGATGGCTTAAGTGAAATTAATAAGATATTTTCACCTGAGTTTAGAAATCGCTTAGATAATATTGTTTGGTTTAATCATTTAGATCACATTGTAATTCAGCAAGTGGTTGATAAATTCATTGTTGAATTACAAGTACAACTGGATGACAAAGGTGTTTCACTTGAATTGAGTAAAGAAGCGAGGCAGTGGTTAGCTGATAATGGCTACGACAAAACTATGGGTGCTAGACCTATGGCTCGCCTGATTCAAGAGCATTTGAAAAAGACATTGGCTAATGAGTTACTCTTTGGTGAGTTAACACAGGGTGGCGTAGCCAAAGTTGATGTTAAAAAAGATAAGCTGGTGTTTAACTACGAAAGTAAAAAGGAATTGATTACCGTAAAAGAATAATTCACAGTAATTAATCTAGAGCCCTACAAGGAAACTTAGTAGGGCTTTTTTATGCGAGTCTATTGTACGTCTGTAGCTAATACCAAGTACATTAATTAGGCTCTGTTGTAGAACACTGTTGTCTATAATGTAACACACTGATTTAAAGAAATGTGTTGCTGATGTGATAAGAGCGAGCTTCACCAGCATGACGGTATATGGATATACCCTTATTAGACAGTGCAGACGTCACATGGATGTGACTTATGAGATAATGCAGGAGCTATTATCCTGAGCACACTGTCCTGATGCTTGTGTAGAGCCCCATGGAGGCTGACGAACGGTATATCGCGGTGGCAGACGTTACATGGATGTCACTTATTAGACAATGCAGACGGTACAGGACGTACCTTATAAGATAATGCAGGAGCAATTATCCTGAGCATATTGTCCTGATGTCAATGAGCGTGTATGCGTCTCGCTCGTTTACTCAACAACACCAAACTACCACAGAGCCATTAATTAAGTGAGCTATTTTATACGTAGGAAAAATGGCAAAATACCAGGTATTTGTCGATTGAGACATATGCCTGGTAATAAAAACCGCTAACGGTAGCTTGTTAGTTAAATCTAGCGGCCAACGCCCGATTTAAGTGGCTTGACCGTAACACATGCCCTTTATTGTCGTTGATAGTAGTCCATTACTTTACCATCGGTGCTATTAGCTCATACGTCTGTTATATCAGTGCAATAGTTTTCTCTAGACGAAAAAAACCTGCAAAAACAGGTTTTTCCATATGCTAATGTGGCAGCCATATTTTTGGCTGACCTTGGCTAGAGCCAGTGAATGCCATCGTGCTAGCAAGTAAGCGATAGGGGGAATATATTCTTACCAGTTTATACCATCGGTTCAATAGGCTTTCTACAGGCGAAAAAAAACCTACGTAAAGTAGGTTTCTTTTGTTCTTATGTGGCTCCCCAAACTGGGCTCGAACCAGTGACACATGGATTAACAGTCCATCGCTCTACCAACTGAGCTATTGGGGAATAAACTTTTTAACTTCTGTTTATCAATGAAGTTGAAACTTGTTTCTAAGTTAGACTTAGAAAACCAATTAACGATACTTGGTTATTATCGCTAATTGTAAATGTGGCTCCCCAAACTGGGCTCGAACCAGTGACACATGGATTAACAGTCCATCGCTCTACCAACTGAGCTATTGGGGAATAAACTTTTTAACTTCTGTTTATCAATGAAGTTGAAACTTGTTTCTAAGTTAGACTTAGAAAACCAATTAACGATACTTGGTTATTATCGCTAATTGTAAATGTGGCTCCCCAAACTGGGCTCGAACCAGTGACACATGGATTAACAGTCCATCGCTCTACCAACTGAGCTATTGGGGAATCTCGCGTTAACCTCAGTGGCTAACGGGGCGGAATATTAAAGACCTGTGGCCTAAGTGTCAACACAAAAACAATAAAAATCTAAAAATATATTTGTTTGTTGAAAATGTACTCAGAAGTGTGGCTTTTACAACAGTTTCAGGGTGTTTTTTAAACACGTCGATTATTCAAATGCTTTCCATAAGCCAAAGTGGTTAAATAATTTCAATTACTTATAGGATTTAGTTATCCACGATTCCTGTGGATAACTATGTGAGTTAAAGTGTAAAGTAGCATAACCATAACGTTTTGTTTGACTTGGCTCGATGTCAACGTATTTGACGTTATATAATTACCTTTTTATTTTCAATGACTTAGCTGGTATTGGTGTTTTTTTGTTAATTTAGAGTAAATTTTGAACAACTAGTCCGCTAATGATTTTTACTGGCTGTGGTTTTATTTACTCATTTACTTTAACGAGACGCTTATTGTCTTTTAAGTTATCGAATTTCAGCTTTAAGACCCAGTAGGGTTATTAAAAATAATTCTTATTGGCGGCTACTTGCTCATCAATCAAAGTTAAACGAATAAATCTACACTAGGTAAAAGTAAGTTAATCTTTTACAATACATCACTGCATATAATTTACCTTGTCTTACCATTAGAATCACGATAGTAACCAAATGACCAAAACAGATTTATCCCAACGAAATAGCAAGCAAGTTAACCTACTTGAAGACCCCGTTGCTAACACGCTAAAGCGTATGACCATTCCAATGATTTATGGCATGGTGATGTTGATGACATTCAACTTAGTCGATACGTTTTTTGTCAGTCTTCTCGGCACTCAATCCCTAGCAGCAATAAGTTTTACTTTTCCTGTTACTTTCACCGTACTAAGTTTTACTATTGGTTTGGGAATAGGGACATCTGCCGTTATCGCCAAATGTATAGGTAAAAAAGATACCAAGTCGGCAAAAAATGTCGCCACAGCAGCTATGTATTTAACCGCTATTATCGTGGCATGTTTATCTTTAGTCGGCTATTTCATTACCGATCCATTATTTACTCTACTGGGTGCTCAGCCGTCTTTATTACCTTTAATCCATCAGTATATGGATATTTGGTATATAGGTAGTGTTTGCTTAATTGGCCCTATGATAGGTAATGCTGTTTTACGTGCCTCAGGAGATACTAAAACACCCAGTATCATTATGGGCAGTGCGGGCCTGATTAACGCAGTACTTGACCCCATTTTTATTTTTGGTTTCGGTCCAGTACCGGCGATGGGAATACAAGGGGCGGCAATTGCGACCCTGATCTCTTGGCTTTTTGGTTTATGCTTTGTACTGTACATTTTAACTAAAAAATATGATCTTATTCATACTAGTATGCTGCCTTTAAAAGAGTTGCTCAGTGCTTGTCGAGATATCTTGAAAATTGGTTTACCTGCAGCAGGGGCAAATATGTTAACGCCCCTTGCTGCCGCTATAATGACCACCATAGTAGCCACCTATGGTGAATCAGCTGTCGCTGCTTTTGGTGTTGGTTCAAGACTTGAATCAATCGCTTGTTTAATAGTCCTGGCTCTTTCGATGACTTTACCGCCCTTTATTAGCCAAAACTTCGGCGCTGGTCAATTGCATCGTGTCGAACAAGCTTATAAAGTCGCGATAAAATTTATCCTAGTTTGGCAAATTTTAATTTATTTTTTATTGGCTGTTTGCGCACATTGGATCGCGAGTGTGTTTACCAAAGAGGCAGAAGTTGCAGACTTAATTAAACTCTATATTTGGATACTACCCTTGGGCTATGGCTTGCAAGGCATTATCATCTTAACAAATTCTTCCTTTAATGCTTTGCATAAACCCATGATAGCTTTAGCTTTAAGTTTTGTAAGACTCTTTGTTTGTTATTTACCCTTAGCCTATTTAGGTAGTTTATTTTACGGTTTAGCGGGCCTTTTCGCCGGAGCATTACTCGGCAATGTATTTATGGCTATGATTTCATATCGACTGTTTACCAAGCAATTCATCCCTCTTGAGCCTGGGACAACGGAGCAAGTGCTATGAAAAATCTAACCCTTTGCTCGAATTACAGCCCAAGCGGAGATCAACCCAAGGCAATAAAACAACTTTTAGACGGTATTGAATCGGGTCTAGCCTATCAAACTCTTTTAGGCGTAACTGGCTCAGGGAAAACCTTTACCATTGCTAACGTGATTGAAAAACTTAATCGACCCACCATGATCTTAGCGCCGAATAAAACCTTGGCAGCTCAGCTTTATGGTGAGATGAAAGAGTTTTTTCCTAACAATGCGGTTGAGTATTTTGTTTCTTATTATGATTATTATCAGCCTGAAGCTTATGTGCCAGCTACTGATACCTTTATCGAAAAAGATGCCTCGGTAAATGAACATATCGAGCAAATGCGTTTATCGGCTACTAAAGCGTTGTTAGAACGTCGAGACGTTATTATTATTGCGTCAGTCTCTGCTATTTATGGCTTGGGTGATCCTGACTCCTATTTAAAAATGATGTTACATATTAGCCAAGGTGACATTATTAATCAGCGTGACATTTTACGCCGACTTGCTGAGTTGCAATATACTCGTAATGATATCGCTTTTGCGCGAGCAACCTACAGAGTACGTGGAGATGTCATTGATATATTTCCAGCCGAGTCAGACCGGCTAGCCTTACGTATTGAGCTCTTTGATGAAGAAGTAGAGCGCATTAGTCAATTCGATCCACTAACGGGACAAGTGGAAAAAATACTGGCTCGTGTAACTGTCTACCCTAAAACACACTATGCGACACCGAGAGAAAAAGTTGTTGCGGCAATTGAGAAAATTAAAGTTGAGCTTAAACACCGAACACAGCAACTCAGAGATGCTAATAGGTTAGTTGAAGAGCAGCGTCTTACCCAACGAACCCTGTTTGATATTGAGATGATGACAGAGCTTGGTTATTGCTCTGGTATAGAGAATTATTCTCGCTATTTATCGGGTAGAGAACAAGGCGATGCGCCACCAACGTTATTCGATTACTTACCTGATGATGGTTTACTTATTATTGATGAATCTCATGTTACCGTGCCTCAAATTGGTGCCATGTATAAAGGCGATAGGTCGCGTAAAGAAAACTTAGTGGAATATGGTTTTCGCCTACCATCGGCTCTAGATAACAGGCCAATGAAGTTTGAGGAATTTGAAGCACTTTCGCCACAAACTATTTACGTCTCGGCTACGCCAAGTCAATATGAATTAGACAAATGCGCCGGTGATATTGCGGAGCAAGTGGTGAGGCCGACCGGTTTACTTGATCCGCAAATTGAAGTTAGACCGGTTGAAACACAAGTAGATGACTTGTTATCAGAAATACACAAACGTTTACCGCTAAATGAAAGGGTATTGGCAACCACATTAACAAAACGCATGGCCGAAGATTTAACCGATTACCTGGATGAGCACGGTA
Source organism: Colwellia marinimaniae (assembly GCF_002207865.1). Taxonomy (GTDB): domain Bacteria; phylum Pseudomonadota; class Gammaproteobacteria; order Enterobacterales; family Alteromonadaceae; genus Colwellia; species Colwellia marinimaniae. The sequence continues at coordinate 26,054 of NZ_BDQM01000023.1, forward strand.
TCAAAGCCCGCTACTTACATTCAGATATTGATACGGTTGAACGGGTCGAGATTATACGGGACTTTAGGTTGGGTAAGTTTGATGTCTTAGTTGGTATCAATTTACTTCGAGAAGGCTTAGATATGCCGGAAGTCTCTTTAGTTGCCATTCTAGATGCAGATAAAGAAGGTTTCTTACGCTCTGAACGTTCTTTGATTCAAACGATTGGCCGAGCTGCACGTAATATCAATGGCCGAGCAATTTTATATGCAGGCAGAGTAACGGGTTCAATGCAACGGGCTATAGATGAAACCGATCGACGTAGAGAGAAACAGCACCAATATAATTTAGATAATAATATTACTCCCAAAGGTATTATTAGTAAAATCACCGATGTAATGGATGTTGGCAGTTATAGTGATGCCAAAGCACTTGATAAGGTAGCAGCAGCTAATGCACATTATCATATTAGCCAGCAAGCAGAAGAGCCCCTGTTAACCACTGCGCAAATAGATACTAAAATAGTGGGGCTTGAAAAAGTAATGCTGAATCACGCGCAAAATTTAGAGTTTGAACAAGCTGCCGCGGTACGTGACAAAATTGCCAAACTGCGAATACAGCAATTATCAAGCTGATTTATGACCATAAATATCTGCCATAATCCAGTTAAAGTAGCTTTGCAGCTACTTTAACTCCTGTATTGAATATTGGCCAAGAATATTAGCAACCGCATCACTATTGCAGTGAGGGAGGTGACTAATATCTTCTATTATTTTATCTTGAATATCGAGGGGAAATAATAATAGCCGCTCCATATAAAGGTGAGCTTGAGTTTCATTATTTGCATCAATCATCTGCTTCAAACGTCGTGCTTGATGCTTCCACGTAGCACTCATAAGGCAACCTCAACTTTTCATTGAACACCTTATAAGTCTAGGGCTAAAATGTGCTAGTGGTTATACATTTTTTATCTTAAAAAAAAATCAATGGAAGATAATAATCTATATTCAGTTAAGTTATTCAAAAGCATTATGTTAATTATTTGAAACTCATTTAGCTTTGAGTGTTTTCTTTACAATTTTATCATGAGGGCACGTGCTTCGGTGATTTCCCGGTATGTTAGCGTAACTTTTGTGGAAAATTCCCGCGCCTAGCTATCCTTACCGTGGATTATTCTGAGCAAAAAGTTAAGGCTGCTTAGGGGAAATAAGCGACCTTGAACAGATGATTTAATCGATATGAGTCGAGTTACTTTAAGGCGCGATTTTCACTTTCAACAAGTATATCGATGCCTAAAGCTCAAAGTAGATCTTTACACCAGACAATACGCTGTTTGTTGCCACAGCAGCTAAAATCATTCCCATAACCCGACTAATAATACTTGAGCCGCTATTGCCTATAAATCGGTGTATCGAACTTGCTGCTAACATAAATATAAAAGCAATCGCTAAAACAGAAATCATTACACCAGCAGTCTGGACTTGTTCAAGAATGCTAAACGTTGAATTTTTGGTTAATAGTACAGCAGCAAGCATTGCTCCAGGGCTAGCAAGCGAAGGTATCGCTAAAGGAAATATAGCGGTCTCACTATCATTTCTTACCATGCCAATTTCCTCATCAGGTTTACTATCACCAAATATCATGGTTATGGCAAACATGAATAAAATAATTCCTCCGGCTATTTCAAAGGCAGGCAAAGGTATTTCAATGGCAGTTAAAATTACTTCACCAGCAATAATAAAAAACAATAAAACTCCAGTTGCGACAAGCACTGCCTTTAGTGCTATTTTACGTTTAACTTTTTCATCAAAGCGACTGGTAACCGCAATGAATACCGGAATAGTGCCGACAGGGTCAATAACCGCAAAGAAAAAGATAAACACTGAAACATAGTCGATCATAATAATCACCGTAAAAATGGTAAATTCCTGATATATATAAATTTAATCCGATACATATCACTGATTTAATGGTCATTATTTTATACTAAGTAAGGTTCTCGAATAAGATCATTTTGTAGTCGCCAGCATAATTTAACTCTGACACGAGATAGTGAGTAAGAATTGTTTATAATTTTATCCGCAAAATACCCTTAGCCAATATAGCAATAAGGTGCACTAGGTTAATTTATAATGTCTGCGGTAAATATTTTTTAATAATTAGCCTTTAAGCCACTGAAGTACAGTGGTGGTCTCATTGGAAGACTAAGCATTGATACGGCTAAAACCTAGCAGCCAACAGAGCATTAATTACGTCAATGTTGTTGATGAAATTAATGCCGGGATAATGTTATTAAGGCGTTTTATTCGTAGGGAATTGGGTCGGTGATATTATTTTCAAAAAAAGCTTCTAAGCGCTCTTGGCATGCGCCACACTTGCCACAGGCTTTATCTCGACCGTTATAACAGGTCCAAGTATTACTGTAATCAAGACCCATAGCAATACCATCAGCGAGGATTGCGGTTTTATTCACGGTTAAATAGGGGCTGAAAATTTCAACACTTTCATAATTCGCTATTTTACAAACATCATTCATCTTTTCGACAAACTCAGGGCGACAATCGGGGTAGATGGCATGATCACCTGAATGGGCACCATAATAAACTTGCTCAGCACCAACCGACACCGCATAAGCTACGGCTAAAGAAAGTAAAATCATATTACGGTTGGGTACTAGGGTTGACTTCATACTATCAGCCTCATAGTGGCCTTCGGGAATATCGATATCATCGGTGAGAGAAGAACCAGCAAATAATTGATTTATTGCCGAAATATCAATTACCTTATGGTTGATACCGAGCCCATTACAGACAGTGCTAGCGCACTGCAATTCTTTTACATGACGTTGTCCATAATTAAATGACAAAGCAAAAACTTGTTTACCGTCTTTTTGAGCACGGTTTAATACAGTAAAGGAATCCATGCCACCAGAATAAATAACAACAACTTTTTCAGTCATTTGAAGCTCTCTTAATTGATCTAAGGTATAATATAAAACGCCTGTTATTTTACTTGAAATAGACAATGGGCTAAAGCAGAAAGTGAGCACTATGCCTAATAAAACACACCACCATGTAGCAGAGAAAACCATAATACCCATGAACTATAAAATTAATGAGCTTTTTGAAACCATTCAAGGTGAAGGTTCTTTTACCGGACAACCGTCAATTTTCATTCGATTACAAGGCTGTCCTGTAGGATGTTCGTGGTGTGATACTAAACATACTTGGCAAATTGAGCTTGATGATCAAGTTAGTCCTGACATTATGTTAGCTAAAAAAGCGGAGACCTCTCAATGGTCTAGTTTTACTGTTGCTGAAATTTTTGCCTTAGTGCAAGATAAGAACTTTCAAGCGAAACACATAGTTATCACTGGCGGTGAACCTTGTATGGTTGATTTAACGCCATTATGTCAGTTGTTTGAACAACAAGGTTATAGTACACAAATTGAAACTTCTGGCACGTTTGAGATTATTACCACAGAAAAATGTTGGGTAACCGTTTCGCCTAAAATTAATATGCGCGGTGGCTATAAAATTTTAGCAAGCGCTATGTCACGTGCCAATGAAATAAAGCATCCTATTGCGACAGAGCAACATGTCGATGACTTGAAAGCTTTATTGGCCTTGCATAAGGTAGAAAATACCGCTATTTACTTACAGCCGATTAGCCAAAAGAAGCGAGCAACAGAGTTAGCGATAGCAACATGTATTGCTAATAACTGGCGTTTATCGATACAAGTACACAAATATATCGGTATTGAATAAGTGCTATGGCTCGTTTTGCTGTTAAGGTGATTAACCTTAACCGGTAACCACTTTGGGGACACGCTTTGACACTCGGGTTAATAATTCATAATTAATGCTATCACTGTGTTGAGCAACGATATCAATACTGATATTTTTACCCCATAACTCAACAGTATCGCCAATATTTATGTTGGTTAAATCGGTGATATCTACGGTGATCATATCCATTGAAACTCGACCCACAAGTGGGGCAACTTTACCCTTAATGAAGACCGGAGTGCCAAGTTTTGCATTGCGCGGATAACCATCGGCATAGCCAATAGCAACGGTTGCTATGGTAGATTTTCTTTTCGCTTGCCAAATGTCGCCATAACCAACGGTTTCGCCAATTTTTAAGGTATGTATCGCAATAATATTGGCTTGTAAGGTCATCACTGGGATGAGTGGTTGGCTTAGTGGACTCTTGCCAATAGGAGAAATACCATAAAGCGCTAAGCCTAATCGAGTGTGATCGCCATGACTTGCGGGCCAATTTAAAATACCCGCGGAATTCGCCATACTAAATTGACAATGATATTTTTCGACTAAGCTCATTAACTTAGCCAATTGCTCTACCGGTTTTACACTATCAAGCTGTTCAGCCGAAGAAAAGTGCGAGCACAATACCAGCTTACTTCTTTGTTGCTGGCTTAACTGTGTCATGATGTGGTCGACTTGCTCAAGATGAAAACCTAAGCGGTTCATGCCAGTCTCTACTTTTAACCAAATATCACCAGAAAATTCAACGTTAAGAGATCTCAGCCACGCTATTTGATAATCACTGTGCAGCATTAATGAAAAATTATGCAGTTGTGCCAACTGAAAGTCATTTTCTTTAAAAGGTCCTTCAAGAATAAGCACAGTATTATTAATACCCGCACTGCGCAGCGCCATTGCCTCATCAATAAAACCGACAGCAAAAGTATTAACGGTTGCGCTTAGCGCATGGGCAACTTTATTCGCGTCATGACCATAAGCATCGGCTTTAATCACCGCAATGGTATTGCTGTTAGGGGCGAGGCTATCAATATATTGGTAGTTTTTAACTAAGGCATCTAGGTCGATAACGGCTTGCGTAAGTCTGGAGATATAGCTCATATAATAGGGTGATAACTAACGGATGAAAAGTGGCGAAAAAAATCAATTCGACTATGAAAAAGGTCGTTAATTTCTCTATTTATTATTAGTTATAAGTGTACCATGATAACTATAGTGCACCTTATCTTAATCGTGTTTTTATCATTAGTTGACAAATTTCAGCTGAATTTAGTCAATGAAATGAAGTAACCATTAGGCCAGATAACCACAACGAGATGATTCCATGAACAGGCAAGCAGATTTAGTTGATGAGCTTAAAAACATTAGCACTGAAGGGCAAAACCCCAATACCTTAGATATTGATTTACTTGATTCACTTGGTGTTGTCAAAAAAATAAACACAGAAGATCAAAAAGTAGCGGTTATTGTCGGTCAATTGTTACCCGAAATTGCGCAAGGGGTTGATCTTATCGTTGAGGCTTTTGCCTGTGGTGGTCGACTTATATATATTGGCGCCGGTACCAGCGGTCGATTAGGAGTACTTGACTCGGTTGAATGCCCACCTACTTTTAGTGTGTCGAGTGAGCAAGTTATTGGCATTCTTGCTGGTGGTGCTGGCGCTATGTATAAAGCTGTTGAAGGTGCTGAAGATAATAGACAACTGGCAATAGATGATTTGAAAGCGGTGCATTTATCTAGCAAAGATGTCTTAGTGGGCATCGCTGCCAGTGGTCGAACGCCTTACGTGTTATCAGCAATGGCATTTGCTAAGGAGCAGGGCGCTGCAGTTATCGGTATTAGCTGTAGTGTTAACAGTAGTTATGGACAAAATAGTGATGTTGATATTTGCGCGGTAGTTGGTGCCGAGGTGCTAACAGGCTCTACTCGGATGAAGTCAGGAACTGCACAAAAACTCATTTTAAATATGCTCAGTACTGCCAGTATGATCCGTAGTGGCAAAAGCTATAAAAACCTAATGATAGATGTCAATGCCAGTAACGAAAAGTTATATGCTCGAGCCATCCGCATTGTCATGCAGGCAACTGAGTGTGATTTTTCTACCGCAGAGCACGCCCTTGGCCAAGCAAATAATCAGACAAAACTTGCCAGTTTAATGGTCTTAACTGGTTTAGACCTTAGCCAAGCTAAAGCAGCATTATTGGCAAATAAAGGCTTTTTGCGTAAAGCTATTGAGCAACAAGGCTGTTAATGCTGTGATAAGTATGTTTTTAAAAAGGCTGACGTTATTGTTTTACTGCTCGCTATTCTTAGTTAATTTACCGGCGAGTGCGATGACAGTAAAACCTATAATCGTTGGCGCCGAGCAAGTATCGCGGTACTTACCAAAACTAAAAGGCAAAAGAGTTGCTTTAGTGGTCAATCAGACCTCTAAGGTTTTTGATGAGCATTTAGTGGATTTTTTGTTAAAAAAGCATATAGATATTAACGTTATCTTTGCCCCAGAACATGGTTTCCGCGGTAATAGAGATGCCGGTGAAAAGTTTGCTTCAAGCTTTGATAGTCAAACAGGTATCCCTCTGGTTTCACTGTATGGTAAAACCCGTAAACCCTCATTAAGTATCATGAAACAATTTGATGTCATTGTTTTTGATATTCAAGATGTTGGTGTGCGTTTTTATACTTATATCAGTACTATGCATTACATGATGGAAGCGGCAGCGGATGCGGGTATTGAATTTATCGTCTTAGACCGACCTAATCCTAATGGTAGTTTTATTGATGGTCCCGTACTTGAAAAAGAATTCCGCTCATTTGTTGGCATGCACCCCATACCTATTCTACACGGGCTGACGGTAGCAGAGCTTGCACAAATGATTAAAGGAGAAGCTTGGTTAACCAGTAAAAAGCACTTGGCGCTTACGGTAGTTAAAGTGAAAAATTATCAGAGAGATTTCGCCTATAGCTTACCGGTAAAACCAAGCCCTAATTTACCGAATGATCAGGCCATCGCTTTATATCCCTCATTAACCTTCTTTGAAGCCACACCGGTAAGTATTGGTCGGGGCACGCCATTTCCCTTTCAGGTGATCGGTCATGATAAAGTTAATCTAGGCAGTTTCACCTTTACCCCAGTGTCAACGTTAGGGGCCGCAACTAAGCCAAAATTAATGCAGGTAAAGCTACAGGGAGAAGATCTTCGCCATGTTGCTAGCCAAGGTTTAAATTTACATTATTTACTGGCTTGGTATCAAGCCTTTGCAAAAAAAGGCCTCATTTTCTTTAACAGTCCAAAATTTATGGATAAATTAGCAGGCACGGATAAATTAAGAAAAGCGATTATTTCGGGACAAAGTGCTCAACAAATAAAACAAAGTTGGCAGGCTGATATCGATAGCTTTAGAGTAAAGCGTCGGCCTTATTTGCTCTATCCCGATATTAATTAGCGAAGAATTTTTTATGGAACTACCGCTTTATAAGGAAAATTTTGATGGCTAGTGCGAAGCAAACCGTAGCGGCAAGCGCATTTATAGAATTTAGTCAGGCTGTTGCCAAAATCCTACCAAAAGACAATGTAATTGAGCGCTATTTGCAACGCTTTGCTTATGGCACCGATGCGAGTTTTTACCGCTTAGTACCAAAAGTTGTCTTGCAACTTGATAGCGATATTCAGGTACGCCAAGTGATAAAACTGGCTAATAAATATCAAGTAGCCATCACTTTTCGTGCGGCTGGGACTAGCTTGTCCGGTCAAGCCATTAGTGATTCAGTGTTGATAATTTTATCAAGCCTTTGGCAGGGAATAAAGATCTTAGACCAAGGAGAAAAAATTTCTCTACAGCCAGGCGTTATTGGCGCTCACGCAAATAAAGCACTACAGGTGTATGCCCGTAAAATAGGTCCTGATCCCGCCTCGATCAATAGTTGCAAAATAGGTGGCATAGCCGCTAATAATTCTTCGGGCATGTGTTGTGGGGTAAAAGACAATAGTTATCATACCCTGGCGGATATAGATTTGATATTTGCTGATGGCAGCCAGTTAAATACCGCTGATAGTCAATCAAGGGAAACATTTCTTCAGCAAAACAAAAGTTTTACCACTCGCTTGATGAAAATTGTTGACTACGTCAATGCGGATCACGCTTTAGTCACTAAAATTAAGCATAAATACCGCTTAAAAAACACCACCGGCTACGGCTTAAATGCGCTGGTTGATTATAGCGATGTTATCGACATTATTAGTCACTTAATTATAGGCTCAGAAGGAACACTGGCTTTTATTAATAACATTACTTTCCACACGATCGAGGTCTTGCCTCATAAATCTGCCGGGCTATTTATTTTTGATAATATGGATATTGCTTGTAATCTTGTTTTGTCCTTAGCTCAAGAACGTGTCGATGCAGTAGAAATTATGGATGCTCGGGCGTTAAACAGTGTCCACGGTCAACTTGCTTCGATTGTAAATATTGATAAGCCTTTAAACGCAGAAAGCGTGGCCTTGTTAATTGAAATAAGTGCCGATACCGTCGAACAACTGCAAGTCAATGAGCAGCAATTATTGCTCCATATTAAAATTGTGGAAAAGTCTATTCAAGCACAAAAAGCTTTTACTATTGATAAAGACGAAATCGAGGCGTTATGGAAAATACGCAAGGGCATGTTTCCTGCCGTTGGCTCAGTCCGCCCAAAGGGAACCACAGTCATCATTGAAGATATTGCCCTGCCACTGGCAAGGCTGGCAGAAGGTGTTAACGATTTACAGCAATTATTTAAGCAATTTGGTTATGATGAAGCGATAATTTTTGGTCATGCTTTAGCCGGAAATTTACACTTTGTTTTCACTCAAACGTTTGCCAGTGACAAGGAAATCAGTCGTTATCGTGACTTTATGGCTAAGGTAACTAAAATGGTTGCCATTGACTATCAAGGCTCGCTTAAAGCTGAGCATGGTACGGGTCGTAATATGGCGCCATTTGTGGAAATGGAGTGGGGCGGGGACTTATATCAAGTGATGAAACAAATAAAAACATTGTTTGATCCTAAAGGCATACTTAACCCTGGCGTTATCATCAATGACGATAGCGAGGCCCATCTACGCCACTTAAAAACCATGATGGCGACAGATGACATTATTGATACCTGCATTGAATGTGGCTTTTGTGAACCCGTGTGCCCTTCGAAAGATTTCACCCTCACCCCACGTCAACGCATTGCGTTATGGCGACAAAAAGCCCTATTAAGCCAACAAATTTCTCATGCCAATGACTCGGAAAAAATAGCGTTAACCGCTCAGTTAAGAGCTTTGGAAAAAGATTATCAGTTTTTTGCTATCGATAGTTGTGCGGCCACTGGGCTATGTGGTCAACAATGTCCAGTGGGTATTGATACCGGCATGTTTATCAAGTCGCTAAGAGAAAAGAAAAATACTGGCAGTAAGGTAAAAACCTTTTCGGCTAAAGTGATCGCAGATAATTTTTCTGCAGTGTCGAGTATTGCTAGGTTGGGTTTAAATACAGTGGCTACGATAAATCATATCGCCGGTAATAAGTTCACTAAAAAGTCCTTTAAGGCTGTTAGTACCTTGAGTAATAATGCCATACCTTTATGGTTTCAAGCCTGGCCAGCCGGGGCTAAAGTCATTGCTGAAGGTGAGTTTAATGGTCAAAACCATCTGCTCTCAGCACCTGTTGCCAGCAATATTGAAACTCAGGTAGCAACACCGGTAGCAACAACTAAGGCGGCAAACAAAGTTGTCTATATCCCTTCATGTGCCAATCGTATATTTGGTTGTGATGAACAAGCACCCGATAAACGCAGTTTAGTTGCAGTCGTCTTGTCACTATGTAAAAAAGCCAATATTACCGTCATTATTCCAAAGGGCAGTGGTGAATTATGTTGTGGCATGCCATGGCAGTCAAAAGGCTTAGCACAGATTTCTCAAGATAAAAGGCAGCAATTTTTAGCAAAAGTAGTCACGGCTTCAGAGCAAGGTAAATGGCCGGTCATCACCGATGCTAGTCCATGTGCACTGACCTTGAATCAAGGGGAAGACAGTGATAATTCTGCCACTAGGTTGGTAATATTTGAAGCGACTGAGTTTATCGCCAAGTATGTGGTGGATAAATTACAGATTAATAAAAGCGATGAATGTTTTATGCTACACAATAGCTGTAGCAGTGAAAAAATGGACCAGGGCCGTTATTTAAAGCAACTTGCCCAGCTATGTAGTGACAATATTGTTGAACCAGAAAATATCAGTTGTTGTGGTTTTGCCGGAGATAAAGGTTTTTATTTACCGGAACTCAATAAAAGTGCCTTGGCGCCTTTAAAAGCTCAAATACCACCGGGTTGTCAACGAGGTTTGAGTAACTCTCGCACGTGTGAAATAGGGCTAACCGAGCATTCAGGCATATCTTATCAATCGATACTGTATTTATTAGATCAGTGCAGTGATTAAGGTATAAATTAAGCGGCCGCCGTGCGATTACTGCCGGTGTTTTTTGCCTTATAAAGCGCTTTATTAGCTCGAGCAATAAGATCATTTAAATCTTCATCGTGCATTTGTGCAACACCTGAGCTGCAAGATAGTTGAATGTCGTTTGGCCAAGCAGTCGCTAAAATACTGGCTCTAATTTTATCCGCTACTGCCATGGCTTGTGCCAGGCTGGTATCGGGGCAGACCAATAAAAATTCTTCGCTATTCCAGCGAGCTATCGTGTCGCTAGAGCGGCAGGAGCTATTAATTTGCTTGACAAATTGTTGTAAAAGCTTATCTACCATTTGCTGACCGTATTTCGGGTATAAATCTGAAAAGTCATCTAGATTGAAAAAGATAATACTTAAATTTTGTAAGTCAGTTGGCGCCAGTTGATCAAAACATTTTCTTAAACCAATACGATTAAGTGCGCCCGTTAAGGCATCAGTCTGAGCACCAAAGGCTATTGCTGGTGCAGGTTGAGCTGAAACTTCCGCTGCACGCTCTTTCGGGCGACTAGCACGATGGATTAAATAACCTAGCGCTAAACTCCATATGGCAATTAATATTGAAATCAGCGTGGTTGAACTGACATATTTACCTTTAAACTCAATACGTTCCAGGGTTATTTTATAGTTACCTGCTGCTACTGTTGTACTGGGTGCTATGACTATACTATAGATGTTGGCAAAATCGGTGCCGCCATGAGTTAACGCTAAATTATGGCTATTATGCCACCATTGAGGGATATAAAAATCATTGAGTGTTAACCAAACGGGGTTACTAACGTAAGCTTCTAAATACTCTAAACTATTATATTTTAGGCTTTTTTCTTCAGCATTGAGCGAGTAATCCGCATTAAAGTTGCGTAATTCTATACGGGTACCGGGTTGTGTTGGATGATTATGCTGTATCCATAAACCAATTTTCTCATAACTAGATAAGTCTAAGCCGGTGAAGGGGGCTTGTTTACTTAAATCCTGTACATTAATAATTAACTGACAATAAGGTTGATCTAGATGCGATTTTTTTAATTGACATGAAAATTCAAGTCCTTGATTGGTCTTTACTACCTTGGCGATTGAGGCACCTAGCACGCTACTATCATCAATAACCTTAATGTCAGCTGAGTGTAAATCAATGCTTTTAACTTTTTCTATGTTGAGAAATAACAAGACTGAGATGATTAACGTTAACAATAGCAGTGACATAACACCATAAAGTTCACCACTTCCCTGAGTCTCCTTTACTTTTTGCATAGAAAATATCCCTTAAAGTAGCTAAGTCGTTGCAAACATCTATAGCAAAATAAATGAGTGTTAACGTTAATTTATTCGCTTGAGAGACTAGCAGGTAAAAATGTTACTCCTTTAAACGTAATACAGCATGAGCAATTAAACAACTTTTAGCCGCTCAGCAACATAATCAGCGATGGCCAAGCTAGAGGTTAAGCCCGGTGAATCAATACCAAATAAATTTATTAGGCCTTTAAGTTGGTGTACTTGACTTGTTTGAATAACAAAATCCTTAAAAGCATCATTAGGCCCCTGTAATTTAGGGCGAATACCCGCGTAAGCTGGTTGTAACTTATCGATTGCTAACGTGGGAAAATATTGCGATACCTGCGTTATAAACTTGTCTTTCAGTTTCTCTGGAAAGTCATAATCCAAATGTTCAATATATTGAGTATCAGGGCCGAACTTTAACTGGCCACCCATATCAAGTGAGGCATGAATACCTAAGCCATTGTCACGCGGGATAGGGTATATCAACTGTTTAAAAGGACTTTTTCCTTGATAAGAAAAGTAATGACCACGACACCAATGTAGCTGGGGAATAAATTTTTTATCTAAGCCCTTGATGGTATGTGCTAACGATACACTGTGTAATCCCGCGCAATTAATTAAATATTTGCAGTGAATGGATAGCCGTTCACCTTGGCTATCTAAGCTAACGTCAAAACCATCTGGTGTAGCTAGGGCAGTAATCATTTTGGTTTGGGCAACAAACATAGCGTTATTTTGTTCAGCTTGTGCTAATAAACTTTGCATATAAGCATGACTGTCAATGATGCCCGTTGACGGAGAATGTATAGCCGCCGTCGCTCTTAGTTCAGGTTCAAGCTGTTTTAATTGGGCTTGAGCAATCCAGGTAAGATCATCAACGCCATTTTTGCTAGCGCTGAGCATGGTTTTTTTAAGGTAAGCTTCTTCTACTGGGCCTTGGGCAACCAATAACTTGCCGATTTTATTAACGGGAATATGGCGCTCTTGGCAATATTGATAAAGCAAGGTTTTGCCTTGCACACAGAACGTTGCTTTTAGGCTGTTTTGTGGATAGTAAATACCCGCATGAATCACTTCACTGTTGCGACTACTGGTTTCTTCACCAAAACTAGCATTTTTATCAATCACTAACACATCATCTAACTGTTGACTGAGTTTTGCTGCAATGGCTAAACCAATAACACCCGCGCCAACAATAAGCACATCTACTTTATCCATACTATCCTACGTAATAACAAGCACACTTTACCTTGGTGGTAAGTGTGACCCTAAGTGTGCTAATTATAGCGATAAAACAAACATCTACTCTATTTTTTAGTAAATTTTACCTAGGCTCGATAGACAAAAGATAATTTAGCCTGAATAAATTGTTATGCAACAAAAGCTAGACCATATTTTAACTCTTATTCGTTAATCAAGGTAACTAGCGCTTTCCTGTTTTAAGGTTAGGCGGTAAACTTTACTCATTAAGCACCCTTAAAATAGTAATACAATTTCATATGGAAAATACTGCAAGCGCTCTACGTTCAACAAAAACCATCAACAAGGTAAGCTACTCCTTTAGCCCTGGAGGAACGGGGAAAAGTGCCGTTTTAGCTGCGGTTACAGAAAAGAATCAGCGCACACTGATAAGGAAAACCAGTACCGATACGGTTATTGTTGAACAACCCTTGCAGATCACTTTATCTTGGCTAGCACAAGGCGTGGTGGAAAACAGAGTATTCACTATTACCATGCGCACACCGGGACACGATTACTTATTGATAATCGGCTTATTGCATAGTGAAGGGGTGATAAAGCAACTTAGTGATATTGAGTCAATAAAACTAGAGTCTGACGATATAACGGGGCAAGGCGGGCAAAATGAGTGGTTAGTACTCTTTAATGCCGGGGTTATCCCCGACTTATCCTCATTAGAACGATATATGATGAGCTATTCTAGTTGTGGCCTTTGTGGCACTACCTCCTTAAAAACACTAGAGCTTAAGACGGTAATAAACTTATCTTTTGTTGAACATAAAAATGTTCTAGTGGCACAGTCATTACTTTTATTATCCAGTAAAATGCGTGGTCAACAAGGTCTATTTGATAAAACGGGTGGTGTACATGGCGTAGCCTTATTTGGGCTAGAGTGTAACAGAGAGCCAGCAGGAGCAGCTGAGCTACCGTTAGCTCGCTCATTGCATCAAAAGCTAAATTTACAACATATCTATGAAGATATCGGTCGTCATAACGCGGTAGATAAGGTGATTGGCGCTTTATTAACATCCAACGACGTGCAAAATAAGTCAGTGCATGGTAACTCTGCAAAATCGTCGCAACAAGCAAGGTTATGTTTACTGCTTGTTAGTGGACGAATAAGCTTTGAAATAGTACAAAAGACCATCATGGCCGGTATTCATGTTTTAGTCGGTGTTGGAGCACCTTCTGATCTTGCCATACAAGCAGCTAAGCAATTTGATTTAACCTTGATTGGTTTTGTTAGTGATAAAGGCTTTAATGTCTATCATGGTGATTGGCGCTTAACTAATGCTTAACTGATTATATCGAATAAATATGGAGTAAAGCTAGAGTAGAAATAATCAAGCAGCACCAGCACGCGCCCCTGCGGTAATTCCAGTTAAATCAACGGTGGTTTTAGCGCTTTGTTGATGATCACCGCCACCGATTTTGAGGTGGGTGTATAAGAGCGATCACCATAACTGTCCAGTGGCACCAGCGGGTTGGTTTCTGGGTAATAAGCGGCCAGATTACTGCGTGGAATATCATAAAAACATAAGATGAAGTTAGTTACCGTGCGATCTTGGTTATCCGACCAAATAGAGGTGATGTCGACATAGTCGTTATCTTTAAATCCTTGTTTTAAAGCATCTTTTTCGTTGATAAATAATACATTTCTGGCGTTACTAACGCCACGGTATCTATCGTCCATGCCATAGATGGTGGTATTGAATTGATCGTGTGACCGTAAAGATTGTAAGGTATAAAGTGGCTGATTCTTTTTTTGCAGTTCGTTTACTTGCTCTGTAGATATGTTGATAATACTTGTTGGCAGACAATTAGCAGTAAACAAGGCTTTTTCTTGAGGATTGTGCCATTGAAGTTGTGCGGCACTGTTACCAAGATAAAAGCCGCCAGGTTGTTCAAGCTGTTGATTAAAATTACTAAATCCTGGGATGGCTTGTTCGATTAAATCACGAATAAGATCATAATTGCCTTTTAGCTGTTGCCAGTTTATCGTGGAGTTAGTTAAGGTAGCATCAGCAATATCCGTGACAATGGCGGTTTCAGAGTGCATGGTCTTTGCTAGGGGCACTACGCTACCTTGTGATGCATGCACCATGCTAAAAGTATCTTCCACGGTAATAAACTGCTCACCAGTGGCTTGATTATCTATTTCAGTGCGGCCTAAACAGGGCAGAATGAGCGCGTCTTCACCGATGCATAAATGACTACGGTTGAGTTTTGTACTTATTTGCACATTCAACTCGGTATTTTTTAATGCTTGATGGGTTTGTTTGGTATCGGGCGCGGCTTGGGCGATATTACCCCCTAAACAAATCAATACCTTACTGGTTTTCTGTAAAAAAGCATTTAAGGCATAATAAACATTATGACCTTTTTCTTTGGGTAGTTGAGCATTAACGGCTTGTGAAAGTTGCTCGATAAACGCCGCCGTAGGCTTTTCATTGATGCCCATGGTGCGATTACCTTGCACATTGGAATGACCACGCACCGGACACAAACCGGCACCTTTTTTACCAATATTGCCAGACAACAACTGTAAATTAACAATTTCTTGAATGGTCGCGACAGAATGTTTATGTTGGGTGATGCCCATGGCCCAAGTACAAATTACCGTGTCTGCGTGCAAAAATATATCCGTCGCTTGCGACAATTCTTTAAACGATAGTCCAGATTGTTGTTCAATTTGTTGCCATGAGGTGTCGTTAACCACTTGCTGATATTGGTCAAATTGCTGGCAATGTTGTTTGATAAAGTCATTATCGATTAGTGCGGGCTTGCCGTTTTCTATTTGCTCTGCGTTACGGGCGAGAATTATTTTGACCATGCCACGAACAGCCGCCATATCACCGCCTAATTTAGGGGTAAAATAAGCGTGGCTGATAGTTGTTGCCTTGGGGGTAAAAAGCTCGATAGGATCTTGCGGGCTGGCAAAACGTTCCAGTGCGACTTCTTTTAAATTGTTAAAGCTTACTATTTTACAACCGCCTCGTGCGGCCTTACGCAAGGCATTCATCATCCTAGGGTGATTGGTGCCCGGGTTTTGTCCAAAAACAAATATCGCCTCGGCGTGGTTAAAGTCGTCTAATATTACCGTGCCTTTACCAATACCAATGGCTTCATTTAACGCGATACCACTGGCTTCGTGACACATATTTGAGCAGTCAGGAAAGTTATTAGTGCCGTAGAGTCGGCCAAATAATTGATAAAGGAACGAGGCTTCATTGCTGGCGCGGCCAGAAGTATAAAATTCTACTTCATTGGGCGAAGATAAACTGTTGAGTTTATTTGCTATCAGCTGATTGGCATCTTGCCAGCTAATAGGCTCATAATGATCAGTGTCTTTATTGTACTTCATCGGCTCAGTTAACCGACCTTGATACTCTAACCAATAATCACTTTGTTTTTGTAACTGGCGGACACTATATTGGGCGAAAAAAGTGGCATCAACTTTTTTACTGGTAGATTCCCACGCAATGGCTTTGGCGCCATTTTCACAAAACTGCAGTAAACCTTCTTTTTCATCGCCCCAAGCACAGCCCGGACAATCAAAGCCTTTATCCTTATTTGCTCTTAATAAATTTTTGACATTAGTCTGTGGTTGCTGGCTTCGCATGATGTGTTTTAAGGTCGAGGTTAATGAGGAAAAACCACCGGCTTTGTTGGGCTTTTTACTGAAATGTTTAGACACAAAATACACCTTGAAATAACGACGCAGACCATTGAAAAATATCAACAGATATTCATGAATCAATTATATACGGAGGCAGCGGTTAGACGCCAGTCATTCAACTGGCTTGCGTTCAGTGTTATTGGGCTTTTGTGTGCTGAAATGAATACAGCTAGCCCTTCTTAGCATAGAGCTGTTCAGCTTTGTTATACATTAGCCATGAAGTCACCACGTATTTCTCATCCGACAAAGGAATATGACCTTTATGGGTATGAGTAAAACCGGCAGGGAAAATAATTAATGAGCCTTTTTTAGGTTTAACCTTTATGCCTTGATAATGAAATTCTGTTTCGCCACCTTCATCAACATCATTTAAGTAATACAAAAACGCTAATACCCGGTGTAATGGCTTATTGTGTGGTAACTGCGGGAAAATTTCCGAATGCCAGTAATGATAGCCACCAACCCCTTGCTCGTAGCGTTGCACGGTGAAATTGTCGTAACAAAAAACGTACTGGATCAACTGGTCTAAGTAAGCTGTGCCTAAACGGTCAAAATTCTCTTTCGTTACCGAGGTAGGTAAGCCTGTGTCGGGATCTGTGACTGTTGGGTTTAAAGCTGAGATTAACGCCATGTAATGCTTAGTCAAATAAGCTTTGACATGGGGATAGCTGGCGTTAATAAGCTCAAGCTGTAGTGCTTGCCATTCTTTTTCAACCATAGTGACATCCATGCTATCTTTAAGATGTGTCATCACCCCATGACCAACACGACCTTTTACTACTTTATCACTGCTTTGATGACCTTTTATTAGTTTGTCGCACAGATCATCGGATAGTGCGTGGTCAAACACACCTATAAATTGGCTCATTATTAATCCTTAAAGCTATTTTGCGTAAATTTAACTGACATTTTTATATGACATACTAGGGGTAATTTAACTTAACCATAAATATTTTGTAACATACTTGTAATATTTGTTGCATTAATGTTATGTTTGTCTGGCTTTGATTTATATCATTGTGTACTGAATTTGTATAAAAAAATCAATAAATATCATTTAACGTACAGGAAAAAGTCATGTCAAACAATATAAAACGCAACAAAATATCGCTACATAAGGCCGCAATAATAACAACGGTAAGTGTCTTGTCGCTATCAATATCAACAGCTTTATATGCAGCGCAACCCGTTGGAGTGCAGACCACAGATAATATATTATCTGCCGTGGCCAGCTCACCTTTACCAAAACGCTTTATTGTCAAATATAAGCAATCCGCTAACGCTCAATCAACGATGCAAGCGACGATAAGTAATTTTAGCACTGTGAGCGATATGGCTAGCCCTATGGCTTTTAATCGTTTGGCAGCGCTTAAGAAAAAATTTAAAATTCTAGGCGTTAAAGTTGGCGCTGAATTTCCTAATATGAATATCATCACCGCTGAGTTATCACCAGCAGATGTGATGAGTTTAGCGATGGATGATAATGTTGAATACGTAGAAGAAGATTTACCACGTCGTTTTATGGCGCAAAACGTACCTTATGGTATTGGTATGGTACAAGCGGACCAAGTTGATGACAGTATTGCTTCAGCGAACGCCGGTGGTAAGAAAATTTGTATTATTGACTCAGGTCTAAATATGCCTCATGAAGATATGGGCGCGCAAGGCGGTACGGTTAATGGTACTAATGATAGTGGTACGGGTAATTGGTTTGATCATGGCGGCCCACATGGTACTCATGTAGCTGGTACCATTGCTGCCCTTAATAATGGTATTGGTGTTCGTGGTGTTATTGGTTCCGATCCTAACTTGCATATTGTTAAAGTATTTAATGAATCAGGTTGGGGCTATTCCTCCAGTTTAGTCAGCGCTATTAATACCTGTGTCAGCAATGGCGCAGATGTTATTAATATGAGCTTAGGTGGTGCGGGCTCAAATACCAGTGAAGCAAATGCCATGCAAGCCGCTTATGATGCTGGCGTATTACTTATCGCTGCGGCGGGTAATAGTGGTGTTGCTACCAGTACAACTGACGCTGAAAGTTTTCCTGCTTCGTATGACTCAGTGATGTCAGTGGCCGCTATTGATAGCAATAAAGTCTTAGCTGATTTTTCACAGAAGAATAGTCAGGTTGAGATATCAGGCCCAGGTGTTGATGTTTACTCTACTTACCCGGAAGGTTTGGGTTCAGTGGTCGAAGTGTCGGTTGCCGGTATTGGCTATTCGGCTAATGCCATGGCAAACCAGGGCAGTGCCACAGGTGCTATATATAACTTTGGCACGGGTGAGTCGATTGATTCGGGTGCTAACGGTAATGTGTGTTTAATTGCTCGTGGTAGCATTTCATTTCACGATAAAGTCAAAGCTTGTCAAGACAGCGGCGGTGTTGGCGCTATTATTTATAATAACGTAGCGGGCAGTTTTGGTGGCACCTTAGGTACCACCAACGCGACTAGCATTCCGAGTGTTACTATTTCAGATACTGATGGTGCAGCCATGTTAAGTAACTTAGGCGCGAGTGCAACGGTAAATATTGGCGCGGGTAATTATGGCAAGATGAGTGGTACCTCAATGGCATCACCTCATGTTGCTGGTGTCGCTGCCTTAGTATGGAGTCATCATCCTAGCTGTACTAACGTCGAAATTCGTAATGTACTTAATGCCACGGCACAAGATCTTGGTGCAACTGGCCGGGATGTTAAATTTGGTTATGGATTAGTACAAACTAAAGATGCCATTGATTACATCAGCGCGAATGGTTGTGATGGTAGTGGTACAGGTGGCGGCGGTGGTACAACCCCAGACGATACCGTACTTGAAAATGGTGTCGTTAAAACAGAGCTAGCCGCGACTACGGGTAATGAACTTGTTTTCACTATGGAAGTACCCGTGGGTGCAACCGATATTAACTTTGCCATCACAGGTGGTAGTGGTGATGCGGATTTATATGTGAAATTTGGTGCTGAGCCAACGGACAGTCTTTATGACTGTCGTCCATATAGAGCAGGTAATGTTGAATCTTGTGCGAGTACACAAGCTGGCGGAAGCTATTATGTGAAAATCAAAGCTTATAGTGATTTTACTGGCGTTAGTTTAACCGCTAGTTACATTGAGCCAAGTACGGGTGGTGGCGGTGCTGTTAACCCCATTGATAGCACAGTGAACAACATCTCAGTGGCAAGAAGACAATGGACTCGTTATACCCTTGATTTAGCAGCGGGATACGCCGACCTAACGGTTAGCCTTTCTGGTGGTAGTGGTGATGCAGACTTGTATGTTACTCAAGGTAAGCAATCAACATCGTCTACTTATGATTGTCGCCCTTATAAAAATGGCAACAATGAAAGCTGTAACTTTACTGACCCAGCACAGGGTACTTGGTATGTTGATATCTACGGGTATTCAGCCGCATCAGGGGTAACGTTAAACATACAAGCTACACCACAGTAATTGGTATGCTAGCTAAGTAAAATCGCTTGATAAAATAAGCGAGTAAGCAAAAAAATATAAGGGTAACGCAAGTTACCCTTTTTTTTTGCAACAATGGACTTATACCAATTTGATTAAATTTCTTCCCAACTCAGAGTTATGCTCGATGTTCAATAACAAGGTAAATTCGTTTCGGTTTAGTCACTCTAAATCAAATGAATTTAACGAAGTTAGTGGTCATCGAGTAAGCTCCCGAGGGCGAGTTTAAAAGGCTTACACACAGCGTTATTGATTTGGAGAAGGGAGTAACCATTCTCTTCAATCAATGCCTTGTCTCTAAGCCTTTTAATTCTCGCTGAGTGGGAAAGAACTTAATCAATTTGGTATTAAGTTAAAATACTAGTGAAATAAAAAAAGCGATTAACCAAAATGCGGAGCAAGCTTGCCAAAATAACAGCGGATTTTTGTCCATTAATACCGCGTTGTGGTTACTTTTGTATTTAGGATTGGGCTTTTGTAATTCATGTAAAAACTCTAATACATCTTCATGACGACGTTCGGCTTTAAAGCGTAGGCCCTTTTTTATCGCGCAGTCGATCCAGATAGGCACCAAGGGATTGATATCAAAACAGGGAATGTATTTGGTTTTCATATAGGCTTTAACGGTTCGACATTTATTGAGCTTGCCAGAAAACGGCTCTTTGCCGGTTAACATTTCATAGGCGAGCACAGCTAATGAAAAAACTTCAGATTGCACCGTACTCTTTCCTGTGATGACGACTTCTGGCGCAGAGTAGCCGGCAGTGCCTAAAATACCCGGTTGGTCCAGCGGCGTGGCTATTTCAGCAATACCTTTGCTATAACATGAGCCAAAATCAATGATTTTAACTTCGCCATTATGATCAATCATAATATTGCCTGGTTTGATATCCTGATGCAAAATCTCGCGCTTGTGCATTGCCCGTAGACCTTTTTCAATTTGAGCCAGAATATAGACTACATCTTGCACCGCAGGTATTGGGTGTTCTTTTATCCATTGCTCTAGGGTTATGCCTTCAATATATTCAGTTAAATAATAAAGCCAATTCTTTGCTCTATTACCTTCAATTACTTTAACTACATGAGGGCTATTGATGCGACTACCCATCCAACTTTCCATAATAAAACGTTCGACATAAGGCAAATCATCGTCAAAATTAACCGACGGTGTTTTCATGCAATAACGTGCGCCGCTGTCAACATCTCGCACCACATACACTTGACTGCGGGTATTGACATGTAAGACCTTTTCCACCTTGTATCCGTCCAATATCATCTCAGGCTCTAAATAAGGCGGAAAAGGTAATTCTGACAGCTTGCGGCCAACTTCATTGATGGTTTGTGCCGGCAGGCTATCAAGTCGTAAAATTTGACAACTTAAGTTATCGCCACTGCTGTTGGTTAGCGCTAGAGCAATAAAATTTTCGCATGCCAGCTCAAAGCAGGCTTCATCACTTTCTGGTGTTAGCTTAGCTAAAATAGCGGCTAACTCTTTGTGTTTAACAAAGTCATGGATGCCATCGGTAGTTAACAAGTAAATGTCTGCTACTTCTACCGCTAAGCTGTGACAGTCGACATCGAGCTTTACATCTAAACCCATGGCTCGAGATAAATAGCTTTGATTTGCATTGATATAAGTGCTGTGATCTCTGGTTATTTGTTCTAATTCACCGTGGCGAAAACGATAGATACGGCTATCACCCACATGAAAAACATGGGCAGTTTGTGATTTGAAAATAATGCAGCTGAAGGTACTAATATAGCCTTTGTGTACATCATTGAATTGTTGCCCTTGACCATATAACCAACGATTAAGCGCGGTTAACACCTGCGACGTTGATTTTTTAACACTCCAACTATCGGGCGTAGAATAATAGTCATATAAAAAATTATGCACACAGGTTTCACTGGCTTCTTTACCTGCTTCTGCGGCACTGACACCGTCAGCAATTACCGCTACAGCGCCTTTGTTGGTTAATAACGAATCTTTAGGAAGTCGTATACCAATGGCATCTTCGTTCTGAGCTTTTTTACCTGCTACTGAACGTTGTGCCACAGTAAAGCTTAATTCACTGGCCAAATCGCCCCATCCTGTTTTTATCTAGGTTAAAAATCGCTTAACTCTTATACCGGTAAGAGTTAAGCGACCATAAAATATTATCAAATAATCAGTGTTAATGTACTTCAATCATTTGCACTGTGCCATCAGGCATCACTTCGGCCATGGTACTTTTTGGCTCATCTAAAAATAGCGAACAACAAACGGCAAAGGCGACCCCAGCACCGATAGTAGCAAAAAACACCGAGGGTGAAACAAAGGAAAAGACCAGTAAAAATACTACAGCACCAACGTTACCATAGGCACCAACCGTACCGGCAATTTGTCCGGTTAATTTGCGTTTGACTAGGGGCACTACCGCAAAAATACATCCGGCTGCCGAGCCTAAAAAGAATGAGCAAATCATCATGGTGGCAACCACTGCCGCAAGAGGCCATGCTGGGGTGATCAATGACATAACAAAAAAGCCTAATGATGCGCCGCTTAATAAAAAGATCAAGGGAAGTTTACGACCAAACTTATCACTGAACATACCACCTGAGGGACAAGAAAATACATCAACGGCGGCGAAACAAGCACCAAATATACCGGCAGCAGCAGCAGCGACTAAAAATTGACTTTCAAAGTATTGCGCTAACATGGATATCACCGATAATTCAGCACCAAAGGTTACCGCATAACCAATACTTAAGATGGCTACTTGTTTGAACTTATACTGTAAGATTTCATCCATAGGCGGTGATTGCAACATGTCTTTATTCACCTGATACAATTTCCACGATTGATAAAGGGTCAATGCCAGTAATAAGCCATAAATAACATAGGCAGTAAAATCACTGAGTAAACCGGCACCAATAATTAATTCAGCACCTGTACCAGCAACCACACCAGCATCGGTTACTCGCCACGTTAATATGGCCAATGCCGCCACCATAGGAATATTAAACAATAGACAGAAAACAAAATCTCGCTTGCTAGTTAGCTCAAGACCACCGGACTTATTAGGTTTGAAATAAGTAGAGCCTACCGGTGTATCTGTTACGGCAAAATAGTAAAAAACTGAATATAACAGTGCCAATACGCCGGTTGAGGCAATGGCATAACGCCAGCCATCTTCGCCGCCAAATAAACTGGCGATATACACTAAAGTACCGGCACCAACGGCAGAGCCTACGTTACCCATGCCCTTATATATACCTTCGGCTAAACCTAATTGCTTTGCTGGATACCATTCACTGATCATGCGAATGCCAATGACAAAACCCGCACCAACAAAACCCATTAAAAACTTAGCTAACGCTAAGGTTTCAAAACTTTGCGCAGAGGCAAAGAAAAAACATAATAGTGCCGTAGCCACCAACATGGCGGTATAAGAATTACGCGGACCATATTTATCAACCAACATACCCGTGACAATTCGGGCCGGTATCGTTAATGCCACATTTAAAATCAATAATATTTTAGCTTCAATATCTGTTAAGCCCATACTGGTTTGTATGGTAGACATGAGTGGTGCATGGCTAAACCATACTAGGAAAGTGATAAAAAAAGCTAGCCAGGTACTATGGAGAATTCTGGCTCGGCCCTGAAAGGATAAAAAATTATGTTTTAACGATGATTGACTCATACAAAACCTTGATTTAGTTAGGGTGAATTTTCAAACAATAGTAAATTATCAGCAAAAAACGAGCCATCATTTAACGTGTTGATATCTATGGTTATTTATTATATTTAAAGCGTGAGGAAGGTTGGTATGCACCATAGTGCAGCTTAATAAGTGATAAAATGTAGCAAGTTTACAAAAGTGTAACAAATAGATATGTTCAGTGATAATAACCCTAGCTAATTCAATGCGGCAGTCAGGATTCTTCCTTATTATGAATTTTTCTCGTCTAACACGGCCGATGACAATCACTGATAGTTTTATTGTCCATCAGTTAGCACTATTTAATGATAAATCCAATCGCTTAGTTTTTATTGTGCTGCTGATAGCCATTATGTCAATAGGCATGGTTTGGCTTATTAACGTGCTCGGTGATTTTTATTGCCTGTTTGTCTGCTGCTATTATCGGTGTTAAAAAACAGAAAACTGCTGCTGGTTATTATTTAGCTGCCACCATTATGTTTTTTGTTATGGCTAGTATCATGGCTTTATCCGCGGGAAATATAATTGACAACATGTTGGCGAATGCAACTGTTTTGACAGCAGAGAAAATAATGATCACGCTAAGGTGAAGTTGGCTTAGGGCTTAGGCCTTAATGGCTAATTGGCTAAATGGGTCTATGCTAAATGCTAATGCATTGTAAATTTCATCTCCACTTTTTTCAATCTTGAGACGCTAAAATATGTTTGGCTTAGAATTTATAGATAATAATACCGATCTCTTGCTAACATTAACTACCGATTATAATTACTTTGTTGTCTTTGCTTCTTATATCGTTGCTTGGATTGGTGTGTACGCAGGGTTATCTACCATTCCCTCTATGCGTCATGCTGAGTCTGTTGCCACTAAGCGCTTCTGGCATATCGGCGGCTCTATCGCCATGGGGTGCGCAATATGGTCGATGCACTTTGTTGGTATGCTGGCGTTATCATTACCCGTAGCCGTGCACCATCATCTTGTGCTCACCGCATTATCTGTTCTGCCTGCTATTGCGGCCAGTTACATCGCGTTGTTTTTTATTGACCGTGATAAATATGATATTTGGCAGCTTATCGGCGCCGGAATTATCTTAGGCGCTGGCATTGGCACCATGCATTATATGGGCATGGAAGCAATGTATGGCAATTTTATTTTAGTTTACCACCCCTGGTTTTTTCTGCTCTCTATCATGGTTGCCGTGGTCTTAGCTATCTTTGCTCTGTATGTTGGGAAATTTACTGTTAATTCTGCCAGGGAGGTGAATTACCAAATGATACGCTCTGCGGCGTTAGTTGGTGCCGCTATTACCGGTATGCATTATATGGGTATGCAAGCATCGAACTTTTTGGCGACAGGGCAGCTTACCCACGCAGAATCTAGTAATTCACATGCCATGATGACGGTTATATTGACCGCTGCCACACTTTTTTTATCTACCTTAGCGGTAGTCTCTAACATCATTAACAAAATTTTTAACAAGCTCATACTGGCCAAAGCTGATGCCGAAGCTTCAACCCTGGCAAAGGCAGAATTTTTAGCTAGCATGAGTCATGAAATTCGAACACCAATGAATGGTGTTATCGGTATGTTAGATTTATTAATGAGGTCAAAACTTGATGAAAGTCAACTGTATAAGGCTGAAATAGCACGTTCTAGCGCTAAGTCATTATTAGTTTTACTGAATGATATTTTAGATTTTTCAAAAGTGGATGCGGGGAAACTAGATTTAGAAATACTGGACTTTGACCTGCGCAGTTTATTAATTGAACTTGCTCAATCTGTGGCCTTACAAGTTGAAAGTAAAGGCTTAGAAATTATTCTCGATATTACTCGCATTGAACATTCCATGGTCAAAGGTGATCCAGACCGCATTAGACAAATCATTGCAAATTTAGTCTCAAACGCAATAAAGTTTACCGAAAAGGGCGAGATTATCGTGAGGGCGGAACTGATTGAAGGTGAAAATTCAGCACTAATCTTTACTTGTACCGTGCAGGATAGCGGCATAGGTATTCCGAAAAAAGCCATTAATAAGCTTTTTCAACTATTTACCCAAGTTGACTCTTCCACTACCCGCAAATATGGCGGCACTGGGCTCGGTTTATCCATTGCCAAACAATTATGTGAATTGATGCAAGGTTCAATATCGGTTACTAGCACCTTGGCTAAGGGCAGTTGTTTTAAATTTAATATTACCTTGTTAAAAAGCAATCAATCTAAACAGGTAATACCCCATATTGATGTCAGCAAGTTATCCTTATTAGTGATAGATGATAACGCCACCAATAGGGAAGTATTAAGAGGACAATTGGAACTCTGGGGCTGCTACGTAGAAGAAGTGGACAGTGCTGCAGCGGCGTTATTAAAATTGGCTCAGTATTATGACAATGAGCAGGCTTTGTTTGATGTGATTTTTGTTGATATGCAGATGCCGGAAATGGACGGTGCCACTTTTGCTAAGAAAATAAAAAACGATAAGCGTTTTAATCAACTGCCCATGGTCATGATGACATCCATGTCTACACAAGGTGATAAGCAATATTTTACCGATT
Organism: Colwellia marinimaniae; assembly: GCF_002207865.1. Lineage (GTDB taxonomy): Bacteria > Pseudomonadota > Gammaproteobacteria > Enterobacterales > Alteromonadaceae > Colwellia > Colwellia marinimaniae. The sequence goes on from NZ_BDQM01000023.1 coordinate 52,222, forward strand.
TAGGTTTTAGTGCTTATTTCTCAAAACCCGTTACCGGAGCCGATATTTTAGATGCGTTAGCCATAATAAAATCCACCGCCAGTGATACTGACGGCTCGCAACCTATTATTACCCATCAATATTTAGCTTCATTTTCCCATGAAAATAATGAATTAGCTGAAAATTACAGCGCTATCAGTGAAAACGAGGTCGAGCCTATAAGTAGGTTAGCTAAGGTTAGAATTTTATTGGTCGAAGATAACCGAATTAATACTGTGGTAGCAACGCAAATGCTGCATGAAATTGGCCTTGATGTGACCGCGGCAAAGAATGGCCAAGAAGCCTTACATATTTTGGCTAACGCCCATGCAGACGACCCCTTCACTTTGGTGTTAATGGATTGCCAAATGCCAACCATGGATGGCTATCAAGCTACCAGAGAAATTCGTTTAGGCGAAGCAGGGGATAACTATAAAGATATTCCAATTATTGCCATGACAGCTAACGCTATGATTGGCGATGATGAGAAATGTTTTGCTGCGGGTATGAGTGACTATTTAACTAAGCCAATTGAGTTGGAAATATTAACGGATACGGTTAATAAGTGGCTAAATAAGACAAAACAACCTTCATTAATTGAGTAAATTCGATTCAGCTTTAGTGATTTAAATTGTATTAATCGCTATTTGTAATGGTATAGCGGGTGATAAGTTTGAGTTTTTTGGTCGTCACTATCAATTAGCCTTAAAGGATGGGGAAACTGCCTACACTTAATTTACTTGTTCAGGTAAACTACGGCCACGTCTTCATTGCACAGTTTTTCCCGTTTTATGCGCATTATCCATACCTCAGATTGGCACCTTGGCCAATATTTTTACGGCAAAAGCCGCGCCAATGAACATCAACAATTTCTTAGTTGGTTGATAGCACAAGTTAGCAAGCATAATATTGATGCCATTATTGTTGCCGGTGATATTTTTGATACCTCAACCCCGCCAAGTTATGCCCGTGAAATGTATTATGATTTTATTGCCAAGCTACATCTTACTGCTTGCCAACTGGTTATATTGGCTGGAAATCATGACTCAGTGGCGATGTTGTCTGAGTCGCAAGCGGTATTAGCCAGTTTATCTACCCGCGTTATTACCCAAGTAATTCCTGTGTCACTTGCTGAAGATGATTTAAGCACTGAAACAAGTGCGGCAGCTAAGGCCTTGGCACAGCAAGTTTTTCCGTTAATGAATGCCAAAGGGCAAGCATCGGCCATTATTTGTGCCATCCCTTTTGTCCGTCCACGTGATGTTATTAAAAGCCGTGCTGGTCAGTCGGCCAGTGATAAACAGCAAAATTTACAACAAGCGATCAGTGCTCATTATCAGCACCTTTATCAACACGCGGTTGTTTTAGCTAAAAAGCTATTCAAAGAGCAAGCCAAAACACAAGCTAAAGCACCATCCAAAGAAATATCGAAAGAAGTGGAGCCGGGCGAGCAACTGCCAATTATTGCTACGGGTCACCTTACTGCGCTTGGCGTATCGTTAAGTGATAGTAAAAGTGACTCGGTCAGAGATATTTATATAGGCTCGTTAGAAGCTTTTCCTGCTAGCGCTTTTCCGCCAGCAGACTATATCGCTCTGGGTCATATCCATAGAGCGCAACACGTGGCGAAATCAGAGCACATTCGTTATTGCGGCTCGCCAATCGCGCTTAGTTTTGATGAAGCAAAGCAGGAAAAACGGGTACTTATGGTTGAGTTTATCTCGGGCAAACTTGCTCAGGTTAACGATATTATGGTGCCGTGTTTTCAAGCGTTATATATGGTAAAAACATCGGTGGATGAGCTTGAGTGCAACTTAAAAAAGACCCTGGTAGAGTTTGAATTGTTTAAAGAGCAGGGTGCGCAAACCGAGCTAGCGCTTGAGAGTAAAGCTTGGCTGGATATTGAAATTGATAATGGCGATCACTTGAGCGATTTATCACAAAGAGTCAGTGATCTTGTTGTTGATATGCCGTTTGAAGTGTTATTGGTGCGTCGTTGTAAAAAAGCACGGCAACGTCTGCAAGCACAACTATCACAGCAAGATAACAGTACTTTAAGCGAATTATCGTTGGCAGAAGTATTTGATTCGCGTTTGTCACAACTGGATTGGCAAACGGAGGAGGAATTAGCCCGTAAAGAGCGCTTAAAATTATTGTTTACTGAGCTATCGGTGGAGCTTTCCGCTAAGCGCTCAGCTGAAGTTAAGCAAGGTGAGGCTGAAAAGCAAGGACAAAGCGAGGCTTGTGATAGTGATGCGGGCAAGGAAAATGGCAAGGTTGAAGAGGTTGAGCAAGACAATTTATGAGAATTTTAACGTTACGCTTTGAGAACATTAATTCTCTCAAAGGCAGTTGGAAAATAGATTTTAGTGCCGCGCCTTTTGATAGCAGCGGTTTATTCGCTATTACCGGTCCTACTGGGGCCGGAAAAACTACCATACTCGATGCTATTTGTTTAGCGCTTTATCATCAAACACCGCGTTTAACTGTTTCTAAAAAACAAAACCAGTTAATGACCCGCCATACTAGTCACTGTATGGCTGAGGTTGAATTTGAAGTAAAAGGTCAAGGATATCGGGCCTTTTGGAGCCAAAAAAGAGCCCGCAATAAGCTTGATGGCAATTTATTAGAGCCTGTAGCTGAACTCGCTAAACTCGATGGCACCATAATGTCAAATAAGCTTAAAACAGTGCGCAGTGATATTAGCGATTTAACTGGGCTTAACTTTTCACGTTTTACCAAATCAATGATGCTTTCCCAAGGGGAGTTTGCCGCCTTTTTAAATGCTCCGGCCAATGAGCGTGCACAATTACTTGAACAACTCACCGGTACCGAAATTTACGGCGATATTTCCCAACAAGTTTTTGATAATCACCGCAGTGCCAGTGAAGAATTGAAGTTATTACAAGCTCAGAGCCAAGGTGTCGCCTTACTTGATGAAGAGCAGGTCAGTGAGCTTGAGCGACAACTTGCGCAAACCACAAGTGAAGAAAAACAGTTAAATGAACAAGTGCAGCAGGCGCAACAAGTAAAAAATTGGTGCTCGAATTTATCGACTAATGCACAAGCACAACAAGAGGCAAAGCAGCAGTTAACAGCGATAGAGATGCAAGAGCAGCAAGCAAAAGCCGATCTTGATTTACTCACCCAGTCGACTTTGGCTGAGCCGCTGCGCGCGCCTTATGAGCAAATGGCGCATTATCGTCAGCAATACCAGCAAAGTTTGCAGCAAGTGACTAGTCAAACCGAGCAATTAGCAACACTGGAGCAAGCGGTTTTAGCCAGTGATAGTGTCTTAACCCAGCTAAAAACCAGCCAAATTACGGCAGAAAAACAACGTAACGTTATTGAGCAAGTATTGCAGGAAAAGATCCAACCGCTTGAACATGCCATTACTCACCAACAAGCAGCTTGGCAAGAGACTAACAATAGGGTCGCTGGACAAAGCCAGGAATTAACGGTTAACGAAGCGGCTTTAGTCACGGCTCAAACAGAGCAAGAGCAAATATTACAGACAGTGGTGCAGCAACAAGAAGCGTTAGCTCAAGGCCATGCCTTGCAGCAACTGCCGGAAAAACTACCCTTATGGCAAAATCAATATCAGCAATTAACTCAACAGCAAGTGAGTGTGCAGGGCTTATTAAGCGAGCAAAGTAAGCTTGAGCAAACGCTGCTTGGTTTACAAGCTCAACATCAAACACAACAGCAGCATATTACGCAGAGTGAAGGGCTGTTACTCGCGCTTAATGAACAACAGCAAACCCTGGTCGACCAAGCACAGCAAGGGGTGCAAAACAGCCAAGCGGCGCAGGCTATCTTTGCTCGCTTTAGTGATGATAACGCAGAGGATAAGGGCGTAAATCAGGCAGCAGCGATAACTGAGGTAACCAGTGAGACCCTTAATCAAGCGGTTGTTGATAGCCAAGAGCAACAACTAAGCTTAAAACAAGCCCTGCAGTTAGCACAGCGGTTTCAGGTGTTGGCCGATGAGCAACAAGGTTTGTCACGACAACAAGTAAAAGATAAGCAACAACTGACCATAACAGAGCAAGAGCTAATACAGTTACGCATAAGTTATGGTGCTAATCAGCAACAGAAAAAAGACGTTGAACGTTTACTTGCTCAGCAGCAAACTATTATGGCGCTCAGTGAGCACAGAGCAAAACTACAAGCCGAAGACGCTTGCCCCTTATGTGGCTCATGTGAACACCCAGCGATAAATGATTATCAAGCACTTGATAGTGATGAGCAGCAACAGCGTTTATCACGGCTCAATGATGAATTGTCGCAATTAGAACAACGAGGTAAAGCCCTTAATAGTGTGCAAGCGCAGCTAACGGCGCAACTTGCCATGCAACATTCTCGCCTACAAGGCATCACTAACGAGCAACAGAGTCTTGAGCAAAATTGGCAGTCGTTAACGGTTAAGCAATTTATCAGGGAAGATATTACTAGCAAGCAAAATGAACAGCAGATTTCATTAATAGATGCAGGCACTGCGCAAGCGTTAACTCAGCAATTAAATACCTTGAGTCAGCAGCTTGATGAGTTACTGTCTTTGCAACAAGCACTGCAGCAAAACAGTCAAGCTCAGCAACAAAACCTTGAGCAGTTAACCCTTGGTGATAAGCAATTATCTAGTCAGAAAAATCAATTACAACTATTACACGAACAAGGCAATTTTCAGCGTGACCTTAAGATAAAGATAGCCAAGGATTTAGCCTTAGCACAGCAAGCTATGGTCACCCTCAATGGACAATTATTAGCCGACATCACTGTGAGTGGAATTGCTAGTAAAATAGCCTTGCCTAATGTTTCGGTAAGTGATGAGGCTAGCGGACAAGTTCAGTCAATATGTATTGATGAAACTTGGCTAGGCTCTGTGCAGAAACAGCAACAAGAATACCAACAAATTGCCAGTAACCAGCAAGCTGCACAAGAGCACTTAACTAGCATTGAACACACGCTAGGTTTACTAAAACAGCAGGTTGAACAACAGCAGCACTTATATAGCCAAGCAAAAGCACAATTAAGTGGTCAGCAAAGTGAAATTTCCGCTCAAAACACCTTACGTGTCACCTTGTTTGTTGAGCTTGGTATCACCGATAAACAGATGCAAGATACGGTTATATTGACAGAAAAAATATCTGTTGAGCGACTGGCTGATGATAAAGAACTTGAACAGGCGAAACGTCTGCATCAGGCAGAAATATCAGCACAACAGGAAAATAAAGGCCAACTAAGCACGGCAAAAACACAATTAGAGACAGTGAGTAAGCAAAGTGACAGCGTAACCAGTGATTGGACAAAACTCCTATCTGCCAGTGATTTTACCGATGAACAACAGGTTTTATCAGCCTTGCTTAGTCCCGATAAAAAGCAGCAACTGAGCAAACTTGCCGATGATATTGGTGATAATAAAAAACAAGCACAAGTATTGATAAACCAAGCTGAAAAAGTCACTCTGGAATTGAATCTGCAAAAGGCTAGGTTAAAGGAAAATGGTGCTGTCGATTTTGATGAAAAATCAGTGTCACAAAGCTTAATGAAAATGTCGGACCTGTTGAAAGAGTGCCAGCAAAAAACAGGTCAGCTCGGTCAACAAATCAGCCAAGATCAAGCCAATAAAACTCAGCAAAAAAATCTACTTACGCAGATCAAACAAGCGCAGTTCTCCTTGGATGATCTTAGTCACCTTAATGCACTTATTGGCTCAGCCGATGGCGCCAAATTTAGACGCTTCGCCCAAGGTTTAACGTTAGCCAATTTAGTACATCTAGCCAACACACAACTCGATAGACTATTTAGCCGCTATCAACTGCAATGTCAGCAAAGCGATACTTTAGCTTTAGAAGTGGTTGATACCTGGCAAGGAGATACTGCTCGCGATATTAAAACCTTATCTGGCGGTGAAAGCTTTTTGATAAGTTTGGCACTGGCCTTGGCACTTTCAGATTTAGTCAGTAATAAAACCAGTATTGACTCTTTATTTCTTGATGAAGGCTTTGGCACCTTAGATAACAATACCTTAGAAGTGGCGCTTGATGCTCTTGATAATTTAAACGCCAGTGGCAAAATGATTGGTGTTATTAGCCATGTTGAGGCATTAAAAGAGCGCATTGGTGTGCAGATTAAAGTAAGAAAACTCAGTGGTTTGGGGATAAGCAGCTTAGATAAACAATATGAATTTAATGCTGAGACAGCTACTGAATTGAAGCAGTAAGATAGCTTGTTTAAGTGGTCGATATTGAAAAATTATTTAGTGATATTAAAGGATTAATCTGTGGAAATTTGGATTTATTTCACCCTCTTAGCGGCGACTATGCAGGCGGTAAGAACCGCAGGACAAAAAAAGTTATCCGCTAAGCTCAACTCAATGGCGACCACAGGAGTACGTTACTTTTATGCTTTACCGTTTGCCTGGTGCTACCTTTGGTGGCTGCTTGATTTTAGGGACGTAGCAGTTCCCGCATTAAATACCTCATTTTTACAATATGCCTTAGTGGCCTGTGTCATGCAAATATGGGGCACCGCCTGTTTAGTGGCTGCTTTTCGCTACCGTAATTTTGCTGTTGCTACCAGTTTGGCTAAAACGGAGGCCATTCAAGTAGCCATTGTCGGTGCTTTATTTTTTGGTGCGACGCTTTCCGGTTTAGGCTGGCTCAGTGTTGTTGTTGGTGTTGTTGGTGTGTTCTTTGTATCGAAAGTGAAGTTGAGATTGAGAGATATCTTAGCCGATTCACAAGGCCTTATTGGTATGGGGTATGGCCTAGCGGCTGGCTTAGGTTTAGCGATCACCACCTTGTTAATTCGTGAGTCGAGTTTGGCGCTTAATATCGACTTAATGGTCAGTGCTGCCGTCACCTTGGTGTTTATGATCACGGTGCAATCAGTTATGTCATTTATTTATATTTACCTGCAAGACAAATCACAATTAGCCTTAATGCTTAAACATTGGCGTTTATGTTTATTTGTTGGCATTACCAGTGTACTAGGCTCCATTGGTTGGTTTACCGGCGCCAGTTATCAAAATGCCGCCTATGTAAAAGCATTAGGGCAGGTTGAGTTCTTTATTACCTTGGCATTGACCTATCGGGTATTTAAAGAAACGGTAAGCTTAAAAGAGTACCTTGGTATGTTCTTAATAATCTTAAGTGTGGTTATCTTACTGGTATGGGCGTAACTTGCTAGATATAAAAGTACAGGCATAACAGTATGGCCGTAAATTGACTTGCTTAGAGACTAAAGCCATGGCATTGCCCTTTAAATATATTTTATTACCGAGTAAAGCAAGGTAAACTGCCCGATATAACATTAAGTATTAATTATACTCATACGGGTATTAACGAAGAGATCACTATGATAATTGCTGAAAAAACTGTTGCTCACTTTCATTACACCCTTAAAAATGAAGCGGGTGAAGAATTAGAATCATCAAACGGTCATGAGCCTCTAACCTATTTACATGGCGCTAATAATACCTTAGCTGGCTTAGAGAAAGCTTTAACGGGTAGAGCAACCGGAGATAAGTTTTCCGTAACCTTACAACCAGATGAAGCTTACGGTGAGTATCAAGAAGGTTTAGAGCAACGTGTACCGGTTAAACACTTACAAGGCTTAGTGAGCAAAAGTGCTAAATGGAAAAAGGGCATGACTGCTGTTATACAAACTGAACAAGGTCAACGCCAAGTTACCGTCATTAAAGTAGGTAAATTTATGGTAACGGTTGATATTAACCCACCGCTAGCAGGTAAAGTACTTACTTTTGACCTTGATATCGTTGCCGTGCGTGAAGCGACAGAAGACGAAGTGAAACACGGCCATGTACATAGTGCTGATAGCAGCTGTGGTCACGATCACTAGGTTAACGTTAGTTAATTAGTCTTTGCTGCTGATAAGCTTAATTATAAGTTAGTAGGTAAGTTAGTAGATAAGTAATCGATATAAAAAACGCTAAGCAGATACCCTGCTTAGCGTTTTTTTATATATGGATGGTCATCAATAATGGGATTTATTTACCATAGAATAGAAGGGCTAATATTCTCGCATTATTTTGAAGTTTTCAGGTCAATCTGTGGCCGTATATTGATGATATAGAAAATGCCTTGTTAGTAAAATGGTTGCCTGGCTCTGAGGCCTAGACTATGCTTCACCCTTTTTAACCTTATTTTTTCAGCTGTTCTTAACAAGTTTTATAAATCACTCATTACTCATGGTCATGGGTATAGATAGCGTTAGAACGTTATTTTTGCATACCGTTTAGTCCATATTTGTTCTTTGATGTAGGATAAAAAAACAGATTTCATATCGACTTTATTTTATTTGAGTGCTGTAATTATGTACAGTACCATGACAAAAAAGACCATTTGTATGAAAGCGGGAATAATTCCTGCTTTCACACGTCAACCAGTTTGGTAGTTGAAGGTATAAGTTATTGATTATCCGATAAATATATTGTACTGTTGTTTTTTAATAAAAAGCATGAAAGTAGGAGGTTTTCCGTGTTTAAATCAGGAAAAATTCCTACTAATACGCTGTTATATTTTATTCAAACCAAGGAGTGTTAAATGAGCATTAAGGATACAATCCATTCAGCAGGTCAGAATCTACATACAATAATGATTACTGCTAGAGAGAAAGATGGTTCAGTTGAAACAAGGGAAGCAGAGCCATATAGTTATCGAGTAACAGCGGGAACTGAAAAGTTTTTTTGTTACGACATACGAAAAAATGGTACAAGAAATTTATTTGTTTCAAATATTATTTCGGTAGAAGAAACTCAAAATTCATATCAACCTCGTTGGACTGTTGAGGTTTAGCGTACATATAAAATATAACAAGTTGCTTAAACGGAAAAATAACAGTTGGCCATCGCTCCGCGATTATAGCCAACCATTATTTTCCGCTTAGCAAGGCGTTGAGGCTGTAGAATTTCTCCAAAAAGGAATATTCCATGTTCCTTTTACTATTTCTGGTTTGTTTGTTTTTTA
>NZ_BDQM01000024.1 GCF_002207865.1 Colwellia marinimaniae
CTTGTTTGTGAAGCTCGCTTTTATCACTTCAGCAACACTTCCTATTAAGTCATATAGTTGCCATGTGGACAACAGTATGATGGAACAGAGCCTCAAATTTAGTTCGGCTAGGTTAAGCTGAAGGGCTTTGCCAATGATCCGACTTGCCGCCTTCTTTTGTTAAGACTTGTTAGTGTACAGTGCAGTGAATTTCCAATGGAAACACGGACACTTACTTTGGTGTTTGCCAATGACCCGACTTGCCACCTTCTTTTGTTAAGACTTGTTAGTGTACAGTGCAGTGAATTTCCAATGGAAACACGGACACTTACTTTGGTGTTTGCCAATGACCCGACTTGCCACCTTCTTTTGTTAAGACTTGTTAGTGTACAGTGCAGTGAATTTCCAATGGAAACACGGACACTTACTTTGGTGTTTGCCAATGACCCGACTTGCCGCCTTCTTTTGTTAAGACTTTTATGCCATGAATTTCCATGGCCGGATCGGCGGCTTTGCACATATCAAATAAGGTTAAACAAGCAATAGAGACAGCGGTTAACGCTTCCATTTCAACGCCAGTTTGTCCGGTTAAACGACATAAACTATTCACTTGTATTTGACTGTTTTCACTATCAAGGGTGAAGTCTACTTGCACCTTAGTTAACATTAACGGGTGACATAAAGGAATTAAATCGCTGCACTTTTTTGCGGCTTGAATACCAGCAATACGAGCAACAGCAAACACATCACCCTTTTTATGTTTTCCTGTGGTGATTAATTCAAAGGTCGCTCGGTTCATTTTAATAAAACCTTGCGCGGTTGCGGTGCGAGAGGTCATGGCTTTTTCCGTGACATCGACCATGTTCGCTTCACCCTGCTGGTTCAGGTGACTCAGCTCTGGTTTTTGTGCTGGCGTATTCGTTGTATTAGTTGTCATTAGCCGCGACTCTCGCATTGCTCTGTCGTGATATTGAGGTGAGGGACAAAATTACACGGGCGATGACTGGCATCTAATTGCTCTTTAATCACTTTATCCCAAGCCGTTTTACAAGCGTTAGTTGAGCCAGGTACACACAAGATTACCGTTTTGTTGGCGATGCCACCAAAAGCACGGGATTGAATGGTTGAGGTACCAATTTCCATTAATGATACATGGCGAAAAATCTCACCAAAGCCTTCTATCGCTTTGTCAAATAATGGCGTTAATGCTTCAGGAGTATTATCACGGTCGGTAAAGCCGGTACCGCCGGTAGATATAATGGCGTGAATGCTGTCATCGGCAATCCATTTCGAAACTTGTGCACGCAGTTGATAAATATCATCAATGACGATGGCTTTATCGGCTAGCTTGTGGCCCGCTTGTGTTAAACGCTCAACCAGCGCTTGTCCAGACGTATCGTTATCTTCAGTGCGTGTATCTGATACCGTTAAAACGGCGATGTTTAAGGGAATGAAAGTATTGCCGCCATGTGCTGACATAGGTTTATCCTTGACTAAATCTGTAGATTAAAATTGTTGCTGCGCTTGTTGCTATTGTTTTACATGGCTATGTAGTTAGCTCAGGACGTCGTTGTAAACGTCATCTTCGAAGTCTCTGATCGAAGATCCATTGCTTTTAGACGCTGGATCCCCGATTAAGCCACCACGGGGATGACGATCCTGAACCATGTACATAGGCATGTTGTTTTATGGACCGTGTTGGGTATTGCTAATCAATACGTTCACTTTAAAATTGTTTTTGTGCTTGTTGCCACTGTTCCGGCGTGTTGCTATTAAATAGTACTTTGCTATTTGGGCTACTAATGGCTTGATGAGGTACTTGTGCCAACATGGCTCGCACTGAAGGACCATTTTTAGTGTTTTTCTTGTCGCTTTTGTTGCCGTTAGCCAGTATCTTTTCCCGTTGGAATGCTTGCATTAAGAACATATTCAAAAAAGCATTATTGGGTAAATATAACGGAATGTGGTGTATTTGTTGTTGGCTATCAGTGAAGAAGGTTGCTTTATTACTAAGCTCGCCTTTTAGACGCAAGGTAGCCAAAGCCGCTGCGGTCATAAAGGGTAAATCAACCGGCAATATTAATAATGCCTTGGGTTGTAAATGTTCTGGGTAATGAGCTAAGACACTATAAATTCCGCCAACAGGGCCAGCCTGTGATACTCGATCAGGAATTTGATGGTTATCGCCACTGACGACAATATTTTTTATACCTGCATCGCTAAGTAACTGCTTGGAAAAATCGAGCATAGTACTTAGCGATTTCATCGCGGACTTATCTGCCTGCTTATTTGAGCTATTAGCTTGACTGAACTGGCGAGTTAGTTGGGCTTTATCTTGCCCCATGCGAGAAGATAAACCGCCAGCAAGTACTACACCCAAACAGTCGATAGTTTGAAAATTCATCACTAACCCCCAAGCATGGCGAGGTGCTTAGTTGCACCTGTTAGCTTTTCATGTAAAAAATGGGTGGCTTTTTTATCACCGAGTAGTGAAACTATTTTTGCTTGTAATGGGGCGATATCATCACTTTGTAATTGTTCACGTAGTGACAAACCTTCATCACCAAATAGACACAAATGCAATTTACCGCTTGAGCTAATTCGTAAACGGTTACAGCTATTACAGAAATCTTTGGCGTAGGGCATGATCAAACCGACTTTACCTTGATAATCCGGATGATAAAACTCTTGTGCAGGGCCTGCTGATTTGTTTTGAATAACCGGTAGCCAGCCATCGAGAATTAAATTTTGCTTGATACGTGAACCTTGCACATGTTGGGCATCAAAAAATTCTTTATTATCACCGGTTTGCATTAACTCAATAAAACGTAAGGTAATAGGGGTATCTTTTATCCAGTCAAGATAGCTTTGAATATCTTTGCCGCTGTACTCACGCATTAATACCGTATTAACCTTAATTGATGCTCTGCCATCAGCTAAACCCAGATCAATACCCTTGAGAATGGTCTTGAGTTTATCGTGGCCAGTTATGGCATGAAATTGACGAGGATCTAAGCTATCTATACTGATATTGATGGCATCAATGCCAGCATCTAACCATTGAGGTAAGTGTTCAGGCAGTTTAAAACCATTACTGGTAATGGCCACTCTCTTGATGCCTGGTGTTTCTTTACAAATTTGAATGATTTTAGGTAAGTCTTTACGCAGTGCCGGCTCACCGCCGGTAATGCGGATTTTCTCTGTGCCGAGCTCAGCGAAAGCTTTAGTTAGACGTTTGATTTCATCTAGTGATAAAAAATCACGTGGTTGATCACACTGATAACCGTCAGGCAAGCAGTAAGTGCAGCTAAAATTGCACACGTCAGTAATTGATAGGCGTAGATAATAGAACCTACGGCCAAAGTTGTCTGTTAACATGTCACCTTTCCAAATGTAGGGAGGCTAACGCGTTTCCTTGTTAACCCTGGTAACTAAAACCCATTAAATACATGGTCTTAGTTACGGCTTATCACAACATGAATACCTTCAATAAGCTGACTTAATTTAGCCAGAAAATACAATAATGTTAGCTGTGATAGCTCGGTGTTATAAATAAATTTCTGTTCAAATTTAGTATATACCCGCTTTACTTCAAGATGCAAGTTCAGGGGAACGCGGATATATTACTCTGGTGGCGATATGGTAATTTTTTTTGTTGATCTATTTATTGATCTTAATCAATAAAATTGCGCTTATAGCTCTATTATTTATGAGGCTAGTTAAGCGATACTAAACAAATAGCAAATGGATTAATTTATTGAGTGGTATTTTCTGAAGGGGGCTTGCAAATTGGCCTAGTTTAGAGTGAAATTTATGGTACCAAGTAATTGTAATGTATCTAAGTGAGTTTTTATGTCTGATTGTTGTTCCGCTCCAGGGCTTTTACCTTTTGAACAAGCCTTAGCTAATATGCTAGCGCAAGTGTCACCTGTCACCGAAACACTAACCTTGTCCATTGAGCAAGCGCTGAACTATGTTTTAGCGCAAGAAATTACTAGCCCATTAAATGTGCCGCCTCATGATAACTCCGCTATGGATGGTTATGCTTTTGCGATAAATAGTTTAGCGGCTAATAAAACCCTAAGACTTGTTGGTCGCTCTATGGCAGGCGCACCTTTTCAAGGTATTTGCCAGCCCGGCGAATGTATTCGTATTATGACCGGGGCTAAAATGCCAACGTGTTGTGATTCGGTAGAAATGCAAGAAAACGTTAGCGCTGATGGAGAAATAATTACTTTTTTAGTAGATAAAATTTTTGGCTCTCATGTCCGTCAGGCCGGTGAAGATATTAAACTCGGTCAACAAGTATTGCAGTCTGGTCATAAATTGACCGCGGTTGATATTGGAGTCCTTGCGTCATTGGGAGTAGCTGAAGTTAAGGTTTATCGCAAATTAAAGGTGGCGTTAATTGCCACGGGTGATGAATTGAAACGACCAGGACAAGCACTGCAAGTTGGTGATATTTATGAGTCTAACAGTTTTGTTTTAGCCGCCATGTTACAAAAACTGGATGTTGATGTTATTGATTTTGGTATCATTGAAGATGACTTTCAGGCAATAAAATCCGCCTTTATCAGTGCAGATAAACAGGCCGATGCGGTCATTTCTACTGGCGGTGTTTCGGTTGGCGAAGCCGATTACACTAAAACAGTTTTAGATGAACTTGGTGAGATTGGCTTTTGGAAAATAGCGATGAAACCAGGTAAACCCTTTGCTTTTGGTAAATTAGCTAATAGTATCTTTTTTGGTCTGCCGGGCAATCCAGTGTCCGCTTTAGTGACCTTTCATCAATTAGCTTTGCCGGCTTTAACTAAGATGCAAAATGCCCAACCGTTAAAACGTACCCATTTAAGGGTGAAGTGCAGCAGTGACTTACGTAAATCTCCTGGGCGCATGGATTTTCAACGCGGTATTTTATCTGTGAACTCACAAGGTGAAAATGTGGTCAGTTCAACTGGCGCCCAAGGCTCTGGTATCTTATCTAGCTTAGCTAAGGCTAACTGCTATATTATTTTGCCAAGTGCACAAGGTAAGGTACAAGCGGGTGAAATGGTACAAGTGCAATTATTTGATCAGTTTTTATAGTGACTATTTAGCACGCTGTACAGTAAATAAAGCAATTGTTGGCAAAGGTGCTAGCTTTGCTATGAGTACAAAAAATAAACAGAGTAGGTGGAGCAGGTAACCATGAAGCATCAACTAAGCTTTGCAACAGTCAATGTATTAAGTGATGGTATTGCTGAGATCATTATAACTGAGGGTATCGAAGTCTCAATGGAGATGCTTGACGAATTCGACGCTTTTCTTAGCCAGCACCTGAGTGATCACTTTGCCTTGCTGATCAATAAAGTACATAGTTATAATTATACTTTTGAAGCAAAGATGACCATGGCCTCACATGAAAATTTAATCGCTATTGCTGTGATTGTATATAAAGAGGCAGACAAAAAAATAATAAACGATGTGATGGCGCTGAGAGCGATAGACGATTGGAACCTAAAGACGTTTTCAGCATTAGAGCTTGGCTGGCAGCAAGGCTATGATTGGCTGCAAACTGAACTTGATTTATTGGTCATTTGATGACAACGCTGTCAAGAGACAGTGCTAAATTTCAGGCTTGCTAACTAACCTGAACTCTGGATAAGCAGCACTTGCTCAATATTCCCCTTTATCCGATTCTCAGCGTTAACACGTCGATAAATAACCCGTTATTCATAAACGTTTTACCTTGATAATCGAATAAATTGAAACATTGATAGTGTATATTGCTACTTAATCTTGTATATTTTGTTCTTAACAACCGTAAGTCGTTGTTTTTACTTAACCATCAAGCACTCATTATCCAGAGACCAGGTTAACTAAGAAAAGTTTAAAAATTAAATAAAAAAAAGCGGCTTAAATTCATTTAAGCCGCTTTTTTATATCACAGCAAAGACTGTGAACTTATAGTTGAGCGAAACATTTATCCACAGCAACGAGTGTTTTTTCAATAATGTCATCACTGTGCGCCGTTGATAAGAAGCCGGTTTCAAAAGCCGATGGCGCTAAGTACACCCCTTCAGCTAGCATCAAGTGGAAGAAACGTTTGAACATCTCACCATCACATTGAGTGGCTTGTTCGAAGCTAGTGATAGGGTTTTTGTCGTCGGTAAAGAAGAAGCCAAACATAGCGCCAACATAATTGACACTTAAGTTAATGCCGTTACGCTCAGCCGCGGCTTTAAAGCCCATGGCTAGCTTTTCCGTAGCAGCACTTAATTGCTGATGTTTATCACCTTGAGCTAATTCAGTTAGTGCCGCTAAACCAGCAGCCATAGCAATTGGGTTACCTGATAAAGTACCCGCTTGATATACCGGACCAACTGGCGCGATATAATCCATAATTTCTCGCTTGCCACCAAAAGCGCCGACTGGCATACCGCCACCGATAATTTTACCTAAAGTGGTTAGATCGGGTTTGATATTATAAAGCGCTTGAGCACCACCTAGTGCGACACGAAAGCCAGTCATTACTTCATCAAAAATTAACACGCTAGCGTATTGATCACAAACCTCACGTAAACCTTGAAGAAATCCAGCCACTGGCGGAATACAATTCATGTTGCCGGCAACAGGCTCGACAATAATACAAGCAATTTCATTAGCGTATTTAGCGAAAATTTCTTTTACTTGCTCGATATTGTTATAGCTAACCGTTAGGGTATGTTTAGCAAAATCTTTCGGAATCCCTGGTGAATTAGGTACACCCATGGTCAAAGCACCTGAGCCTGCTTTTACTAACAATGAGTCAGCGTGACCATGGTAACAGCCTTCAAATTTTAGGATTTTATCGCGACCGGTATAACCACGGGCTAAACGGATAGCGCTCATGGTGGCTTCAGTGCCAGAGCTAACCATACGCAAAGATTCCATTGATGGTACTAACTCACGGACCTTTTCCGCCATGGTAATTTCAAGTTCGGTGGGTGCGCCAAAACTTAAGCCATTTTTTGCGGTAGTAATAACGGCCTCAAGAATGGCTGGATGGTTATGACCTAAGATCATTGGCCCCCAAGAACCAACATAGTCGATATAAGCTTTATCATCGGCATCATAAATATAAGCGCCTTGAGCACGTTTTATAAAGCAAGGGCTACCGCCAACACCATTAAAGGCACGTACTGGCGAGTTAACACCACCGGGGATTACCTTTTGCGCTTGTTCAAATAACTGTTCTGATTTATTCATAATTGCTTCTTCTAAAAGTTTAATCGATGTGCGTGGCACTTAAAGGTTTTTATTGGTATACCAGTTTACCAGTTTTTCATCATTGCTTACTTGGTCTTCAATACCTAAGGTTAATATCTGGAAATAGCCCATGCGCAGGCTAAATCCAGCATGGTAATTAAGTGTTTTTATTGGTATACCAGTTGACCGGTTTTTCATCATTGCTTACTTGGTCTTCAATACCTAAGGTTAATACTCGGAAATAGCCCATGCGCAGGCTAAATCCAGCATGGTTATTAAGTATTTTTATTGGTATACCAGTTTACCGGTTTTTCATAATTCGTAATTTGATCTTCAACACCTAAGGTTAAGGCAAATAAGGCCATACGCACTAACACACCATTTTGCGCTTGCCTAAAAATGGCTAGGTTATCTAAATCATTTAGGTCGGTATCAAGTTCATTGGCTTCTGGACGTGAATCCCGTGGTAATGGATGCATGATAACGGTATTTTCTTGACAATATTTCTGGTAGACACTTTTATTCAAACTGAAATGGCCACGATATAACTCAGCTTCATCTTTACTGGCAAAGCGTTCTTGCTGGATTCTGGTTTGATAAATTACGTCACAATATAAATTACCTTCCATGGTTTCGGTTAACACCACTTCATGACCCGCATCACTTAACGTTGAGATGATACTATCAGGCATTTGTAAGGCCTTGGGTGCTACCATAGTAATTTTGACATTGTCATAGAGGCTGAGTAATTTAGATAACGAATGTACTGTGCGGCCATGTTTCAAGTCACCCATCAAGACAATATTTAAATCATCTAAGCCTTTATTAAAGTGCATCATTTCAGACTGAATAGTAAATAGATCCAGTAAAGCCTGAGTTGGGTGTTCATTGGCACCATCACCACCATTAATAACTGGGACAGTACTACCTAGCGCAAATTGATCTACTGAGTGCATTTGTGGATGACGCATGGCTATGACATCTGAGTAGCCGCTGATCACTTGCGCGGTATCAAATAATGATTCACCTTTACTTAATGAAGTATTCTCTTGACCAACAGTTTCACGGACAGAACCGCCCAGTAAATTAAACGCGGTACCAAAACTTACCCGAGTACGAGTGCTGGGTTCAAAAAACAAGTTACTTAATATGGCACCTTCGAGTACATGACAACGTTTTTTTCGTGACGCATAAGGTGTCATTTGCGCAGAAATTTGCAAAATTTTTGCGATAGCTTCACGGTCAAATTGTGATACCGATAGAATATGCTTACCTTGAAATTTCATCATCTTGATTACTTACATTTAAAGGGAAAAAATTTGCCAAGAATATAGCATAAAACCACCAATTTGCGAATGATAAACAAGATTTTTAACGCTCTGTTAGGGCAAGATGGCATTAAAAAAGGCAGATAAATCTGCCTTTTTATACTCGACAGTTAAAGATTAACTTCGTCGACGCTTAAAGGGTAACAAGGTAAGTAGCAGCAAGAGATAAGTTACGCTACCACCACTTGATTTACTTGCTGTTTGTACTGGCGGAGGAGAAGTTGCCGATGTATCAGCTGGCGCTGTCTCTGGGGTAAAAACGACCTCTTTTAAATATGCTTTATCTTCACCATTACTCGTCGCGCCATCTTTCAAATAGAGCCAGGTTATTTGATGTTTTCCCTCAGCTAAATTAGGGATAGTTACCTTGGCATAAGGGACTTCTCCAGAAATAAAGTCAACTTTTTCACCATCAATAATTAAGTACAAGGCATCATAAGGTGATGAAGGATCCTCGGTATTTTCTTCCGATGATACCGACCAATAAAATGACAAACTGCCAGCGCCAGTAAAAGTTAGCATTACTGAGCTTTGTTGATTATCGCTAATCTCACCACTGCTAATTGCTGCTTCGCTATTATCAAGTAACCAAGGTTTATCGCCGCCACTAAACCACAGTAGTTCAGTTGAACCACTAGATAACTGAGTATTAATAACATTATTAGCGGCAATTGCCTGAGCACTGATAAAGCTTTGACTGGTGGGAATATTGTCATCATTACTATTAATGATAATCCGCATTTTATGCTGACCAAGGGTTTTAGCATCAAAGGCAAGGGTAATGGTGCACTTTTGTTTTGCTACTAAAGTATTACAGCTATTAGGCGTTAGACTAAAGCCAGTACTGCCAATTTTGTCAATTACTAGGGTGAAAGTTAAATTAGCGGTTAACTCACTATTATTGCTGACGGTTAGCTGGGTTGTTTGTGCTGTGTGTTGTGGAGTAATGGCAAAGTCATAAGTTGGTTCAATGGCGATGCCTTTGCTGATATTGTTAATCCAGTCAGTAAATTGACCAACACGGGCGTAAACACCTGGAAATTCGGCATTGGCACAGCCGATACCGTAGCTAACGATACCAATTTGTTGCCAGCCTTGATTGGTGTTAACTAATAATGGCCCGCCACTATCACCCTGGCATGAGCCTTTACCGCCACCGACATGATTTGCGCATATCATGCTGTCGGTAATACCTACTTGATCAGGTAAATAGTTAATACCTTCCAAGTCAGTATAAGCTTGCGCTAGTTTATCTTTACATTGCTCATTACTGAGCAAGTTGAGTTCAACTTGACGTAATTTATCAGGCTGGTCATTAGCGGGTAGTTCATCGTTTGGCCCATAAGCCGTTTGGTTCCCCCAACCGATAACCGTTACTGCGGCGTTGTCTAAGGCTAGCTGCCTACTGGAATCTAAATCAACTAGCGTTACCGCTGGATTATCAATAGCTTCAATAAGCTCTATTAGAGCAATATCATTATTAAAAGCGCTACCTTTATTATATTCTGGATGGATATATATACGCTTAATAGCTTTGGCATTTTCAGCACCATTGCTTAAGTCGTATTCACCGACATTGACTTTTAGCAGGTTAATATTGGCATCTTCAACACAGTGCGCCGCGGTAAGTAGCCATTTCTCACCAATAAAACTAGCGCCACAGCTAGAGCTTTGTACTATTTTCTGTTGCGCAGTAACATTAAGGCTGGCAATACTACCAAGTAGGTTCAGTAGCGTAGCACCATCGTCTTGGCTAATAGCTATAACAGGAATACTACCGGAAAAATTATCGCCTAAGGTGCCATTAATAGCGCCGGCCGTATTGTTAAAGATAATTGCCCCTATGCCTCCGCCCGCTTGGCAATTATCCACTTTTACTGAAAAGTCGACGTCACCACGGGCAATTAAACATATTTTATTGCTCGCCGCACTACATTGACTGTCGCCAATACCACAATCAACCATAGTGGCACTCGCTTGATCAGCAGGGCTATTGGAAAAAGGCGAACTATCGTAGCCAGTACCAGCAACCTGTAAAGAGGTGCTTACCTCACTATAGGTCGAGACTAAGGCTGCCATCCAAGGCCAGTCACCTTGGTTAGCAAGCTCACCACCAACAATCTTGGGCTTGGCTATTGGTACGGTCGATTGATTGCTGGCATTTGCTGTTACTAGCAATGCAGTGAACGCTAAACAAGCGCATAAAAAATATTTCATTAAATGTTCCCTAAGCTAAGAAAGTTAAAGTGCTAGTAACATCCTGTTTACATGTGGGTAGGCTATCCTATCTTGATTATAACTGCAATACCTGAAAAATATTGCACTGTGCTCCTAGTTTCCTACTGATTTATGAGTCTTAGCTTATTGAACGGTTCGACTGGGAAAATCAGCCAGGTTTAACATAAGCTAAAATAATTACTGCCAATAATATAAGCACGGGCAGCTCATTAAAAATTCGATAGAAGCGTGCTGTTCGGGTATTTTTATCTTGGGCAAAGGTTTTCACTAATTTAAAACAATAGCCATGATAAACAAAGAGTAATATTACTAAGCTTAATTTGATATGTAGCCATTTAGCGGCAAAAAACCAGTCATGTCCGTAAGCGTAGATTATTGCTAAGCCCATCACTAGGGTAAAAATGGCAAAAGGGGTAATAAAATACAATAAGCGTTTTTCCATGCCTTTTAGTTGCTGAGCAACGTCAGTTGACTTAGTTTCTGCATGATTGACAAATAAGCGTGGTAAATAAAAGATACCGGCAAACCAAGCGACCATAAAAAAAACGTGGAAGGCTTTAAGCCAGAGGATATTATTGATTAAAAACGTGTCCATTAATGGAGTTTTCCTTCTACCAAATAAATTCTAAGTTGTTCAAAGGTGACCAAGCCAATACAGTCGTTAATATCTTTCCCATAAATATATACCGCCCCTGAGCGTTGCTCTACTAAAGCTAAATAAGCTTCGGCCAAGGTTACTTGATGATTTAATGGGATAAGCTTATGCAATATCAACTTTTTAGCAAGATTATGTTCAATGTCCTCACCGTCATCATCAGCGATTTCTGCATCGAATTGCGCCCAATAATAGCTATTTATCTCTGTGGCTTGCGTCGATTCTTGGTTAATAATGAGTTGAGATTGATGACTACTGAGTAGCTCTCCGATAATAGTGCGAGTACTTGCCTGCTCTAAAATCAATAAATTATCTTTCATTACCGCCAAGACACCAATATTTTGCAATGATTCTTCAATGGGCGGTTTGCGATAGGATAAGTTTTGTGCATCTAATTGCATGGTAAAAATAGACTCATTTTTACAAAGTTGTCTAGATACTATACTCGCGATAGTAATAACAATCATGGCGGGAACAACCAACTCAAGTTGACTGGATAGCTCAACCACAGTAAGTAAGGCGGCAAGTGGCGCATTTAAGCTGGCAGCCATAAAACCTGCCATGCCCATAAGGATGAAATCACTGCCAAGGTACTCGCCGGGTAAAACTTGTATTACTAACGCACCAGCGCAGGCACCAGCTATAGCTCCTATGCCGAGTGTTGGTCCAATAATACCACCAGGTATACCTAAGCCAAGGGCAAACATGGTCATTAATAATTTAGCGATAAGTAAGCTAAACAACAAACCTAGTGACAAGTTGCTCGTTAAGGAAATATCAATGGCACTGGTACCTGTGCCCATAGCGCCAGGGACTAAATAGCCTAAAATACCGGTAATAAAAGCGGCAAGCAATAAGCGTGGCACTATGTGGTATTTAACACTTTTTTTGATGATTAAAACAAGGTACTTATTAAATGCTGCCGCCAATATGCCTAAGACTATGGCTAGCAGTACTAAAGAAAAATAATGGTATTGGTCAAGCGCTATAGGATGAAAGTATTCAAAATCATGACTGGTGCCAAAGACACTGCGGGTAATCAAGGAGCCGACAATAGCAGCAAGCATGACAGGCACAAAAATATGGACCTTGTATTCACGCATGATCACTTCCATCACAAAAATCACTGCAGCTATCGGGGTATTAAATGTAGCCGCTATACCCGCGGCTATACCGCAAGCGCATAAGGTACGAACACTGTTATAAGGTAATTTTAACGCATTAGCCATATAGCTACTACATGCCGCACCAAGGTGTACGGCGGGTCCTTCACGGCCAACAGAAAAACCAGAAGCTAATGCTACCGCACTACCCCAAAATTGGTTAAGGGTGTTTTTAAAGGGAATGACACCATGAGCCACTTTTAAACGATGCAGAACAAAGGGGATGCCAGTGCGTAAATATTTATAACCGGTAAGCCAACCAAAAAACAGGATAATAATGGCGCCTATTATGGGTAAATCAAAACGACTTAATTCATCTAAACTGCTATAGTTATCGCGTTTTATTAGATAAAGCTGCTGGATCTCTTCGATAGTGAGGGTAAATAACACCACTAAAAAAGCGGAAGCGCAGCCACCAATTATGGCCAGCAAACAAATTTGCCAAGAGATTTCTGGCAAAGCTAGATGTTTTCGTATTGCTGCGATTGATATTATCATTACAGGATTATAATACTTTACAAATGAAATGGTTAGCAAAAATAAATCTTAGCGTCGTCGTTGAGCGTTTAGGCAGCTTTAAATCGGCTTTGTTTTTAGGCACAGTGATCATTCTTTGCCTTTTTATCGGCTACCGTTTGGGAAATTATTACCATTATTTTCAAGTGACCAGCCTTGAACAGCAAAAGCTTAGATTAGAACAGCTTTATCACCAGCAAGAACAGAGTATAGCGCGAATTCACTCCTTAGAAGTTGAGTTAGCTGTTGAGCAACTTGCCAATGAACAAGTACAAAATTCACTTAAAATCGCCTCTAAGCAACAGTTTGAAGTAAAAAAACAGTTGGCCTTTTACGAAAAAATAATGGCACCCGAAAAGCAGGCGGCAGGTCTGTTAGTCGAGGAGGTAAAAATAACCGCCAGTAAAATCCCCAATCAATACCACTTTCAGGTGACCTTAGTGCAACAGCAATTAAAGCGGCGCTATAGTAAAGGCTATATTGACTTGGTTTTTGAAGGCTACGACGGTGAAAAAGCAATAAAACTTAAGCTGGCTGAAGTTTCTCAGCTGAATAAACAAGATGTAAAATTCAGCTTTCAATATTTTCAGATTATTAGTGGCAAATTTACCTTACCGGTTAATTTTATTCCGGAAAACGTCTTGGTCTCGGCAATATTAAGCAAATCTCGTTGGCAAAAATATGCTAAAAAAGATAAATCTTTGCCCTGGTTGGTAAGTAAATAACCTAAACTCTGCATAAGCGCCACTTGCTCAATCCTCTTTATTCGATTCTCTGCGCTAAAACGTCGATAAATAGCCCGCTATTGATAAATGTTTTGCCTTGATAATGGGATAATTTGAGCCATTGATTGGCTATATAGTTATTTTAGTTACTGGTCGATTTTTTCAGGGGATATAACTTGTTGATTTTACTTAAATATAAATCAGCCATTATTCAGAGTTCAGCTTAAATAACCTTTGACGGTTATTCGCGAATAATACTTGATTAAATTAGTCAGGTTTAAGATAATTAACTTTGTTTCAATCCATCGCTTTATAGCGTATTTTTTTCGTACTTTATTGTACTAAGTAGAGCACCATGTCAAACCCTGAATTACCCATTAAATTTACCGATGCAGCGGCAACTAAAGTCCTTTCGTTAATCACAGAAGAAGATAATCCTGCTCTTAAACTACGTGTATATGTTACCGGTGGTGGTTGTTCAGGTTTTCAATATGGTTTCACCTTTGATGAAAAAGTGAATGAAGGTGATATGACTATTGAAAAACAAGGTGTTGTTATGGTGGTAGACCCTATGAGTTTACAATACCTTGTTGATGGCGAAGTTGACTATCTTGAAAGTTTAGAGGGCAGTCGCTTTGTGGTAAACAATCCCAATGCAACGACTACTTGTGGTTGTGGTTCATCATTTTCTATCTAGTTTAGTGACTAACTAAACTTTGTAGCTGTTTAATACCGACACCATGCCTAGATAGTGTCGGTATGATCATTTCTGCTCACCTAAGCGAATGGCAAAGGCCGTTTTTTTTCACTAGAAAAACATTCACTCCAGCATTTATTACCTTTTGCTATGTTAATCTATATAAATTTCACTCATTGCTTACTCACTTGTGCGGGTTAAGATCCCCCAAGACGATATTGCTCTCAATGCCAATAGTCAGTTATTGGCCAATTGAGATTCTTGTCCTGAATTGTTTTTTATAAGCACAACAAGCTCACCAACTTAATGAAAGGCCTAGCCTTCCATCAGTAACATTTCGATGATTTGCTTCATATCCAGATCGAACTCTTCCGCTCGGACTCCCCTAACAATGAAATCATCGTTCATTGATAGGTCAATTTCTTGCTTATTGAGAAAATGATGGTGTTTGACGCTGTAAAAAGAGTGCACCTGTGGGTTGGTCGGATCTTTATCATTACGAACTTTCACTAAGGCTAATTTATTTGATTTCAATTGCACTAAAGAGCCGATTGGAAATACGCCAATGCACTTGATAAATTGATCAACCAAATTCGTATCTAACTGATTTTTTTTGGCTAATTCTCGTAAAATGGCAAAGGATTTACCATGGGTAAAACCTTCTTTATAAACACGGGTAGCCGTTAAAGCATCAAAAATATCACAAATGGCAATCATACGGCCATATTGGCTAATGCCATCACCCGAAACTTGAAAGGGGTAACCGCTACCATTTATTTTCTCATGATGCAGGGCGGCTACTTCAAGACTCAATGCACTTACCCCCGCCGTTGCTGTAATGATATCGATGGAGTGATTGGCATGGGTTTTCATGATGGTAAATTCATCATCGGTTAATTTACCCGGTTTATTTAAGATCTCATCGGGTATTTTTATTTTGCCAATATCATGAAGAAATGCGCCGATAGATAATTGCTCAATAATATCTCTATCTAAGCCTAAATAACGCGAAAACAAGGTGATATAAACGGCAACAGCGACAGAATGCTCCAAGAGGTATTCATTTTTTTCTCGAATATTTAACATACAAGCAAGGGAGTCAGGGCTATTAAATATGGCATCGATAGACTTATTGGTAATTTCAATTACCGGTAATAAATCAAGGCTGCTACCACTGAGGGCGTCATTGAACAATTTTTGTTGAATTGCTTTAGATTGGTTAAAAATTTCTTTTGCCTGTTTAAGCTCCTTTACGTTATTCTGCGAGGGTTTGGCAAGTAGAGACTCAGCTTGTGTATCGCTCGGTGTTATTGTTTTACTCTCGTCAATGAGCACACAATAAACTTTTTTACTTTTAAGGTGGTTAATGACCGCTGTGCTTTTTATATGTCCGGCGGCAGTTAAAGAGAAATTATTCGCTTGGTGGATAATTTTTACCACATAATGGCCAACAGTTAACTCAGCAAGTTCTTTTTCAATTAGCATATTTAGGCGCCGTTATTTAGAAGGAGTATTTCAACATAAGTCATAGGGGAAATTTATGATGCTAGCGGGTCTTTGTTATTCTGTGCTCAATAATACTAGCCATACTTGAGCACTTATTCAATTTATTAGCCGTTTAAAAGATGAACTTGGCGTTAAAGTTGCTTTACAATACCAGCTTAGTGCAATAAATTTCATACTTAGCGCTTGCTGGCCGATATAGGGTGGTAAGCCGGTTTAGCCTAGTTAGGATTATTATGCGTCTGTTATTTTTGGTGTTTATCTTTTTAGTCAATGCTCTATTCATTATGCCATCAGCTATGGCCGTGTCTAAAAATATGCAAGCAGTGCAGATTTATACGGATAATATATTGCTTGATTTAATAAAAGATAACAAACATTTAAGTCAAGTAGTGTTAGATGAATGTCAGTTAGTGCAAGATATTGAAGCTCGCGCTAATAAAGCTAAAATGCCCTCATATCAATTTTTATGGGGTGATATGTTAGCCTATGGTGTCTGTGTCGAAAAAGACATTCCCTTAGGTTTACACTATATGCATCTCGCAGCTGATCAGGGCTTAGCGGAAGGCTTAGAACAATTAGGTCGCTATTACCATATTGGTAAATTTATGCAGGTTGATATTGAACGTGCCATTGTTTATTTAAAAACTGCGGCAAGTTTAAATAACTTGGCCGCACAAATGCGTTTAGCGGGTTTATACCAACAAGACTTTGGTAGCCCGTTAGACTACCCGGCATTGTATTCTCAATTACATCATTCTTTAACCGATGATAAAGCAACCCATAAAAAAATCAGTGAGTTATTGGCTGTACTTGCCAGTAAAATGCCGGATAAAGTGGTCGCACAAGCGAAAAGAACCAGCTATACCAATTAAGCATTAGTGCTATACCATTCAGCATAAAGAAGTGCTCACTTTCTTATACTGATTGGTATTAAGCTGCTTATTTAAACTTTATGGTATACTGGCAAGCAGTTATCCTTAAATACTGACCCTTTATAGTGACCTATAACGATCCACACGCTAAACGCGAAGCTAAAAAATACGATAAGCCAGTTGCCTCACGCGAATTATTGCTATCAATCATCGAAAAATGCTCGCCACCACCTAGTTTCAATAGCCTGCTTAAAACACTAAAGTATGATGAAGAATACCAACTTATTGGTTTGAAACGTCGTTTACGCGCTATGGAAAATAGTGGTCAGTTAATTTTTAATAAATTTAAACAATACGCCTTGCCGGAAAAAAATAGCCTGTTAACCGGCAAAGTTATTGGCCATAGGGACGGTTTTGGTTTCTTTTCTCCGGATGATTCATCAATCACAGATAAAAAGGGCAAAGACTTTTATATTTCCTCCTATGAAATGCAGCGTGTTTTTCATGGTGATATTGTCCAAGCTATTTTAGTTGACCGTACCGATAGAAAAGGCCGTAAAGAAGTTAAAATTCTTGAAGTTATCGAACCCAGAAAAGCGCCCATAGTTGGACGCTTATATATCGACCATCATGTCTGTTCAGTTGTCCCTGAAGACAGTAAAATTAAACAAGAAGTGTTAATTGACCCACAAGCAAAAATGGGTGCTCGTCACGGTCAAATGGTGGTGGTGGAATTAGTACAAAGACCAACTAGACGTTCCCATGCTATTGGTAAAGTTATTGAAGTGTTAGGGGATCACCTTGCACCAGGCATGGAAATCGAAATCGCCTTACGTGCTCATGATCTACCACACCAATTTTCTCATACGGTACAAGCCGAAGTTGCGGGTATTGCAGATGAGGTCGAAGAGTCAGCTAAACTGCCACGCAAAGATTTACGAGACTTACCCTTAGTCACTATCGATGGTGAAGATGCCCGTGATTTTGATGATGCGGTCTATTGTCAGCCGAAAAAATCCGGTGGTTGGCGCTTATGGGTTGCTATTGCCGATGTTAGTTATTATGTAAAAGATGGCACAGACCTAGACGAGGAGGCAATATCCCGGGGTAATTCGGTTTACTTCCCCAGCCAAGTTATCCCTATGTTACCGGAGAAACTCTCTAATGGCTTATGTTCACTAAAACCGGATGTCGACCGTTTATGTATGGTCTGTGAGATGACGGTAAGTGCGACTGGTAAGCTTTCAGGCAGTAAGTTTTACCCGGCAGTGATGCGTTCTCATGCTCGTTTTACTTACACTCAAGTCGCCGCTATTCTTGACGGCGATGCAGACCTTTGTCAGGAATATCAAGGCTTAGTACCTGATTTGAAAAACCTTGAGCAAATGTATCACGCGCTAACCGATGCCCGTCTTCAGCGTGGTGCCATCGCTTTTGAAACGCAAGAGTCTATTTTTATCTTTAATGAAGATAAAAAAATTCAAAGTGTTGAAGCACTTATTCGCAATGATGCTCATAAAATCATTGAAGAATGTATGATCTTGGCCAACGTAGCGACAGCAAAATTTATTGAAAAACATGAAATCCCTGGTTTATTCCGCGTTCACGAAAAGCCCAATGAAGATAAGTACCGTAACTTTATTACTTACTTAAATGAGCTGGGCTTGTCAATGCCGGTCAAAGAAGAGCCGGAGCCAAGAGATTACGGTGATATCCTTGCGAAAGTGGCAGGTCGTCCGGATCAAGAGCTTATTCAAACCATGTTATTACGCTCAATGCGCCAAGCGGTTTATCAAAGTGATAACGAAGGACATTTTGGTTTAGCGCTGCCTTCATACAGTCATTTCACTTCACCTATTCGTCGCTACCCTGATTTAGTGGTGCATCGAGTCATTAAAGCCATTCTTGAAAAATCAGCCAAAAGTGATGGCAATCAAGGCTTTTATCAATACTCCTTAGCAGAAGTGATTGAGCTGGGCGAACATTGCTCTATGACCGAGCGACGCGCCGATGAAGCCACTCGCGATGTTGCTGATTGGCTCAAGTGTGAGTTTATGCAAGACCATGTTGGTGATACTTTTAACGGCGTTATTTCCACGGTGACTAACTTCGGCATGTTTGTTCGCTTACAAGATTTACATATTGAAGGTTTAGTCCATATCACCTCCCTTGGTCGTGATTTTTATCATTATGATGATGTCCGTATGTGTTTAACGGGTGAAAATAGTGGTAATAAATACCGTGTTGGCGATGAAATTCGCGTGCAAGTTGCCGCAGTTAATCTGGATGAAAAGAAGATAGACTTACGACTTGAAGGTGTTGAGGGTGAAGGATCACCTCAAGGAAAGTCTAAAGGTAAAGGTAAGTCTAAAGGCAACTCTAAAAACAAGGGGGCTAGGCGCTCAACTTCAAACTCAACTGAGGCCAAGTCAGCAACTAGCTCGGGTGATCGCGCCAGTAAAGCCAAAAAAAGTAAAACTAAAGGCAAGTCTAAAGGTTCGACTAAAGATAAGCCGAAAGAGAAGAGTAAAGTAAAAAAGCGCAGTGCCCGTAAAAAACGCCCAGGGAAAAATGCCCGCAAGAGTACCAAGAGCAATACCACAACATAGTGAAATAAACCCTATTACTTCGGTTATTAAACTTCGGTTATTAATTTAAAGACAGAGAAAGATCATGGCAAAAAGTGAAGAGTTAGTTTTTGGTATTCATGCAGTTAATGCCTTAATAAACGTAGCACCAGAGCGTTTTATTGAAATTTGGCTATTAAAAGGTCGTGAAGATGATCGCATGATGCCCATCATAAATTTAACTCGTAAATACGGAATTGGTACTCAATTGGTCAGTCGTAAAGTACTGGATGAAAAAAGTGAAGGTGAACAGCACCAAGGCGTAGTTGCTCGTGTTAGACCCGGCAAAACCTACACCGAAAATGATCTAGATGACATTTTACAAGCCGCAAAGAAAAAAGGTGTTCCGCCATTTCTGCTTATCTTAGATGGTGTAACCGACCCGCATAACCTAGGTGCTTGTTTACGTAATGCTGATGCTGCTGGCGTACAAGCCATCATAGTACCAAAAGACAATGCCGCACAAATAACCCCAACCGTGCGTAAAGTTGCCGTCGGAGCGGTAGAGAGTGTGCCTTTAGTGCAAGTCACTAACTTATCAAGAACGATGAAATACCTGCAACAGCAAGGTGTATGGATTGTTGGCACTGCAGGGGAAACTGATACCTGCTTATATGATGTCAAACTTTCTGGTCCTATGGCACTGGTTATGGGCGCTGAAGGTAAAGGTATGCGCCGATTGACTCGTGAAAATTGTGATCAATTAGTTAAGTTGCCTATGGCGGGGAGTGTTTCAAGTTTGAATGTATCAGTGGCAACAGGTATTTGTCTGTTTGAAATGGTACGCCAACGTTTAGTTTAATGGTGGCGTCACTAAGGACTGTGAACCTTTATAAAAAGCAAGCTTACTAAGGGTTATTGAGCCAGTACAAGACAAAGGTGTAGAGATAAAAAAGGCTTATTGTTGGTAACAATAAGCCTTTTTATTGGCTCTATTTTCTCAGTCAGTATTTTACTGAGCAGTTTTAATTAACGCGAACTCGGCTACATGGCTCTTCCTTACCTTAAGCCGAGTTGAGGTTATTTATAGTAGCTTAAACATTTTTCTACTTCGTTTTTAGAGCCCATAATAACTTCAACACGTTGATGTATGCTATCGGGTTCAATATCCATAATACGGCCTTGACTAGTCATGGCTAAACCGCCAGCTTGTTCAAGTAAAAATGCCATCGGATTGGCTTCATACATTAAACGTAGCTTGTATGGTTGCTCTGCTTTTCTGCTATCAGCTGGGTAAGTGAAAATACCACCGCGACATAATACTCGATGAATATCACCCACCATGGCCGCAATCCAGCGCATATTAAAGTTTTTACCACGTGGACCGGTATCACCAGCGAGTAAATCACTAATGTAGTTTTGCATTGGTGCTTGCCAAAAACGTTGGTTTGACATGTTAATGGCAAACTCTTGCGTATCGGTAGGTACTTGCACATTACGTTCTACTAATAAGTAACCACCATGTGTTCTATCTAAGACATAAAAGTGTGTACCACTACCTGTGGTCATCACTAACATAGTTGATGGGCCATAAAGCACATAACCAGCACAAATTTGGCTATTACCTGCTTGTTTGAACATATCATCATCACCAGCAGCAATATCTGTAGGTGCTTCATGAATGGAGAAAATAGTACCAATTAATGAATTGATATCGATGTTCGAGCTACCATCAAGGGGATCAAAAGAAACAATATATTTACCGTTTTCATCACCAGCAACTGAATGGTCTTCTTCTTCTGATGAAATGGCTTTAACAAAACCAGATTCAAGTAAGATATCTTTAAATAAATCATTAGCAATCACATCTAATTTTTTCTGCACTTCACCTTGAATGTTTTCATCCAAGGTTGAGCCCATGACATCACCTAAGTGGCCTTGGCTAACACGAAACGAAATCTCTTTCGTGGCAGCTAAAATAGTTTTTATTAATGAAATTAAATCAAGAGGTACATTGTCTTGACGTAAAGCTGGGGCTAGTCGTTGCATTAGGTTACCTAAATTACTTTTAAAGTTGATTGGCTAAGTTTGAATTAGTTTGGCGGTATCAATTTACCCGAGAACAAGGCAAATTTTACCGACTAATATCTAAGACAAAGTCGTCTCATGTTTCATCTAATCATTTGAAGCGACTTATATGCCGGTACCGTTGAAAGAGCACTTTGCAACATGCATCTTGATTGGTAGCGGCTATTTATACCCGTAACCATTCAATATGCATGTTTCAGAGTGCTTGAGCAATTTCAATGCAAGGCGCTGTGATGAAATAATGGTTGTTCCATTATGAGTTACAGCAACGATGAAGTGATGTTGCTCAAACGCTTCTTCGATGGGTTTAAATTGACTTTATACCGCGTTAAATAATGAAACCATAGCATGACTATGCTTCAATTATTTTCCTTGCCTAAAGCCATTTTAATTCCCACTGAAATCGAGCACTTTGAATGGTGACGGGTATATTATAGCAAGTTTGTCCTTTGCTTTAACATGCCTATCGGGATTAATTTAAGTGTTTTGCTACACTTCTCTGGTTTTTAAACGGCTAAAACTGAAACGTTTTAATATTCCCGGGTTGGCTAGTACCACCAAATTACCCGCTAACATTAAGCCTAAGCCAATAAAAGTATAATTATCCCAAGTAAAACCTTCGACCACGCTTGAAATAACCACGGCAACGGCAGGAAACATAATCGTCGTATAAGATGCTTTATGAGCGCCAATACGCGCCAGTAACGTTAAGTAACAACCAAAAGCGATAACTGAACCAAATATTGATAAATATAATAATGAACTAATATAGGGCAGGGTATAAGAGAAGTTAAACTCTTGACCTTGAACAAGTGCTACCACTAACATAAATAAACAGCCATATAACATACCCCAAGCAGTGGCAGGTAATACCGGCATATTATTATGCTGATTTTTAATTGAAATCATGTTGCCGGTAGAAGCAAATAGAACACCAATGAAACACAAGCCTAGGCCCAATAAGGTATTGTCAGCAAACTCGACATTGCTTATTTGTGGCCAAAATAGCGTGATAATGCCGACTAAACCGAGGGCAGCCCCAAGATAAACTTGGCTAGGAATACGGGTTTTAAACCAAAGGCGAGCATTAAGTATATTGACTATCATCAGGGTCGAAAACGCAATACTTGTTAAGGCCGAATTAATATATGTTTGCGCGTTATAAAGCAAATAATAGTTACAACCAAATAAGGTCAAACCAAAGGCTAATAGTTGCAGATGCTGTTTGGCCGAAAATGACAGTGGTAATTTTTTAAAACGACAATAAGCAAACATGACTAACGCGGCTAAACCAAAGCGATAAACAATAGATACTTCAGCGGCTACCTCACCTAATTGATAATTAATAGCGATCCAAGTTGAGCCCCAAATAATTACCGTAATTATATATAAAATACTATTGCTCATTAACTTTTACACCTTATAACTGGGATATAACTGGATAAAAGTGACATTGTAATGATAATTTGATTTAATGACATGTACAGAAAACTGAAAATGTAACCTATACAGTTTATGCTTATAATCAAGGCGTATACTATGAGAAAATAGATGAAGTTATTAGATAAAAGTTCTTCGGCATATTTGTATCAGCAAGTGATTGATTTTATCAAGCACCAGCAAAAAATTGGTGCGTTGCAACCCGGTGATAAATTGCCTAGTCTACGAAAATTAAGCCGCCAGTTCGAAATCAGTGTTCCAACAGTGAAACAAGCATATATTGAATTAGAGCGACAAGGGCGGGTAAGTGCCAGGCCACAGTCGGGTTATTATCTACAAGCGGCACAAGCAAGAACATTAAAACCCAGGCCAGCCAAATGGTCACAATGCAAGCCAGCAGAAGTAAAAGGGCGTAGCATGATCGAGCAAGTTCATGCCGCTGTGCATTTACCTAATACAGTGGCCTTGGGCATCTCTAATCCTATTCAGGCACACCCACCCGACAAGACCCTTGCCAGATTAATGCGCTCGGTGTTAAGTAAAGTATCAGAAAAAGCAGTGAGTTATGGCCCAGTTACCGGTGATGCCAAGTTACGTATGCAGCTGGCATTCAGGTATCAAGATCAAGGTGTTGATATACATCCAGATGATATTGTTATCACTAATGGTGCCCAAGAAGCATTATCTATTGCGCTGCAATGTGTCGCCCAACGCGGTGATATTATTGCCATCGAATCGCCGTGTTTTTTTGGCATTATCGAATTGATTGAAACCTTGGGCATGAAAGCCTTAGAAGTCTATACCTGTACCGAAGACGGTGTTGGTTTTGATGAGTTATCACAGGCCATTGGCCAACATAAGATAGCCGCCTGTTTATTTTCTACGGCAATAAATAATCCGCTTGGTTCAATGAAGTCAGATGAGCAACGTCAAGCTATGGTGATGCTATTAGAGCAGCATAATATCCCCTTGATTGAAGATGATGTTTATAGCGAGATATATTTTACCGACAAAAAGCCGAAACCGGCTCAGCTTTACTCTGAAAAGGGTCTAGTGATGACCTGTTCGTCATTTTCAAAAACAGCCGCACCAGGTTATCGCATTGGTTGGTTGTTGCCAGGTAAGTTTGAGGAACAAGCTAAGCGCATTAAGCGGGCACAATCCTGTTCTACCTCAATGTTGCAGCAGTTGACCTTAAATGAATACTTGCTCAGCGGCGATTATGATCGCCATCTTTGTGTCTTGAGAAAAAACCTAGCGTATAACTGTGAACGCATGCGGGCGTCAATTGCGGAACACTTTCCTAAAGAGGTGTGTATTTCAAAACCCCAAGGGGGCAGTGTGCTGTGGCTGCGTTGTCAATCACATGTCAATACCGGTGAGTTTTTTCAACAGGCTTTAGACCAAGGGGTAAGTTTTGCCCCAGGAGCAATATTTTCTCCCTCAGGAAAATATCAAAACTACATGCGAGTCAGCTTTGGCGTGCAATGGGGCGAGGAGGTTGAAACGGCGATTAAAACATTAGGTGCATTGGTGTTTGAATTCACTAGTCAGCAAAAAATATTACTTGCAACGCAGCAAAAACAACCGCACAGCAAAACAGCCAAGTTGGTGTAAGGGTTATGACAACACAACTTAAAGTCTCTTTAAAGTTATTATTGCCGCTATTGGCGGCTGTTTTAGCGATTTCTCCGCTTGCTGTTGATATGTACCTGCCGGCAATGCCAGCCTTGGCTGAGCACTTAAATACGCCAATGAGCATGATACAAAATAGCTTGAGTGTTTATTTACTTGGCTATGCCTTGGGCTTGATTTTATTTGGCCCTATGGCGGATAAATATTCGCGCCGAAAATTAGTCATACTCGGCATTGGCGGTTTTGTTATTTGCAGTTTATTACTGCCTATGGTCAGTAATATTGAGCAATTTTTAACGGTCAGGTTTATGCAGGCCTTTATTAGTAGCGCGGCAACTGTGGTAGTACCGGGTGCTGTGCGTGAATATTACGGTAAAGACACTGCTAAAGGGCTTTCTTATGTCAGTATGATCATGATGTTAGCACCTATGGTAGCGCCCGGTATTGGCAGTGTGTTATTGCTAACTCATAGCTGGCAGCTGATTTTTTATGTACTAGCGGCTTATAGCTTTATCGTCTTGTTGTTAGTGATGAAGTATTTACCTGATGCCGGCAGTATTGCTAGTGTAGGAGCTGAAAAAAAAACCATTAAAGTAAAAGTGCAATTGAGCTTTATTCACCGTTATAAAATTGTTTTAGGCAATGTTGAGGCAAGGTTAGATATTATTACTTCAATGATGATATCACTGGCTTTCTTTGCTTACATTACCGCTATCCCTTATGTGTATTTAAAGGTTTTTGCTGTCTCTGAGTACAGCTTTAGTTTGTTATTCGCGTTAAATATTTTCGCCTTAATGATTGCACATTTTACCAATACCCGCTTTGTCGTGCACAAAGGCTCTCGAACTATGTTGCGTTGTGGTTTAAGCCTTGCAGTCTTTGCTGCCACAGCTTTAGCATTGGTGAATGTATTACAATTACCCTTAGTGTATACCGTGGTGGCGATTTTTCCGTTAATGGGCAGTATCTCCTTGATCGCGGTAAATAGTGATGCTTTAATTCTTACCAAATTTCCCGAACACTCGGGTACGGTTACCGCAGTAATAGGTACCCTTCGTTGGGGCATTGGCGCTTTAGCTGGTCCTATTCTGGCGTTTTTCTATGATGGCAGCGCTAAGCCGTTTGCCTTGTTAATGTTATTCGCGGTATTGGTAGTGTTATGCTGTCAGTTAATTGTATGGTTTAACAATAAAAGTAAATCAACAAAAATTAACTCTGCTCTATAATACTATCTTCTATACGGTAATCGTCTGATTTAAAAGAAAGTATTGCTGAAGTGATAAAAGCGAGTTTCACAAGCAAGGATGCTTGTGTGAAGCCCCATGGATGGGTTTATGCGTCTCGCTTGTTTACTCAGCAACACCAAATTACAACAGAGACAAAGCGTTAGTCAATACAGTTAAATACAAAGGATAAATAATGAAAAATATAGCGGTTATCTTAAGCGGTTGTGGTGTATACGACGGCAGTGAAATTCATGAAGCAGTATTAACCTTATTGGCGATAGAACAGCAGGGCGCAAGCTATAGTTGTTTTGCACCAAATATAGCGCAGCATCATGTTATTAATCACCTTAACGGTGAAGTGAGCAAAGATGAAAGCCGTAATGTCTTGGTTGAAGCTGCGCGCATTAATCGTGGCGATGTTGATGATTTAATTGAATTACGTGAGCAAGATTTCGATGCTATCATTTTTGTTGGCGGCTTTGGCGCCGCTAAAAACTTAAGCAGTTTTGCTTTAGATAATGATAATTATAGTGTTAATGAACAAGTGCTTATCGCGGCTAAAGCCTTTGCTAAGGTAGCAAAACCGGCCGGTTATATGTGTATAGCGCCTGCTTTATTACCCCTGGTATACCCTAAAGGCGTAAAAGGTACTATTGGCAAAGATAATGCGACGGCAGCGTTAATTAGCGCTAAGGGTTTAACTCATATTGAATGTGCTGTTGAAAATGTCGTGGTTGACGAAGCGAATAAAGTGGTGACGACACCCGCGTATATGTTAGCTGATTCGATTAGTGAAGCGGCAGTGGGTATTAATAAACTGGTAAAATATGTGCTTGCCTTTAGCGAATAGGTATTATGTTGATGGCTAAACGCGCCAATAAGCTACCGCAGAAAACAGCCACTTATTTTGTGGTAAGTACGTTTATAATAGCTTTAATGGCGCTAAGCGCTGGTCAAAGCCAGGCGACAATAAAAAATATGACTCCTAATAATAAGTCCAGCAGCACTTTGTTATCTAAAACATTAGTTTTTAGCAAGTTTGAGCGACAAATAGCCGAAAAAATGTCCCTAGATATACGCTACTTTTGCCCAGATATAAATGGCAAACCTAGTGTGCCGACAGCAAAACATTGTCGACAAGCCGTTACCGAACTTCCCCAAGCCCTGGCACAATTGATTAGCACCACCAATGTTGGTGGTATTGTGTTATTTTCTGAAAATGTGCAAGAGATAGCACAAGTGGTTAAGTTAACTTATGACATCCAACAAGCGGCAGTAAAATCAGATCAAGGCCAGCCATTAATTATCTCTATGGATCAAGAGGGCGGTCGTGTTGCCCGTTTTGCTAAAATGACCGGCTTTGCGGGTAATATGGCCATTGGCGCTAGCTATCCCCAGCACGGAGTTCACTTTGCTACGCAAGTAAATAGTGTTATCGCCAAAGAGCTAAAAGCCTTAGGTATTAATAATAACTATGCGCCCGTGGTTGATGTAAATACCAATGTTGATAACCCAGTGATTAATACTCGCTCTTTTGGTGAGTCGCCACAGCAAGTGGCTGAGTTGGGCGCTAGCGCAGTTAACGCTATACAAGCGCAAGGTGTGATGGCCACGTTAAAACACTTCCCCGGCCATGGCGATACTCATGTTGATAGTCACTTAGGTTTACCTCGCGTTGACCATGATAGAGCTAGCATAGATAAAATTGATCTGGCCCCTTTTGTTTGGGCCATTAAACACGCTAAGCCAGCGATGATCATGACGGCTCATATTCAATATCCGGCCCTGGATGACAGTTTTTTTGTCAGTAGAAGTGGCGAAAAACTCATTCGGCCAGCAACCATGTCCCGTAAAATTTTAACTCACTTGTTAAGGGGTGAAATGGCTTTTGAGGGCATTATTGCTACCGATGCTCTAGATATGGCCGGCATTAGCCACTTTTTTAGCGAGGTTGAAGCCGTGGTCGAAACCTTTATCGCTGGCGCCGATCTTGCTGTTATGCCGTTTAAGGTTCGAACCCCAGAGGATGTTGCTGCCTTTAATATCTTTATTAAAGCCGTCGCCAAGGAATTAAACCAGCGTATTGAGCAGGGTGATTATCAGTTGGCTGAATTTGAGCAATCAATAGCTAGGCTTAATGATTATAAAAAACAATATATAACAATAAGTAATGACTCACTAGCACAGCAAGTACTAACAGCTAAAGCTATTATTGCCAATGAACAGCATATTAATACCGAGCAAGCTCTGGCAGATGCCGCCGTGACCCTATTGAAAAATAACCAGCTGCTACCGCTTAATGTCTCAGCCATTAAACGCTTACATTTTGTCGTGGCCAATCAGCAAGAATTAGTCGCGCTAACGTATGCGGCAACTAATGCCTTAGCGACAAAACTATGCTCAATAGAGTTGGCCACTATAAAAATAAGTCACTTTGTTGCTGACACGACCAAGGCTACTGTTGAGACTGAGCTTTTAATAAATAATGCCGATATTGTTATTGCTACTGTGGATATCAAAACCGCAAGTTTGGTTGATTTAGGCGGGATGGATGACTTAACACCTAGTTACGGTAGCGCAGCGCAACAACAGCAAAAGTTAAGCTATGGGAGCTTATTGAAGCAGCAACTTACGGTGGCTAATAAGCTAAATACTCCGGTAATACTTATTGCTAAGGGATCACCTTTCTTGATAAATGAATATAGTAACTTAGCGGATGTCGTCTTGTTGAATTTTGATGATAGGATCTATCAAGATAATCATCAACAGGCGATAAGCCCTGGTTTTAATGCTAGTCTGCAGGTGATTTTTAACGAAGGAAAAGCGCAAGGTAAGCTGCCCGTGACCTTGAAAAATTAGCGGTTATTGCTAAAACTACTGCGCCAAAAATAAACCGATAACAGCAGAATAATAATATAGCACCAATGGCACCTAGCAAGATGGCAGGTCAATAACCCGGCGTTTAAATGCCTGAGCAGTAGTTAATGCTTGCCTGTCCCTGCCTTTAATTAATTATTATTTAGCGGGTGTTTTTTTGTCGGTGTATTGCTGAGTTTCGCCTGCTTAGCTGAGTTATCGTTCTTACCAAAGTTACTCATATGTGAGCCTACTAGACTTGCCACTAAAATAGCCAAATAAAACTGGCCAACGATGGCTTCGAAATAGACTAAAAATCGAGAAATAGGTAACAGTGGCGCAATATCGCCAAAACCTAAGGTGGTAATGGTGACAAACGAGAAGTAGATAAAATCAGGAAACAAGGTAAACCAGGCACTATCACTGCTGATATTAGTAAAAGAGCCGGGAAAGCTTAGTTGTACTAGGGTGTATAGTACCGCCCAAATTAGGCCCATTAATAAATATAAACAAATGGCACCTAAAATCTTATTACCATCAATATCACCAGTAAATAACACTTGTTTTGCCGTGCGCAAGGCGCTCGAAACAAAGAAACTCAGTAGTAACAGTAAATACAATTGATCAAAGCCAGCATCATCGAGCCAGGCGCCAAAAAACGAGAATACCAAAATAGCCAAGGGGAAAATAAAGGTTTTACGTAAGACAAAATCTTTAGAGTCTACGCCCCAGACAGCCACTAACAGAGTCACTATGATGGTCGATTGCACCAAACGCGGCACTGCATCGTCAAAAAACTGTTGAGCTAATGACGTGCCCAGTAATAATAATATTAAAGCAAACGTGAGATAAATAAAATTATCTTGGCGAGTCATTTTTTTCAAAAGTGTTTCTCAATTATCCGTTAAGCATTAGTAGGTTATACCGAGATGGCAATACGTGGCATTGCCCCCTTATCGCTATCTATTTGTGGTTTACACAATAATATGCGTGATGATTCGATGTTACCGTGGTCAATTAAGTAGTCTTTTAAGGCATGTTCGCGCTGTTCACCTAGGTTGATTAAACGTTTGATCGCGGCTTTGTCGCTAACGCTAACCCCGGCCTTAAGACCAATATCCGCAGGTGTACTAATGGCGCAAATCGTTACTCGGGTATCTGTTTTATCTTGCATCAAAGCGATAAAGTCTTTTAAGTAGGCGGCTTGGTGTTTACCTGGTGCCACTTGTTTTACTTGATAGTCTAAGTCATCAAAGCGTAGTTTTAAGGCAAATTCACCGGCCGTTATTGCGATAGAGACTATATTGGCATAAGGAACAAAAGTGGTCAGCAGGTAATCTTGGGTCGCAGAAATAATGGCTTTTTTGGTGATTAAGGTAACAATACTGCTTAAGCCAAATTTAGGGTCTGCAGTAGAGCCACTTATCGGTACATCAAGCTCAACATTACCATCACTATCTTTTAACATACCCATGGCCATATTTAAGGGCAATGCGCCTTGGTCAATTAAGCTGCCAGCTTCTTCACTGTCCACAAAACCTGTTTCTAAACCCTCTAATAAAACCACTACGTTACCAGCAAGTTCATCACCTATTAATGTTATGTCTAAGGCGGTATTAAGTCGTCCAGTTTTAACTTCAAGACCAGTAGACTCTTTCAGATAAGAAGAGATTGCCGGTAATGAAAATTCTTTAAAATCGCCTTTTATATGGTAGCTAGGCACAGTGGCAAAAGGTTGCAAGTAGCCTGATAAGTTAAAATTGGCATATTTATTACTTCGGCCAACCAGGGTATAGGGGGTTGGTTTTGCTTGTTTTTCTTTAGCGTTGCTCAAGGCGCCAATATCAAAGGTGTCGATAAATAAAGTACGTTGGTAGATGGGCTCAACACTGAAATCGGTAAAGTTCAAAGCACTCTCATTGATAAAATGCAACTCTTTGAAGCTAAAAGTAAAGCCATCATGCGCTATTTTTTCTGTTTTAGGGGCAGTGTGTTCTGCTAACACTATGACGTTTTCTGTAGTCGCTGGCTCAGCAGTTTTTTGTTCGGCTGATTTATTAGCCAAAGCAATTAAATTGGCAATTTCTTTGTTTTCTTTCACAATAATATCGCCAGTTAAGGTGTCAAAGATAATGCTATTGATGGTTATACTTTTTTCATGGATATGCAGGTTATTTAGCGTTAATTGTTTTAACTGCATTACCGGCGGCAGTTTAACAATTTCTTCCGCCGCAATATCAAGTCCATCTTCGGCGGAACGCTGGTTAATTTTAGCCATGGCTTTTCGAGCGACGGCGTCGGTTAAGTTGGCTTTTTTAGAGAATAAAAATTCATCCAGTATTATATCGGTAATATCAATACTGGGTTCGTCATCTAAGACAAAATTGATATCAGCTAGGCTAAGCTGTTTAAACGCGATAATGGTCGCTTTACTCTCCTTTTGGCTCAGGACTGCCTCGGTTAATATTAGGCTGCTTGTTCCAGCTAAGTGAGTAATTAAGTTGTCTTGTAAATCAACAGCAAATTCGCTGAAATGTAATACTAAGTTATTGAGGGTTAAGTGCTGTTGCTCAAGGCCTACTATTAGGTTTTGTACATTTAAATTGGCCTTTTTCACGCGAATACTTGTGCCTTGTTCGGCCAGAGTAATAGTGTGCTGACTATTAAAAGATAACGAGCCTTTAAGTTCGGTCAGTTGCTCAACATAACGCGCTAATTTTTCAATCGGGTAGTTTGTTAAACTAAGCTGACTATGTATATCACCTTTACCTGATGTTAACTGGGCATTGGCTGAAAGAGCTAAAGAGCTTTTATCAATTAATGCCGTTAACGCTAAGTTACCTTCTTGCTGCGTTTGTGTTGCTTTGACTAGGCTTAATGATAGTTCTTCAATTTCTATATGGTGGTTTTTGCTTTTTTGTTCTTGGTTGCTTATTTCTATTTCAATCTGAAACTTGCTCAATAGAAAATGAGGTAGTACTAGTTGATAAGAAAAATCTGTCGCTGTCTCAGCTGTTGCTTCTGTTATTGCTTGGTCGTTCGTTGGTTCGGTACTCTGCTCAGTATTAAGTTCAGCTGCTGTTGAATGGGGGATTTCTATGCCGGCAATAACTAGATGGCCATCATGCTGAGTAACTTTTAATGAGCCTTTAGTAAGTGAAAACTCACTCAACACTATTTTATCAAAGGCTAACTGCCATAGCTCAATTTGAAGTTTGAGTTTTGCTAGTGAAAAAACCGTCTCTGGCTGAGTATCTTTATTACTGATTAAATTGATGTCGCTTAGTGTTAGGCGCATTAAGAATGGATTAAAACGTATGCTAGCATCATCAGATAAGTGTAATTGCTGCTCTGCTAAAATGGGGGAGATTAAATATTTAGCTAAAGGTGAAGAAATTAGCCAAATAAGCAAAAACAAACCTAGATATAAAGCTAACAATATTTTGAAAAATTTGTGAGTAAAAAAAGATAGCAAGCTTGCCATAATTGAGGACGTTCCTTGTTGATAATCAATATTTAAGGTGTGTTTAACTCTGCCCTTGCCGGCTGAAAATAAAGCGAAATATAATTTACACCATTTTGTAGAAAGCTTACTATTGTGAATTAAAGGTTAATATTGTAATTAACTGTTAATTAACATGGCTTAGGATATCATTTTCATGGAAATCAATATAGAAAAAATCGAACATTACGTGCAAATGCTCGGAGATATGGGCTTACAGTTTGGTGTCCAGTTTTTATTAGCGATTGTTGTTTACCTAGTAGGTAACTTCATTATCAAAAGGTTGCTTAATCTCGTTGAATTAGGTTTATCGAAGAACGAAGTTGAAATCACCTTACATCGCTTTTTATTAAGTATTTTAAATACCTTATTAAAAGCCATTCAAATTATCATTTTTGCTTCCATGATTGGTATTCAAACCGCTTCGCTTATTGCCGTGTTAGGTGCCGCAGGTTTAGCTATCGGTTTAGCGCTACAAGGTAGCTTGGCTAACTTTGCAGGTGGCGTGTTAATTTTATTATTTCGTCCATTTAAAAACGGTGATACCATTAAAGCGCAAGGTTATGTTGGTACGGTAGAAGAAATTCAAATTTTCAATACTATATTAAAAACCTTTGATAATCAGCGTATTATCATACCTAATGGTTTGCTATCTAATGGCTGTGTCACGAATGTTAATATTAATGGTACGCGCCGTGTTGATATGGTTTTTGGCATTGGTTATAACGATGATATTGGCAAAGCGAAAGCGTTATTACGTTCCTTGTTAGAAGCAGATGAACGTGTATTAAAAGATCCAGCCATTGATATTTGGGTGGGTGAACACGGTGAAAGCTCAGTAAATTTATTTGTTCGCCCATGGACAAAAGTAGAAGATTACTGGGGTGTTTACTATGATATGATGGAAAAAGTGAAGCTTGAGTTTGATAAAGCGGGTATCAGCATTCCATTTCCACAACGTGATGTGCATATCCATCAAACGCCGAGTACTTAATAGCTAATTCTGCAATCATGCTAATGTGCGCTAAAAAGCCTATCTCAGTTTATTGAGATAGGCTTTTTTATTGGCTAAGCATTTAAAGAGCAATTGGCTATTATCCTGTTGGCTTAGCCTCCGCTATTATGGCTGTAATTACCGTCTTATGGGTGATTACAGCATCGGAATTTGTTGCTTGCATCAGGCTGGTTTATATTGATGCCATGCCTTATTTATGAGAAAAGTCTATATGATTCACTATGCTCTAAAAATTTCACTGCTTTTTGTTAGCTTAATATTAGCTGGCTGTGGTGGTGAAACTGACCAGCCAGCAAAACAAACTGTTAGTTCAGTCTCGCGATTAAGCGATCAACAGCAACTTGAGCAACTCGCTAATAAGCTAGTGGTTAAGTATCAATTT
Source organism: Colwellia marinimaniae (assembly GCF_002207865.1). Lineage (GTDB taxonomy): Bacteria > Pseudomonadota > Gammaproteobacteria > Enterobacterales > Alteromonadaceae > Colwellia > Colwellia marinimaniae. Next base: position 33,618 of record NZ_BDQM01000024.1, read on the forward strand.
CTCAGTAATGTCGAAACGGATTGCCCAGAGCTTAACGGCGAAGAAGTTAAGCACTGTTATAGCGCTGAAATTCATTTTAACCTAGTGCACACCGAGCAAGTTTATTTTAGTAATGCGCAAGCTTGGCAAGTTAACTTTTCTCAGGTATATCCAGCATACGCTAGCAGCAGTGCAGACTTTAATTTGCAGCATATCAATGGTGACATCCATCAAATCACCCCGAAAAAGAGCTTTACTGGCTTTAAAGCTGGCCTCAGTCGCAAGGTAAAGTTATGGGTTAAAAGTACCCTGATTACCGAGTCAGAGTTAATGCCTAACTATTGGTTGGCTATGGCGGGTTTAACACCCGCAATTATCGCTAGCACGACAACAAAAATCGATGCAGAAACGGGCTTAGAAATTCAACCTTGGGTGGTAGCCTTTACGGATACAGTTAAACAAATAAAATCAGCACCCGATGACAGCAACCAATACGCATCGACAGCATGGCTTTATAATAATGAACCACAGTTACCTATTGACGACAGTCACTTAGACTTTGCCATAATCCCAACACCGCAATTTGTCGAGATTACCGACAAAATAGCGCGCTTAAATCTTAGCTCAGGTTTGCAGGTTAAACTGAGTGGCGGCATTAAATACTCAGCATTAGTTGCCGCCTTTGAGCGCTTAGCACTATTGGGTATAGCCGAAAGTAAAACGGGTGTTGCTGTCCTTATTGAATTAAATGACCAGAAAAATTCTACTTGGCGTGCTGGCCATTATCAATTAATCATCAATGACAGCGCTATCATCATTAAGGCGCAAGATAGCTCTGGGGCATTTTATGGTTTACAAAGTTTAGCCAGCTTAGTCACTCTTGGGTCGACTCAAGTGCCGTTAATGAAGATAGAGGATCAGCCTCATTATAGTTATCGTGGTCAACATGTTGATGTGGCGAGAAATTTCCATAGTAAAGAATTTATCTTTGCTCTTATAAAGCAAATGGCCGCCTATAAGCTGAATAAACTCCATCTACATTTGGCTGAAGATGAAGGCTGGCGCTTAGAGCTACCCAGTTTACCTGAACTAACGCAAGTTGGTGCTAAGCGCTGCTTAGACTTAGCAGACCAGCAATGTCTGCAGCCACAATTAGGCGGTGGTGCCAGCGACAGCGATGGTTATTATAGTGTTGCCGATTACCAAGAAATATTACGTATGGCGAGCAAGCATCATATCCAAGTTATTCCTTCATTAGATATGCCTGGGCACTCAAGAGCAGCTATCAAAGCAATGGAAGCACGTTATCATTATTATATGAGTCAAGACAATGAAGTTGCCGCTAAACGTTATCTGCTAACAGACTTTGATGATAAAACTCAATATAGCTCAATTCAAAACTATAACGATAACACCTTAAATATTTGCATGGAGTCGACGTACACTTTTGTTGAGAGGGTGTTAGAAGACTTAAAAGCTTTGCATCAACAAGCGGAACACCCACTAGCGCTTTATCATATTGGCGCCGATGAAACCGCTGGCGCTTGGCTGGAATCACCAGTTTGTCAGGCTTTAATCGCCGATAAAAGTAATGACTTTGCTGATGGCAAAAATTTAGGTGCGTATTTCATCGAGCGTGTGTCACATATGGTGGCTAGTAAAGGTATTGCTGTGGGTGGTTGGAATGATGGCTTAAAAGAAACCGATGTCACTAAGATGCCCGCTGATGTTTATTCTTATATTTGGGATGCACTACCTTGGGGCGCACATAAACAAGTCAGTGAGCAAGCCCATCGTAATTGGCATATTGTGTTAGCAACACCGGATGTACTTTATTTTGACTTTCCTTATCAAATCGACCCAAAAGAGCGCGGTTATAACTGGGCATCAAGGCGCGTTACCACTCGCACATTGTTTAATTTTATGCCAGATAATTTACCCATTCATGCTGAATTTCGCTTGGATACCTTAGCTAAAAATTATATTGCTAACGATAAACCGCAAGTGGATAACTTGGGCGAAATAAGTCATCGACCGCTACCAGAAAACTTTACCATCAGTGGTATTCAAGGACAATTGTGGAGCGAAATTGTTCGTAGCGATCAACAGGCTGAATACATGATCTACCCTAGGTTATTGGCGCTGGCGGAGCGTGCTTGGCATCAAGCCAGTTGGCAAGTGCCTTATCATGCTGAAGGTAGGCAATACAGTAAAGACAGCAATATTTTTACTGAGCAACTTCGCCATAGTCGCGATAAGCAATGGTTAGCTTTCTCGCTAACCATTGGTGGCAAAGAATTAGCTAAATTAGATCTTGCTGGCGTGTTTTATCGTCTGCCGACTGTGGGTGCAAAAATTACTGCTGGGGTGTTATCGGCCAATATCGCGCTTAAAGGTTTAGCTATTGAATATCGTGAGCAGAACAAGTTGTGGCAAACTTATCAACAGCCAGTAAAAGTAACGGGCCCAGTACAGGTCCGCGCCCGTACCTTAGATAAAAAGCGTGTGGGCCGTACTATGACAGTAACCAAGTAACCTTATTGTGTTAAAGCCTTTTCAATTTCTTGCTGATATTTTTGCTGTTTTTTACCATTAAAACCGCTGTGTGCGCTAATGAGTTTGCCTTGGCGGTCAAATAAGTAACTGCTGGGCATGCCTTTTAGTTGGAATTTTTTAGCTAAGATACCCTTAGCATCAAAAATGACGGCAAAATTTGCTGGCGTTTGTTGTAAAAATTGCTCAGCTAGTGCTGCTTGTGCATCAAGGTTAATACTCAGCACGACAAAACCTTGCTCTTGATACTTGCTTTGCATGGCATTCATCCAGGGAAATGACTTACGACAAGGCACACACCAAGAAGCCCAAAAATCCAAATAGACTATCTTGCCTTGGTATTTTGCCATGGCCTGCTCAAATTCTTCCATTGGTTCATTGGCATTAGCATTGCTAGGCAGAGCACTAAGTATTAGTAAAAAGCTTATTAATACTGTTTTTGCACAGGTTTTCAGGGAATAGGGCATACTCTTTCCTATATGATTTATACATAAGTTCTATAGCCAAGCTATTTAAAACTGCGTCTTTCAGAGGCCCACTAGGGTGATTATAGTAGTACTTTATACTAGCTTATTGAGTTCGACAAGGACGTAAGCTGGATCTAGCTTAGTAAAGCATGCCGATGATATACAAGTACCTTAACAGATAATGCAGAGACAATTTCCCCTCAGTTTTTGATCTTGAGCATAGACAGTGAAAAAACCATGCTGTGCAAGTAATACCGCTCTACAGGCGTTGCTAATGCCAGCTCAACCCTGCACCTGAAAGTGGTTTCGGTATATACTGAGTTTAAACGGAAATAGACAGTCCGCTTATTGTTATTAAATCTTATGGAATAATATTTATAGAGTCTAATTATATGAAAATAGAGTTGAAATTATTAATAATTTTTTGTACTTGTTACGCCTTGCCCAGCCACGCTTGGTGGCTTGTTTCGACCAACACTACTGCGGCACTCACCTCCGCTAATGCTGATGTGAGTGATAAAGCACATAATGAATGGCTAACAAAGCGCTTTAGTAAACAACATCAACAATTGATGCCCATTGTTGCCGTTGCTGATATGTTCTTTAGTTGTAACCAAGTGCGAGCAAGTGACAAGGTCGATTATAAGCTTAATTATTTAATCACCGAGATGGATAAAAATATTTTGGCAGAAAAACTAGCTGCTTGCTTAGCTGAGGACTCGATGAAATCGGATGTGGCCTTAAATTTTGGTCTGTTTGGTTGTTTTCATCAGCAATTGGCCCATTTGCCAAAAGTAGAGCGCGAGCAAAAAATGCTTTTAGTAAAAAAATCTGTGTCTGCGCTTTCCCGTGAGGAACGTCAAAAAAGCTTTACTCAATGCGTTACCCAGCAAAGTATTCACTATCTGAAATAGCCCCTTGGCCTGAAGAATTACATAAATTGTAACAAATACTTAAGGAGTTTTACTTTTGCGAATTTCTTATTGCAAGTAATATCACTTATAGTAGCGTTAACTCTATAAATATAATGAACCACAAGCCGTGTAAGGTGAAAAAAATATGCCTCAAGAGACACCTAAAATTTTAGTAGTTGATGATGATATGCGTTTACGCTCATTGTTAGAGCGTTATTTAGTTGAGCAAGGGTTTACTGTACGTAGTGCCGCCAACTCTGAACAAATGGATCGATTACTCGAACGTGAGAATTTCCATTTATTAGTGCTCGATTTGATGTTACCAGGTGAAGATGGTCTATCCATTTGTCGCCGTTTACGTCAAAACTCAAATAATATTCCCATTGTTATGTTAACCGCAAAAGGAGACGAGGTAGATAGAATTATTGGCTTAGAGCTAGGTGCGGATGATTACATGCCCAAACCCTTTAACCCAAGAGAGTTACTGGCTCGAATAAAAGCAGTATTACGTCGTCGCAAGCAAGAAGCACCTGGTGCTCCTTCATTAGAAGAGAATATTGTTACTTTTGGTGGCTACGAGTTAAATTTGGCGACCCGAGAAATGAAAAAAGATAATGTTAGTATGCCATTAACCAGTGGTGAATTTGCGGTATTAAAAGCACTGGTCACCCATCCTAGAGAGCCATTGTCACGTGATAAGCTAATGAATCTTGCCCGTGGTAGAGACTACTCGGCGCTAGAGCGCAGCATTGATGTACAAGTATCAAGATTGCGCCGTATGCTTGAAGTTGACCCCGCTAAACCTAGATATCTGCAAACAGTTTGGGGTTTAGGTTATGTTTTTGTCCCTGACGGTAGCTCTACTTAGTTTATTCGTATGAAAATATTGCCTCGTAGTGCATTTGGGCAAACGGTTTTATTGATAGGTTTTTTACTTTTTATCAATCAAATCGTTTCTTACATTTCCTTTGCTATTTATGTTTTTGACCCCCATCAGCAGCAAATCAATCAATTGTTGGCTAAACAGGTGCGGGTGGTTTTCATTGATATTGATGATGCCAAGTTAAGCCCTAAAATGGCCCAAGCATTTCACAACGAAACAGGCATTGGTGTTTATCGAGAAGAAGATGCCATCAAGCATGGTCTTGCCAGTGCTGCCTATTTTCCTTATCGATCTGAGCAAATGTCGTTATTGCTTGGCGGTGAGGCAGAAGTGCGCATTTCTGATGGTAATGAATATTTATTTTGGATTCGGGCCCCACAAGCCCCTCATCTTTGGGTGAAAATTCCCCTCAGCGGTATGGAAAAAGGTAACTTTAATCCGTTAATCTTCTTTATGGTGGTTATTGGTTTACTCAGTGTTATGGGCGGCTGGGTTTTTGTTAGACAGCTTAACCGACCGTTGAAATCGTTAGAAATAGCCGCAGAAGATGTTGGTCGAGGAGATTTTCCTGAGCCGTTGGTGGAGCGAGGTACTTCTGAGATTATGGCGGTAACACAAGCCTTTAATCATATGTCTAAGGGCATTAAGCAGCTCGAAGATGATCGGAATTTATTAATGGCCGGTATTTCCCATGATTTGCGTACGCCATTAACACGTATTCGGCTGGCGAGTGAAATGATGCAAGATCAAGACGGTTTTCTTAAAGAAGGCATAGAAATCGATATCGAGGATATGAATAATATTATCGATCAGTTTATTGATTACCTGCGTCACGACTCTAAAGATAAGGCCGAGCTTGGCGATTTAAATGTCTTGGTTGATGAAGTGCTCAATGTTGAAAGGCCAAGTGATAGGGTGATAACCTTTCACCCCAGTGAATGTCCTAAAATTCCTTTACGGCATGTGGCTGTTAGACGCGCCCTTGCCAATTTAGTACAAAATGCCCTACGTTATACCTCAGGTGAAATTGATGTCTTTACTGGCGTAGAGAATGACTATGCCTTCTTTATTGTCAGTGATAACGGTGCCGGTATTCCTGATGCCGATATTGAGCGCTTATTTCAACCTTTTACCCAGGGTGATACCGCTCGTGGTACTGAAGGCAGCGGTTTAGGCTTAGCTATTATTAAACGTATTGTTGATACCCATGGTGGCAAAGTTGAACTCTCCAACAAATCATCCGGTGGCTTACAAGCAAAAGTGTCTTTGCCGCTGAAATTCTAATGACGGGTGAGAGCGACACTGGCTCAATTGAGCAAAAAAAAGCCACCAGTAAGTGAATACTGGTGGCTTTTTTTTTATTGGTGATTTTTTGCTGTTTAGCTAACGGCTTTTAACTCTTCATTTTGCAGTTGCGGACCAGCAGCAACTAATGCTTTACCGTTGTCAGTATCAGTGAACTTCTCAAAGTTATTGACAAAACGTTGTGCTAAGGCCGCTGCTTTATCATGCCAAATACTTGCATCTTCATAAGTATTACGAGGATCAAGAATGTCACCTTCAACACCGGCCAGTTTTATCGGGATTTCAAGATTAAACATTGGAATAATCGTTGTTTCAGCATTATCGATAGAACCATCTAAGATGGCATCAATGATGGCACGAGTCGCTTTGATAGAAATACGTTTGCCAGTACCATTCCAGCCGGTATTCACTAGGTAAGCTTCAGCGCCTGCAGCTGACATACGCTTGTGTAATACTTCAGCATACTGAGTTGGGTGTAGGCTTAAGAAAGCAGCACCAAAACAGCTGGAGAAAGTAGGTGTTGGCTCGGTGATACCACGTTCAGTACCCGCTAATTTCGCGGTAAAACCTGAAAGGAAGTAGTATTCAGTTTGCTCTGGCGTTAATTTAGCCACGGGTGGTAAAACACCAAAAGCATCAGCGGTTAAGAAAATAACTTTCTTAGCATGGCCGGCACGAGAAACGGGTTTGACGATATTGTCGATGTGGTGAATTGGGTAAGAAACACGAGTATTCTCAGTTTTTGAGTTATCGTCAAAATCAATTTTACCATTGGCATCAACCGTAACGTTTTCTAATAAGGCATCACGACGGATGGCATTATAGATGTCTGGTTCATTTTCTTTACTAAGGTTGATGGTTTTTGCATAACATCCGCCTTCAAAGTTAAATATACCGTTATCATCCCAACCATGTTCATCATCACCGATAAGTTGACGTTTAGGATCCGTTGATAAAGTAGTTTTACCCGTACCTGATAAACCGAAGAAAATAGCGGTGTCGCCATCTTTACCAACGTTGGCACTACAGTGCATAGATGCAACGCCTTGCAGCGGCAGGTAGTAGTTCATCATTGAGAACATACCTTTTTTCATTTCGCCGCCGTACCAGGTACCACCGATCAATTGAACTTTTTCAGTTAAGTTAAAAGCAACAAAGTTTTCAGAGTTCAAACCTTGTTCTTGCCATTTATCGTTAACGGTTTTAGCACCGTTCATGACGACAAAGTCAGGTTCATAATTTTCTAATTCAGCGTCAGTAGGACGAATGAACATGTTCTTAACAAAATGTGCTTGCCATGCTACTTGTGTAATGAAACGTACTTTTAACCGTGTTGCTTCATCAGCACCACAATAGGTATCAACCACAAATAAACGTTCGCCGCTTAATTGTGTGGTCACTAAATTTTTTAAGTGAGCCCAAGTTTCGGGAGTCATAGGTTTGTTATCATTTTTACCTTGATCAGACCACCATATTGTATCGCGTGTTACGTCATCACGAACAATATATTTATCTTTAGGAGAACGACCGGTAAATATACCCGTGTCTACATTAACTGCACCAAGTTCAGTCACTACGCCTTTATCAAAGCCTTCAAGGCCAGCTTTAGTTTCTTCACTAAAAAGTAACTCATACGATGGGTTATAGACAACTTCATTAACATCGTTGATGCCGTATTGTGACAAGTCAATTGAGTTTTTCGGGGCGGTCATAGCAAATTCACTCCTAAGTATGACAAATTTATATTTAAGTAAGTAGGTGATGAAGTGTACCGTGAAAGTTTTCACGCTGGCTTCATTCCGGCTATTTTAGGATAATAGCGATCAAAACGAAAGTAAAAAATAGTTTAATGTGAACGTTTTCACTATAAATGATATGAATGGTTAGTTTGAAGGGTGTTATTATTTAACCGAAATAGCTCTTAAGCTAGGTAAACAAAGGAGTATGACGATATTGACGCTAGCACTTAATTATCACAATGTGGAATAAATGATAATTAAGGCCGGCTATTATGGTTAGATTTTATTGAAAAAAAGCCGTTTTTTTAAGGGTTAACTTTCGAAATGAAACTTTTTAAGCTTAGTTCATCAAAATCATAAGTGGTGATGCAATAATCACAAGTCATGGAAATTTTACCTTGCTCGGCTAAGATAGCTTTTATTTCACTCGGCTCTATTTGTGCTATTGCCGCCAAACATTTATCAGCAGAGCAACCACATAAGTAACTAACCGCTTGTGGCTCGAAAAGATTAACTTGCTCTTGGTGGTATAAACGATAGAGCAAAGCTTCGGCTTCGAGTGAATATATTTCTTCACTTTTAATGGTATTGGTCAGCTGGCATAAGTGTTCAAAGTCAATGAGCTGTTTTTCTTTATTTTCAATACTATTATCGCTATCGGGTAATAATTGCACCAAAGCACCAGCAGTTAATTGCTGTTCACTATCACTAAATAGCCATATTTTAGTAGGAATTTGTTCTGAAACGTCAAAGTAATGGGCTAAGCAATCGGCTAGATTGTCTTTATCTAAGGCAACGACACCTTGATAAGCTTTACCTGCATCAGGGCGTATGGTAATAATCATGGTGCCTTTACCAATTAATTCTTGCAAAGTATTTGCTGAGGTTGTTGTCGTTAGTTTAACAATGCCGCGCATCTGCTGTTTATTGTTACCACTAACCGACATATAGCCGACAGGACCATCACCTTGCAATTGTACGGTAATATCACCTTCAAATTTCAACGTTGCAGTTAATAGGCAGGTAGCGCTGAGTAGTTCACCCAACAATTTAGCAACACCCGCAGGATAGTCATGATTGTTAAGAATACTTTTAAAACTGCTATTTAACTGAACAAGCTCACCACGGGCATGGGCATCGGTAAATAAGTAGCGATTTAATACATTGAATTGGCTCATGGAGGTTAGATCCTTTCTTTAAATTCACGTAGCTTTCTACGTTGTTTTTTATCTGGTTTAGTATCGCTAGCGGGACTTAATAAAATGCCTTGTTGACGCGCCAGGGCATTTTTTTCCCGGCTATCAATACTTTGCTTACTTTCTTGGTATAAGGTTTGAGCAAAAGTCGCGTTGCTTCGTTTTTCAGCTAAGGCCACTACGGTAATTATTTTTTCTTCAAATCCTTGTCTGATTTTTATTATATCACCGATTGATACCGCTTTACCTGACTTAGTGCGTTGGCCGTTGTAAAAAACTTTGCCACCATCAATCATTTGTTTGGCAATGGCTCGGGTTCGATAGAACCTTGCTGCCCAGAGCCATTTATCTAATCGAGTTGAGCTAGTTTGAGGGTTTTTGCTTGTTGACATAATAAACCTACACCGTGGAAATTTTTACCTGGAAATATGTCTGAAAATTAACATACCAGCGGTAGATTCTCTAGTCATAGCCTTTTTTGTTACCATTTTATTTACTAAAATCCCTTAAAAACTCAGGCTATGGCTTGTTGCTTAGCTTGTGGTCAAGTATCATCCGTGCTTATCTAACAGAAAGCTAACAAAAATATAACATTTAGTCTTTGCTATGTGTGGCAGGATTCTTTCATAAATAACAATAACAATAACAATAACAATAAGTAGATATGGCACTTCCCACTAACATGACAGATCTTTCATCCCTATTCTCTCAACTCGGTCATCGACGTGTTGCGCAATTAGTTATGATGCTGCTATTGACCTACATTGCTTATCTGGGCGCAAAAATCACTTGGTCAATAGTACCGCAAGCACAGTCAAATCAAAACACGTCACTTACCTCTAATACTCAAAGCCTAAATGCCAGTCAGGCCAATAAAGCCGTTGATGTTGCTAAAATACAGTCACTAAATCTCTTCGGCTTATATAATGACAACGACGTGGTCGAGGACGAAATTGAAATGGCTAACGTGCCAGAAACTAAATTAAATTTAATTTTAGTGGGTACAGTGGCTAGTGACGATAAATCAATAGCCGCAGCAATTATTGAATATCAAGGCAAGCAAGAAACCTACGGCATTGGTGATATTATCTTGGGCACCCGTGCTAATCTTGAACAAGTATTAAGGGACAGAGTGCTAATTAAGTTATCAGGCCGCCTAGAAACCCTCATGCTTGATGGCTTTGATTATAGGCAACCGGCACAAAAAGTAGCTAATAAGCCGGCCGCAAAAAGAAATCCAAGAAAAATAGCGCCTATATCTTCTCGTTCAGAGGTGATTGATCAACGAAACAATAAAAAATTAACCGCGACCGCGAAAACCTTACGTGCTGAATTTTCTCAAGACCCAGCAAAAATAGGTGACTATTTACGTATTTCACCCAAGCGTAAAAACGGTAAGATAATTGGCTATACCCTTAGGCCCGGGAAAAAACCTGAATTTTTCAAACTTGTCGGTCTAAAAGCGGGTGATGTTGCCATTGAAATGAATGGTTATGATTTAATTGCGCCAATACAGGCCATGCAAGCCATGGCTGAAATGAGGCAAGCACGTGATATTTCACTGCTGGTGAATCGCCAAGGCAGTTTGACTGAAATATTGATTAGCTTAGATTAAATAGCTGCAACGAATTAATTAACGTAACAATAAAGCGATAAAATTATCTATAAAGACCTTCTCGCAAGATTGTCTATAAAGATTTTCTATTAAAGTGAAGAAAGCAGAGACACTAATAATGATGAAAAAGTTTTTATTAATTTTAACGACAGCGATGGCATTTAATTTTTTATGCTACGTTGCTCAAGCCAGTGCCGCACAATACTCTCCTAATTTTAAAGGCACTGAAATTACCGAGTTCGTTAATATAGTCGGTAAGAATTTGAAGAAAACCATGATTATCGATCCTAACGTACGTGGCAAAATTAATGTCCGTAGTTATGATTTATTATCCGAAGAGCAATATTATCAGTTCTTTTTAAATGTCCTTGAAGTCTACGGTTATGCAGCTGTCGCTAAGGATAATAATATTGTTAAAATCATCCGTAATAAAGATGCTAAAACTGCCGCTATCCCGGTTATTGGCAGCGACAGTAATATCTTGGGTGATGAAATGGTCACCCGTGTTGTTGAAGTTAAAAATGTTACCGTCCGTGAATTAGTGCCCTTGTTACGACAATTATCTGACCAAGCTGGTGGTGGTAACGTAGTTAATTACGACCCGGCTAATGTCATCATGTTAACAGGCACGGCATCAACGGTTAACCGACTGGTTAAGATTATTGAGCGTGTTGATAGAGCTGGCGACCAAGCGGTGGAAATTATCAAGTTAAAATACGCTTCAGCGGGTGAAATGGTGCGTATCATCGAAGCCATGAATAAACCTAAAGGTGGTAAATCAGGTCAGCCAAGTTTCCTCATTCCTAGGATTGTTGCCGATGATAGATCAAATAGCGTTATTGTTAGTGGTGAAGTAAAAGCACGCGAGCGGGTAATCCGTTTGGTTAAACGCTTAGATAGCGAATTAGAAAATAATGGTAATACCCGGGTTTATTACCTGAAATACTCTAAAGCCGAAGATTTAGTTAAGGTATTGAAAGGGGTAAGTGATTCAATTTCTTCAGACAGCAAAAGTACCACAAGTAAATCGCGTAGCAGTACTAAACGTACTGTTAGTATTGAATCCCATGAAGCTACTAATAGTTTAGTAATAACCGCACAGCCTGATATGTTGCGTTCCTTAGAGGCAGTTATTCGCCAATTAGATATCCGTCGTGCGCAAGTCTTAATTGAGGCTATTATTGTTGAAGTCTATGAAACTGATGGTGTAAGTTTAGGGGTACAGTGGTATAACGAAGCGGGTGGTTTTACCCAATTCACCAATGGTCCAGCCAGTATTTCATCCATTGCCGCCGGCGTAAAAGCCGCGGAAGGGGAGGCAGGGTCTACTATTATCAAAGAAAATGGTGATACCATTGTTAACCCTGCTACTAATGGTGATTACAGCATACTTGGGCAAGTACTTGGCAATGTCAGCGGTATGATGTTTGGTATTGCCAAAAATGATTGGGGCGCGATAATACAAGCAATCAGCAGTAATACCAATTCAAATATATTGGCAACACCCAGTATTCTCACCTTAGACAATGAGGAGGCTTACTTTATTGTTGGTCAAGAAATACCTATTATCACCGGCTCTGCCACGGGCAGTAATAATGGGAATCCATTTCAAACGGTTGAGCGTCTAGAAGTGGGTATCAAACTGCGCGTGACACCGCAGGTTAATGAAGGTAATGCCATACAACTGGTTATTGAACAAGAAGTATCTTCGGTTAGTGGCTCTACTGGGGTCGATATCTCAATTAACAAAAGAGAAATAAAAACCACGATTATGACCGATAGTGGCGCGACTATTGTTTTAGGTGGTTTGATTGATGAAGATGTACAAGAAAGTGTGCAAAAGGTACCAATTCTAGGTGATATCCCCTTTATAGGTCATTTATTTAAATCAACCACCAATACCACCCGTAAACGTAATTTAATGGTATTTTTACGCGCGACCATTATTCGTGATGCGGGTTTTATGAATGAAATCAGTGAACAAAAGTATAACTTTATTCGCGCCGAGCAAATTCGTAAACACGAAGAGGGTCTGTCATTAATGAGTAATGACAATATGCCAATATTACCGCAGTGGCAGGATAAGTTAACGTTACCGCCATCATTTGAGGACTATCAGGAAAAACTTCAAGAAAAAAATATTGAATTACCTAAGCCGCCGACAGTAACAGAAGATAAGCACTAATGGCTGGTGACGTAGCAAAAACCGTCAGTGATAAGGCGGAGCCAACATCAGCTAATAGTTCTTGGTTGTTGCCATTTGCCTTTGCTAAACGCCATAGTGTGTTAATTTCTACCGATGCAGACACCGGCGGATATATTTTACACTGCTTAGCGGATGTTAATTTTGATATTATTGTCGAAGTTCGTCGCATACTGAAAGCGCCATTCAATTTCGACTATTTACAGCTGCCAGCGTTTGAATTGCTGCTAACCGAAGCCTACCAAAGAGATTCCTCCGAAGCGCAGCAAATGATGGAAGATATTGGCAATGAAGTGGACTTGTATTCACTGGCGGATGAGATTGTTGAAAGTGAAGATTTGCTTGAAAATGAAGATGATGCGCCAATTATTAAGCTAATCAATGCCATGCTCAGTGAAGCCATCAAAGAAAGCGCTTCCGATATTCATATTGAAACCTTTGAAAATAGCTTACAAATTCGCTTTCGCGTCGATGGTATTTTACGCGAAGTGCTAAAACCTAATCGCAAACTAGCTTCCTTGTTGGTTTCACGTATTAAGGTTATGGCCAAACTCGATATTGCTGAAAAACGAATTCCACAAGATGGTCGAATATCTCTGCGCATAGGTGGTCGGGCTGTTGATGTGCGGGTATCAACTATGCCAACAGGTCATGGCGAACGAGTGGTGTTAAGATTACTCGATAAAAATGCTGCTCGTCTGGATCTGAAAGACTTGGGTATGACCGACCAAAATCGAGCTACTTTCTCAACCCTTATTGAAAAACCTCATGGCATCATATTAGTTACGGGTCCTACCGGCTCAGGTAAAAGTACCACACTTTATGCAGGTCTCATGCAGATTGATGCCAAAGAACGTAATATTTTAACCTGCGAAGATCCGATTGAATACTCCATTGAAGGCATTGGACAAATGCAAGTAAATACTAAGGTGGATATGACCTTTGCTCGGGGACTACGTGCTATATTACGTCAAGATCCTGACGTGGTCATGGTCGGTGAAATTCGCGACTTAGAAACCGCACAAATTGCCGTGCAAGCCAGTTTAACTGGTCACTTAGTTTTATCTACCTTACATACTAATACTGCGGCGGGTGCTATCACCCGTATGGAAGATATGGGTGTAGAGCCATTTTTACTGTCTTCAAGTTTATTGGGCGTTTTGGCACAACGCCTAGTGCGAACGCTGTGCCGACATTGTAAAGAAAGTCACTTACCTGATGAAGAAGAGCGACATTTATTAGCCTTAGCTGACGATAATACAGCGGTAATATATCGCGCTGTTGGCTGTAAGGAGTGTAGTTTTAAAGGTTATCGTGGCCGAACGGGTATTCATGAACTATTACCGGTTGATGATAAAATACGAGAAATCATTCACAATGGTCATGGTGAGCAAGCCATTGAGAAATATGCGCGTCAAGCCAATGCCAGTATCCGTCGAGATGGCTTTGATAAAGTGATGTTAGGGATAACCACCTTAGAAGAAGTTTTACGTGTCACTCGTGAAGATTAAAGCGTAACAGTGCTCTAAGTAATCAATAAATACACAATAGTGAATTAACAGCGTGAATAGCATTCATATAACCAATATAACTAATATAAGTAAGCTTTATAAGTAATGGCAGCATTTGAATACCAAGCGGTAGATAGTCGCGGTAAAACTAAAAAAGGCGTTATCGAAGGTGATACGCCAAGACAAGTGCGTGGTTTGTTACGTGAGCAAGGCCTAATGCCTATCGCCGTCACCGCGACATTAGCCAAGAGCAAAGCGGGAAATGAGAAAAAAGGTTTCGCGGCTAGTTTCGGTCAAAGTACCGGCGGTAAAGTCTCGGCGGCAGAGTTAGCACTTATTACTCGTCAACTAGCGACATTGGTAGAGTCTGGTTTGCCGTTAGAAGAAGCTTTAATGGCTGTGGGTGAGCAATGTGAAAAGAACCGTATTAAAAGTATGATCATGGGTGTTCGTACCAAAGTGACCGAAGGTTATGGTTTATCCGAAAGTATGGCAGAATATCCCAAGGTATTTAATCGTCTGTATCGGGCTATGGTTGCCGCGGGTGAAAAATCTGGCCATCTTGATAAAGTACTTAACCGTTTGGCTGATTATACCGAAAAGCGCCAACAGATGCGCTCGCAACTAATCCAAGCACTGGTTTATCCTATTATTATGACCGTTGTTGCTGTCGGTGTTATCGCTATTTTATTAACCGCCGTGGTGCCAAAAATTGTCGGTCAGTTTGAACACATGGGTGAGAGTTTACCCGGTACTACCCAGTTTTTAATTGCCAGTAGTGATTTTCTGCGTGACTATGGCTTAGTATTGCTGATCTTGTTTGCGGCCCTGATGTTGCTGTTTTCACAGCTGTTGAAAAAACCAAATTTTGAAATGGCGTTTCACCGGAATTTATTACGGGTACCAGCCGTTGGCAAGGTAGTTAGAGGTATAAATACCGCTCGTTTTGCCAGAACTTTAAGTATTTTAACGGCCAGTGCCGTGCCTTTACTGGAAAGTATGCGTATTTCTGGACAAGTGCTCGATAATTTATATATTAAAAAGCAAGTGACAGCCGCCACCGATAAAGTGCGTGAAGGTTCAAGTTTGCGTGTGGCATTGGAGCAAACTAAATTGTTCCCCCCTATGATGCTGCATATGATCGCTAGTGGCGAAAAAAGTGGCAAGTTAGAACATATGTTAGGTCGTGCTGCGGATAACCAAGATAGAGAGTTCGATGCTTTGGTCAGCATCTCTTTAAAAGCATTTGAACCGGCACTTATGGTGGGTATGGCAGGGGTGGTGCTCTTTATTGTTATGGCAATTTTAGAACCAATTTTACAACTGAATAGCCTAGTGGGTGGCTAGGGCATTAATTGGCCTATGAGCCTATTAAGGGCAATGTAATTAATTTATCAGACGTTAGGAAAGCAATATGAATATGAAAAAAGCACAAGGTTTTAGCTTATTAGAAGTGATGGTGGTTATTGTAATTATAGGTATTATGGCCAGTGTGGTGGTACCTAGTTTAATGGGTAGCCAAGATAAAGCTAATTTGCAAAAAGCCATATCAGATGTTACTGCTTTAGAAACGTCATTGAGTTTATATAAGTTGGATAACTATGATTATCCAACCACAGAGCAAGGTTTGGAAGCCTTGGTTGAGCAAACCGATATTGAGCCAGAGCCACGTCGTTTTCCTGAAGGTGGCTATATTAAACGTTTACCAAAAGATCCTTGGGGTAATGACTATGTGTTATTGAATCCAGGTGAACAGGGTCGAATGGATGTGTTTTCAGTGGGGCCAGACGGTGAAGCCGGCACAGAAGATGACATCGGCAACTGGAACCTAGGCGACTTTCAGTAATTTCGTCTAATAAACGCTTACTCATCGTTGCAAAAATACTCGTTTAGTAAACTAAACGTCATATTTCGCGCCTTGATTAAGCGCCTTTTAGCCAGAAATTCACTTTAACAGCACGATGAAGGAAGACACGGCCAAGCCTACTATTTTATTATGAAATTTAAACATTCAAATTCATCATACTCAGCAGAGAAACACCGTGGCTTTACCTTAATTGAGGTGATGGTCGTTATTGTGTTGATTGGTCTTATGGCCAGCTTGGTGCAATTTAACTTTTCTGGCAATAATCCGGCAGATAAGTTAAAACATGAAAGTGCGCGTTTTGCCGCTATTTTTGCAGTGGCGGCAGATTACGGCATGCTCAATAACATTGAATTAGGTTTGGTCGTTAAAAAAGATAGTTATCAGTTTCTTGGTTATGACGGCACTCGATGGACTGAGATCCCTGAGCAAGACTGGCTAGCCAATGTCACCTTGCCGGAAGGTATAGAGTTGAGCTTAGAGCTTGATGATCTGCCCATCGACGAACCCTTGCTGTTTGACGCCGATACTTTTAGAGAAAAAGATGAAGACGATTTCACCTTACTGTCGAAAGAAGAACAAGAGGAAAAAATAATTCCACAAGTGTATATTCTCTCTGGTGGTGATATTAGCCCATTCAGCGTTACTTTTCGCTTAAATGAAGAGTTAGCCTATATTGTAGGCGCTGAAGATTTAGCTTATCGTGTTACCGGTATATATAGTGTGCCATTAACCATTGAAGGGCCAGTGCTCGATGAGCAATAAAATCACTCTCATTAGAAAAGTCAAACAAGGCGGTTTTACCTTACTTGAAGTAATGTTGGCCATGGCTGTTTTTGCTATTTCTGGTGTAGCACTGCTCGGTGTTGCCGATAATAACTATCGTCATATTAGTCATTTAGAAGAGCAAATGTTTGCTCAATGGGTCGCTTCAAATCAGCTAGTTGCAGTGAGTTTAGATAAAACGTGGCCGCCAAGAAATAACCGTAAAGGCAAAGTCGAGATGGCGGGTCGAACCTGGCATTGGCAGCAAAAAGTGATTAATACCACCAATAAAGAATTACGCGCTATTGTTATGGAAGTACGTTTAAATGAAGATGATGAGTTAGTTACGGCTAGCTTGATGACCTACCTCGCTCAGGAGAAACCCTGATGAAAGTAGGTACTACTATGGATAAAGTTTTTTTTAGCGATAAACAGCAAGGTTTTACCCTGCTTGAAGTACTGATCGCCATTTCGATATTTTCCGTGGTCAGTTTAGCCAGTTTTACCATTTTTGATACCGTGTTACGTGGTGATGAAAATTCAAAGATTCGCACGGAAAGACAAAATGAATTACAGCGTGCCTTTTTGTTGATTGAACGAGATTTTACCCAAATAGCAAAGCGCAGTATGCGAGTTAATGGTGAAGCGCCAACGAATAATTTTTTACAAACAGCAGACGATAGCTTTTTAGCGGATGATCAAGCTATCGCCTTTGTCCGTAATGGTTGGACTAATCCAGGGTTATTATTACCGCGTAGTGATATGCAAAGTGTTGCTTATCGACTCGAGGATGGCACCTTGCAGCGTTTACATTATAACTTTGTTGACGCTGTGGTCGGCCAAGAGCCAAGAGTTAGACCGCTAATAACCTTAGTGACAAGTTTAGCGTTTGAATTTTATGATGGCAGTAAATGGCAGGAAAAATGGTCTGGGCAAAAATTGCCACAAGCGATTGCTATTGAAATTGAAACTGAGGATTATGGTTTCATCCGTCGCCAGTTTTTAGTTGCCGGCGACCTCGCTACAGAAGAAAAGAGTAAGAGCTAGTTTATGGCTAATAAACCGTCAGTATTCAGTTTGGCGAGAGCAAGTCAACGAGGTGTGGCTCTTATTACCGTGATGCTAATTGTGGCTTTATGCTCAATTATTGCCGCGCAAATGACCACCCGATTGCATACACAAATGCAGCGTAGTATGAACATCAGTTTTAACCAGCAAGCCTATTGGTATGCCTTAGGCGCTGAGGCATTTACCAAACGAGTGTTAATAAAAGCCTTTAAAGATGAGCCTAAGGTCACCCATCTGGAACAAATTTGGGCAACAGAGACGACTACTTATCCGGTTGATTTTGGTGAAATTAGTGGTGAAATAACCGATTTACAAAGCTGTTTAAACCTTAACGCATTACACCCGCAAGCAAAAACAAAGGATGAGTCTGCTAATAGTGCTTCAGGCAACTCTTCGGGCTCATCAAAAACTGCGGGTAGCCAAGCAAGTAAATCAGCCAGTGACAAACAGTTACCAGCAGCAACAGTACTAGCAGGGCTTCTCGTCAACTTAAATATTGACGGAGTGGGCAACTTTGAAGCTGAAGCCATGGTTAATGCCTTAACCGATTGGCTTGATGACAATGATTTGATAACAGGAGCAGGTGGTGCCGAGGATAACGATTATGCTGCTCGTGAGTTTCCTTATCTTGCCGCCAATAGTTATTTAGCCAGCGTCAATGAATTAAGATTAATTGAGCACTTTAGCCCAGCCATTATCTTAGCGTTAACACCTTATGTGTGTGTGCTGCCACAAAATAGTCAACATCTAATAAATATCAATACCCTAGATGCAGAAAAACCTGAGTTATTACAAGCTTTACTTGATTCGAGTCTAGATGATGCACAAGAAATACTCAACGCACGGGACAGCTCAGGTTATGATAATTTAGATGATTTCTATCAACTGCCAGAGTTAAGTAAAATTAATCTGGCAAAGTGGCAAAAAGCGCAGTTTGTCGTTGATAGTCAATATTTTAAATTAAAAGCCAGTGCCCGTTTTAACAATAGCTATTTTGCCATGAGCTCAATAATGAAAGTTAATGAATCTAAACAAATTCAAGTAATTAGTCGTACTATAGGACGTAACTAGTGACAGAAACATTATTTATCCGTCTGGGAAGTCAAGCACACGATACCATTCATTGGTTAGTTGTTGCCGAAACAAGCAGTAATAACCAGGAAATTATTGCCAGTGGCGAACTAAAGGGTGCTCAGCAGCTAAGTGAGCTAACCAGTAAAGCAGAACATCGATTGGTTAAGGTGTTGGTACCAGGCTGCGATGTGCTGTTGAAATCGGTAAAAGTACCGGCAAAATCTGCCCGTGCAATCCGTTTAGCCGTACCCTATATGTTAGAAGATAATTTAGCCGAAGAGGTTGAACAGCTATTTTTTGCTTATGCCGATTTAGCCAGTGATGACCAGGGGAATAATTGTTTCACCGCTATTGTTGCCCATAGTCAAATGCAGCAATGGCTGACATGGTTAACTGATGCCGATCTTAGCACCAAGTTTATTTTACCCGATGTCTTGGCTATGCCTATGATGGCCGACGGGTGGAGCGCCATTACCTTGGGCGATGGTAGCCAGCAGCAAGTGATTGTGCGCCAAGGCCTTTGGCAGGGTTTTGTCTTAGATGCCAGTGCTTGGCAATGGCAATGTCAGGCGTTTGCTAATGAGCAAGCAGCTGAAGATAAAGAGGGCGATGATCAGCAAGCAAGGATTGCCATTCACGCTTTTTCGCCCTTGGCTAATAGTGAGCAGTTAGCGCTGACCGCTATGCCTGAAGAATTACCGCTGGCACTGATGGCAAAAAATTATCACAGTAAATTAAGTCGTTTTAATTTACTGCAAGGGCAGTACAAAGTTAAAGAGTCGCGCAGTAATGCCGGACGACAGTGGTTATGGGTCGCAGGTGTTGCCTTATTTGCGCTTTCGTTGAACTTATCCTACAAGGGTGCACAGTTGTGGCAGTTCAATGCTGAGCGCGATAATGTTCAGCAACGTATTATTGCCCATTATAAAAAGGCTTTTCCGAACACCAAAAGAGTACGGGTTGCCACGATAAAATCGCAATTGAATCGAGAATTAGCCTTGTTGGGTGGTGTTAGTGATAGGCAAGGGTTTTTGGCTATGTTGGCTAAGTTACAACCCGCTTTTGCCAAAGTACCGGCGCTAAAACCTGAGACGTTAAAGTTTGATGGTAAGCGCCAAGAGTTACGTATTCAAGCAACAGCTAAAGATTATCAAGCCTTCGAGCAGTTCAGTGTTGCGTTAGCTGCCGCTAACTTAACCGTTAAGCAAGGTTCACAAAATAACCAAGGTGATCTAGTTACCGGCTCCTTTAGTATATCGACTAAAAGCAGTAATAAAGGCAAAAGAAATCGTAAATCTGCCGCCAAAAAGCGTAGTAATAAAAACAATAAGGAAACATCATAATGAAAGCATGGTGGCAACAACTAAACAGTCGAGAGCAGAGTCTTGTCGCAGCAATGGCCCTTGTTTTTATCGTTTTTATTTTTTATAGCGCCATTTGGCAACCTTTAAATAATAGCTTAACTGAAGCGCGTAGTAAGTTAGTCAGACAGCAACAATTATTATCTTGGGTAGAAGAAAATACTGCTTTGTACCAACAGGCTAAACGCTCAGGTGGCACAGCAAAATTGAGTGGTAGCATAGCGAGTGTGGCAAACCGTAGTGCCAAGACCTACAAATTAACCATTACCCGTATGCAACCTCAGGGTGATGACTTACAAGTATGGATAGACAGTACCCCCTTTACCCAACTACTGTTTTGGTTAGAGCACTTAGTAAATAATGAAGGTTTGCAAGTTAAAGCGATTGATTTAACCCATGGTGATAGTGACGGCGAAGTGAAAGTACGTCGATTACATCTTACTCGGATATGATCTAACCGATCAACACTAACATAACTAGCTTTTGGGCAAGTCATTAGTAAGTGATAATGACTGATGATTAAAATAGCCTAGTTAATGTTACTTAGTTCATAGTCAGCAGTTACCGAATAACCGCATAATAGAAGATAGAGAAATCAGATGAAGAAGTGGTTTGCTTTTACGGCAATTTTTTTGAGCAGTTACGTAGTCTTTCTAGTGGCCACCATGCCGCTAGCATTAATAATCAATACTATCGAACTACCCAAACATATTAAAATTGGTACTGTCTCTGGCTCAATTTGGCAAGGTGAAATTGCTGGGGTTATGGTCAGTAATACACAAATTCAGCAGGTTAAAACTCAGCTTAGCTTTTGGTCATTGTTGAGTTTATCACCAAAATTAAAGGTTGTTTTTGGTGATACTATGCTTGCTGGGGCTGAGGGTAAGTTCACCTTAACAGTTTCCAGCAAAACATTGATATTCAAGGATGTAGAGCTTTTTATATCGGCCAATGAGATTGCTAAACAATTACCTTTACCAATCCCTGTCATCGCACAAGGCAATGTCGAACTAAAATTTGCTGAGTTAAACTTAAATATTGAGGGCAATTTAACTTGTCAGCACGCACAAGGGCAAGTTAGTTGGTTACGTTCAGGGGTGGTCGCTTTAGATAACAATATCAAGTTAGGTAAACTTTCTGCGGATATGCATTGTGAACAAGGTGATTTAATAGCACAGATATCAGCTAAAAATAATCTAGGTTTGAGCTTTACTGCGCGTTTATCTTTAGCCCAGAAAAAAGCATCTGGTCAGGGATATTTAGAGCCTGGCGCTAAGTTCCCTGCTCAGTTAAAGTCGGCGTTAGTTTTTCTCGGGCGTCCTGATCAGCAAGGGCGTTATCCGTTAAGGTTTTAGCTCTGCATCGCATATTTGTGGCAAGGTCGGGCAATCCTCGGCCTTGAGTTTGCCTTGTTCAATCCTGCCGCCAAGACCTTGTAGCCCACCGGTATTTAATAAAGTTTAGTAACACGATGCGCTCATTTCGCTTCAGTCTAAGCTAGCCTTGCGCTAATGAAGCAAGCTGACTACCAACTAATTACTCATCAACTTTAGTAAGAATCGGCCAATCCTCAGCCTTGAGTTTGCCTTGTTCAATCATGCCGCCAAGACCTTGTAGTCCACCGGTATTTAATAAAGTTTAGTAACACGATGCGCTCATTTCGCTTCAGTCTAAGCTAGCCTTGCGCTAATGAAGCAAGCTGACTACCAACTAATTACTCATCAACTTTAGTAAGAATCGGCCAATCCTCAGCCTTGAGTTTGCCTTGTTCAATCATGCCGCCAAG